>CAJYHS010000163.1 GCA_913774715.1 uncultured Siphonobacter sp. | reverse complement strand
CGGGTAACTGAGCCAGACCTTGATGTAAGTTTTGTTGCAGTTCTTCGTAGTAAAGCTGATCCTCCACCAGATTAGCCTGTGGTATTCCCAAACTAGTCACATAATCTACGTGAGCTCGTTTAGTTAGCTGGGAGCGGATATAATTATAAATTTTGTAGCGAAGGGCCGTAAATAGGTAAACCTCCAGTGAAGTGGTAATGGTTACATGCTGACGTTTGGTCCACAAATCCAGAAATAGTTCCTGAATAATTTCTTCGCAATCTTCTCGCGATTGCACCCGCTTGTAAGCCGAATCATACAATCGACGCCAGTATTTTCGGTACAATAGCTCAAAAGCAGCACGATCTCCTTCGTGCAACAAAGCCTTGAGCGGCTCATCGGTAGGTGTATTTTCAGTATACAGAGGTTCTATTGGTTAGAAAATAGTTAGCAATTTAAAATCTCGATTTGATAGATAACTTATATTCTAAATTAATAAATCTTTAATTATAGTCATTTGTAATTAATAAAACATGAGTAGCAACCGTAAGAATTTTAAAATCATACAAATGCCTTCTGGAGAACAGGCTTCAGATATAAGTTCGCTGTTTATGGATTGGGATTGAAGGGGGGCAGGAGCTTCAAGAGATATGCTATCAATAGTCGCCCAAGGAAGCAGGAACCATCAACTATTCGCAGAAAGTTGGGTAGTAACCGAAAATTACTTGCCGAGAAGTAGTCTGCTTTAGAGGGAAGTATAGAGTTACGTTACAGTACTGGTCTGTATACAATAGAAATAAATCCTGTTAATGGAATGTCCTTTACTATTATTATATGTCAACATCAGACGTGTCTATTACTTCCAGTAAGTCCATTTAAGCATTCCCCAATAAATGCTACCGCATGTGAGATCACTACATTTAGGCCTCATTATCCGGAATTAGACCTCTGGGCGAGGAGTGACTTGAATTGGCAAGAGGGAGTATTTTGTCTGGTAATCACGTTTATTAGGGTGATTGAGTGTGATATCACTTCCTACTAACGACGTAGTGAACGGGCAGGAATTTTGAGAACAAGCCGACACCATTGCTACTCAAGTAGTTTTGTCGTCTGCCCATACTATAGATCACGCTAATCCTTGGATAGTATAGAGTCAATTTCTTCGGGAAGTGGTGGTTAGAACCTGGTTTAAGGAAAGTCGGTTGAGTGGATTCAAAACGCTATGGGCTGTCTCGGAGTAACCGAGACAGCTTCCTTTTTAATAGGATCTTATGAAAAGTATTGACAGTTTCATGAGGCGTTCATTTCTCTATAAAATCAGAATGTATGGTTATTTTAAAATAGTCTTTAAAGCCTCTGCTTTTGAGATACGCTGGCTACGAAGCAATGTATCGGCCATTTATTATACATTAATTATCCTGATAAATCATATAGATAGATGGCAGATCCCATTCATCATGTTGAGCTAGTTCAGATTTTCTTTAAAACCCGTTACTTTCAAAAAAAGAAATAATTGGATTATCAATATATTCATTTATCCAAATATTTTCAACGCGATTACAAACAGATAGACATTTCTCTAAAAGTGATTTTTTCACTTCTTCTTCAGGGTATCTTTTCAGGATGGCAAAAATCTATACAAACCTTTTGGACATCACAGCATAAACCAGATCGCTGATTTTTTACCAAATGATAAATGAAACCTCCGTACTAGCCCTCTATCTTTAATCAATGGAGGAATTATTTAACTATATTCTACAATTTGGCAATTTGAATCAGCAACAAATTGATCTCATTGCCAGCAAAGCCGTAGCATTAGAGCTTCGTAAGGGCGAGTATTTTTCTGAAGCTGGCAGAATACCCCGATACACCGGCTTTGTTTTACAGGGCGTATTTCGCTTTTGTTACTATAACAATAAGGGTGAAGAAATCACAAATAACTTTGTCGAAGAGAAAAGCTTTGTGGTGGATTATCAAAAATTTGAATCGAAGGTAGCGTCTTCAGAATATATACAGGCCGTCACCGATTGTCAGTTACTGGTTTTTACCAGAAAAGATTGGGAAGAGCTCTTCAATATCATTATTGGCTGGGATAAAATGGTAGCTAAAATTTACCAGAAATGCCTGCTCGAAGCCATAGACCGAAGAAGCCCATTGGTTTCTGAAGATGCGACTACCCGTTACTTATCCTTTATCGAGAAGTTTCCATCCCTTGCCAATCGCGTGCCGCTGGCTTATATCGCTTCTTACCTGGGGATCACCCAACAATCATTAAGCAGAATACGAAGAAATATTCGATGAAATTGCTTTTTACCAATTGGTAAAAGGTTTCCTGGTTTAACTGCGAACCTTTGCTTCGTTGATTTAAACCATTGAACCATGAACAAAAAAATCGTATTAATTACAGGAACCAACAGTGGATTTGGCTGGCTGATGGCTCATAGTGTAGCCGCTCTGGGACATAAGGTTTATGCCACCATGAGAGATACTACCGGGAAAAATATCGATAAAGCCAAAGCTCTGGCCACGGTAGAAAACGTAACCGTTCTTGACGTTACCCTAACAGACGAAGTAAGTGTAAAAAGGGCAATCGATACCATTATCGCGGAACAGGGAACGATAGATGTGCTGGTCAATAATGCAGGAGTTTCCATGTTTGGTGTGGCTGAAAGTGCTACTACTGAAGATGTGCAACGCTTGTTCGACGTGAATGTATTCGCTCCCTGGCGACTTATCAAGCTGGTATTACCCTACATGCGTGAACAAGCTGAAGGGCTGATTATCAACGTATCCAGTGGTTTTGGTACATTCGCAGGACCTTTTTCAACGGTATACAGTGCTACAAAATTTGGACTGGAAGGCCTGAGTGAAGGATTGCATTACGAAGTGAGACCTTTGGGAGTAGACGTAGCCATTATTCAACCCGGCACGTTCCCTACCGAGATGTCACAGAAAGTTCAGTCAGGATCGGATACATCAGTAGTGGCTGCTTATGACAAGATTGCTTATAACCAACAAAAAATGTTTGCGGCCATCGGTCAAATATTCGAAACCGTGAAGCCTGATCCTCAGGAAGTAGCAGACGCGGTGGTACATCTGATCCAACTGCCCCAAGGAAAACGCACTTTACGGACCGTGGTAGATCCCTCCACTGGTACTCTGGTGAAAACCGCTAATGACGCAGTGGAAGTAGAACAGGCAAAAGCCATAACCGCGTTCGGTATGCAGGATTTACTAGCATAGCTTTAAAGGATCACCAAAAACCTTACATAGTGTACTCTTCACAAAAGGCTCAATGGAATTGCTTCCGTTGAGCCTTTTGCTAGTAGGTATCTCGCGTGGATAAGAGCTGACCCAGGCTGAAAATAGGGAATCTTTGAAACTAATAAATACTGCTTTCTTCTGAGTAAAGCCCGATTTTGAGAGGCATGCCAACTTTGTATCCTACAAAAACAAAGAAGATCATGGAATGCAAACAAATATGGTTCATTACAGGAGCCTTTTTTAATATTTCCTCCATTGCTGGTTTTATGGGTGGTTTTCCAGGATGGGGTATCTATAACGCCACCAAGTTTGCCGTAGCTGGCCTGACGGAGGCCTTAGCTGCGGAAGTACAATCAATGGGCGTTTCGGCAACCATTGTCTACTCAGGCTATTTTAAAACGAACTTCCTGCTTCAGGGGTCATTGCGAACGGCTGCTCATCCGATTGCCGCTTACCAGGAAGCCCGTGATCTGGAAACGTTGCATAGTAAGCAAATCATCGGTAATCAGCCGGGTGACCCTGACAAAGCGGCGGCGGCCTTTATCCAGGTGGCGGAAATGGAAATCAAACCACTGCATTTATTTTTAGGTTCTGATGCATTTGGTATGGCTCACGGTAAAATCGAACTTTTGCAGAAGGATCTTCAGGCTTTTGAAAGCATCAGCAAATCCACTGATTATTAGGAATAGCTTTACCTAACCAACCAGCAGACTGTCTGTCTAGGTGGTTGGTTTATTTTGAGCACCAGACAAGGATAGAACTGGGTTATAGTTGGATCGCGTATATTTATTAGTCGATCAATAGTGAAGATGAAAACCAATGAGATCCCCAGACTTGAACTAGAAAAATTCGCCGCAGAAGAGTACAAAATTCCCTTACTCCATGTGGAGCATTATCCGGTTCATTCAAGCTATTTTGTTATCGAAAACCGGGATGATTATCCGGTTAAAGACTATATCTCGCCCCACCGCAGAAGGTTTTACAAGATCTTTCATATGACTTCGGGCACGGGCTTATTAACCATCGGTCTTCACCGGTATGAAATGGGGCCGAATGAAATCGCGTTCGTACATCCCAACGAAATCATGTCCTGGCAAACGACGTCGGAAGAAACGGGAGGACATTTCTGCCTTATTCATCCTGATTATTTCGGCCACGATGCCGAGCACGTAGGCCAGTTAGTAAGACAATATCCTTTTTTTCAAGCCGATCAGGCGGTCATACAATTGCAGGATAATCAATCCACTCTGATCGATGGATGTTTTGCCACGATACTTAAAGAAGAGCGGGGCAACGATGAGGATAAAAAACAGGCTATTTTATTACAGTTACAACTCATATTGCTAGAAAGTAAAAGAGCCGGCAGAAACCGGAGCAAAATGCGGGTGTCTGATAATTACGGCTACATCTATCAGTTTTTATCTTTGCTTGAATCGTCATTTCAGGTGCAGGATCATACCCATTTCACAAAACTCAAGACTGCGGCTGAATTTGCGGAAGAGCTACACGTACATCCCAACTATTTAAATGCACTAATTAAAAATCATACGGGTAAAACGCTCCGGGAACACATCCAGGATCGTCTCCTTCACGAAGCAAAATCCATGGCGA
>CAJYHS010000162.1 GCA_913774715.1 uncultured Siphonobacter sp. | reverse complement strand
ACTATAAAACGCCTTGGTTAAAGTCGATTGAACTCATTGACAAAGCAGCGACAAAAGTCATGAGTGAGTATTTCGACCGAAATACTGAAAAGACCATCCCGACGCTGGGAGCAGAACAGGAATATTTCCTGGTTGACGAGGCCCTCTTCAATGCTCGCCCAGACTTATTAATGGCTGGACGTACCGTTTTTGGACATTCGCCCGCTAAAGGTCAGCAGCTGGAAGATCATTACTTCGGTTCGATTCCTCCCCGGGTTAATGCCTTTATGGTAGATTTCGAAGTAGAAGCTCAACGTCTAGGTATTCCCGTTCGTACCCGTCATAACGAGGTGGCTCCCGCTCAGTTTGAGGTGGCTCCCACGTTTGAAGAAGTAAATCTGGCTTGTGACCATAATGCCCTGTTAATGGACTTGATGCAGAAGATTGCGTCTCGCCATAAGTTCAAGGTGTTATTCCACGAAAAGCCATTTGCTGGAATTAATGGTTCGGGAAAACATAATAACTGGTCATTAGCAACTGATACCGGTATTAACGTGTTGGGTCCGAGTACCAAACCTAAAGAAAGTCTGCGTTTTGTAAGCTTCCTGGTTTGCGTAATCAAAGCCGTACATGATCATGCGGATCTGTTGCGAGCTACCATCGCTACGGCAGGTAACGAACACCGTCTGGGAGCTAATGAGGCTCCTCCAGCGATCATGTCCGTATTCTTGGGTTCTGAACTGAGCCGGGTAATTGATACCATCGAGAATATGCCTCCTATGACCGAGTTCAAGCTTGAAAAAGGAGATAACGTATATCTGAAACTGGGTATTAACAAAGTTCCTTCACTGTTACTTGACAATACTGACCGTAATCGTACATCACCGTTCGCTTTTACGGGTAACAAATTTGAATTCAGAGCTGTAGGGTCTTCGGCTAACTCTGCCTCAGCCATGACGATTCTGAATACGATTGTGGCTGATCAGTTAATTCAGTTCCGTAAGGATGTAGATGCATTGATTAATACGGATCTGAAGAAAGAATTAGCGATTGTTGAAGTACTTAAAAAATACATTACTTCATCAAAACGCATTATTTTCGAAGGAAACGGTTACTCTGATGACTGGGTAGAGGAAGCCGAACGTCGTGGGTTATCCAATATCCGTTCAGCCCCGGAAGCTTTGGCGGTTTATACCCGTAAGGAAGTAGTCGAACTCTTTGAAAAATACGAAATTTTCACAGAGAAAGAATTACACGCCCGCTACGAAATCGAACTGGAAAATTACATTAAGAAAATCCAGATTGAGTCTCGCGTCATTGGTGACTTAGCTATTAATCACATTATTTCTACGGCTCTGAAGTATCAGACGAAGCTGGTAGAAAACGTGAAAGGTCAGAAGGACATCGGAATCGAAGAAAAATATTACGCTCCAACAGTAGAAACCATCAAGCGTATTGCCGAGCACACGGCTCAGATTCAGATTCTGGTAGATGAAATGACAGAAGCTCGCAAAAAGGCTAATGCCATCACAGACAGTGAAGAACAGGCGAAATTGTACGGAACTGAAGTGAAGGATTACTTTGAAAAGGTACGTTATAACGTTGACAAGCTGGAACTCATCGTAGATGATGATGAATGGCCGTTAGTGAAATACCGTGAGCTTCTGATGCTTCGCTAAATCACTTTTCTGATAAAAAAATAGGAAAAAGCCCGCAGACATTGCGGGCTTTTTTTTCGTACTTTGGCTCTCAAACCAATGCAAAACTATATGCCGACTGCAGAAAACTCCGGCTACGACTCCTCAGCTATTCAGCAATTGAAAGAAGAAATCCGCCAGGGCGGCCATTCTTTTGTTTACACCGAAGACCCTGATCTGGACGAACCAACGGGAGATGAATATGCTCACTTTCAATTTGTTGGCAACCATGAAGGTAAGGAAGTGATTTTTGACGCGGTGTTATACACGCTTCGTCTGCACCACAGTAGTTTGGTATACGAAGAAGCGGAACGCCGGGCTATGCAGGAACATCCCTTATACGTTCCCATCGATCAGCGTGATGAAGCCTATCAGGCTAACGATGAAATTGATGAAGAAGTAGAATTACTGATTACGGAAATCATCGAAGAGATTGAGGAAAACGAAGAAATCAAAGTAACGGAACACCTCGAAACGGAAGAAAACCTCGAAGAAGCCACGATTGAACTGGATATCTGCCTGAATGTGGAGGCCTTGAGCGATCAGGTAATTGAGAAGTTCGTTACCGAATTCAATTCCGGTCAGTTGAATCTGGATCCTACGCTTTACTCCTTCCATAGTCTGGACGAAGAAGAGGAATAAAGCCTTTAGTACTGATCAGTGAATGGTGACACTGATCATCATTTACTGATTACGTAGTTATGCATTTATTTTTTGAGTCAGAAATTCAGGAACGCCTGTATCTATCGGAAGAAGAATCACGTCATGCCGTGAAAGTCTTGCGGCTGGGTACGGGCGATGCTATAAGAATTATAGATGGAAAAGGGAGTCTCTACGAAGCCGAAATCGTAAACCCGGATCCTAGACGCTGCTCGGTACAAATTCGGTCGTTAGAGCAGGAAAAGCCCCGTTCTTATTCGATTCACCTGGCCATAACGCCCACTAAAGATTTGGATCGGATTGAATGGATGCTGGAAAAATGCGTGGAGGTAGGAGTGGCGAGTGTCACCTTTATTCTAACCAAACGCACGGACGAACGTTACTGGAAAGGAAAGTCCATTCATTTGGAGCGATTACACAAAATAGCCGTTTCGGC
This sequence comes from uncultured Siphonobacter sp., assembly GCA_913774715.1. Lineage (GTDB taxonomy): Bacteria > Bacteroidota > Bacteroidia > Cytophagales > Spirosomataceae > Siphonobacter. The sequence continues at coordinate 12,803 of CAJYHS010000162.1, read as the reverse complement.
AATGAAACAGTCGCTTAGCTGGACATTACCCACCGTTGAAGGACTTATTCCCTGGAAAGATTTTCTTAAACAGGTAAGTCCGGATTCACAAAAATTCATTGCCCATCTGGAAGATGATGACCGAAAATTATTGAAATCAGAAATCATTCCAGAGAAGAATTACGTTGTATTAATCGGGCCGGAGGGGGATTTTACCGCTTCAGAGATAGAAGAGGCTAAACAAGCCGGATTCCAGCCCGTAAGTTTGGGTACTCGTCGATTACGAACCGAAACGGCAGGACTCATTGCCGTTCATACGTTTGATTTGGTGAATCAATAAAGCCTATGAATCTGAAACAGATTGCTGGAAGTGTATTGATTATCATTTGCTTCGTGAGCATTAATACATGGGCTCAGCAAGCGTCCCTTCGCATTGCTCGTCTGAAATACGGGGGTGGTGGCGACTGGTATGGTAATAAAACGTCATTACCGAATCTGATCAAATTCTGTAATCAGAACCTGAAAACCAATTTGGCAACGGAGGAAGATATCGTAGAGCCAGGCAGTCCTGAACTTTTTAATTACCCCTTTGTACACATGACCGGACATGGGAATGTCGTATTCACTGAATCCGAAGCTCAAAATATACGTAAGTATTTAATTGCAGGTGGTTTTCTCCACATTGATGATAACTACGGTCTAGAAAAATTTGTCCGCCGGGAAATGAAAAAAGTGTTTCCGGAGCTAAATTTCGTCGAATTACCTTTCAATCATCCCCTCTATAAAGCGAAGTTTCCGTTCCCATCAGGCTTACCTAAAGTACACGAACACGATGGTAAATCGCCGCAAGGATGGGGGCTGATCTGGCAGGGAAAGCTGGTTTGTTTCTTCAGCTATGAGTGTGATTTAGGGAACGGCTGGGAGGATCAAAGCGTATACAATGACCCCGAAGCCGTACGGCAGCAAGCCTTGCGAATGGGAGCCAATTTGGTTTATTACGCGATGACTACTTTATAATTTCGGAAATTAGAGGTATGAAAAATTTTTTGAATATTTTATAAACATTTGCAACTATCCTGCTAAAGCTGGAGTTTGATTCTTAACTTTGTCACTGGTACAATTTTAATTCTGCCGAAATGCAACTAATTATTCCAACATTTATTATTCACTGGTACCTGTCGCTGTTTAGCCAGACCTTCTTTTTGCATCGTTACTCTGCTCATAAGATGTTTACGATGAATAAGTTTTGGGAACGCTTCTTCTACCTACTTACGTACATCTCGCAGGGTTCCAGCTATTTGAGCCCTAAAGGATATGCGATCCTTCACCGGATGCACCACGCCTTTAGCGATGGTCCAAGAGATCCTCACTCGCCTCATAACTCAAGTAACGCTTTCACAATGATGTGGAAGACGAAAGACATCTATAATGCGATTCTTTTTGGTAGAACCAAAATTGAACCACAGTTTGACCGTAATTATCCTTACTGGAACACCATCGAAAAAATCGGAGATTCCTGGTATTCACGTATCTTCTGGGGTACGACTTATTCCTTAATTTATATTGCTGCCTTCATCTGGTTTGACATGCACTGGGCGTTTTTCTTCCTGTTGCCTATCCACTTCCTGATGGGCCCCGTTCACGGTGCAATCGTAAACTGGAGTGGTCACAAATATGGTTACCAGAACTACGACAATAACGATAAGTCTCGTAACTCACTGATTCTGGATTTCCTGATGATGGGCGAATTATTCCAGAATAACCACCACAAGTTACCTAACCAGGTAAACTTCGCTTCCAAATGGTTTGAGTTTGATCCTACCTATCCGGTAATCAAAACGCTTCACTGGATGCATATCATTCGCCTGAAGCCTGTTAAAACGAAGGAATTAGAGGCAATGGAAGCTTAACCAGAGCTTTTCTTGAATACATTAAAAAAGGACGATTCGTAAGAGTCGTCCTTTTTTGGTATACTAAAGAATTTATCTGAGTTAAATCAGTTTGCGATCTGAATCAAAGTTTTCCAAGTAATCAGATACCCTCTTCACGAACTGACCTCCCAAGGAACCATCGACGATGCGGTGGTCGTAAGAATGGGAGATAAACATCTTTTGACGAATCGCGATTACATCTCCTTCTGGCGTTTCCAAAACCGCTGGTTTTTTCTGGATCACACCAAAAGCCATGATGGCTACCTGTGGTTGTAAAATAATGGGTGTTCCCATGATGTTCCCAAAAGAGCCGATGTTTGACACCGTGTACGTTCCATCCGCCAGGTCTTCCGCTTTAAGCTTATTCTCCCGGGCCCGCTTGGTCAGGTCGTTTATCTTTTTGGTTAACCCTACCAGATTGTATTGATCCGCATGATGGATCACCGGGACAATCAGGTTACCACTCGGCAAAGCAACGGCCATTCCCACATTCACTGCTTTCTTAACTAGAATCTTGTCGCCCTCTACCGAGCTGTTAATCATCGGAAAGTCTTTAATGGCCTTTACGACTGCTTCTATTAATAAAGGTGTATAAGTCAGATTTTCACCGTATTCTTTTTGAAACTGAACTTTCATGCGATCTCGCCAGCGGGAGATCGTAGTCATGTCCGTCTCAACGAAACTACTGACGTGTGGAGCAACGCGTTTGGAATCTACCATTCGCTCAGCGATGATCTTCCGCATCCGATCCATCTCAATAATTTCCACATTACCGTTGCTCATGGCCTTCGGTGTCTGGGAAGGAGTGGTAGTTGGAGGGGGAGGAGTAGCAGAAGCTGTTGATTGAGCAGGTCGGTTGGCTACATAATCCAGAATATCATTCTTTGTCACCCGACCTTCAGCTCCCGTTCCAGAAATAGCGTTTAGCTCTTCCATGGAAATGCCTTCCTTTTCGCAGATGGTAAGTACTAGGGGCGAATAGTAACGGCCCTGAGTAACGGGCGTTTCAAAACGTGGTCCTAGCGAAGCCGCTGCGGAGTTAACGTTACTTTCCAGGTAACTGGCAATTTCCTCCGGACTGCTGTTCTCATCGGGAGCGGGGGGCTGCGGGTTTTCTCCAGCAGGAGCCGCTTCGCTACTTTCAACCCGGCAAATAGGCTTGCCAATAACGGCAACCTGACCTTCCTGAATCAAAATTTCTTTCAGAATTCCAGTGTAAGTAGAGGGAATTTCAGTATCTACTTTATCCGTCGCTACTTCCAGCAGAGGTTCATCTATTTCCACGTGATCGCCGGGCTTTTTGAGCCAGGTTAATACGGTTGCTTCGTGGATACTTTCGCCCATAGCAGGCATGAGAATCTCAGTCATATGAAACTGTGTTTTAAAAAAACAGCCTAGAATCTGTAATCAAAGGCAATTTTAGTAATTAATCCAGAGGTATATTCAACAGAACTTTTCGTAATAGATTCAATAAAGAAATAGCTGCCTGATGAATATTTTGCTCACGATCTCCTCCGAGTGTAAGCTTTTTAGTAATCGTTTGTTGAGGAGTAGCCAAAGCAATCCAGACGGTACCTACGGGTTTTTCGGGAGTTCCACCATCGGGTCCGGCAATTCCACTGGTTGCTAGCCCAAAGGTAGTCTGAAAACGCTTACGTACGCCTTCGGCCATTTCCCGAATGGTTTCTTCAGATACTGCCCCGTGAGCAATAAGCGTTGATTCCTGAACGCCTAGCGTATGCATTTTGGCTTCATTGGAATAACTGACTACGCCGCCTTCAAAGTATGCTGAACTTCCTGGTACCTTGGTAATAAGGTGTGAAACGTAACCTCCCGTACAACTTTCTGCCGCTGAAAGGCTATGCCCTGACTTTTTCAGCAAATCGGCCATAACACCTTCAAATTCGTCAGAATCATATCCGTAAACGAATGACGAAATTAAGGGTAATACTTTGATCACCTGCTCCTGAACCTCTTTTTCAAGAATATCCGTATGGGTTCCTGTAGCCGTAAGTCGCAGCTTCACCATACCCATGGAAGGCAAATAAGCCAGTTTGATGTGCGGTGGAAGAGCATCTTCCCAGGCTTCAATTCGCTCCGCCAGATATGACTCACCGATTCCAATTGTTTTTATCATTTTATGATAAATGACTGGCAAATCGAATGATTGCTTAATGCGGGGAATAATTTCATCCGTCATTAATCCTTTCATTTCGTGCGGAACGCCGGGTAAGGAAACGAAGATCGTACTCCGTTCCCGAAACCACATACCCGGAGCAGTGCCACGGGTGTTGGGTACGTAAGTCGCGTTTAACGGTAATGCGGCCTGACCTTTGTTGATTTCGGTTATCTCGCGGCCTCTTTTATGGAAAAACTCGGTAACAAAGACCAGAGCTTCTTCATTGATCGTCAGACTGGTATCAAAATACTCACAAAGTGTTGTTTTTGTGATGTCATCTTTGGTAGGCCCGAGGCCACCGGTCATGATGACAATGTCAGCTCGTTGCCCGGCTTCAGCCAGAATGCGTAAGATTTCTGACTTATTATCTCCCACGGAGCTTTTACGAATCGTTCGAACACCGATAGCGGATAATTCAGCTCCTATCCATTGGGTGTTAGTATCAGTGATTTGGCCGAACAAAATTTCGTCGCCAATCGTAATAATTTCAGCAGTAATGGTATTCATTTTTTCTACTTAAGGAGTCAGTATCAGAAAATTGAGGAATGTTGACGGATCAGACAGCCTCGTTACTTACTAAACCTAATCGTAATATCTGACGGGATGTTTCGATTTTGGTCTAATTTTACAGCTCAAAACTACATAAAAAGTCTTGACCCAATTTAAAACATCAACCACACGAATCTTTATGAAACGAGTAAAAACCTTGGTTGGTAGTCTATTAGTACTAGGATTGACTACTCAAATAGCTCAGGCTCAGAATGATACTACACAAGCCGCTCCTAAAAAAAGCGGGTTAGGTGGAATCCTTCAAAAAGCAGGCACTATTCTCAGTCAGAGCTCTTCCTCAACAGGTCTGGGTTCCGACGAAATTGCAAAAGGACTTAAGGAAGCCTTAACCGTTGGTATTCGCAATGGTTCCGACCAGGCTTCAAAAACGGATGGATTCTTTAAAAATTCTTTAATTAAAATTCTATTACCGCCTGAGGTTCAGAAGGCTGAAAGTACTTTACGCAAGATTGGTTTAGGTAAACAGGTGGATCAGTTTGTTTTAACGCTGAACCGGGGTGCCGAGGATGCGTCTAAAAAAGCATTTCCGATTTTCGTAGATGCCATCACAAAAATGACGATCCCTGATGCCATTACTATTCTGAAAGGAGAAAAAAATGCGGCGACGGAATATCTGAAGCGTACATCTTTCGATGCATTATATAAAGAGTTTTCTCCGGTCATTCAGACTTCCATCGAGAAGACGCAGGCAACCAGGTATTACGGTACCATCGTAACGAGTTATAATAAATTGCCACTGGTACCACAGAAACTGAACCCTGACCTGAATGACTACGCCACTCGTAAAGCGATTGACGGCTTATTCAAGCTGGTTGAGCAGGAGGAAGCTAAAATTCGTGAGAACCCACAGGCTCGGGTAACTGATTTGCTGAAGAAGGTTTTCGGTCAACAATAAAGTAGTTGATAGTTATTCGTTAAAAGTTATGAGTTACTGCCAGCGAAAAGCTGGCAGCACTTTACTAGTTAATATCAGCGAAAAAGCTGGTAACAGAATGGTAATAAAGCCAATCGCAATAAGGCTTTCAAAGCTATAAAATGCTTGAGTAACCATTAACGAACAACAATCAACAAGAAAGAAGGAACTTATCGGGAGTTTTCGCCCTTTACTAACCTGATTAATTTTTTGAAACAGGCATGCATGCCATTCTTTTATGAAAAAAGCAGAAATCCATTTTGATGTTGAGTTAGATGAAAATAATGTTCCCAATAAAATTTACTGGGACGCTTCTGACAACCCAAACGAAGGTTTGAATGATACTCAGGCCGTTTCTATTGCCACCTGGGATCGTTACCACCGGGCAACGATGAAGCTTGATTTATGGACGAAAGACATGGAAGTGGGAGATATGAAGCAGTTTTACATCGAAATCATGTCAGGCGTTGCGGATTCGGTTGTATCGGCTACCGGAGATAAGAAAATGGCTGAGCAAATTCATGACGTATGTAAAATCCTGAGTCGTAATCTGAAAGCCGAACTGGAAGAGTTACAACGTAATGGTGGTAAATAATTCATTATTCGTGCGTTTGATTGTTTGATAAGGTTAGTTCGTCTCCGAAGGAAGGGAATACCCTTATCAAACTTCAAACGATCAAATTTCAACGCTCCATGCGTACACTTAGCTGGGCAATCAGTTTAGTACTTATTACTACCTATTCCTTTGGACAGGGAGTAACTTTTATTCAGGGAAATCTTCGAACTCCTTTTACACAGGCCAAAGCTCAGGGGAAACTGGTTTTTCTGGAAGTATACTCGCCTACGTGTCACGTCTGCGAAAGTTTTATTCCGACGTTTAAAAATGCTTCCGTAGGAAAAGCATTTAATGATCGTTTTGTGAGTTATAAACTGGACGTGAATACGCCAGAAGCTCAGGCTTTTCTTTCGAAACAGAACCTGTTTGTTCCTTCCTTACCTTTGTTTTTATTTTTTGACTCCAATGTGAAGCTTATTCACGCTCAGAGTACGGAAAATTCTACCCAGCAGCTGGTAGCTCTGGCAGCGAGAGTAGCAGATCCGAAACAGAGGGCTCAAAGTTATCAGAATCGTTTTCGGCAGGGCGAACGGAATACCAGCTTTCTGGCGGATTACGGGTACTTTACGCGAATTGTAAAGGACACTGTCAGTAACATTCAGGCCATGCAGGCTTATACAAAAGCGTTGAAGCCGACTGATTATACGTCGAAATCTACGTTTGCGGTTATTCAAAAGGTTTTACTTGATGCTGAAAATCCGCTGTTTGACTACTTTATGACGCATTTGGCCTTATTCAAGTCCAAATTCCCAGGTGAAGATTTAAAGAAAACGGGTGAGTATATCATCATGACGACGCTCTATTCCAGCCGTGCTGCGGTGATGACTCCTGTCCGTATTCAGAAGTTAGGAGTCTATATGAATACGTTAGGCTTCGATAAGAAGTCAATCGAAAACCGAACACTGATTCCTGAACTGAATGCGTTAATCAGAACCCAACAGTGGGCTCAGGTGGTAGAACGGGTGAATCGGTATGAGAGGTTGGGTAGTCCCGGCCCCGATGAGTTTACGTATTTGGGAGGATACCTGAAAAGTAAATCACAAAATCCTCAGGTCGTACAGAAAGCTAATATGCTGTTGAGCCGAGGTAGAAGATAAATAAAAACGGCCCGTCATATGCGGGCCGTTTTTTATGTACTTTCTTTCTCAATTAAAACTTGAAGTACTCTTTCGCATTGTTATAGCAAATGTTTTGAACCATTTGTCCAAGCCATTCCATATCAGCGGGTAACTCGCCATTTTCTACATCATTACCAATCATATTGCAAAGAATACGACGGAAATATTCGTGACGAGGGTAAGATAGGAAGCTACGGGAATCCGTCAGCATTCCTAAGAAACGGCTCAATAGGCCCATGTTGGAAAGGGCATTAATTTGCTTTTCCATGCCATCTTTCTGGTCGAGGAACCACCAACCTGAGCCCCACTGAATTTTACCGGGGGTGCTGCCGTCATTGAAGTTACCAATCATCGTGGCGAATACCTCGTTATCGGCAGGATTCAGGTTATAAAGAATGGTTTTCGCCAGCTTGTCGTCATTATCCAGCATACCCAGGAACGTACTTAACGAACGGGACTGGCTAAAATCGCCAATAGAATCCCAGCCAGTATCGGGGCCTAACTGACGAAGCAGACGAGCATTGTTATTCCGTAAGGCTCCAAGGTGATACTGTTGAGTCCAGCCCTTTTCCCAGTCCATAATCGCAAATTCGAGCAACATGGCTGATTTAAATTTCAAACGCTCTTCTGCTGTGGGTAACTGACCACTTCGGGCTTTTGCAAAAATCGTACGAATTTCAAACTCAGTATATTCAGTCGTATAGACGTGTTCCAGTCCATGATCAGACAAACGACCGCCCAGTGAAGCGAAGAAGTCGTGACGTTGACGCAGGGCTGCTACGTAATCGTCATACGTGCTGATCGAGATATTAGAAGCGGCTTCAATTTTGTCTACATAGGAATTAAAATCCAATGGATCATCAATGGAAAGCATCGCTTTATCCGGGCGGAAGGTTGGTAACACTTTGATGTCAGAACCTTCGTTGGCCAGTTGCTGGTGAAATCTAAGATCATCCGAAGGATCATCTGTTGTACACACCGTTTCCACGTTCATTCGGCGAAGTAAATTCCGCACCGTATAATCTGGCGTGTTTAATAAGGCCGTAGCTTCATCGTAAATGCCTTTGGCGGACTGGGCATTCAAAATGCGATCAATCCCAAAATACCGTTGTAACTCCAGGTGAGTCCAGTGGTATAAAGGATTTCGCATAGTGTAAGGCACCGTTTCAGCCCATTTCTGGAACTTTTCAAAATCGCTTGCGTCCCCGGTGCAATAGCGTTCCGCCACTCCATTTGTCCGCATCGCACGCCACTTATAATGATCGCCATAAAGCCAGATCTGGGTCAAATTTGCAAAGCTCTTATCTGCAGCAATCTGATCGGGAGGAAGGTGGCAGTGGTAGTCGATTATGGGCATTTCTCGTGCATAATCATGATACAGTACACGAGCGGTTTCAGTTTGGAGGAGGAAATCTTCGCTCAGGAACGGCTTAACAGAAAGTAATGTGGCGTTCATACGAATAGCGTTCTTTTCTGTCAAGACCTGACAAATTCAATCTATCCCTCAAAAAAGTTTGAAAATAAATGAAGATTGGCTCCAGTCAGACTATTTCTTAAGGCGGGTAGGGGAACCGAAGTGCAATTGGAGGTAGTGAGCAGCGTTTTCATCTCCCAACTGGGCAGCCTGTTCCCAATCTCGTCGGGCTGCGTCCATTTGTCGAAGACGGTAACGGGCTTCACCTCGAAAACGAAGCACATTCGGGTTCTCTGAGCGTGAATGCCAAACAGCTTTATCCAGTTCCAGAAAAGCCTGATCTGAATCGCTCAGTTCTAAATGCGAGAGACCTTTATAAAGAAAACATTCCCATTGGGTATTATCAAATGAGGCCGAATGCGTGAAATCGTACAAGGCTGAATAATAATTTCCCATGTAATAATTAGCCATGCCGCGATATAAATACGCAATAGCAGATTTAGGATAGCGGTTGACGAGCAGCGAGAAGTACGCATGAGCCTCTTCATACTGCTTGTTTTTTACCAGTTCAATGCCTTCGTTAAAACGCTTCCGATCTTTATCAGCAGGCGTGTCGTGATCTTCCGTAAAATATCGAATGACCACGTAAGGGATGAATAATAAAATCAGAGCAATCGTTTCCATACTCTCAATTGGGAAGCTGAGCTAATTCAGTCTGTAGTTTTTTGGGTAAACTGGATTTTACCAGCGTATAGGAATGATCAACCAGTTCCCGGATGAGGGCATCCGAGCTTCCCATAGGACTCTTAATGGTATTCCAGTGTTTTTTATTCATGTGATAACCCGGCTGGATCCAGTCGTATTGCTCCCGTAACTCCAAGGCTCTTTCAGGATCGCATTTGAGGTTACAGGAGAATGATTCGGCATCCAGGGAAGTTAACGCAAAAACCTTGCCCATTACCTTATAAACCAATGTATCGGGCCCGAAAGGAGTTTCTTCGGTAACGCCCTGCATAGTCAGGCAATGCTCACGAAACAATTCTAGATTCACGATAATGATTTTTAACGAGTAAAAGCCCGAACAATCATCACAATCAGACAAAACAAAAACATCACAATGCTGATCTTGTTAATGCCGTGCATGAGCCTTAAATTGAAGCTATCGGGGCGGGAAGGATCTTTTTTTCTGAAAACGCGAAAAAAATAACTAAAGGCTTCGCCCAGCTGAAATTGTTTTTTAATGCGATTTTCCATAAAATTCGTTTAGTTTTTTGAGTTTAAAGTTTTGGGTTTACCCTCCAACTAGTTGACTAACAGCTTCTTTAAACTTACTTTTTATTTATTCTAAAACAGCTTCTGGCTCTTTCCAGACGCCGTCCTCACGCATAAGTTCGATGAGTTCATCTAATGCCCGATCGGCGGATACGGAGCGTTTGACTACATCCTGGCCACGGTAAAGTGCAATTTTGTTAACACCCATCCCTACATACCCATAATCTGCATCAGCCATTTCACCCGGACCGTTTACTATACAACCCATAATCCCGATTTTAATTCCCTTCAAGTGATCCGTGCGTTGACGAATTCGGGCCGTGGTGTCCTGTAAATCGAATAAAGTACGTCCGCACGAAGGGCAGGAGATATACTCCGTTTTACTCATCCGGGTGCGGGCGGCCTGCAAAATTCCAAACGCCAGTGAGTTTAGGAACTTAATATTATTTTTTTGATGATGATGATCAGCAGAAATCGATTGCTTCAATAATAAGCCATCGCCTAAACCATCTACTAATAACCCTCCGCAATCCGTAGCTGCATAAAGCGTAGTTTGATCCACAGAGTCAGTAGGTTGAGTCCACTGCGTTACCACGGGTAAATGAATGCGATGCTGGGCTAATTTGAAGAACAAACGGCGAAGTTCAGCCATCGCGTGAGTGTTATGGGTTTCAATAATCAGAATGGCATACGGATCTTCCTGTAAATAATTCAGAATGTCACCTTCGCAATCGCTGAGTTGTATTTTTATGAAATGAGTGGCCTGTAAAACGCTGCCATTCAGGATTGTAATAAGGTATTCCTCTTTACTTAGTAGAGGGTAACTCCGGCTTGGATCCGGAAGCGTATGCCATGTTTTATAGTCAATGATTTCTTTGAGACCATTGGGTAGCATGAAAGGAACGGGCCGGGTGCCAGAGTAGATATAATCGGCTCCCAGATCATTCATAGCCCATTTATCCGTGGCGGGCAAATAAAAGTGCCCGATGGGTTGTAAGTCGGAATGCTCGTTAATTTCGATTTGGGAATAATCAGCAATGACCCGAGGAACATTCTTCCCACCAAAATTTTCCACTTCAGCCGTGATCCGACGCGAATAGCTGTAAGGATCGATGGGTAACACCTCAATCGGTTCGATGAAAGAAGCTGTCTCGCTGCGGTTATTATAACGATCCACCAGCGTACGAGCCACAGGAATTTCAAATTCAGGATCTTCCGTCAAGCTAACCCGAACGGTATCACCTAAACCATCTTCCAGCAATGTACCGATACCCATCGCTGATTTGGTGCGGCCATCTTCACCTTCACCGGCTTCGGTTACGCCTAAATGTAAGGGGTAAGGATTCAGTTTTTCTTCCTGCAACTTTCTGGATAATAGTCGATATGCTTCAACCATTACTTGAGGATTGGAAGACTTCATCGAGATAACGATGTTCGTAAAGCTCTCATCTTCACAAATCCGCAGAAATTCCAGAGCCGATTCGACCATTCCTACCGGTGTATCGCCGTAACGGCTCATAATCCGGTCAGATAAAGAGCCATGGTTAGTGCCAATCCGCATGGCGGTACCGTATTCCTTACAAATCCGAACTAATGGCAGGAATTTATCGCGAATCCGCTGGATTTCATCCTGATACGCCTGTTCGGTATAATCGATAATTTCAAAACGTTTCTTATCAGCGTAGTTACCGGGGTTAATCCTCACTTTTTCTACCAGACGAGCGGCTAATTCAGCGGCATTGGGCGTAAAGTGAATATCCGCACAAATGGGTGTATGATAGCCCCGACGATTCAGTTCTTTTCGAATATGATCTAAATTCTGAGCTTCTTTCACGCTGGGAGCCGTAATCCGAACGAGTTCGCAACCCGCTTCAATCATCCGGATGGATTGTTCCACTGAACCCATGGTATCCATAGTATCCACGGTAGTCATGGACTGTACACGAATGGGGTAATCAGAGCCCATCCAGAGGTCACCTACGCGAACCTGCGTGGTAGGACGACGGGTATAGGCCGTTAATGATTGACTATAGGATGGGCCAGTTGCCATGGAATCAGGCATTTGAAATTCCGATTTTACTTGCATGTACTTGTATAAAAGCTCTTCCTGCAAAGGTAGTGGGGGGCAGGCGTATCCGCGAGTGATTTATTTAAAATATACCTAATTCTTAACGCTATGCTTACGTGAATTGTTCTGCTACAATTGAGCTTATTTTACCCTTTTTTCTATTACTTTGAATTGATTTAATATAGAATGAATATTCGATTTAAACGATTAATATACTGATGATCAACGAAAAGGCCGATTAGTCTAACTAATCGGCCTTTTCGTTGATCATCAGTAGTATATGTTACCAGGAGTGTTTTTTATGGCCAGCTAACGCATAAAATAGAATATAGGCGTAACAGAATCCAATTACCCAAAAACCTCGCTGTGGATTGCTTTCGCCACCCAGAGCAGCATAAGCTAGTGTAACTAATCCGCCACCAGGACCAATGCCCATGACCAGCAAAGCAGAGCCTAACTTGGTGAATTTACCCAAACCTTTGATTGCCAGGGGGAAAATAGAAGGCCACATCAAAGCGTTAGCCAGACCCATCAGAGCAATCGAATAGACGGAAGTATATCCGTCAGTGAAGATGGCTGATAGTGTAAAAATCAATCCGGCAACCGATGAGAATACCAGAGCTTTCTCCTGCTTGATATACTTAGGGATAGCAATGATACCGATGACATAACCTACCAGCATCGCTCCCAAAGTCAGTGAAGTGAAATACTTCGCTTTATCCAGACTAATGCCAATGTTTTTG
>CAJYHS010000161.1 GCA_913774715.1 uncultured Siphonobacter sp. | reverse complement strand
GCTTTGGAAGCCTGGGGGATGCCCGAAACTACGTAAACGGTGTTCGGAGTTACGGGCAGCGGTCCTATCATTTTCCATCCTACCAGTCGTCCCAAATTGCCACCCGGACGAACCACAATGGAATCATTAATAATCAGGGCGGGATTCAGGATGTTGCGACTGGCCCCCACCACCTGGCTCACCGCCGCACTGGGGGAAAGCTTGCCGTTCCAGGCCGCTTTCTCGCTTGTCGTTACGAATTGATGCGTGTCGTCAGTCGAAAGATCCGCGGTAGATGAAGCGACCCGGTTGCCCGAGATGGCCGTAACGGTGCGAACGGGGGCAATGAAGGCTACTACCGAGGTGGCCTGCGTGCCTTTTTCGATCTGAACGGCATTTACATTCAGCGTTTCATCAGGCCGTTTAATCGTAAAGTAGAGACGGACCGTTCCTGCCGGAGTCGTGAACGTAAAGCCTTTAGTGGCTATGTTATGGTAATCAATAACGGCTCCGGCGGCATTTTCAAAGCGGATGGCTTTGGAAAGAGCGGGGATACCCTGAAGCGTGTAGGTAGTCGATGCGTCCACCAGGACCGGCCCAGCTGTCAAATAGCCCGCTACGTTGCCAAAGAGCCCATTGGTGTTGCCAACCAGGGTATCCTGCTTGAAGGGTAAAGACTTGTCAAACAGGTTCTTGCTACCCACTAAGGAGCTGGAAACCGCTGACGTATTAAGCTTGGTGGCAATCGAAGCCTTTTGAGAGGCGGTGATAAACTGACTGGAGGTGTCGGTTTTTACATCCGAGGGGGAAACCTTAAAGCCCGTGGCCGTAGATCCGTAGCTCGTATAAGCCGTAGCTGCCCCGGACTGTTCGAACTGGAAACTGTTTTTGCGATTAAGCCAGTACGTAACTCGTACCCATTCTACGTTTGTAGGTACGGTAAACGTGGTAATGGCATTCGTTGAGCCGCCCGAAATAGCCTGTAAATTACTGTTGTAATACAGTGTTTTACGCATCCCGTTCACCCCGTCCGATCCGGTGTAGGTCTGACCGGGCGAGACTTTAATCAGGTGCGAATACCCGTACTGAGCATTGTCTACTGTCGTTAATTGCCCTTGGAAAAACTCAATGTATTTACCATCCCGGTTAGCTGTATCGGCCTGATTGAACAGGTTTTTACTGGGAAGAATAAAGGTCGTTTTCTCAGGAGTAACTGCCTTGTTTTGAATTTTCTCCCCTGAAACGGCAGCAGCGGCAATCTTACCTTCACTCACGCTGCCATCCACCAGGCTCGAACGAATGCGGAACCAGCCCACCCCGTTAGAAATTACCTGATCACCCGGCTCGTAGCTTTCCGGAATGCCGGTGATGTCCTGCGTACCCGCCTGAGAGACCAGGTAATACGAGCCGTTATCACCAGGCGTGGCAGTCAGAGCTGGAGCGTTCGTAGATGCGTTCCAGGTTCCCTTAAACTGCGAGCCCTGGGGAATGCTTACCGAAGAAAAGAACCGCTTGATCCGCGTTCCTGAAGCGTTAACTAGGACCGTCGAATTATTATCAGGCGTAGAAAAATCACCCGTATCGACCCGCCAGAATTCGAATCGGTCGGACAGATCCACCCGGTAGAAATACAGGCTTTGAGGATTTTGCTCGGAACGAAGTTCGATGTAGGACCGGAAGATCTGCACGCCTAAAGCGTAGGCTTCGCCCGTGTAGCCCTTACCAAAGAAAACGCCGTTGACGACTGAAGGGACGGTACGGCTGGGACTCGAAGAAGGGGTAACGTTATTGCGGGTTAACTCAATGCCTTGAGCAAAGGATAAGGAGCTAACCAGGTACGAAAGCAGGAAGAGTAATTTTCTCATGGGTGAGTTAGGCAGTGAGTAAAAAGAGGAATCCGGAAAAAGGGGGATCACCAGCCGGTACGTTTACTTTCAACTGATTGAGTCCATTGGCATCAGCTGTAATGTTGTAGTCCACGCGTCCGGAGGAATTAATGAATAGAGCCAGAAATAGGGTCGTATTTTTATTATGGGTGATGAGCGTACCATTGGTAGCACTGGCAATGGGATAAGTAGCCTGGCGATTATCAATTCGGTTAATAACCGTAGAAAGGGCCGTCCCCTGGTGCTGAATGTCCGTTG
>CAJYHS010000160.1 GCA_913774715.1 uncultured Siphonobacter sp. | reverse complement strand
GGGTTGTTGAGGAAATGGGGCGTGCTACGTCCCATTTAGTTATCCGAAAATACGGAACATCTGATATAAAATTGCCAGTCGGGAACCCGGCTGGCAATTTTATCCAATTACGTCAGTACGCAGGTATTATTTACCCCACATTGCGTTGGCTGTGTCGGGGAAGAATAACGATAGTTCAGGTACATTCATCGCTACGCGGTTTGCCCACTCAACTCCCTGCATTAAGGAGTGATCCTGGTTGGAAACTTCGTATTTCCAGGCTCCAAAACGACCGCGGGAATAAATATCAAGCGGTTCCAGAGCAGGAAGTACGGTTTTCAGAATACCGTCACGTTCCACACTTGGCGTAGGATATCCGTATTCAAAACGAATGTGGAATTTAGAAATGATATCTTCTGCGGATTCAATCAGTTGATCTTCCAGTAAAGCTTTAATGACATCGGCCATCAACATCTCCTGATTAACAGGTTTCTTAGCTGATTCACTCACCTCAACCATCAGCGACCATTGTTCGTCAATGTTCGGTACGTTATTGGGAGAGTAATTAGAGAATACCGTGATCCGGTAGTAAGGACTATTTGATTCAGGGAAATACATCCAGCACTTCGTGGCCAGTTCGGCTTTAGGCTTACCCTTCAGACCGATACCAATAACGTTTGTAGAGGAGTGTTTGAGTCCCTGAGCTTTTTCAGTAATAGCCGCATCTAAACCCTTAACTTTCTTCGTAAAGAGGTCTAAAGGCATGGTATTCAACAGCGTTTCGTAACCGATGGTACGACCGTCAGCCAGCGTAATTTGTTTCGAACCCGAATCAACGCTTTCGACATTGGCGTTGAGAATAATATTCTCACGACCTACCAGATCACCTACGGCTTCCCAGATACCGCCCGTACCACCATGTTTGGGGAATTGGAAGGTAGCATTAGGACCCCAGGAATAATCGTCGTTATTGAATAAAATGTTCTTGGTAATCCGGTGAAGATCAACGACGGATACGCGTTCACCAACCCATACCGCATTCATGTCTTCCGTTGGGTAAGCCCATACCTTAAAGTTATAAGGGAACATGAAGACTTCGCCCAAACCTTTACCCTGCGTAGCCAGAATCCATTCCCGGAAGTTTGCTGGTTTGCCCTGGAAAGGATTTTTGTACAGATCAATGAGTCCATCCAGACATTTCCACATCGTCTCCTGGGAGAGATACTTAATATTATTCTGGAAAGGATACGGAACAAAACGGTTTTCGATCCACACCCAGCTTTCGCGTTGGTGAGTAAGCCAGCCGTCAGCTCCGAGAGCTTTCTGCATTAAATCGTCAAAATACTTATAATGCGAAAATTGTACGTGCCCGCCAACATCCCAGGTAAATCCCTGATCATCGACGAAACTGGTAGCTAATCCACCGATATGATTTTCTTTTTCAAGAACGATAAAATCAGTAATGCCTAGCTCTTTCAGACGATACGCTGCCCCAAGACCCGTTGGTCCTGAACCAATAATGACGTATTTATAATTCATAAGATTAATGTAAATGCAATTTCAGACGTGAAGGTATTATCAAGCTTTGATCGCTTTAACTTTGGAATTCAATTCCTGGCGGAACTGGAATAATTCCTTGAAGCTTTGCCAGCAAACTTTAAGAAGTTTCATCTTCTGGATAGAAACCTCGCCCGTTACGCGTTCCTTGTGAGTAATGGGGATATCAAAGGTTTTGTTACCTGCTTTCCGGGCCATGATCGCCAGGAAAATGTTTGGAGCGAAGGGAAGTGGCGTTGGAAGCTGAGCCAGTAACCGCTTCAGCAAACTGCCTTTAACCAGACGGAAAGGAATGTTGCTGTCGTTGATAAAGGTTCCGTACACGGCAAAAAGCGAGTACTTGAGTACCCGGGTAACGAAGAGACGGAACGTGGCATCATGACGAACCTGACGGAAGCCCATGATAAAATCAGATTCATTCCGTTTTTCCCAGAGTTTCAGTACATCCTCTGCCACAAACTGGTCATCAGAATCGGTTTGAAAAACCCACTCCGAATCAATTTCTACGGCTTTTCGATAGGCATGCACGACGGCATTTCCGTGACCACCATTTTTCTGATGAACTACCATCAGTAGCGGATAATTAGGGGCTATCTGATCGAGTTTGGCTCCGGTAGAATCTTTGGAACCATCATTTACAACGATAAGGCGGGTTTCACCTATGGGTTGGAAATATTTTTCAAGGAATGCTGACCAATTTTTAACGACGGTTTCAATAATTTCCTCCTCGTTATAGGCAGGCATTACAATAGATAGCAGGACAGACATGAAATAACTATTGGTTCTTACTGAAAAGACAACAATCTAGGTTGATTCAGCAAAGGTAGTGCATTATTTTGATGAAACAGGATTCCAAATACTAGCTTATTCATCTCTTTTGTTAATCCCCCGTACTTTATCCCAGGATAATTTACAGAAGCTCATAGAGAATGTTCCCAGGTTACTGTTAAAGGATAACTTAAAGGACAATCTTTTGTTTTTTTAATTCATGGCAGTAAACCCGGATTGACTAAATATAACGATTAATTAATGTATTACCAGTTTTGCTTCAGGGCAGGAGCCTGAGGCTGATTCTTGATATGGACCGTTTGATTCGTTTTGTAAAGGCTGGTTTTTTCATCAACATGGGTAACTACTAAAACCACATAATCGCCGGGTAAGTATTGGGCCGGATTATGATCGATACTTGTGACGGAATAGGGATGAATGTAGGCATCGTTAGCAGGAGAAATCCCGGGACGGTCGGTAGCGGTGAACATAAACGGAACCAGATAGGACTTGCCGGGTTTGTGTAACAGGTAATAAGAATGAATGAACTCATTTCCTGCACCGGGTTTTTCTTGCTCAAATATGCTTTGATTTTCCGTTTGAGTTACTTTCAAACCGGGATAATTCGCTAACTGACTCGTATCGGGTTGTAATAAAGAAGATAACGAAGTATCGTACCAGGTCTTAGCCGGTTCGTTAATCAACCTGCTCTGAGTGGAGTCGCTGGGATAAGAGTAATCGAACTGAATACCCGTGAGCTGATTCTTTAAACGCAGACTATCATCATAAAAATAGGAGTAACTAGTCCAGGCAATCAAGATACTGACTACCAAAGCAGCAGCTCCAATGCTTTTGCGAATAATGCCTTTCGTTTGTAACAGAAACCAGGTATAGATCAAAATGCTTAGCACTATTGTATAGACCTTATATCGGCTGGTGGTGAAGGTATTTTCATCAAAACCGAGTCTGCCAAGGGCAACGATTGCGGTGGTTCCCAGTACAAAAGCCAGAGCCGAGCCAATAAAATAGTCGGTTTTATTCAGGGGTTTTTTATTTAAAATCTGGACGGCTAATCGCAGTAGAATGAAGCCAGAGCTCAGCGTTAAAATAAAGCCAGTGATGAAAACCAATTGTGTTGACTTTCTGGGGAATAAAGGTTCGGCAATCGATCCTGAAATCAGGAAAATGGCCCGGAGATAGGCAATGATTTTGTTAGGAACCGGATGCGTAGGTTGCTCCGTTTTTTCGTAATGCAGAAAGTACAGGGCCCAAATCAGAATCCCAATGCCCAGCCAGATGAAGGCTTTCTTTCTTGGGGCCTGAAGCCACAGAACCAACACGCCAATAGGCCAGATCAATAAGCCATTAGTACTGGTGAGGCTGGTTAAAATGGCTAGAGCAACGGCTAATCCCAAAGGTAACTGATAGGCTAACGCGTACAGACAGCAAATGACCCAGGCAATGACTCCGAAGTTTTGAAGAGCAGCCATTCCCCAGTACATATTCTCCCACTGGGAAAGGTTGAAAATCAGGAAGGGAATGGGCAACAGGTACAATAAACCCACCGAGTTTTTCAGCACTTTCCACCAAACTGCGACGATAAAGAGTAACGACAGATTCCCAATCCACATTAAATGGACGAAGTTGAGATGTCCGGTTATTTTATAATCAAGAATCGAAATGATTCGATCATAAACGATTCGGTGTTCATTATGCTGTCGCCAGAATGAGTCCAGGTATTGAGGTAGCGACTTTGCTTCCTCAAACCGCATAATAAAGGCTCGGAGTCCATGGTCATCCCATTTAGGAATGTTTATGGCGAGAGAATCGAGTAAATAAAAGTAGAAGAGTACAGGCAATACACCCATACCAAAGACCAGTAAAGAGATAGATCGATTATTGGACATGGGGGAAGAGATCGGAGTGTTGAGTTGTCAGGTATACTATAACGCTCAACTCAACACTCCAACCTATTATAGAGGTAATGCTTGCAGAATGGATGCTGAATCAAGGTGCGATTGTTGCTGATGATAGGATTGATCACCATACAACCCATCGGGGTAGCCTTCCGCTCGAAGGCTTTTGAATGATTTTAACTGAACGCCTCTTTCTAGCAACTGCAACGAAAGCTGTTGGGCCAGTCCACCAATGCTCACGTGTTCTTCAGCTACCAAAACACTTTCCGCAGAAGCCAGTAACTGAGCAATCTCATCGGTCAATTGTAAGGGTAAGGTTAAGACCGTCAGTAAATTGATCTTACGGTCATCCCCATCTAATGCAGTCAGAACATTTTGAGTAACGGGTCCGAGCGAAATAACACTGGCTTTAGCATCAGGATAGCTTTTCAGAACTTTAAAGGAACCGGAAGTCCGTTCCAGCGAAGGGGTAGTTTTTCCGTACCCTAAACGCAAATAAGCCGGACGGCCTGATTGTACCATGGTTTCAACGCAGTCACCCACTTCATCTGCAAAGGCAGGAACGTAGCAGGTAACATTTTGCAAAGGACTCAGTGCTGCTAGATCTTCGATGGCATGGTGAGTACTTCCCATAATGCCGTAGCCATACCCGCCGCCGTTACCTACCAGAAAGACGGGTAGGTTGTGCAGACAAACATCGTTGCGGAACTGCTCCAGACAACGATAAACCACGAAGGGAGCAATGGAATAGCAAATGACTTTATATCCTCGTGAAGCCATACCCGCAGCCATGCCGACCATATTCTGCTCGGCTACGCCCGCATTGATGAATCGTGGCCCCATCGCTTTCTGAACGTTTTCCAGAGCACTGTACCCTAAGTCGCCGGTAATGAAAATAAGCTTTTCATCCTCCAGGGCTAACTTTTCAATGGCTTCACTAAATTCTTTTCTCATGATAGTTTAGTTGTCAGTTGTCGGTTTACGGTTGTCCATTTCAAAGTACTTCATAACTGACAACTGTAAACCGACAACAGTAAACTGTCCTTATTTTTTCTGCTGAGTAACCAGCGTTTTGATCTCTTCTGAGGTTTGGTATTTCTTGCCGCCTTTTCTGACGATGGTACGAATAAACTTCGGTCGTTTTTTCGTCTCTTCGAAAATCTTACTGATGTATTCTCCAAGGAAAGAGAGCCCCAGAAGGGTTAATCCACCAAACAAGGTGATCAAAATGATCACTGTTGTTATTCCCTGTGGCGTATCTGGATCAATGATATATTTAGCTAGAATCTGATAGAAAATGCCCAGAACAGATAAGCCAGTTAAAGCAAAGCCGGCATAACTCATGAGTTCCAGAGGAACGAAGCTGAAAGAGAAAATCGCTTTTCTTGCCCAGGCAATGTTTTTCCGCCAGTTGTTAGTCGAGACACCAAACATCCGCTCAGGCCGAACGTAGGGTACACCCGTTTGTTTGAAACCAACCCAGGCTCGTAATCCCCGAAGGAATTGTTCCGTTTCAGGTAAGGCTACCAATTCCTTTACTACTTTCCGGTCAATCATCGAAAAATCACC
>CAJYHS010000159.1 GCA_913774715.1 uncultured Siphonobacter sp. | reverse complement strand
TAACCTTGACGCCTCCTTGACTGATTTACAGAAGGCTCCCGATGAAATCCAGGCGGCCATTTTAGCCTACCGCTATGCGAACGCCTCGACTAGTACGCCGCTGGATCTGACGCAACGGATTGTTAATCCCAGTTTTGAATCGGGTTTTACGGGCTGGATCAATAATGGACTAGCCACGCAGGGAAATAATGATTTTAGTCCTCAGAAGGCAGGCAATACCTATGCTGAACGGTGGGTGAGCAGCCCGCCATTGCCAAACGTAAGCGTTTCTCAGCGCCTGACGGACCTGCCCAACGGGAAATATACCTTAACCATTGGAGGACAGAACATTTCTCAAAACCCTGTGACGGGACAACCCGGCGGTTTTGTATTCGGTAACAACGCCCAGTCAGAAGTAAAAGCAAAAGGTGAATATTCGGTCGATTTCCTGGTCGTGGACGGTACCGCTGTGGTGGGTTTCAAAACGGAAAATTCCCAGGGCAACTGGATGGCCTGCGATAACTTCCGGCTTTACTACAAGGGTGCGGCTCTCGATGCTCTGAGAGAAAGACTACAAAGTGTGATCGATTCAGCGACAATTGTACTGGGTAACAAAATGCGAAATAGCAATCGCTCGGCCCTTGAAACGGCCGTCGCCGCCGGTAAAGCGACGCTGAATCAGAATGGAACGGATGTAGCAGAGCGAGTTGCTCAACTAGAAGAGGACCTGAAAACGGCCCGGATATCGGTTGAGGCGTATGGGAAATTACAAATCGCTCTGGATTCTGCCCTCGGCGTATATGGCAACGGTACGGGTACGGGAGCGGCTGCGTTTAAAGCAGTGATTGACCAGCGTACGTCGCTGTCCAACAACCTTGACGCAGAATTAAGCAATGTGCAGAAAGCTCCCCGGGAACTCTACGAAGCTATGCTCCTATTTAGAGTTAGCAATGCAACCGGCTCCGCTCCACTAGTGGTTACAGATCCCCGCTTTGCTCGCGGAGCTACGATGGCCTTCGGACGCAGTACCATTTCCGGCGTTGCTCCAAACGAAATTGTCGAAAAGGGTTTCTGCTGGAGTACCACCCCTGATCCGAAAATTTTTGATAACCGAACGACTAAAACCTTTTCGAGTAATGGGGCCATTTACCGACTCGAAAACCTGCAACCCTCCACCATTTATTACATGCGGGCCTACGCCATAGGACCAAATTTTGCGGTAGGCTACGGTAAAGTATTAAAAGTAATCACGATTCCCAAAGGTACGGTTACCTATGAATTGCGGGAGAGTGTGATAAATGGAGGGCAGGATAACCGTGATCGCATCGACCAGGCAGTGAAATCAGGCGTGTATTACTACAATAACCTGACGAGTGTAAAGGACCATCATTTGTCGGTGAACTACAATGCGGGTACGCCTACCGCCGAAGCTAGTTATGGGGGATACATGCAATTTGGTGCCAACCCCAGCTATCAGCGAACGGGAACGGCCCTGCACGAAATGAATCATACCATTGGGGTTGGCCAGCACTGGATCTGGTACGGTGGAAACTCTCCCCTGCGGGCCGAAGGAAGCCGGGGCAAATGGTTGGGTGAACGAGCCAATAAGTTAGTACAGTTCCTGCAAAACAATACGGACGGATTCATGACGGGTGATGCCGTACACATGTGGCCCTTCGGAATCAACGGTGCTCACGAAGACAGCGGTGACGAGTTTCTCTATACGGCCCACGCCCTGGTTACGCAGGCCCTGGGTGAAGACGGTCTGGCCAATCCTTCACGGGGCTTCACGACCCCTGCGTACACCTTTGATTATACGCCCTCCCAGAAATATTACCTCAAGGTAGAAGGGAATAAAGTAGGCCTGAGCACCTCGTTCCTGGCTGAAAATGAATCCGGGCAACTCGTCAATAAGAAAGCGTCCGGAGCAAGTATTCTCACTGACAATCGTGCGGCCTGGTACATAGAGTTCAATCCTGCTACGGCGTTTTATCAACTCCGCAACGCCGCTACGGGTAAGTATTTTACGTATCAGAACAACAGCATTGGGCTGTCAGCCACTGGAGCGGAATCATTGCAGCTGCAGGCAGCCCGTTACAATACGAAGGTCGGCACGGACGAAAAGAACTTCATGGCTAAAGCGTACTGGATCACGGTGATCAATGACAGTTATTCCTCGCCTACACTGGCTGCCAGTTCACCGGAATCAATCAGTACGGTACCCTTCGACTTTACGGATGCCGCTACCGCTCAACGCTGGTTGATCTTTACGCAGGACCAGATAAAATCCTTTGACTCCCTGGTGGTAGCTCCGGTGGCAGTGAAAAATATGTTCATCGCTTCGGGTGATCATAAAACTACGATCACCTGGGACCCGGCCTTTAGTACAGTTTACGAAGTGTTGCGTTCAGAGTCTGAAAATGGTACGTACACCAGTCTGGCTAAAGAGTTGTCCTCTGGCCGTTATGAAGACCTTACCGCCTCCAATGGAAAGCAGTACTATTACAAGATGGTCGCTTACAATGATCTGGGCAGTAGTCCGGCTTCTGCCAGCCTGGGGGGGAAACCCGTCAAAGGACAGCACCTGCATCTAGCCTTCGATGAGACCAGCGCAACGACTGCCCACGATGACTGGGGGGGGTATCACGCTCAGTTGAAAAATGGCGCAGCCTGGAGTGAGGGTATGAATAATGCTTCTAATGACATAGGGGTCATGTCTGAGATGGCTACTCAAGCCGCGACTGCTGTAACAGACGGAGCCGTCACGCTTTCCAAGGCAGCGTCCTCTTACCTGCAACTGCCTCCGGGCGTAGTGAGCACTTTATCTGATTTTACGCTGGCCACCTGGATTAAGATTCCGCAGGGTGTAAGTGACAATACGCGTATATTCGATTTTGCTGATAATACGGATACGTACATGGCCCTGTCGCCCAAAGCTGGTCAGAATCTGTACTACGAGATTACTCGACCCGGAGTGAATTATCGCGTTACTATTGCTTACACCCTGCCAACCGATCAGTGGATTCACGTGGCTATTTCACAAAAAGATACAACGTTCAAGTTCTTTGTAAATGGCCAGTTGATTGCCACGGACAATAAGGCCACCGTGAAGCCTTTGGATATGGGCGTAACGACGCAGAACTACCTGGGGCGTTCCATATGGCCAAACGATCCATACATTGACTTAACCTTCGGTGATTTCCGTATCTACAACTACGCTCTGACCGATCAGAATGTAACTACGCTGGCCAATGCTAATCCCTTACCGGTACAACTGGTTGCCTTTGAGGGAAAGGCAACCAACGAGGGTAACCTTTTGACCTGGAAAACGGCTCAGGAGTTGAATAACAAGCATTTCGTTGTGGAGCGGGCCCTGAATACAACGGCCAGATTTAAAGCCATTGCAGAGATCAAAGGAAACGGTACGACCCGACTGCCGAGTACGTATCACTTCATCGATCCACAGGCGAGAGGACGCCTGGCGTATTACCGACTGGTGCAGGTAGACATGGATGGTAAAACGGAGCCAAGCCGAATTATCTCCGTTGACAATCGTTCATTACGGCCCCTGAATGCCTTTCCTAACCCGGTATCCTCACAGCTGACCATTGAGCTGCCCGACCGTGACCTTTCATCAGTACAGGTTAGCGTGCTGAATGTCAGCGGACAGGT
>CAJYHS010000158.1 GCA_913774715.1 uncultured Siphonobacter sp. | reverse complement strand
GGACGACATTTTTGCGTACGGATCGGGTATGAAGGCTTCGGATCAAACCTTGTTTTTTGGCGGTACTCAGGGATTTAATTTCCTTACTACTTCCCATATTAAAACCAGTACGCTAGCCTACCCCATTCAATTTACTGACCTGAAAGTTGGCAACAAAACCATTACGGCGGCGGACTCTGCCATCGTGGCCGAGCATATTTCGCTGGCGAAAGTCATTCATTTGGATTACAAGCAGAATTTTTCGATTAGTTACGCTTCGATGAATTTTACCAATGCTCATCAGAATGCCTATCGCTATCGACTCAAAGGCTACCAGGAAGAATGGTATTATGCGGGCAAAACTACAGTGGCTCACTATACCAACTTAAACCCCGGTGAATACGTTTTCGAGGTGCAAACCAGCATCCACGGCAACGTCTGGAATCCGAAGGGAGCGTCCATGATCATTGTGGTTCACCCGCCTTTTTACCTGACCATTTATGCCTATCTGTTCTACGCAGCTGCTTTAGGGTTCACAATTTGGTATCTGCGTCGTCGCAGCATTCACAAGATCAGAACGAAACTCACGCAAGAGCAGCAAAAACGGGAAGAGCAACGTATTCGGGACCTGGATCAGATGAAAATCAAATTTTTGACCAACCTGAGTCACGAATTCAGAACGCCTATTTCTTTGATTCTGGCCCCGCTGGAAGGAATACTGGCCAAAACGCAGGAGTCTGCCATCAGTTCTCAGTTGCAAACCATTGAAAGAAATTCAAAGCGATTGCTGAACCTGGTGAATCAGTTGCTGGACTTCAAGCAGATTGAACAGCAGGAACAAACCCTGCACGTATCCACCAGGAATGTAGTTGATTTTGCCAAAGAGACCTTTGATTCATTTCAGGATCTTTCGGAAAAAAAACACATCCATTTCGTTTTTGAAAGTCACGTAGCTGACTTTGAGCTTAGCCTTGATTTCGATAAAATCGAGCGGGTTCTTTATAATTTACTTTCCAACGCCTTTAAGTTTACGCCTAAGGGTGGAAAGATCAGCCTCAAGGTGTTTTCGCAGGTAGAGGAACAGAATCCAAATCAGCACTGGCTTGGCATTTCTGTTGTGGATACGGGAATTGGCATTCCTCTGGATAAACACCGTCAGATTTTTGAACGCTTCTATCAGGAAGATACCCAAAACTCCATCATCAATCCGGGCAGCGGAATTGGGCTGTCCATTGCTCAGGAATTTGTCGTAATGCACGGCGGAAAACTTCTACTAGAAAGCGAACCGGGTCAGGGCAGTACTTTTAGCATGTACCTGCCTTTAATGCAGACGCCTGCCTCACGGGTAGATTTTGTGCCAGAAGAGCTGGTAGACTTACCAACTCTTCCGACTGAGGCACAGGCAGTTGAAGCAGATGGTAAAGAGAGTAGAGAACGAGTGTTGATTGTAGAAGATAATGAGGAATTCAGACACTATCTAACGGAGCGACTCAAGGACTATTACCATGTTTTTGAAGCTTCGGATGGCCGGGAAGGCTGGCAAAAAACGCTCGCTACTCACCCTACCCTCATCATTAGTGATGTAGCCATGCCCCATGTCAATGGGATTGAATTTAGTCAGAAAGTAAAATCAGACAAAAGAACCAGCCACATTCCCCTGATTCTGTTAACGGCCTCTACGGGTGATCAGCAACAACTCAAAGGCCTGCTGTCTGGAGCGAATGATTACCTGACGAAACCCTTCAATTTTGACATTCTCAATGCGAAAGTCAATAACCTGCTGGCATTGAATCGTGTTTCGAAGGGGTATTACTCCAAACGTATCAATCTGATCAAACCCGAAGTTGAAGTTGAATCAGGCAATGAAAAACTGCTGAAAGAGATTGCCTTTTTTATTGAAGAAAACCTGAATAATTCCCTGCTGAGCGTAGAAAATTTAAGTAAACACGTCGGCATGAGCCGGGGAACCTTGTATAGTAAATTACTGGAGCTGACGGGAAAAACCCCCGTGGAATACATTCGTTCAGTGAAGCTGGAGAAATCCGCAACGCTATTGGAAAAGAGTGATATGAATATCTCCCAAATTGCTTATTCCGTGGGTTTTCCCAACGCCAACTATTTTACGAAGTCCTTTAAAACCCAGTTTCATATGCTGCCTTCGGAGTATCGAAATGCCAAACACCTGGCAAATGAAGTCTGAACCTCAATCTAGAAAGACGAATCCAGGCTTCATTTACCGGGGCATTAAGTTCGCTATATTTTGACGCTTTTACCCGAACGTACGGATTGATAAATGGCCTCCACGACTCTGATGTCCCGTAAGCCCTCTTCACCGGGAGCGAGCAGGTCGGTTTGATTCATCAGGGCCAGGCAATCTTCATCCAGTTGCTTGGCCTGCTGATTTGTAAGGGGAAAGTCAATAATGGTCCCGTCAGACATACTGCCTTTATTACCCAGATAGCCGGACTGGGGTTCCAGTTTCAGCCATCCTTTTTCATAATTCACCTGAAGGTAATTCATGTTAATGCCAAAGCTGGTCTGACAGGAAGCCCGGGCTCCACTGGGAAAATCCAGCATGAACATCATGGTTTCTTCCACTTCTTTGTAGATGTCAGGACGCGTAGTTGAAGCCTGAGCGATCACGCTGATGGGTTCTTCACCCGTAGCCAGCCTGGCGCCCTGCAAAGCATACACGCCCATATCACCCATCACGCCGCCGCCAAGGGCTTTTTTCTGTTTCCAATGGTCGGTTCGGGCATCGAAGTATCCGGCTGCACTGGTAATCATCTTTACCTTACCGAATTTCTGATCGCGGGCCACCTTCCTAACCGCCTGAATATTGGGATCATGCTGGCAGCGATACCCAATGGCTAGCTTTACTTTGTTGTCTTTACAAGCGGCAATCATGGCTTCACAATCCGCAACGGAAGGAGCCATGGGTTTTTCACAAAGCACATGTTTTCCAGCTTTCGCAGCTTTCACCACAAATTCCCGGTGCATCGAAGGGGGAAGCACCACGTATACCACATCGATATCCGGGTTATTGGCAATCTGGTCAAAGTTCTGGTAATTATAAATGTTTTTATCCGGGATCTTATACTTGGCCTTCCACTGCTGAGCCTTCGCTGGCGTGCCCGTTACGATGCCCGCCAGGTAACATTTTTCGGTCATTTGCAGGGCGGGTGCCAGTAAGTCCGTGCTATAGTAACCCAGACCCACCAGAGCAATGCCTAACTTGTCTTTTTTCGGTGCTGTTGCGGCCAGAAGTGAGTTACCGGAAAACAACGTAGCGGCACCAGTCATGGATAAAGTCGCTAAAAACTCTCTTCTTGGGATTTGCATCGTGTGTTGAGTTATGGTTTGATTCAGAGCGTTCCGGATTCATCCTGATTTTTTATACCCTGATCTTTTCGGTTTAGATTCGTACGAAAGTTACCGGTTCCGTTTAAAAAGTAGCTCTGTGCTGTGTTCAAATTGATCCCTTTAAATGAAGAAAGAGGGATTCCCCCCCTTTCTTCATTCCTAAACTACAGATGTCTTTTGTTGTAAGTTCTTCTGCTGACTATTAATCAGAGCCGGAAGAAACAAAACCTATAAATAGCCTGGGTTCTGATAAGCTACTTTTTCGTCTGGCGTCATATCCATGTTATCAAGTTGCCCCTGAGGAATGGGTCTGAGGAAATGATAATTTTCAATTTTTCGGGTATAGGTAACGGGGGTATGGTCGCCAACGTTAGGTCCACAAATGGTGTAAGTTGCCGCCGTTTCTTTCCATTTCTGGGTACGAACCAGATCATACCAGCGGTAGCCTTCGCCGTAATATTCCCGTGAACGCTCCGCTAGAATATAGTCAATATCAATCACGGCAGGTGTGGCCGCCATCATGGCAGCACTGTTATCCATTTCCTTGGCTACATTACCCTGATTATACCAACGCCATTTACCCGCCCGGGCCCGAATAACATTAATGAGATCCCTTGCTGTTTTTCCAGCCTGCGGCGTGGCTCCTTTCACTGCTGCCTCTGCTGCAACGAAATAGAGTTCCGAAAACTTAGCAATGTTGAAGGGACGCGTGCTTGCCGCATTAGGCTGTCCCAGTCCGGTACCATTATCGGTACGGTAGGTGCCCAGTTTCCACAGGCCGGGATATACTAAACGACTGATCCCGCGGGGAGATACTACGTAGTCCGCCCGACCCGGCAGAACGCCGAGTCCCATCCCACTTTTG
>CAJYHS010000157.1 GCA_913774715.1 uncultured Siphonobacter sp. | reverse complement strand
TGTATAACCCGGAAGAGTTGGTTCCTAACGCAAACTGCCCTTGTTCGAGGGCTAGAGCACAGTAAATTCGTTCGGTAGTGAAGGTACCATCGGCGGCTGTTTTTCTGGCACTGAGCTGTCCGCCATGCCACTGAAAAAGACCCTTCTGTAGCGTAGTAAGCACGAGCGTATCACCGCCAGCCGGGAGAATAGAAGTTAAGCTATTCTGTTTGAGTACGGGATCTTCCGATACCAATACCCAACGATTATTTCGCAACTGATACAGGCCTTTGTTCGTCTGCTGGGCGTAGAGTGTTCCCTGCGTCTTTCCCATAAATATCCAGGCATTTTCAGGTTGATGTACCGTCATTTTACCCGCATGGAAATGCATGATTTGAGCGAGCGACTGAAAGAAAACCTCTTCACCCAGGATACTAACGTTCCAGACATCACCAAAGCCGCGATCCTTCAGGGGAAGTAAAGGCAAGAGGGAGTGATAGGTAAGTATTCCGTTAGGGTTGGGTTCGAAATAGCCGATTTCTCCCAGGCCTCCTACGTAAATTCGTTGACTGGGAGCAATTTCCAGTGAACGTACTGCGGTATGATTTGCTAAAGGGTAAGTGTTCCAGAAATGACCATTAAAGGTCAGTAAACCTTCATTGTTACCAAAATACATTACCCCACGAGCATCCTGAGCCAGATCCCAGTTCTGCATTCCCGCTTTGTAGTCATTGCTGCTATAATGGACAACCTGGGGAGTAGAAAGACGTTGCTGAGCTATCCCTGTGTTTGACAACATGATCAATGACCAAAGGCACAGGCTTATACATTTCAAATACGTTGGAATAGTCATGCTAGCTGCATAAACAGGACTGGAGAGCAAAGCCCTTTCAGCCCTTTAACATAGAGTCTGTTAACGAAAGAAAGGCGATGCAGAATCGCCCTTCGAACTATCAAAATTAATACTATTCCTTGGTAAATTCTACTATTGTCAACAGCCGATAGAAATAAGAAAGGGTACCGTTATAAATTAATAAATGCATCAGGCATTTTAAATACTTGAAAGAGCGTATATCAAACGTCGCAATTGCTAAAGCTCCTTCACAAATCGACTGCTTATTTTAGTAGCCCTTACCGTATCACCGGGCCAGGTAAAGTACACCTGAGCATCAGCTTCGCTTTGGATTTCTTCCCGATCAGTCTGCCAGGTTGAAATGTATAACATGGAGCCTGGCCGCCGTTCCATTACGTTAAGTTCAAGCTGCGTTTGGCAACCAACGTATCCCCACGACTTGGTAACACTGCTGGTGTCTACCCGGATTAACAAAGAATCCTGAGTCGCAACATTACTGAAGTTTTTGTAGTGAATGTTCGTTTGATTAACCTCCGGGAAATACGTATAAGCAGTCATGTTAACGCTCCAAATTACGTTGAGAGAGGTGTTAATGAAGTAATACTTAATAGGAAACAAGTTAGGTTTATCCTCAACAACTTCATCTTTATGACAAGCCATCAGGAAGAGCGTAACGAATGAAATCAACAGTAAAGGTTTCATAGGAACAGTCAGGGATCAATGCACCAACCAATATACCCTGATTTCTAATAAAACAGGGTATATTGGTTGGGGAGCTCAGAAGATTAAGCTGGGATAACTACCCGTTTACCCGTGTTCATGGCTTCATAGATGGCATTGATGATTTTCACATCCTGACGTCCCATTTCTCCAGTGACCGGCGTGGGCCTTTTATCAACAATGGCTTTGGCGAAATCGTCCATTTGCAGAGCCTGCTGATTGACTTTGGGGAAATCCATTTTGCCCTGCGAAGTCTCGCCTTTCTGTCCCGAATAAGGATAGGCAGGCGACAATTCAAACCAGCCTTTTTCCGCGTCGGCTCTCAGCAAATTCATGTCTTCTTCGTAACTGGTTTTGCAATGAGCCGTCACGCCACCGGGCATTTCCATTTGCCAGCTCAGCGAAGCTTCTACTTCCTTGAACATTTCCTTGTCCTTTTTAGGCCCTTCCTGAGCTCGCACGGCGATGGGTTCCATTCCGGTTGTATATCGAATGCCCTGGATACAATACACCCCTACGTCGGGAAGCGGACCGCCACCGGCCAGTTTCTTATCCAGTCGCCAGCCTTCCGTGCCATTCATGCCGTTTTCAGCTTTCAGGGATTTGATTTTTCCGAAAGGTTTATCGGCCCCCAGTCGCATCATTTCTTTGTTGTAAGGCTCAAAATGAAGACGGTATCCAATGGACAACATTTTACCCGCTTTTTTACTGGCCGCGATCATGCGATCACATTCTTCGACGGTCAGGGCCATGGGCTTTTCGCAGATGACGTGCTTACCGGCGGCAAAGGCTCGCTCCGTATATTCGGCGTGCATGCTGTTAGGAAGAACTACGTAAATAATATCAATGTCCGGATTATCCTTGATCGAATCGAAATTATCGTAGCTGTAAATATTTTTATCGGGAATGTCATACTTGCGTTTCCACTTATCAATCTTATCCGGCGTACCCGTTACAATGCCAGCCAGGTAACAGCTCTGGGTTTCTTTCAGAGCCGGAGCCAGTTGCTCCTCACTGTATTTCCCCAGGCCCACCAGAGCAATGCCCAATTTGCCTTTATTTTTCTCACTATTTTTTTCAGCCTGCTTCTTTTCCTCCGTAGAAGCTGAATTTCCACAGCTGGACAACGCATAAAGTCCATTAGCAGCCAGCACTGAATACGCTACCTGTTGGGAAACGGTTTGAAGAAAGGTACGACGATTATACATAAGTGTTTCAGAGTTAAATTGACCCGTACATAGATCAATTAGTTATAGTGGATATGTAGAAAATGGCTAGCAACAAGAAAAGGAGTAACCCTATCTGTATACAAGTCCCATTTTCAGGGCAAACGAATAAAAAAAGGTGCCTACTAGGGTAGGCTCTCGACTGGGGTCATGAGGTTACGATGCCAGTAATTTTTACACGTCTGCTGCTGAACATTGACGTATTAATGGGCAAGGTGAAGTTTTCTTGGGTTCAGATAATCTTTAGTAACAGCAGACTGGCCGGGGTGGAATACTATTTATGCATAAAAGCATAACAGATCTAATCTATATACCAACGACCTTACATGACTGAATCTACCATTGCTGGCCTTACCAATCTTGAACCCGTACTCATTCACGCAGCCCGCCTGGGTGAAACGGCTGTTATTCAGGAATTAATTGATCGTGATATTAATGTCAATGCACGGGATGAGAAAGGGTATACGCCACTGATCATTGCCTGCTATAATCATCAGTTTGAAGCCGCTCGTCTGCTAATTCAGGCCGGAGCCGATGTGAATGCACAGGACTTTGGGGGTAACACCGCCCTGATGGGTGTTAGCTTCAAAGGCTACCCCGATCTGGCGGAGTTACTCATTGCTCAGGGAGCTGACTTAAATTTACAGCATGGGAATGGGGGAACTGCTTTAATGTTCGCCGCCATGTTTGGCCGAAACGAAATGGTAAAACTATTACTTCGCTATGGAGCCGACAAACACATCAGAGATGTGAGAGGACTAACCGTAGTCGATCTGGCTTTGCAACAGAATAATCAGGAAGCAGTAGCCTTATTGCAGGAGTAAAGGTATCGGGTGAATAATAGCACCGGAGTCATCCTTTGGGAAACTTAGTATACAGAAAAGGCCCTGCACGATACATTTTCGTGCAGGGCCTTTTCTATGCTATTGAATTAGGCTGGAATTTTTCTGGGTTTTTCCCGTTCCCAGAAACGGTGTTGAGCAATGGCTTTCGTAAACAGGTCAGCTAATTGCTTAGCGTCATCATTGACGACTAACCCTTCCCGTAACACCGTTTCCTCCGAATAATCAGCCGGTAATTTTTTAGCGAAATACGTGGATTCCAACACCTGAAGGGCCGAAGCATGAGCCGCAATGGGCTTGCAGTGCTTGAAAGCTTCATTCAGGAAATGGACCGCATCGGCTTCTGCCTCTACAGTAGCCACACTGTTCGTTCCGCCGGGCACGTACACCGCATCATATAATACGGAAGCAGCCGTCAGGAAGCTATGATCAACCGGGATTTCCTTATTCGCTGAGGATAAAATGAAATTGAGCCGGGGAGCAATGATTTCCACCACGGCCCCTTCGGCTTCCAGCTTACTTTTCACCGTTTGCAACGAATCTTCATCTACACCATCCGCAGCCAGGAAAGCAATTTTCCGGGTTTCAATGCTGTCTTTGATGGTGTTAGCCATACTTAGAGCCGCAGACGTAGTTAAAGACCCTTCTACCATAACCGAATCATAATCAGCAGGGTCAGCATCCGCTGGGATGCTATGATTCACGGGTAAGGCAGGATCCTGAGGCACTGGAATGCGTAAAGCGAAAGCTACTTCAGCAGCGAGGTTTTTATCAATCAATGATAAAATGCCTACCATCCGTTCACGAATAGCCACCGTCTTAACCTTTCCTAACTCGAAGCTCAGAGCATCAATAATATGATTTTTTTCCGGTTCCGACTGACTGTTAAAGAACAAACGGGCCTGACTAAAATGATCCAGGAAGCTCTTGCTACGGGCTCGTACTTTGCGGGCTTCAATCCGTTCAGGATAACTCGAAAATCCACCTTCCGCCGACGAAGCCTGCTCAGGGTAACCGCCGCCTAAGGAGTTTGGATGATAACTTGCTTTACCCTTATTGATGGTTTGACGCATATGGCCGTCCCGTTGGTTATTATGCACCGCATTAATCGGACGGTTGATCGGAATTTCCTGGAAATTAGGACCGCCTAATCGTAATAATTGGGTATCCGTATAAGAGAACAAACGTCCTTGTAACAAAGGGTCATTCGTAAAATCAATCCCTGGTACGACGTGGCCCAGGTGAAAAGCTACCTGCTCGGTTTCTGCAAAGAAGTTATCCGGATTACGGTTCAAAGTCAGTTTACCAATCCGCTGAACTGGGACTAACTCTTCAGGAATAATTTTGGTTGAATCGAGCAGGTCGAAATCGAATTTGAATTCATCTTCTTCCGCTACGATCTGAACGCCTAGTTCCCATTCGGGAAAATGTCCGCTTTCGATGGCATCCCATAAGTCACGACGATGGTAATCAGGATCTTTACCTGAAATATTCTGAGCTTCGTCCCAGGCTACAGAGTGAACGCCCAGTAACGGTTTCCAGTGAAATTTAACAAAACTGGATACCCCTTCGGCATTAACGAATCGGAACGTGTGCACACCAAAGCCTTCCATCATGCGGTAACTCCGGGGAATGGCCCGGTCACTCATTGCCCACATAACCATGTGAGCCGATTCTGGCATCAGTGAAATGAAATCCCAGAAGGTATCGTGAGCCGAAGCAGCCTGAGGAATCTCATTATCAGGTTCCGGCTTCACGGCGTGTATCAGGTCAGGAAATTTAATGGCATCCTGAATAAAGAACACGGGCATATTATTACCTACCAGATCGAAGTTACCTTCCTGCGTATAGAACTTCACGGCAAATCCGCGAACATCGCGGGCCAGATCCGTTGATCCTCTTGAACCGGCAACGGTTGAAAAGCGAACAAAAACGGGAGTTTCCAGCGAAGGATCGTTCAGAAACTGAGCTTTCGTCAAATGAGCCATCGACTCATACACTTTGAACACGCCGTGAGCACCTGAACCTCGGGCGTGCACTACTCGCTCGGGAATGCGTTCGTGGTCAAAATGGGTGATTTTTTCGCGTAAAATGAAGTCTTCCAGTAACGAAGGACCGCGGTCTCCTGCTTTCAGAGAGTTATTATCATCGCTGATTTTCAGACCAGTATTCGTCGTCATTTTTTCACCCGATGATTGTTCCGTATGGGGAGCCAGATTATCGATTTTATCGTTACCTGGCTGATTATTTTTTTGGGTCATTGTGCTCGTTATGTAAAAAAGAAGAAGGGTTAAGCTTCCTGAGAAGCTTTGTAATTCACTTCGCTCTCGGCTACTTCGGTTAATAAACTATCGGCTTGTTTTTCTTCTTCCAGCGTTTGGCTTAACAGAGAAGAAACCTCGTCAAAACCCAGGGCCTGAGCCAGTTGAGTTAGCCCGCCGTAGGTAGCAATTTCGTAATGTTCTACTTTTTGAGAAGCCAGAATGATACCTACATCGCGGGTAGCGGTTCCTTCGTCCGTACTTTCAATGATGCCTTCCCCTTCTTTGGTAAGACCTTCCATTGCATCGCACTTTTTAGCAATGGCTTTTTCATCCAGTAACTCAAAAGCCTGCTCTAGGCGACTAACGTGAGTTTTGGTTTGAGCTAAATGGTCTTCAATGGCCTTCTTTAATTTAGGCGAGGTCGCCGAAGCAATCATTTTGGGCAGGCTTTGTACCAGATGGTTTTCAGCCCAATAAATATCCCGCAAACCATCAACAAAAAGTTCCTGTAAGGCGGGTTCAGCCGAGGGAGAGGTCTTCGTTTTGAAAGTAGGTTCAGTACCCGTTGCATTTTTCATGAGCATGATGAGTTAGATCTATCTCTTGAATCAGTTATAAAACCCATACCATACCGTAATGGGGAGGAAAGAGGTAAAAAATACTATCTTATTTAAAGTTGATGGGATAAATTCGGGCACCTTAAACTGAATACAGAAAAATTGTCTTTTGATAGGTACTAGTCAAAAATAACCTGATTCCTTTTTCTCGGAGTAGGAAGCATGGAACTACGGCATCTGCTTTAGGTAAATTTTGCCTTAACGGGTATGATCAGCTTGACGATTTATGGAACGATCGACCTAAGATTTTTAGGAGACAGGCATTCTTCTTTTAGGAGTAATAGTTAAAATAGATTCCTTATTCTCATGCCCTCCATCTCCGTTCTAACTTTAGTCAAAGGAAGAAAACAAGCGTTAGTTCAATTCATTCTCGGGTTAATAAACAGTGAAATGTCCCCTGAGGAATTGGTTATTGTTCATATGAATGAAAGTGCCTATTTAGATGAACTTCCGCTTACGATGTTTCCTATACGTTGTGTAGAACTTCGTTCCGGAGAAGCATTACCTCTGGCGAAAGCCCGGAATTATGCTTTCTCCCTGGCTCAGTACGATCACTGCGTATTGATTGATGTGGATTGCATCGTTGGTCCGTCCCTGATTGAAGCATATGCGAAGGCATTTGAGCAGCAAGATGACGTGTTATATGCGGGCAAAGTGCGTTATTTAACTCAGCAAAATACCTCAAAGCCAGATGTGTTAACTCACCTGGAAAGTTATAGTCAGCCTGATCCGGTTCGGGACCGATTTGAGTCTTTTCCCTATGAATTATTCTGGTCTCTGAATTTTGGATGCAGTCGAAAGGTATTTCAGCAAATAGGCGGTTTTGATGAAAGTTTTACGGGTTACGGAGCCGAGGATACGGATTTTTCTTTCACGGCTCGGCAACAAGGGGTAGAATTAGTAACGCTTCCGAACGTAGCGTATCATCAGTATCATGCCAGTTATTCTCCGCCCCTGAATCATTTGGAGTCAATCGTTTCGAATGCCAATCGATTTTATCAGAAATGGAAGGTATGGCCGATGGAGGGGTGGCTTACAGCCTTTCAGAAATCAGGATATATCAGCTGGTCTGAGGAGCAGATTCTTATTCAGACATTACCTTCCACTCTTGAAATTCAGCAAGCCTTAAAGGCTTAGCCATAGATACTATTCCACTGATTTTTAATCGCGGAGGCCAGCATCGTCAAGGCATCCGGGTTCATAGTTCC
>CAJYHS010000156.1 GCA_913774715.1 uncultured Siphonobacter sp. | reverse complement strand
CCTTTTATTTTTACCGTAGAGACGTCGATTTATCGCGTCTCCGCCGGGGAATGAAAATCATGTGAAAGGTAACCCGAAACCGTCTCTGCCGGGGAACGAAAATTATACAAAAGGGAACCGAAAACTGCCTCTACCCAGACGCCATAAATGGACGTCTCTACACAGTAATTCAGTATTCTAAAAATTAAAGGTCAACTGTCGGCCTTCCCATTCGTCAACCCCTTCCAGGTTAGAAAGTGTAACCCCCATGAGGCGAATACCCATGCGTAGCGGGAAAATGCCATCGAATAAATCTTTCACAATTCGTTCGTAAAACGACTGCTCCGTAATAGGTTGCAAACTCGTTCGGCTACGGGTAATCTGCTCAAAATCGCCAAATTTTACTTTCAGCGTAACCGTTTTGCCGTAAGCATGAGCCCGCTCGGCCCGCCGCCAGACTTCTTCGGTAATCGGCCAGAGTTCGTTCAGTAATAATTCCAGATCCTCCAGATCGGTTGAAAAGGTTTCTTCGGCCCCAATGGATTTCCGAATCCGATCCGGGTTAACCGGACGATCATCCTGCCCACGGGCAATCTGATAATACCAGCGGCCCGCTTTACCGAAATGTTTCACCAGAAATTCCTGCGACTGAAGCTTTAAATCGCCTCCGGTAAAAATGCCCATTTTGTGCATTTTCTCAGCGGTTACTTTCCCGATGCCGTGGAAGTCTTTCACTTCCAGCGTTTCCACAAACTTTTCAGCCTGACTCGGTTTAATAATAAAAATGCCATCGGGTTTGCGGTAATCTGAAGCGATTTTGGCCAGAAATTTATTGAACGAAACGCCCGCCGAAGCCGTCAATCCCGTTTCTTCCTTGATCTGAGTTTTAATTTCTTCCGCTACTTTAGTGGCGGTTTCAATCCCTTTCAGATTTTCAGTCACATCCAGATAGGCCTCATCCAGCGAAAGTGGTTCAATTAGCGGAGTATACTGAGCGAAAATGTCCCGAATTTGCCGGGAAACGGCTTTATATACCTCAAACCGGGGACGCACGAAGATCAACTGCGGACATTTCCGAATAGCCGTTACCGAAGCCATCGCCGAACGTACGCCGAACTTCCGGGCTTCGTAACTGGCCGCCGCCACCACTCCTCGCTCGCGACTTCCGCCTACGGCCAGCGGTTTCCCCCGAAGGTCTGGATTATCCCGCTGTTCGACGCTGGCATAGAAGGCGTCCATATCAATATGTATGATTTTCCTAAATGTTGCCAAAATTCAGTGTGTAACTTTGGAGAGTTTTCGGTTGTCCGTTCTCTGTTTTCAGTTTTGTATCGCCTTTTGGGTAAATCTGTTTTATTAATCAAAGACTGAGTAAATAAGTACACTCGAATACTTTAGTTACTGATGACTAGCCTTCGGAATCTGGTTTTAACTGAAAACTGCAAACCGTAAACTGAAAACGAAGATGTTTGATTTGTCCTCCGAACTGCAATTCCAGACCAGCCGATCCTCGGGGCCGGGTGGTCAGAATGTCAATAAGGTTGAAAGTAAAGTGGAAGTTCGTCTCAATATTCCAGCTTCACAAATTCTTAACGAAGAGCAGAAGCAGAAGATTCAGCAACGCCTGAAAAGTCAGCTAACCACCGAGGGTGATCTGATCATTACTTCGCAGGAATCGAGAAGTCAGGTAAAGAATAAAGAGCTGGCTGTAAAGAAGTTATATACAACACTGGCCAAGGCCTTTGAAGAACCCCGCGTTCGAAAAGCGACCAAGCCAACCAGGGCTTCAGCCCTGCAAAGATTACAAACCAAACGAGTAGCTTCGGAGCGAAAAGCGTCCCGTAGTCGCAAAAACTGGGAAGACTAAGCGTTCCCTTTTTATTTTTGTCCCAAACGATTTCCACATGCATTCATTCAAACTTAGTTTTCTGTTGCTGCTAAGTCCCCTGTTGTTAGTAGCACAAACCAAGAAGAGCGTCCAGCGAACCATGCCCGACCGCCCCAAGCTGGTGGTAGGTATCGTCGTCGATCAGATGCGTTATGATTTCCTGTTCCGCTATTCAGAAAAATACGGAAAAGGCGGCTTCAAGCGATTATTAGGCGAAGGCTTTAACTGTGCCTATACGCATTACAACTACATGCCGACGATCACGGCCCCCGGTCACACCTCTATTTATACGGGTTCGGTTCCGGCCATTCACGGGATTGTGGGTAATGACTGGTTTGACCGGAGCCTGGGCCGCGATATTTATTGTACGGAAGATACGACGGTAGTAACAGCGGGTAATAACCCATCGCCTGCGGGCCGGATGTCTCCCCGGAATGTATTAGCCAGCACCATTACCGATCAGTTGAAGATCGCGACGAATTTTAAATCCAAAGTCATCGGTGTTTCTCAGAAAGACCGGGGGGCAATCATTCCGGCGGGTCACACGGCAGATGGAGCGTATTGGTTCGATTCCCGCGATGGAAGCTTCATTACCAGTACCTTTTACATGAAAGATGTGCCGAAGTGGGTGAAGGATTTCAACGCGAAGAAACTGGCAAACAAGTACCTGGAAAAACCCTGGACGACGCTGTTGCCCATCGAGCAGTATACCGAAAGTACCGCCGATGATATGCCTTATGAGCAACCGATTCCTGGTGAGAAAAAACCCGTATTCCCCCACGAAGTAGGCGGAACTTTCCAGGGATTCTATGAGAACTTCCGCAAAACGCCGTTTGGTAACAGCATTACGAAGGATTTTGCTCTGGAAGCTCTGAAAAACGAGAAGTTAGGCAAAGGCAATGTAACGGATTTCCTGGCGGTTAGTTTCTCGTCAACGGATTACGTCGGTCATAGTTTCGGCCCTAACTCCATCGAAACGGAAGACACATACCTGCGTCTGGATAAAGACATTGAAGAATTATTGACTTTCCTTGATAGCTGGGTAGGGAAAGAGAACGTACTTGTGTTCCTCTCTGCCGACCACGGCGTAGCCGACGTTTGGGGTTTTTCAAACGAACACCACATTGCAGCAGGTTCATTGGATAAAGTAACGTTGAAAGCCAGAAACGTGCTGAACCAGGCATACGGTGAGGCAGACTGGATTCAGTATTACGGTAACTATCAGTTATACCTGAATCCTGAAGTAATGAAGGCTAAAAAACTGACGTATTCAGACGTGTACCCAATGTTACGCGATTCCATTGTACAGATGAAAGGAGTAGCCAATTTTGTGAATCTTCATTCACTGGAGGCTGTTTCCATGAATGATAATCAGGCCTATTTCGTTAAAAATGGCTACCATCCCCGTCGCGGTGGTGACTTTATGTTGGTTTCCGAACCCGGCTGGCAGGACGGCTATACCAAAGCCGGAACGGGTCACGGAACCCTCTATAACTACGATTCACACGTGCCTTGTTTATTTTACGGCTGGAAAATTCCTCACGGACGTACAGGGGCTTCGACTTACGTAGCGGACATTGCAGCAACGGTTTCGTATTTGCTTGACATTCTGGAACCAAGCGGTTGCGTAGGCAAGCCCGTTCTGGATATGGTCGGGCAAATCAAATAGTTTTCAGTAGTCTGTTTTCAGTTTACGAAAAATGCCCGGCTTATGCCGGGCATTTTTCGTAGTATCCTGTAGAGACGCGACTTTATCGCGTCTGGGGTAGAGGCGGTGTTGTTACCTTTCCATGATTATCATTTCCCGGCAAAGACGCCATAAATGGACATCTCTGCATTTAAGAAAAAAATCCTTTGCAGAGACATGACTTCTGGGATAAAGCGGTTTGATTTTCCTGAAATTACTTTCGTCTTCCAGCCAGACGCGATGAAGTCGCGTCTCTACGTTTTTGGTTTGATAGAGAAGCGAATTACCATTTCAGGGCGATCTGTTTCCCGGTTTTTACCGATTCATAAATCGCGTCAATGATTTTTAAATCTTTCATTCCTTCTTCGCCATCCACCGGAATGACTGGTTTTTTATTCTGAAGAATAATCGCTGCCATTTCATCCATCTGTACGGTTTGATGGGTTACCACCGGCTGATTGATTTCGCCTTTATTCGTTCGACCTTTCAGGGGGCCATAACCCGTGGCAGGACTTAATTCAGCGAAGCCTTTATCCCCTGATAAAAAGAATCGATCGAGAAAATTAATATTATAACTGGAAAGACAGGAAGCAACGGCACCACTGGGGAAACCTAACTGGAAGGTAATGGTCTCGTCAACGCCTTCTTTGAATTTCTGCGGATCCGTTTTCGTTTCCTGAGCAGTTACCCAAATGGGGTCCTCGCCGAGCATGTATCGGGAACCATTGATGGCGTAAATTCCAATGTCCATCATCGAGCCACCACCGGCGAGTTGCTTATTCAAACGCCACTGACTCGGATCGCCAATTTTGAAGCCCGATAATCCCTGAAAAAAATTAACCTTACCCAGTTCTCCGTCTTTCCGCATCCGAACGACTTCGAGGGTAAAAGGCTCGAAGTGAAGACGATACCCCACTAGTAACTTCACATTCGCCTTTTTGCAGGCATCAATCATATCCTGACATTCCTTTGCGTTGAGGCCCATGGGCTTTTCGGTAATCGCATGTTTACCCGCTTTCGCTACCCGAATAACCTGATCCCGGTGCAGGGCGTTTGGGGTAATCACATAGACCGCATCAATGTCCGGGTTATTTTTAATCTGATCGAAGTTATCGTAGTTATAACAATTCTTTTCGGGAATTTTATACTTGGCCTGCCAGTCTTTGATCTTCGAAGGAGTTCCGCTGATGACTCCCACCAGCTTCGCCATTTTGCTCGATTGCATGGCTTCGGCTACGCGGCTGCCATAACCCCCCAGACCCATAATGGCTACGCGAAGCACAGGGCCGTCGTACGATGAATGTTCAGTAGGAATAGTCTGAGCCGCCGATGCAGCGTAGGAA
>CAJYHS010000155.1 GCA_913774715.1 uncultured Siphonobacter sp. | reverse complement strand
AAAAGCAGGGACGTTATTTCAGAATAAATCAAATTCACCTCCCTACCGAAATTCAGTTTTCACTGGATATCCATAAAACTCATCTTCATATAGCCTGACAAATTTTCCGATTCAAAAAGGTTTAACTAATTACTCAAAAAACGCGATTCCATCACCCACATAATTGATTATCAATCAATTATCTTCCATTAACGGCACTTATAGTATAAACATGGATTTACCTTTTAAACAAAAAAAGTCTGGATATTCACTGCTAGAATAATATTTGTAGGTAAAACTCAACATGTGATTGAGTCAGGCTTTGGTCTGGACTTGTGGAAAGAAAATCAGCACTGGAATGTCAAAAAATCTCGAAGCTCTTACCCCCCGCCAAATTGTTGCGGAACTGGATAAATACATTATCGGACAACACGACGCAAAGAAGAACGTAGCTATTGCTCTGCGGAATCGCTGGAGACGCATGAACGCTCCCTCTGAGATGCAGCGGGAAATCATGCCTAATAACATTCTGATGATCGGGCCTACGGGTTGCGGTAAAACAGAAATTGCCCGCCGCTTAGCCCAACTAGCGGATGCCCCTTTTACTAAAGTAGAAGCTTCCAAATTTACTGAAGTAGGCTACGTAGGCCGTGATGTGGAAAGCATGGTACGCGATCTGGTGGAGCAGGCAATTCATATGGTACGGGCGGCTAAGAAAGAATCCGTAAAAGAGCGGGCAGCTCAGGCTGTAGAAGAAGTCATTCTGGATGCTCTCATTCCTTCGGTTAAACAGCCGGCAGGCTTTCATCCTCATTCCTTGTCAACTTCTTCCTCAGAGAACGTGGAAAACGCGTCGGATGCCGAGTTAAACGAACGGACCCGGGAACGCTTTCGCGAAAAAATCAAATCGGGTGAAATTGATAATCGCAAAATTGAGATCGACGTTCAGCAAAGTGCGTCGCCCAATATTGGGGTGATGGGTGGTCCAGTCGATGATACTTCGATGATGAATATTCAGGAAATGATTTCCGGAATGATGCCCAAGCAACGAAAGAAGCGAAAGGTAACCATTGGTGAAGCTAAAAAGATCTTACTCGACGAAGAGGCTGCCAAGCTCATCGACATGGATGAAGTGAAAGACGAAGCCATTCGTAAAGCTGAAAACCTGGGTATTATTTTCATTGATGAAATTGATAAAGTAGCCGCAAAAAGTGGTGGCTCAGGACCGGATGTTTCTCGTGAGGGCGTGCAACGGGATTTGCTGCCCATCGTTGAAGGTTCAACGGTTAATACTAAATACGGGGTTATTCATACCGATCATATTCTTTTCATTGCAGCCGGAGCCTTCCACGTTTCCAAGCCGAGCGACCTGATTCCTGAGCTTCAGGGTCGTTTCCCGATTCGGGTAGAATTGCAGCCCTTAACTCAGGCGGATTTTGTCCGGATTTTACAGGAACCCCGCAATGCATTAACGCGTCAGTACGAAGCCATGCTTCAGGCAGAAGGCGTTGGATTAACCTTTAATGATGACTCTCTTCAGGCATTGGCCGAAGTAGCTTTTCAGCTTAATACGGAAGTAGAGAACATTGGAGCTCGCCGTTTGCAAACCGTTGTAAGTCAGCTGTTAAATGACGTGTTATTTGACATTCCCGACCAGATCGGCCCCAATGCCCAGGTAGTAGTTACGAAAGAGCTGGTAAATCAACGGCTGGCAGGATTGGTGCAGAACCGTGATCTGAGTCAATACATTCTATAATAAAGGGGGAGCATGACTCCCCTTCCCTCACCCGACCATGGTTGTTTTTGGAGTTATTATTATTATTCTCGGAGGCATGGCCTTCATGATTGGCTGGACCATTTTAAACAAACGCCGGGCCTGGATGAAAAACACCGCCCGGGTATTAGGATTGGTAGAAGAAGATCGGATTGTGTACGAAGTGGATGGTAAAAGTTATGCTCTTCGCATCACCAGTACCAATATTAAAGGTCGTAGTTTACCCATTCGGTATTCCCTTCAGAATCCCGGCCAGGCTCGGGTTGATGCCCCTTTGGCAACCTGGTTAGCTCCGGCATTTTTTATGCTGCTGGGTTCAGGTCTACTTCTGACGGGCATCGGTATGGTGAAAGGATAGTATCTTAAAGCGTACCCATAAAAAAGAGCCGCTCGAATAATCGAGCGGCTCTTTTTATGGGTACGGTGTTAACGTGATTTCTTTTTCAGAAAACCGAAAATCCCTCTTTTCTGCGTTTCAGGGTAACATTTTAACTGCGATTCTGGTGGTTTCCGGTAAATCGGAACCTGTATTCCAAAATGGAATTCCATTCCTTTAGGGTTACCAATATTGAAAGTAGGCAGAATATTGTCAGAGCCCAGGTAAAGAATCCCAAGTCTGGCTCCGATGCCCATAGCAAGCCGACTGTAATTATCAGTTAATGATAAGGGGACGGCTACTTCAAACCACTTGGCTTCATAACGAGGGGTTATTGCTAATACCGAAGGCATGGTAAAATTGGTATTCCGGTTAGAAACGAATCCCTGCATAATCATCGCATTTACATAGACTTTATCCTTTACCAGGTAATCAATACTAGCCTGTAAACGGGTAGGTAATAGCGTTCGATAAGCGGCAATCTGATCTTCAGGAGCGGCTACTAACGTATTATTCAAGCCATCCATAACCCCTTCCAGCCCCGGACTTTGCCGGAAACTACTTTCATTTAAAGTTAATCCACTGCGTTGTAACTGATAGGCTTCGACGTAGTTAGGGTTCTTGTAAGCAACCCGTCCAATGTCAAGCAAAGCGACGCTAACCCGGTATAAATACTTATTCTTGGTAGCATCCTTCTTCATTTTGCCGTTTTCTCGGTACGAATACTTGCGAACATCCGGACGGTATTCATAGACCAAACCCAGATCGGCTCCCCAGCCACTACCAGCTGACGCCTTTCCGAGTAACCAGGCCGGACTAAAACTAGCATTACTATAAGCTCCTTCGTTCGTCATTCCGTAACGGGCAGAAAGGCTATTGATAAGCACATTTGCACCAGTAGGAGCGTTGGGATCAGCTACGTATTCATAATCAATATTATTCGCCAGAATATGAGCCTGTTGCAAACTAATAAGGCGTTTGGCAGTAATACCCACTTTTACGAATTCTTCCTCGTCGTCTAGTAATACCCGGGCGTACGTTCCTGAGAACTCAACCAATGCATTACTATTCGCATTCAAACGGGAACCAAAGTCCTGGGGCTGAATACGATCTTCTACCACGGTCCCGTTTTTCAAAAGCCGGGCTACAGATTCCGAGACGTCAGTAGCCGCCACTCCTACCCGCAACCGGGAGTTAATAGAAATGGCA
The DNA here is from genome assembly GCA_913774715.1 of uncultured Siphonobacter sp. Classification (GTDB taxonomy): domain Bacteria; phylum Bacteroidota; class Bacteroidia; order Cytophagales; family Spirosomataceae; genus Siphonobacter. The sequence goes on along the minus strand of CAJYHS010000155.1, from coordinate 147,028 downwards.
TTGTTGTCGTTGATCGTAAACAATACACCGGGACCTCTCACCTCAGCTCCGGCCCGAACGTGTTTATCCCGGCCATTCAACTTCTCCCGCAAATATTCCTGATCCCTGAAAATAATGCCGTTATTTGGCCCCCGGTATCGGGAAGGAACGGTATTCGTGAGCATTCGGAAAGGAGAATAAGGGGCTTGCCAGACCAGATAGTTGTTATAAAAGTAACTTTCAAACCCCGCCAGGTGTATCTGAACCTTATAGCGAGAGTCGGCAGCAGTAGCTGGATTTAGGTAAACACCATGAACACCAGCATAGTTGCTACTGCTTTGTCCGAGTAAGAACTGGGCTTGCACCCGGACTCCTGAACTGATACTAAGAAGTATTAAAAAAATGGGAAGGACTCGTTTCATACAGACAGACCCTATCGCTTTTACATGAGCTTCGGGTAAAAGGCAAAAGATTTTTTTGGATTTATTTAAGAACGACTATTTGGTCGATTTTGTTGAAAAGAGCTGATAAACTTATTTGTAGGCCTTTATAATCTACCCAAAAAAGTTTGTTTCCTATTAAATTACCATGAACTAGGGCTTTTTTAAAGATCACTAAGCCATCCGAGTCAAAGAAGCTGTAAATTTGCAGAAAGTTTAGAGGGAACCCAGTGAAAATTTTCCAAATCCCATTTACAACCAATAATTAAACACGGGCTTGACCACAAATATGAAGCGTATTGCAGTGTTTACCTCCGGAGGAGATGCTCCAGGCATGAACGCCTGTATCCGGGCTGTAGTCCGGGGAGCGATGTACCATAAAGTAGAAGTTTTTGGTATTCGTCGGGGGTACAGCGGCATGATTGAAGGTGATATCTACCCTATGACATCCCGCGATGTCTCTAATATAATCCAACGAGGCGGTACTATTTTGAAATCGGCCCGTTCTCGTCGTTTTATGACGCCTGAAGGTCGTCAGGAGGCTTATAATAATTTAAAAGCTCTCGGTATTGAAGGATTAGTAGCCATTGGTGGCAACGGTACCTTTACCGGAGCTGAGATTTTCTTTAACGAGTTCAAAATTCCTACGGTAGGTGCTCCCGGTACCATCGATAATGATTTATACGGAACGGATTATACCATTGGTTACGATACGGCGGTAAACACCTCACTCGATGCCATTGATAAAATCCGGGATACAGCTGATTCTCACGATCGCGTATTTTTCATCGAAGTAATGGGACGTGACTCCGGTTACATCGCCATTCAGTCGGGTATTGGCGGCGGAGCCGAGTTCGTAGTCGTTCCGGAAGATCATTCAGAACCCGTTTCTGCGGTTATTAAAACTTTGAAACAAGGTTTTGTGAAGAAAAAATCATCTTCCATCGTTGTCGTAGCTGAAGGTGAAAAAGAAGGTCGTGCGACGGAAATCGCCGAGAAAATCAAGAAAAGCATCGATGTTGAAGTAGACATCCGCGTCACGACGCTGGGTCACATTCAGCGGGGTGGTGTTCCTTCGGCACAGGATCGTATCCTGGCTAGCCGCTTAGGTCTTGGTGCCATCGAAGGCTTGTTGCGTGGACAGAAAAACGTAATGACAGGTATTGTCAATAACCGTCTGGTGTACACGCCCTTCATCGAATGTATTACCAAGGATAAGCCCATTTCGGACGATCTGTTACGAATGGTTCATATCCTTTCCTAAGGTTCTACAAAAGAGCGGAAGGATATTCCTTCCAGCTCTTTTGTAGAAATTGGAATCCCTGCTTTTCTTTCCCGGGCTTCCCTTATGCATAGCCTAGTATTGTATACACACTGTACCCTAGTATTTCGTGTATAATCCGATACAAACAGTATAGGTTATATTCCTTTGGAATCAATAACTGATCCCAACTATAAGGCTGATCGCTAGCATAAAAATCTGTAGGAAAAGGACTTACCTTTAGATTAACCTTCTCAAAACATCCTACGGCTCTTCGCATGTGAAAGGCCGAGGTAACCAGTAGAATTTCCTGCTGCTTTCCTTTCAGAATTTTTGCAGTATTCTTCGCGTTTTCTCTCGTATTACGTGAGGTTCCTTCCAGAATAATATGTTCCTTCGGTACGCCTGCTATCTCTAACAGATAAGCTGCGGCCTTGCCTTCCGCAGCCGAGTCGGCTTGAGCAGACTCAGAGGTCATTCCCGAACCACCACTAATGAGAATCTTCCTTATTTTTCCTTCTCTATATAAAAGCAAAGGTTGTAAAATGCGGTCGGCCGAGTTTCCAAAATGCATACGATCTCCCTTTTTATCCGCAATTCCACCCGTTAAGACAACAGCAAGGTCATAGGTTTCCTCTGGTTTCAGCGTTCTTGGGGCATATTCCCAGAGGCGGGTTAGTTCATTCACAAAAACGCCATTACCCATAATAAACAACCCGATAAGGGTAGCCATAAGAGCTCGTTTTTTCCGACGGGGAGACTGGGAGACGACAGCTATGACCAATCCATACACCAGAAAACTAATAGGCATTAACAGGTAAAAGAAAATTTTAGACAGGATAAAGAACATACACTGGGAAGGATTTCGTTGTACGGAAAAGGTCTTCTGAGCAAAGGTCCATAACTTTATTCGATTAACCGTTACCTTTGGCTATCCATTTCATTAACTCCATGCGTTACTTTTTCTACCTATTACTGCTAACTTTCTTCAGTTACACAGTATCGGCCCAGTCGGGTTACAAGATCACTGCTCACATTAAAGGGCTTCAGGATAGTACCTGTTACCTGGCCTATTACACGGGCCTGGGAAATGGCCAGTTTTTCGTTCAGGATACAGCCCAGGCCGATGCTCAGGGTAACATTACTTTTACTGGCACTAAAAAATTGCCCGAAGGCTTGTACGTGATTTCCATCAGCCAGTGGCGACTTTTTGATGTCATTGTTGATGCCGATCAACAATTTGAATTATTCACGGACAAGGAAAGCGTAGCGGGAGGTAATCCTCCGAAAAACATGAAAGTTTCGGGGTCGATAGAAAATGAGCTTTTCTATCAGATGAATAATCAGATGAAGACGCAGATGACGGCTCTTCAGCAGTTACGCACCCAGGCTCAGACGGATCCATCAGCGGCGGATAAAATGAAGGTAATTCAGAAGGACTTACTGGAGTATCGTAAAAAATTCATTCGCGAACATGCGGGCTCATTCACGGCCCAGCTTTTCAAAGCGGCTGGCGAACCCGAAGTTCCAGCGGCTCCAAAATTACCCAACGGGAAAGTTGATTCGACTTTTGCGTATCGTTATTACAAAAAGCATTACTTCGATGGCGTTGATTTGACCGACGAACGTTTATTACGCACGCCTTTCCTTCAACAAAAACTGGATTATTACTTCGATAATCTCGTGCACCAGTTACCCGATTCACTGATTAAGGAAGCCGATTTTTTAATGTCCCGGGCCAAGGGTAATGAAATGCGTCGTTACGTAGCGTTTCGTATTACCAGTAAATATGAACAGTCTCGCGTACTGGGAACGGAAGCCCTTTTCGTTCACATGGGGGAAAAGTATTACGTCGGAGAACCCGTACTCTGGGATTCCAGTACGGTTACCAATTTCAAAAATCGAATCAAGATTTTGAAGCCTTTATTGACGGGTAACAAGATTCCAAATATGTATCAGACGGATACATTGGGCAAACCACTGAATCTATATGATGTGAAAGCCAATTATACCGTTCTTCTGATTTACTCCGACGATTGTAGTCACTGCCGGGAATCTACTCCGGGGTTGAAGAAGTTCTACGAGAAATATAAAAGCAAAGGCGTAAAAATCTACGCTACTGACTTACGACGTGATGTAACTGAATGGAAGAAATTCATTCACGAATTCAAAACGCAGGATTTCATTAATGTCATTGACGTACATAAAGATGCTCAGGGTAAAACGGTTCATTACACGGATTACCTCAATACTTTCGATGCTCAAGCTACACCAACGATTTATGTACTTGATAAGGACAAGAAGATTCTAGCTCGTCGTTTCCCTGCTGAAGAGCTAGATAAGTATTTTGAGTTTCTACTTAGCCAGCCTGCGAAGAAATAATCTGGTTGTTAGTTGTTTCTAATTTTCTTTTATAGAAAAAAGGGCTAACCGGAAAATCGGCCAGCCCTTTTTATATTTTTACGCTTTGCTTACAATTTCTTTAGATAGGCGATCGTCTGCGGAACCTGCTTATTCACATTCGGACTTTCGTCTTCAATGTAATAATGCTCGATGGCTGAGGATTTCTTCGCAGCTTTCATGATCGCAGGCAAATTCAGTTGACCCGTTCCTAAAGCCACATCGTTTTCTACGGGCGTTCCACCGGACAAGTTACCCTTTACGCCTTTCTTCAAATCTTTCAGGTGCATGAGTTTGAAACGTTTGCCATATTTCTCAAGAATGGCCACGGGATCGTGACCGGGGAAAAACGTCCAGAGAATATCCATTTCAAAACTTACGTACTTAGGGTCCGTTTTCTGAACGATATAATCGAACAGCGTGCCATTTTCGTAGGGTTCAAACTCAAATCCGTGGTTATGGTAACAGAACGTCAGGCCATGATTCTCCTTAAGTAACTTCCCTACCCGATTAAAATTAGCAACGGTTTCTTCCGCCATTTGCAGGGTAAAGGGACCGTTATGAGGAATCCACGCAACCCGGACATATTTCGCTCCCAGGGCCTTCGCGTTTTCGGCCACTTCATCCGTTTTATTCAGGAAATCATCATAACTCACTCCAAACGAAGAACACTGCATTTTTCGCTCATCGAGCAATGTCCGAATATCCTGAGCCTTGCGACCAAAGAGATTTGAAAATTCCATATCGGTAATACCGAAAGCCTTGATCGTATCCAATGTAGCCGCTACATCCTTCGCAAAACTGTGTCGGTAGGTATAGGAAACCATTCCGGGCTTCTGAGGCGTAGACGGTTTTTGAGCGTAACCAGATAAAGATGCCAGCACAAAAAAAGGTAAGAGTTTTTTAATCATAGTTCAGAAGTATTACTCATTCATTGCAGAATAAACAGGAGATGTAAGTCAAACAAGCGTTTACCGCATCTTTGACCGCTTTACTAAATAAGACGAAAGAATCGGATCAAAACCCTGCGAAATGTCGGCTTCGATAAAGTCGATTTTATACTGGTTGCACTTCATCCGAAGTTCATAATAAAACTTCTGAATAGCGGTACGGTAATGATCCTTTACCTGGCCGGGCTGCACGCGAATTTTCTCACCACTTTCCAGATCAACAAATTCATACGGACGTTCTTCAAAATCAAATTCCTCTTCTGTCTTCCGATCCGTTACATGAAATAACAGAACTTCGTGCCGGTTGTGTTTGAGGTGTTGTAAAGCGGCGAAAATCTTATCAGAATTCTCAATATCATCAAACATATCGCTGAAAATGATAACCAGTGAACGACGATGAATCTGTTCCGCAATCTGGTGAATGACTTCGGCAACGGCCGATTTGCGATTAGGCTTGGGCTGTTGGAGTAACTGCTGAAGACTAACAAAAATCTTATGAATGTGCGAAGGCGTGGAACGCGTGGGCAACTGCAATTCAACGGCGTCCGAAAAAGTTGTCAGCGAAACGGCGTCACGTTGCTTTTGCAATAAATAAGATAAAGCCGCCGCCGCCAGAATACTAAAGGTAATTTTACCATTCGATTTTTCCGGATAATACATCGAGGACGACGTATCGATTACTAAATGGCACCGCAAATTGGTTTCTTCTTCGTAACGTTTAGTATATAAACGGTCCGTCTTTCCGAATACCTTCCAGTCCACATGACGAGTGCTTTCACCGGTATTGTATAAGCGATGTTCGGCAAACTCTACTGAAAAACCGTGAAAAGGAGATTTATGCAAACCGGTTATAAAACCTTCCACCATTTGTCGGGCCAGGAATTCAATATTTCCGTATTCGCGAGCTTTTGTCAGATCCAGAGCCATGCGATGGGTTTAGAGTCGTTCGGAGTTAATGAACGAAAGTGATTTGCGTTCTCAATAGTTAATAACGCAAAAACTCGGGAAAGTTTTGGGACAGTATAGGAAATTTCTTTCGATAAGGGCAAAAAGAAAACCGCAATTTTCGGAAAGTGTTAAGAGACTGAACCTTTTATCTCTGTTAACTAACGAAAATTGCGGTCAAAAAAAAAGCTGCCGCTGAAACATGCAATTGGTACACTTCTTGTACCTCCCTTGTAAATTAATCTACTCTCGTGCTGCCATGTCCGCTCTGGCGGTAATCGTGGAGTTATCTTCGAGAAGATATTGTTTGGGTCGTAATAAAACTATTCCGTTTGTACCGACGACCCTAAGGTTTACTTTTACTATGCCGTCCTGAGTCATACCCAATTTTTTGGCGGCATCATAGGAAAGATCTATATCGCGATTCTTTCCGAATGGCCCTCTGTCGATTACTTTGACGATGGTTTTACGGCCATTTTTGAGATTAGTCACTTCGATCATGGAGCCGTATGGTAGTGTTTTATGAGCACAGGTACCATTTTTTAATCGTTCTCCACTAGCAGTGCGTCTACCAAAGTATTGCTTCCCATAAAAAGTTGCCCGGCCTTTGTATTCTTTGCCCAGTGGTTTTTTTACTGGTGGGTATTTTTTGTAGTATACCGAATAATGGGCCTGAGCTATACAGGGTAAAATACTTAGGTTCAGTAACAGCATTGTTACTGCTCTACGTGTCCAGCTATTCATAGGCAGTTCGTTTTGTGGTTCAAAGAACTAACGTTATGCTTCAGCAGCGGCGGGAGCACTTTGGGCGAATTGCCATGAACTGAGTAGAGTTCATCCACAAATGTAACACCTATTTTTTGATTGGGAATAACTTTCTCATTTTTACACAAAAGATTGTTTAAAAAATTATACGTTTTCTGAAGGTTGGCAATTGACATTTGCTTTGTTTGATATTATATTGGGCCGAGCAGCATTAACCAAATATTCCTCCTGCTCAGTGGGTGTATACTAAAATTAACTTTTGAATAAGAAAAAGGTTTTAGTTCTATCCTTTAGGTACATATTTTGCTCAACTCCGGCTGAGCGATATGAGTAGTCTTCTCCGTATATTCTATGGTTTTCGTAAAACCATTCCTTATTTTCTACGTTTTTTTTGCGTCCAAAGGCTTTCTTTCTATTTTTACGAGCGATCAAACCATAAACTTCCAAAATTGTGGCTGAAAAAGAACGAGAAGAACTCTACTCGAAACGTGTAAAGGCTGGCAAGCGGACTTACTTCTTCGACGTGAAATCCACCCGTGCCAACGATTACTACATTACTATTACCGAAAGTCGTCGTTACCCTCAGGGAGATGGTTTTGCTTACGAAAAACACAAAATGTTCCTGTATAAGGAGGATTTTGACAAGTTCGTAGATGCTCTCAAAAATGCCGTGGACCATGTGAAGACGGAGTTAATGCCTGAATTTGATTTCTCTCAATTCGCTGCTCGTGAAGAAGACGATGAATATCGTAGCGACCTGAAATGGGATTAACCACAATCTTTTCCCCTTATGATTAACTGATACCCCTAACAGTTTTATCTGATTGTGAAGATCTTGAGAAAGCCTTTGCTGTGGCGAAGGCTTTTTTGTTGGTTTATAGTTGTACCTTTGCGGTTCTGATTCGAACGAGTTTGAAATCTTTTTGTTTTCAATCGAGTCAGTCGAACTGATTATCACTGATTTTTAAATCAATATCTTTCGCCAACCATGGGTTTGCAATGTGGAATCGTGGGCTTGCCGAACGTCGGAAAGTCTACGTTATTTAGTGCTATATCAAGTGCCAAAGCCGAAGCGGCTAATTATCCTTTCTGTACGATTGAGCCAAACGTAGGAGTCGTAGAAGTACCCGATGAGCGTTTGAAAGATCTGGAGAATCTGGTTAATCCTCAGAAGGTAATCCCAACGATCATTGAATTTGTAGACATCGCTGGTCTGGTAAAAGGTGCCAGTCAGGGTGCAGGTCTGGGTAATAAATTCCTGGCTAACATTCGGGAAGTAGACGCCATCATTCACGTCGTTCGTTGCTTCGAAGATGATAACATCGTTCACGTTGAAGGCCGGGTTAATCCTGTCTCCGATAAAGAAATTATCGATTATGAGCTTCAATTGAAAGATTTGGAGGCTGTAGACCGGAAACTTCAACGCATTGAGAAAGCCGCTCGTACGGGTGGTGATGCCAAGGCAAAAGCGGAAGTTGAGGTATTATACCGTTTCAAGAAAACGCTGGAACAGGGTAAATCAGCTCGTACGGTTGAGGTTTCTGAAGAAGAAAAGGGAGCCGTTGCTGATTTGCACTTATTAACGATCAAACCCGTTATTTACGTAGCAAACGTAGACGAAACGAGTCTGACTCAGGGTACCAACGAATTCGTTGAGCAACTGAAAGCAGCTATTGCTGATGAAAAAGCGGAAGTTATCGTCATCTGTGCCGCCATTGAGGCTCAAATTGCAGAAATCGAAGATCTCGACGAACGTCAGATGTTCCTGGAAGAATATGGTTTACAGGAGTCCGGTCTGAGTCAGTTAATTAAGGCTTCTTATAGCTTACTCAACCTGATTACGTACTTCACCGCGGGCGTGAAGGAAGTACGGGCCTGGACGATTCAGCGGGGCTGGAAAGCTCCTCAGGCCGCTGGGGTTATTCACTCGGACTTTGAGCGTGGCTTTATCCGGGCTGAAGTAATCAAACTAAGCGATTACAATCAATACAAAACAGAACCTGCGATTAAAGAAGCAGGCAAAATGGCTGTTGAAGGAAAAGAGTACGTTGTTCAGGATGGCGATATTATGCACTTCCGTTTCAACGTTTAAGCAGAATATCTGCATTAATACAAAAAAGAGCGGCTCTGATGAGGGCCGCTCTTTTTTGTAAGTAACTAAGTCTAGTTGTGAATGACCTGATACCCTACCAGCTGATCCGCCCGGCTACCGGGTGAGCGATGGTAAATAAATATCTCGTACGTATTCTGAGTCAACGAGTAAGCTCCTTCAATGGGTTGTTCTTCGGCTTTTTTCCCATCGGCACTAGGTAAGGCGTACATGTAATTATACACCCCCTGCTTACACAAGATCGTGGCCTGATACCCTTCAGCGGCCTGATCGTAGTGCATCTGATTTTCTTTCTTTAATTCGTAGAAATTGAAGTTCCCAATCACGTAAGGCATTTTGCCATCTTCTCTTTGTTGCGAACGTAAGGTAAACGTCACGGGGAAATAATCTGGATCGCCAAAATCGTCACGAGTAGAAATGGCAAATTGCCCATCCAGATCGTTCTGCTGCATGTAACTTTTCCCGGCCTGTATATCATCGGGAAATAAATAAGCAGCGTTGAAATTAGGCGTAAAATCCAGTTTAGCTACACCGACGCCTTTGGTCTGACGACTTCGAATATCGAACACCCGGAATTCATTACTACCCGCAAATACGTTCTCGTTATTAAAAAATCGATACTCCAGCATGCGGTCAAACTCCTGTACCATGTACGGCTTGAGGCCCGTGATGGTACGATCCCAACGGTAATTCTGCCGTAAGACCACGTATAAATCCTGCTTAGGATTCAGAACCGGATAGTTACCGTATTTCAGCGAAAAATCAATCTGCTGGTGACTGTTTCGAAGAGGAATATCCTGAGCGAAACTAATTTTCCCAGCCGCTACTATCTGCTGATTAAACGCCATGAAACGGCGGGTAAACACTACATCCGACTCCCGACGACCTTTATAAACGACTACGATAAAATTACCACTAACCTTCACCCGTGGTAACTCCAGCCAGTAATGAGCATACCCAACCTTCGTTCCCTGAGCTACTTTCACGTCGTAAATCGGAAATTCGTTATAATCTGGCAGGAATTCCACGTCATTCAAAGCCGAAGGTTTCCAGTCAGCATTACAATGCAAAATCTTGGCCCGGAACTGCGGTTGTTCTTTACCCAACCAGTCAAACTCCAGCCGCATGCTACCGCCCTGATTTAAATCCAGAACCGGCGGTTGCAGAATATCATTGCTACTCACTCCACCCGTCGGATAAATCAGAGGTGTTTTAATATTTTCATCGTAAATAAAATCTTCATACAGAATCTGGCCGCTCTGACGGCGATTTTCAATGACTTGAGCAATGAGTTGATTTACGAGAAAAATAAGGCCGATGGCAAGTATGAACGGGGTTAGCACTTTCATAACAGGCTTTTAATTGAATAAAAAGAAAACGCTGACGAAACCACTTTCCGTAAAATGTTTCATCAGCGTTTTCAAAGATAATAATCTGTCTTTAAATCGTCTTCTCCAGACCTTCGACCTCCATCATGGCTTCCTCCCAGGCATCGTTTGCCTGGGCCAGTTGCTTTTTGATATCTTCGTAAGACTGCTGGATTTTAGTAAACTGCTGCGTATCTCCGTAAATCTTAGGATCAGCTAGTTGGGATTCGATTTCAGCTTTTTTCAACTCCAGCGTACTCACTTTCTTCTCCAGTTCTTCTACTTGCTGCTGCACCTTTTTCAGCTTTTGCTGTGCCTGCTTTCGCTCCGCATCCGAAGCGGAAGGCTGAGGTTTGGCTGGTTTTACTTCTGCTGGCTTTTCAGTTTTCGCGGAAGAAGAATCCTTACGGTTCGCTTCACGTTCTTCCTGCCAGGTTACATATTCATCATACGTTCCGGGATATTCCTTGATCTGTTCGTCTTCAATATACCAGATTTTCGTCGCGACTTCCGAAACGAAGAAACGGTCGTGAGAAACAATGACGTACGTTCCTTCGTACTGTTGCAGAGCCTGAATCAGAATGTTCACCGAGATCATGTCCAAGTGGTTGGTAGGCTCATCCAACAGCAGGAAATTTGCTTCCGAAAGCAACATTTTTGCCAATGCTACGCGTGATTTCTCACCTCCGGAAAGCACTTTAATTTTCTTGAACACATCATCATTCGAGAACAGGAAACAGCCTAGAATGCTTCGTAACTGAGCTTCGGTTTTGTCCGTGCCCATTTCCCGAAGTTCTTCAATCAGCGTATTGTCAATGTTCAACGATTCTAATTGGTGCTGAGCATAAAACGCAAACGCTACGTTGTGTCCAAGCTGACGTTTTCCCTGCACGGGCTCTGTTCCGGCAATAATCCGTAAAAGCGTGGATTTACCTTTACCGTTAGCTCCAATCAGAGCAATTTTGTCACCACGGGAAATAAAGCTGTTGGTATCCGTCAGAATGCGTTTTTCGCCATAGGCTTTCGATACATCCTGCAACTCGAAAATGTTTTTACCGGGCTGAGTGGCCAGCGTAAACTTGAAGTTTACCCGAGCCGTCTCATCGATTACATCGTCCACGAAATCCATTTTCTCAAGGGATTTCACGCGGCTTTGTACCTGACGTGCCTTACTGGCTTTTGCCTTGAAACGTTCGATGAAACGCTCTGTCTGACGAATTTTCGCCTGCTGGTTTTCGTAAGCCCCCTTCTGAATTTCATTCCGTAAAGACTTTTCTTCAATAAAGAACGAATAGTTACCTGGATATAAATTCAGTTTGCCACCCGTTACTTCCACAATAGCATTTACGCAATTATCCAGGAAGAAACGGTCGTGAGAAACAATCATTACTGCTCCCTCATAATTACGAACGTAGTTTTCCACCCATTCAATACTTGGTAAGTCCAAGTGGTTGGTAGGCTCATCCAGAAGCAATAGGCTTGGTTTTTGCAAAAGGAGTTTCGCCAGCATTACCCGCATCCGCCATCCTCCAGAGAAACGTTCCAGAGGCGTATTAAGATCCTCGGTCTTGAAACCTAAACCTTCGAGAATTTCTTCAGCTTTCGACTGAATCGTATAACCATCCAAAGCTTCAAATTCTTCCTGATAGTTCGCCAGTTTATCAATCAGCTCATCGCGATAGTTCGTCTCCATTTCGTGAAGAACTTCGTCGATTTTCTTTTGCAGAATCATTTCCCGCTCGAACGCCTGCATGGCTACCGTCAGAATAGATTCTTTGGATTCATAACTCAGCAAATCCTGATTCAAGAAACCAATGGTACAATCACCCGACTTGGAGATGGTACCTCCGTCGGGAGTATATTCACCCACGATCAGCCGCAGAAGCGTGGATTTTCCCGTTCCGTTCGCCCCGATCAGGCCAATCCGATCTTTGGGTTTAATATGAAGAGAGGCCTCGTCGTATAATGCCCGACTGCCAAAATAGAAACTCAGGTTCGTGATGGAAAGCATAAGAAAGAAGCGGACGGCCCTACGCACCGCCCCGAATGAATATCAAAAGTACAAATCTGCCGTCAGATGATTGATATAGCGAAGGTGAGATTACCAATTATCGTTTAAAAGTCTATTTAATGACTTTCCATAAGTCCTGTAATCCGTTGGCATTTTCAGGAAAATTATAACTTTTCCAACAACGATGAATTTCTTAGAATAATTCAATGATGTTTAGAATCATTATTAATTCATTTCTGATGCTATTACTACTTTATCAAAATATTATTTTTCAAATAAAAAAGACACTTTTTCTAATAAAAACTATTCCAAACAATTTGGAAGTAAATAGTAGTTATATAAAATATAATCAACACTATTTACCTAATACAATATATTTATACTTCATAATTAAGCAAAAGACTATTTTATTCTGTTTCCATTTTTATTAGTACTTTTGCTACATCCTTACTAAAACTAAGTTATATCACATGAGAAAACTGTTACATCTTTGTGTCTTTTTGGGCACTTTGCTGAGCGGCTTTAGTACAATTGCTCAGGACCACGTTGTGACTGGAAAAGTCACTTCCTCCGAAGACGGAACGGCTCTGGTCGGCGTAAGCATTCAAGTGAAAGGCTCCAGTCAGGGAGTAAACTCCAATGCCGATGGTGAATACCGTATTTCCGTCCCTTCTAACGCTACGCTGGTATTCAGTTTTGTAGGCATGGGCCGCAAAGAAGTAGCCGTTGGAAACCAAACGATCATTAATGTTGAGCTAGGTACCGATAACCAACAATTGACTGAAGTAGTCGTAACCGGTTTTGGTTCTCAAATCAAACGAGATGTAACGGGTAACATCGCCAAGGTTGACTCAAAGAAACTAGAAAATATTCCTAGTCCTTCGTTTGAAACGGCTCTTCAAGGCAATGCGGCAGGTGTGCAGATCACGCAGGGTAACGGTAAACTGGGTCAGGGTATCTCCGTTCGCGTGCGGGGAACCTCTTCGGTTTCAGCTTCCAGCCAGCCTTTATATGTGATTGATGGTGTTCCTATTACTACACAGGATCTTTCAACTACGACAGCAGCAACGAACCCGATTGCTGATCTTAACCCTCAGGATATTGAATCCCTTGAAATTCTGAAAGATGCTTCTGCGGGTGCTATTTATGGAGCTCGTGCGGCGAACGGCGTAGTACTGATTACAACGAAACGTGGTAAGTCAGGTAAGACGAACGTAAGCGTTGGTTTTCAGTACGGTTCAAGCAAGCCTACTCGCTTGAAAAAATACATGAATGCTGAGCAGTGGATGAGCTATATGCGTACGGCGGCGGCTAACTCTGATGCGATCGAGAATGACAATTACTATAGCACAGTATTCATTCCTACGCTTTTCAGTCGATATTCAGCTGGAACAGAGTTAGGATCGGTTAATACTGACTGGCAAAGTCAGGCTTTTCAGAAAGCTCCTTTCTCACAAACGGATTTAAATATTTCGGGCGGTAACGATAAAACGAGATTCTATATTTCTGGCCAATACCTGAACCAAAAAGGTATTCTGATCAGTAACTCTTTAGAACGTTATACTGGTCGTGTCAATCTGGATCATAAAGCCAATAAATGGCTGAGTCTGGGCATGAACATGAGCTTAGCCCGTACGCTTCAGAATCGTGTATCAAACGATAACGCTTTCTCTACGCCTATGCAGATCGTGGCTCTGTCGCCCATTACTCCTGTAACAGATCCTCGTTCAGGTTTACTTTCAGGAACACCTCCGGGAGCTTATACGAACTACCCCATCTATTATAACCCTTTGATTTCTGCTAAGTATGCTGATTATCAAACGCTGGTTTTCAGAAACATTAGTAACGTATATGCTCAAATCGATATCTCGAATTCCTTGAGTTTCCGTTCTGAATTGGGGGTTGACATCTTGTCCCAAAATGAGAATATGTATTACGGTAGCGAAACCGTACGTAACGTTGGCACAGCTACTGGTGATGGTACGAGTGCTTATGCTCAGGTAATGAACTACAACACCAACAACTACTTTAATTTCAATAAGTCGTTTGGTGGCGTACATTCCTTAACAGCTACGCTGGGTATGTCATATCAGGATTCACGTACGGATGCTAACTCCGTTACGGGTCAGCAGTTCCCTTCGAATGCCTATCGTTACGTTACTTCTGCGGCGGATATTACCAGCGGTTCTTCTACTCGCTCACAATTTGCGTTCCTGTCTTACTTCCTGCGGGCTAATTACAAATTTGCTGATAAATACCTGGTAGGCTTAAGCGGTCGGATTGACGGTTCTAGCCGTTTCGGTAATGATAGTAAATATGGTTTCTTCCCGGCGGCTTCGGCGGGCTGGATTCTTTCTGAAGAATCATTCCTGAAAGAAAGTAATGTCTTCAGCTTCCTGAAATTCCGAGCCAGTTATGGTTTGACGGGTAATGCTGAAATCGGCAACTTCCCTGCTCTGGGCCTTTGGTCGGCCTCATCTGGAACTACCACCTATGGTTATGCAGGTGTAGCAGGACAAATTCCTTTCCAACTAGCTAATCCCAACCTGAAATGGGAAACCACTCGTCAGGCTGACTTTGGTATTGATTACGGTTTCTTAAATAACCGTATTAACGGGGAAATCGATTATTACGTAAAAAATACCAATGATCTGTTATTATCGGTAAACGTTCCGGGTACTTCTGGTTTCACGACGCAGGTTCGTAACGTAGGTAAAATGCGGAATCAGGGTTTTGAATTCACCATTAATAGTCAAAACCTCGTAGGTGCCTTCAAATGGACCACCAGCCTGAACATTTCTACGAATAAAAATCGTGTATTGGAATTAGCCAAAAGTCCTTCCGGTGAGCCTATTGCCGTTACTGGTGGGGTTGACTTAGTAAACCGGGCTTATCCTGGACAGCCATTGGGAGCATTTTACATGTATGAATATGCAGGTGTAGATCGCACAAATGGAGATGCTTTATACTACATAAATGCTTCTGAAGGCGATCGTGCAACAACCAATAATCCTAACGAAGCAAACCCAACTTTCGTGGGTAGCCCGCTTCCCAAGTGGTTTGGTGGTATTACGAACACGTTCTCATACGCTGGTATCGATTTTAGCTTCTTATTCAACGGTCAGTTCGGTAATAAGATTTATATGGGCGGTGCAAAGTATGAAATGGCTTCCGGTGATTATCTGGATAACCACGTGGTTTCTGAGCTAGACTACTGGTCACCCGAAAACCCCAATGCTTCTACGCCGCAGCCTCGTTTGCTGTATGCTAACGGTACAGTGGCATCTTCCCGTTACCTGAGTGACGCTTCGTACGTTCGTTTACGTAATGTTTCCCTGGGTTACACTCTACCTCGTCCCCTGCTTCAGCGTTTGAAAGTAGAGAAAATCCGGGTGTATGCTCTGGCTCAAAACCTGCTGACATTCACGAAATACAAAGGCTGGGATCCTGAGGTTAACTCCGACATGAGCAATAATGCTCTTTCTTTAGGACAGGATTTCTATTCTGCACCACAGGCGAAAACAATCACCTTCGGTATTCAGCTTGGTTTCTAATCTCAGGACGGTCAACACATTTTTTTTATGAAAAAATCGAATTATTCATATATACTGATGGCTGCCACTATGCTGGCAATGTCATCCTGCGGTGATCGGTTGAACCTGGCTCCCACCAACCAGATTGATCAGAGTTCAGCTTTACAGACTTCATCCGACGTACAGGCCGCTTTATTAGGATCTTATAACCGCCTGGGAAGTTATTATGTCTTAGGTGGCCAGGTACAACTGTCGGCCGACCTGCTGGCAAATAACGGAGATGTGGCCTGGGGTGGCACATTCGTACAGCCCGGCCAGTTCAACACAAAGAATATTCTGGTTAATAATTCCTATACTTCCTTAATCTGGACGGATAGTTATGCAACCATCAATATTTGCAATAACATTCTGGCAAACCTTGACAAGGTAACTGAGGCAAACCGGGCTCGTTTTGAAGGGGAAGCTCGTTTCATTCGTGGAACGGTTTACTTTAATCTGGTTCGCCTGTTTGCTAAAACCTGGGGCGATGGAGACAATACTGCCAATCCCGGGGTGCCTCTAGTATTAACACCTACTACGGTTATTGGCAACGACAGCTACGTAGCTCGTAATTCAGTTTCTCAAGTGTATGCACAGGTAATTGACGACTTGACTAAAGCTGAAGCGGCCCTACCTGCCACTGCTTATACGACTACAGCAGGTAAGATGACGGGACAGGCAACGAAGTGGGCAGCTGCAGGTATGCTTTCCCGCGTGTACTTAATGCAACTGGATTATACCAATGCTGCTGCCGCTGCCAATCGCGTTATTCAGAGTGGTGTGTACCAGTTGAACGCTGATTATGAATCTTCTTTCAACCTGGTTAATCAAAATTCACCTGAGAATATTTTTTCTACTCAGGTCACTTCTCAGGCTGGCGATAATTCACTGAGAACGTTCTATTCAGTGAATGAACGCGGTGACATAACTATTACTAACAATCTTTTTGCTCAGTTTGAGGATGGAGATGCTCGCGGTGAGTTTTTCGCAGAAGATGGAGGTAGTGTTTATTCATTGAAGTTTAACACACAATACTCAAACGTCCCCATTCTACGTCTCGCAGAGATGTATCTGACTCGGGCGGAAGCTAACTTCCGTTTGAATACCTCAACAGGAGCTACTCCTCTTGCTGACGTAAACCGTATCAGAAATCGAGTAGGTTTAGCAAACCTCACCACAGTAAACCTGAACGCTATTTTAAAAGAGCGTAAGCTGGAACTGTTATTTGAAGGCGAATTATTACATGATTTGAAAAGAACCCGCAGAACGGTTGGATCCTTGGCATTCAACGCCAATAATTTGGTTATGCCCATTCCTTTCCGGGAAATGCAGGTGAATAATATGCTAGTACAAAATCCTGGCTATAACTAGGATTATCGCTTTAGTTATTAAAAAAGCCCCGAAGTTCATTACTTCGGGGCTTTTTTAATAACTAATCTGTTCTCTTAATTTTTCCATCACTGGGGCTAACTTGAGGGTATATTCGTAGCCAATCCGGAAAATATCACGTGATTTTTTGGTATCAAACACGTTGAAATTCTGTAGCTGAGGAGGCTCAATGAACACATCAAATCGCTGAGACTTTTGGTGACTGGCTTTAGCCGTAGCCAGATATAAACTCCGCATCAGGACAGACTTCATCGAGCTGGCAGGGGTATCCAGGTAACCCACGGGGTTGCAATGACAGCCGATGATAATTTCGCAGTGGTTCTCCAGGGGTTCATAAGGCATATGATTCAGTACTCCTCCATCAATTAACTGTTTCTGATTGATAGTAACTGGCTCAAATAAACCGGGTAAACAGCAGGAAGCTAAAATTGGTCGTATTAACGGACCCGAGTCGAAAAACACTTCTTCTCCAGTAGCCAGATCTGTCGCATTAACAGTTAAGGGTAAAGCCAGATCTTCGAAATTTCGAGGTAAATGCTGCTGCAATAAATCTTCGACTTTATCGAGCTTCAGAAACCCCATGCGGCTAAAAGCCAGCTTCAGGTAACTCTTGTAGTTGCTTCGCTCAATTAAATCGTAAGCTTCTTCGGCTTCTACTTTACAGGCAGCAAATGCTCCGACAATAGACCCTGCACTAACGCCAGAAATATGCTCGGGAAAAATCCCCATTTCATGTAATGCTTTTAAAATGCCCAAATGAGCAAATCCCCGCACCGCTCCTCCCGAGAATACAATTCCAACTTTCATTAGTTAATAGATTAATACCTGGGTTTTCGTTTGAATAAGGGTAGGCTTAGTCCGGCATAAACATCCATTCCCCGGGCAGCAATTCTGCGGCTATTACTAAACAAGCCAACCATATTATCTGTTCCGGCAAACACAGGACCTAAACGCATCGCAACCCCCGGTGAGAAGGTATTGAACATCCAGTTCAAAGGTACAGCAATTTCCAGTCCAGACGCTGATTCCCAGCGAGGAGTCACGGAGAAAACAGTAGGCTGTCGAGCAGATAAGACATTGACGGAGCGTAAATCCCGGATGTATGATACATTCACAAAAACTTCTTCACCCAATCGTACATCAGCGTTAGTGTTAAGGGCCATGGGTAAGCCCGTTACAAAACTGGTTTTGGCTTCACTGGGTTGCAAATCCATTTTAGATTCGATCAGTTGAACCAGTTCATCACTACCTCTCACATTATCAAAATCTTCCTGACGAATCGTTTTATCGGATCTTAGAATAGTGTATCCTTTAATTTGCGAAGGGTCTTCGTAGCGAACCTTGCCAACATCCATAATCGATGCAGAAAGTCGTATATTATATCGACCCGACTCATCCTCCTGAGCATTATACTCGTAGGCAAACCCGAGATCAAACCCCCAACCCGAACCAGGCATTTTTTGTCCCAGAAACTTCCGCAGTCCCACGCCATCATTAATCGGTTCCTGAGAGGTGTAACCAAAGTCTGCATCAAAGTGATCCATAACAAAAAGCCCCCTTCCCGGACGTTCGGGATCTTCTACTACGCGATAATTCAGACCTCGGTTCCGAATGTGAGCGGAATAAAATCCAACGATTTTTTTAGCAGTAATCCCTCCTTTCAGCGTGTGCGGACCCGCCTCAATCATGGTAGCCCCGTAAGTCAGTGCGACTTCACCGTAAATATTCCCATTAATAGAAAACTTATTGTCTACATTGGTAATATTCCACAGTGTAGCAAAATCAATACCCTGACGCACGAGCGAAAGCAAATTTTCAGAAACACCAAAAGCCTGCACTGAAGCTCTGGCTCGGGTGGTAATGGCAATGCTTTGCTTACGACCTAGTCCAATCAAAATCCCCGGCCCACGAACTTCAGCTGTACCCGTCCCATTTTTAGGTCTTCCATCCAGGTTTTCCCGAAAATACTCTGGTTGTAAAGCCGGACGTCCATCAGGACGAAGGTATTGCTGGGGTATTCCTCCAAATATTAAACGATTAAGCTTGTAAGGGCCAACCCATTCCGCGTAGTTATTATAGACATTTGCATTTCCGGCAAAGAGGTTGATGTGCAGCCCGTATTTAGAGCCCGCAATCAAAGCTGGATTTGTGTACACATTATGAATGCCCGCCGAAGTACTATGGGCAATACCATTAAGATTCTGGGCAAAGCTGGCTAATGGTAAACCGGATAGAAAGATTGACCACAAATATTTTTTCATGTGCAGGGAAGGTTTGAAAATCATTAACGACGAAGCAGCTGTCTTTCATACATCCTAGAAAAGAATGCCAGCTTATTCTTGAAGTAACTGCATAAAAAAACTCCCACATTGCTGCGGGAGTTTTTTATATACTGAACTATCTTATTTTGTTGGCTTTACGAAGATCTTCTCGTCGATAGGGCCATTTACCGTAATTTTGTTAGTAGTTACCGTCATATCGCCACCCATAGGAGAAGCCGTCTCCATCGTGTGAGGAAACTTGATTCCAGCAACATCTTTGTAGTCAGAGAAAGTCATTTCCTGACGAACATCCTGACCCTGCATACTGAGGCTGGCTACCTGCTTTGTTAACAGATAGGTATTTGCATCCAGGAAATAATCTACCGGCGTACCTTCTTTAGTTGTTACTTTCAGGTGATAATTCTCTTTTTTGTCAACGGGCTCTTTACCTACCAATTCAACCTTTGTTCCCTTCTCTTTATAGTTAAATAAAGGTCCAGCAGGGTCTAACTGACTCGTTGAGTTTTTGATTTGGTCAGCGGGCAGATCTTCGGGCTCACCCGTTCCTCCCATCATGGCAGGACGAATTGCCCAACCTTTGGCACCATCAATGGCAGTAATCATTTCATTACCCATTACGGAAATTTCCATCCGTAAGCCACGTCCTGTTGCAATCATTTGCTTCATCGGAATTTCCATCCCCTGCATGGTCATGGAGTTCTCAATCACAAGCGTCTTGATGCCCTTCAGTTTTTCAGCACCACCACGGGCTTCGATGTGTTTATTAACAATCTCATCAATACTCTGAGCCTGAGCATTAATAGTAAAAACAACAGCTGCAGCAGCAGCAAACATGCGAAATTTAGACATGGTTAAGATTAGTTAAACGTGCGTTATGCTTACTCAAATGTAACGCCGTTTGCGAATTTAACGCTCTTTTTGGGTTTAAAGGATATTAGAATAGTTAAGCGGACTTCTTGCACTTTGAGCCCATAGAGAACGAAATTCTAAACATTTAATTATTCATTAACCCTCTGACAAAATTTTTCTCCCCTGATTAATCATAGGCTTAGTTTTCTCAATGGCTTTCTTTAGCTGTAACTCGGTATTCGATTTTTCAAGAGCTTCCTGAGCTTCTAGTGATCTATTTCGCAGTTGATTCAATTGGCTAAGCCGTCCTGTACGGTTGCTGGATGCGTTTTGCAACATCTGAATTTCCTGATTCAATTCATTGATTTGCATCGTCACCTGATCCATCCAGTCCTGCTTGGTTCTCATAAATGCATCTACTGGCTTTGACTGAGCTTTAGGATTAGGCTTTAAAATTCGCAGCGAATCAGGAATCCGCTCGTTCGAATTAACAACCGTTCGTTTCGTTTCTGAATTGAAATTCGTTTTATTCACCAGACGAACTTTACGTTCTGTTACGGTAGCCGTGGCTGCATTATCTACGCTGACCATTTCTTCGACCACCCTGGCTTTCAAGGTTTGTTTAACAGTATCCGCTACCATATCCTGAGTAAAACCCGGAGTTGCTGTACTAATGAAGAGCAGGCAAAATATCGTTTTCATACAAATGCAGATTTAGATGGAGCCTTATTTTATTCACCTATTGTGGTAGGTTTATAACTTCAAAAAACGTGCTACTCTGAAAACGGGTAATGTTTTTCTCAACGCAATAGCGAAATGAAAACCTCGTCAAGCTTAGAAGCTGTGCGAACTTTGATCTTATACTGGCTCAAGTCCAAGCCCTTGGCATTATACCGCGAAATCCAGATTTCCTTGAACCCTAGTTTCTGAGCTTCCGCAATACGATTTTCGATGCGATTGACCGCCCGAACTTCTCCACCCAGTCCAACTTCCGCCGCAAAACAAACTGAAGCAGGAATGGCAATATCCTCGTAAGAAGAAACCAGCGACGCACAAACAGCCAGGTCAATAGCTGGATCCTCCACTTTCAACCCACCGGCAATATTGAGGAATACATCCTGAGCTCCGAGGCGAAACCCTCCTCTTTTTTCCAGTACCGCCAATAACATATTAAGTCGTTTGGCATCAAAACCCGTACTGCTTCGCTGAGGCGTTCCGTAAGTAGCAATCGACACTAAAGACTGAGTTTCGATGAGCAAGGTACGGTTCCCTTCCAGCATCGTACCAATAGTAATCCCGCTCAAGGCATCCTCTCGCTGAGAAATGAGTATTTCAGAAGGGTTACTAACTTCCCTTAGCCCTGTTCCCTGCATTTCGTAAATACCTAATTCTGAAGTACTTCCAAAACGATTTTTCGTCGTCCGTAAAATCCGATAGGCCAAATGGCGGTCGCCTTCAAACTGCAAAACGGTATCCACCATGTGTTCCAGTACTTTAGGCCCGGCCAGGTTACCATCTTTGGTAATATGACCAATCATGAACACCGGGGTACCTGATTCTTTGGCAAACTTCATGAGTTCAGCCGTGCATTCCCGCACCTGAGACACACTTCCAGCACCCGACTCCACCAGATTTGACTGTAAGGTTTGAATCGAATCAATAACCAGAATATCCGGCTCGAAATTTTCAATTTGCTTGAAGATATTCTGAGTTGACGTTTCCGTTAGAATGAAGCAATCCGTAGAATTATTCCCCAGCCGTTCAGCCCGCATTTTAATTTGCTGATCCGACTCTTCACCGGATACATACAGGACGCGAACTCCAGGTAAGTTAAGGGCGATTTGTAACATCAGTGTTGATTTCCCAATGCCCGGCTCTCCCCCAATCAAGACTAACGATCCTGGAACGATTCCACCGCCCAGAACTCGATTCAATTCACCGTCTGGCGTTAGTAAACGGGGCTGCTCACTGTAATTGATTTCAGCAATGGCTTTAGGCTTAGCTGCAATAACCGGTCCTGAAGAGGCTGGTCTCCAACGACCTTTTTCAGGTTCGGCCTTCTGCACGATCTCCTCTACCAATGTATTCCACTCGCCGCAGGAAGGACAACGTCCCATCCACTTAGGAGACTGATACCCACAATTTTGACAAAAATATGATGTTTTAACCTTAGCCATATGATGAGAATAACCAGCTTATTGAAACGCTGTTAATAAGTAATTTACTCAAAAATACCCAGTCTGTCAAGAACCGCTTAGAGCTTTTAACACAAGCTTTATAACAAAATACTACTGGAATAGCGTTTTAGGAAAGTTCTTCAACGTATTACTTTTATGTTCATGAAAAAGATTTTCTTACTGTGCTGTCTGCTCACTTTGTCGGCAGTATCAACCTTCGCTCAAAAAGATAAACCTTGGTTTCAGTTAGGTCTTCGGGCTGGAACTAACCTTTCTCAGCTCAAAACGGGAAATTTTGTAACGGATGGTCAATACCAAGGTTCCGTCCTTCGCGAAAACCTTAAACAGAGCTTGAATACCCGGACCGGTTTCGTCGGTGGACTTTGGATGCGTTTTGGACGTACCATTTACCTGCAACCCGAAGTACTTTATTCGGGCAAAGGTGGCTCTTACACGGTCCAGGTTATTGATGCCAATGGGAACCCTACTGGTACTCCACTGGAGGTTAAAGTCAAAACTGAAAACATTGATGTTCCTCTGTTACTAGGCTTACGCGTAGGTCCCCTACGAGTTAATGCGGGTCCAGTCGCTTCGTTTATGATTGGTTCTAATGAGAGTATCAAGGATGCCATTACCAAGTATACCCGTGGAAGTATTAACGATACTTTTAATCAGGCAGCGTGGGGTTATCAATTAGGCGGCGGTATTGATATTGGTAATTTCTCACTTGATGTACGTTACGAAGACAGTATCTCTAATGTACGCTTTGTAAACATTGAAACACCAACAGGAAGCGATCCATTCAAGCAGAAATCTAAAAATTGGCAGGTTACCCTGGGTTTGAAAGTTTTCTAACGTTATTACTCAATTATACATGAAAGAGCCGCCGGATTTTCCGGCGGCTCTTTTCATTTACTAGTACTAGATAGCAGCAAACCAGCGACTCGCCGCTATGCGAATTCACCTAACCACTAAAAAATTATTACAAACTAATTTCTACGTGCATTCTGACGCATGAACTGATCAAACTCATGCTTTCGCCGTCGGGCAATTGATAAGATATGCCCCGTTTTTAGCCAGACACAATCCTCTCCACGTACATCATATCGCTGCACAAACTTCATATTTATCAGATAAGATTTATGGATGCGAAAGAAAAGAGAATTTTCTCCCAGGAGTTTTTCGTAATCGCGGAGGGTCTTTGAAACCATGATCCGGCGGCCGTTTGTACAAAAAAAGATGGTGTAATTACCGTCACCCTCAATCATGATGATATCATCAATGGGAACATACTGGGTACGACGGTCGAAGACGGGAATAGTACCGTCAGGAACAGCCCATTTCTGTGGGACTGCACCTAATGCAGAGTTACTATACATAATCAGTGTGAAGGTTGAATATAAAAATTACTAAGACAAATATGAAAAATTTACTAATTCGATCCAAACAATTTTTCCCTTAATTTGTTCCGTTACGTATTTTTACGTAAACCTTTGCGAAAAACAAAATTCCACATCCAATCGCGGCAGCAATTGCCTTATTTTTGTGCCATGATAGAGCAAGTCAATGACATTCGCCAGCAGATTGCTGACTATACCATTACCACGAAAGAACAGCTGGAGGAATTCCGGATTGCATATGTAGGACGTAAAGGAGCCGTAGCTGGCCTTTTTGAATTATTAAAAAACGTTCCGGCGGAAGATCGGAAGGCGATGGGACAGGAATTAAACGGGCTGAAAAACTTAGCTCAGGAAAAATTCCAGACGGCTCAGGATCAACTCGAAAGCTCACAAAGCCAACAGGTTACTCCTGATGTTGATTTAACGCTGCCAACGCTTCCTAACGAAACGGGTAGCCTGCATCCCTTAAGCCTGGTTCGTCAACGGATCATTGAAATTTTCTCTCGGCTAGGCTTTAATGTAGCAGACGGCCCGGAAATTGAAGAAGACTGGTACAACTTTACAGCCCTAAACTTCCCCGAAAATCACCCTGCCCGTGAAATGCAGGATACGTTTTTTATTGAGAAGAAAGGTCCTGGCGAAGACGTTCTGCTCCGTACGCATACCTCAAATGTGCAGATTCGTTTAATGCAGAATCAAAAGCCTCCTTTGCGGAGCATTATGCCCGGACGCGTGTATCGGAACGAAGCCATTTCGGCTCGTGCTCACTGCTTTTTTCATCAGGTAGAAGGGCTCTACATTGACGAAAATGTAAGCTTTAAAGATTTAAAAGATACGCTGTATCAGTTCACCCGTGAATTGTTCGGCCAGGAGTTCAAGGTACGGTTCCGTCCGTCTTACTTCCCCTTCACCGAGCCTAGTGCAGAAATGGATATTTCCTGTACCATCTGTAAAGGAGAAGGATGCTCGATGTGTAAGCACACGGGTTGGGTAGAAATTCTGGGTTGCGGTATGATTGACCCTAATGTTCTGGAAAACTGCGGCATCGACTCGAAAAAATACACTGGTTTTGCCTTTGGTATGGGGATTGAGCGGATTGCTAACCTCAAATACCGGGTTCGTGATTTACGCCTGTATTCAGAAAACGATGTTCGTTTCCTGCGTCAGTTTGAAAATGCTTAATTTAGTCTGAATGCCTGATTGCGTTTGAAAGTTAGGTCTTGACTAACCTTACTAAAAGAAGAGGCTCCGATTGCTCGGAGCCTCTTCTTTTATATACTATCTTGAACTATCTACTTTAAGACTGATCGGGTAATAAATCCAAAACGCCTACGACTCTACGAATGCCTGCAAAACGGTTCTGATAATATTTTTCCTGATCAAGCCAGTCAAAACGGACACCACCATTATAAGCAGAATGAATGAATTTAATCTTCCCTTCCTTTACTTCCGAAATAATTCCGACATGACCAATATTACGGCTGTGAGAGTTACTTCCTTTAAAGAAAATGAGATCTCCGGGACGGCAATCATCCACTTTTACTGCGTGTCCCAGTGAACCCATTGAGGCACTGGAATGCGGCAATAACATCCCGAAGTTTTTGAAACAAAAACGTACGAAACCGCTACAATCAAAACCACCTTTGGTAGTTCCGCCAGACCGATAGCGAATATGAAGATGCTGTTCGGCGAAATCAAGTACTTTGTTGGTAAAACCTTCGACTCGGGTAGCTTGAACCTGATTACTGGCCGCTTGTTGAGCAAAAGATACATTCAGGAAGCAAGTAAAAATACCTGCCAGAAGAACTTTTCTTAGCATAAAATTCGGTTAGTTGTAACAACGAGGTTCATAAAGATAGCCCGAGAAGCCTGGAATAAAAAAAATCTTTCGGCGAGTTTAAGGCCATTTTAAGCCTCAAATTCATCGAAAGATTTTTTACTAATTATTTTATTTACTAGAAACCAGTTAGTTAACGGCTAGGTTCTAAAGCGTCTATTTAGATATAATTTTTTTTATTTTTCTATAATTTTTCTCATTTTAACCTAACATTTCCTCAAAGTGAGGCGACTTTTTCTATTTTCTACGTTTAGAAAAAGTTATACCAGCTATAGGTATTTTTACAGGTCTTTAGCGAAGCACACACAGATGGTTTCGTCCTTGATCTCACCGAAATTAGGAATCCGATGGTAGCCCGACAGGTGATATAACTGAATGGCTTCCGGTTGTTTGGTACCCGTTTCCAGCACTACTTTCTGATACCCTAACTGACGAGCCTTTTCTTCGAGAAAAGCTACTATTTGTTTGGAAATGCCCCGACGGCGATAGTCCTCCCGTACAAACATTCGTTTGATTTCCACCGCTTCTTCCGTTTCAAAAGGTCGTAACGCTCCGCAGCCTACTGGAGCTTCATCTAAACGAGCCACCACAAAAGCAGCTCCTGCCTGATCGGCCTCGCTGGCAGAATATTCGTTGGCTTCAAAGCCTGGGTAACGCCGTCTTAATTCCTGTACGGCCTCTCTAATTAGTAGAGTTGCGTCAGCAGAATGAGCAGACTCTGTCTGTATTTTGATCATAACCAAAAGAAAGGGTATTGACTGGTAACAGCCAATACCCTTGATTCAAACTGGTAATACTATAATTTTTCAAACACACGTTCGGGTGAAACGGCGTGACCGATGATACTTTTCAACTCCGAAATTGCTACGCGTTGTTGCTCCGTTGTGTCACGGTGACGGATCGTCACGGTGTTATCTTCTAAAGTCTGATAATCGACGGCAATACAGAACGGCGTTCCGATCAGATCCTGACGGGTATAGCGTTTCCCGATACTGTCACGCTCTTCGTAGAACACGTTGAAATCGTATTTTAAAGTATTCTGAATTTCACGGGCTTTATCTGGCAGTCCATCTTTCTTCACGATGGGTAGAATAGCTGCTTTGATCGGAGCAATGGCTGGGTGGAATTTCAGGTACGTACGAGATTTACCTTCTTCCGAAGTTTCTTCCGTGTAGGCATTACTCAACACAGCCAGGAACAGACGATCCGCTCCTACTGACGTTTCAACCACGTAAGGAATGTAGTTCCCGTAAGGTTTACCCTCTTCGTTCAGGTCGTTATCAAAATACTGCTGCTTTTTGCGAGACAGCTCCTGATGGCTGCTTAAGTCAAAATCCGTACGCGAGTGAATTCCTTCCATTTCACGGAAACCGAAGGGAAACTTGTATTCAATATCCACGGCAGCGTTAGCGTAATGAGCCAGTTTATCGTGGGGTTTGTAACGGAGCTTATCGGCAGGAATACCAATGGCCTGATGGAATTTCATGCGGGTTTCTTTCCACTTGTCGTACCATTCCATTTCGGTACCCGGGCGGCAGAAGAATTGCATTTCCATCTGTTCAAATTCACGCATCCGGAAAATGAACTGACGAGCCACGATTTCGTTACGGAACGCTTTTCCAATCTGAGCAATACCAAAAGGTACTTTCATCCGGCCCGTTTTCTGGACATTCAGGAAGTTAACAAAAATACCCTGAGCCGTTTCGGGACGCAGGTAAATCAAACTTGCATCATCCGATACAGCTCCTACCTGAGTCGAGAACATCAGGTTAAACTGACGTACTTCTGTCCAGTTATCCGTTCCAGAGATAGGGCATTTGATCCCTTCCGAAATAATCAGTTCGCGTACACCTTCCAGATCACCCGCGTCGAGCAGACGGCCCATTTGATGTAATAAAGCGTCGCCACGTTCGGTGTGACCATTGTTAGCGTACTCTTCCGCTTTCGCTTCGAGTAACTGGTCAGCTCGGTACCGTTTTTTTGAATCCTTATTATCGATCATCGGATCGTTGAAGGAATCCACGTGACCCGATGCTTTCCAGGTCAGGGGATGCATGAAAATAGATGCATCGATCCCCACTACATTATCATTGAGCATCGTCATGGCTTTCCACCACAGCGATTTCAGGTTATTTTTCAGTTCAACGCCGTACTGACCGTAGTCATATACAGCCTGTAGTCCGTCGTAAATTTCTGAGGAAGGGAAAACAAAGCCGTACTCCTTGGCATGGGCGATGATGTCCTTGAGCGAGCCAGCGGGTTCTTGTTGTTCGGCCATAAAAGGTCTTTCGAAAAATCGAAGTTTAGAAAACGTAATTCGGGGGGCAAAGATACAGGAAACCGTTAAAAACGCGACAGGAAAAGGGCCATTCTATTGCGGAGTACACAAGAAAATCTTCGTTTGAATACGAAAGTTTCATTGGAGAGCACCCCCGCCTACGCAAGCATGATCACCCTTTTAGAAACGATCCGAATGTCAAAAGACGCACCGCCCGCTTCATCTGGCTTTGAGTTAGCCCAAGAGATCTGCTCCTTTAATTTATTCCATTTAGGGCTTATTAATTATTCTAAAAAATCAGCCGTTCTCAGTATAAATATCTGTTTAGTATCAATTTTGATCATTATTTAAAGCATTTATTTAACAAGATGGATTAAAATTTTCTAATAATAAATCCGGTAAAACTTCTTCGAACTTTAAAACATCTCCGGGAGCCAGGCGTTGTTTTTTTATAAGCTGTGTATCAATTCATCACCCTATGGAACTCTATTATACCTTCTCTGTCCTTATTGTTGTTTCTGCCATATTTGCCTATCTTAATTTAAGGTATCTTAAGCTTCCTGCCACGATTGGAATCATGGTCATGGCCCTGGTTTCCTCCTTATTTCTGGTAAGTGTAGGCCGTTTCTGGCCGCACTTGTTTGAGAATGCTGCTAATTTCATTAAAGGAGCCAACCTTGAGGAAATTCTCATGGGAGCCATGCTGAATTTTTTGCTCTTTGCCGGAGCCATTCACATTCATATTAATGATTTAAGGGAGGAAAAGCGATATGTCATTGTCTTCTCTACCATCAGCGTTGTTCTTTCGACTTTACTCGTAGGGGGGCTCACTTATCTGGCTCTCAACTGGTTAAACATGAGCATTCCATTTGTACAATGCCTGGTTTTTGGAGCTCTTATTTCCCCGACAGACCCCATTGCCGTTCTTGGCATTTTGAAGGCTGCTAATGTTCCTAAATCACTGGAAACCAAAATTGCGGGGGAATCCCTATTCAATGATGGCGTTGCGGTAGTCGTGTTCCTGACCTTACTGGAGATGGCCCGCCAGGGTGAAACTAATTTTTCCCTAAGTAACATTTCCTTGTTGCTGGTAAAAGAAGCCTTCGGTGGTTTGGCCGTTGGCCTGGTACTAGGCTTCATCGGTTCCAAGGCCATTAAACGAATTGACGATTACAAAGTTTCCGTTATGATCACCCTGGCTATTGTTATGGGCGGTTATTTACTAGCTCAGGCCATGCACATTTCAGGGCCACTGGTAATGGTAGCCGCGGGTTTAGTAGTAGGTAACTATGGAAAAACACAAGCGATGTCGGAAGTCACGCAGGATTACCTGGAAAAATTCTGGGAGCTGATTGATGAAATCATGAATGCCTGTTTATTCCTGCTGATTGGTTTTGAACTTTTGTTAATCCCGGACTTGGGCAAGTACTGGCAGATCGGTCTGATTAGTATTTTCGTTGTCTTGCTGGGCCGACTGGTTTCCATTGCTGTACCTTCAGCCATTATACCTTTCCGGGAAAAGCTGGATCGCCAGTCCATGATTATTCTACTCTGGGGAGGCCTTCGGGGTGGGGTATCCGTCGCATTAGCCCTTTCCATTGATGAACGTCTGAACAGCGATTTATTTCAGGCCATTACCTACTTTGTAGTCGTATTCTCACTTATCGTTCAGGGACTTACGGTTGGAAAGTTAACTAAAAAGCCTCAAAGTGAGCTGGTAAACACTGTGTCTGATCATGAGTAAAGAGTTAAAACATCCCTATATTGCACTAGTATTGAGCATTGCTCAGAAGCATTAAGAAAGATGTTTCATTAAAACTCTACTATAATAAAACCAACACTTCATGAAATTCGGGAAACGTACGGCTTCTTTTATCATGACCATCCTGTGTATGACAGGGCTTGCGTATGTTCAGACCAGCTGCCAGAATAAATCAAAATCCGAAACCGCTGAAACTACTGCTTCCACCGATTCAGTAAAAACGACAGCTGAAGCAGGTGATTTTCCGTTACAAACCCTGGACGGCAAAACAACCAATCTAAGTAACCTGAAGGGGAAAGTAGTCTTCATGAATGTGTGGGCGACCTGGTGTCCTCCCTGCCGGGCGGAATTACCCGACATTGAAAAGCTCTATAAAAAGATGCAGGGAAAGCCCGTTGAATTCGTGATGTTAACCGTAGACGAAGACTTACAGGCAGCCCGTGATTTCATGAAAAAAGAAGGGTTTTCTTTTCCGGTTTACGCTCCCACGGGCGACTTACCAAAACAGTTTGAAACACAGGCCATTCCCGTTACTTTTCTCATTGATGCCGAAGGTAAAATCGTGTATAGAAACGAAGGAATGGCAAATTACAACAGTGATGAATTCGTTGAACAGGTAAATGCTTTGTTACCTCGGTAATCGAAAGACTCCTAAAGCAAAAGGGTTACGAATGTGTTATTCGTAACCCTTTTTTCATTACTGGTAAGGCTCAATCATCTCCAGCCCGCCATCGTCCCTATGCTTGATCTCCCGGACTTTTATATTCCGTAAGTGCGTTTTACCGGATAATTCCGTATCGTGATAAAAGAGATACCATTTTCCTTTGAATTCAACTATGGAATGGTGCGTCGTCCAGCCCTTCACTGGATTCATAAACGTACCCTTGTAGGCAAAAGGCCCATAGGGTGACGATCCCACGGCGTAGGCAAGAAAGTGCGTATCACCGGTAGAATAGCTCAGGTAATACTGGCCTTTATACTTGTGCATCCAGACTCCTTCAAAAAAACGGCGGTCATGGTCTTCGGCTTTCAAAGGCTTACCCGCTTCATCTACGATCTGAACATCCCGTACTTTCTCATCCAGTTTCAAAAGATCTTTTCCTAACCGTCCTGCTTTTGGACTTAACGCTGCCTCATCTTTACCGGGTTCTGTACCCTTTGCATCGTATGTACCCGTACGCCAGCGTTGCAATTGTCCGCCCGAGATGCCTCCAAAATACAGGTAAGTCTTTCCATCATCATCCTTAAAAACGGCAGGGTCTATACTATAAGTACCTTCTATGGGTTTGGCTTCGGGTTTGAATGGTCCGCTGGGAGAAGTACTCGTAGCCACTCCAATCCGAAAAACATCCTGCTTGTCTTTTACCGGGAAATAGAGGTAATAGGTTCCATTCGAAAAGGCCGCATCAGGAGCCCAAAGCTGCCGCCCGGCCCAGGGAATGTCTTTAATGTCCAGAGCCACGCCGTGATCCGTTACGGGTCCTCCTACACTATCCATTGAAAAGACGTGGTAATCTTTCATGCCGAAATGGCTGCCGTCTTCATCCTGTTTGGCTCCGGTTTCAATATCGTGCGAGGGATAAATGTAGATTTTACCTGCAAACACATGAGCAGATGGATCGGCCGTATAGAGATCCGTTACTAAGGGTTTCGGTAAGATTTTCGTAGAATCCCGAGTGGTTTCACTGCCTTTCTGATGAGTTTGGCAAGCCATTAAACTTATACTCAAAGCTAGCGAGTACAAGCCATAATCCGATAGAATTGGTTTCATTAATAAAACATGGTTTAGAAGCTATTTCCCGAAACCAATGTATGGTTTCGAGGAGTATTATCCTACTAGTAGCTTATAAAAAAAGGTGGCTATTCGTCCACCTTTTCATTTAATAAAATCTTCCCTCATGGGGGTAAATACATCTACCAATACTCCCGGTTCCCGGCATACGGCTCCATGTAAAATGGAAGGTGGAATATAATACGCATCGCCTTTATGCAGCACCTTCACTTCTTCGCCAATGGTAATCTCAAATACCCCGCTTTCTACATAACTTACCTGAGTGTGCGGGTGTTGATGCATGGCTCCAATCGCTCCCATTTCAAACGCGACCATGGTCATCATCAGGTTGGCATCGTAAGTGAATACCTTGCGTCTGAGGCCATCTCCCACGGTTTCCCAGGGAATTTCGTTAGCTTTTACGAATAATAATTCTTTCGGATTTAGTGACATATGTAGAGAAGTAACGGCTTGTACCCGTGATCATTATTGATGATCCAATGCTTAATAAATCGTTCCATAATTGAGGAGACGCGATAAATCGCGTCTCCTCAATCCATCCATTAAAATTAGTTTTTTGTTACTTCCCTTCTCTTACTTTTTTCGCTTTTGACGTATCCGTATGCAGTAATTCAACGGCTTTTGAACGCTCACCGGAAACCTTTAATAACAGATCAGCGGAAGGTTTATAACCAATTTTATCGAAGGTAATATTCTGACTATCCTGCACTTGCAAAACCGGCGTTTGCTTCGTTATTAACTGTACATTTTTCAGCGTAATGCGTTGCCCTTCGATGCAAACCAACCCTTTATTACTTTCAATAATGGAGTTTTCAATGTGGATATCCTGAATATTCATTTCAGGTAATCCTCGCACTAAAATGCCCGTTTCTGCACCCTTGCAAACCACATTACGAACGTAGAATTTGCGGAATTGAGGGGTTCCTTCATTCAGAGGTTCTGCTTTAATGGCCAGCGATTCTGTTTTCTCTCCTTTCAGAGGAACCGGATCTTTTGCCATGTAGTACATATCAAAAACGATAGCTTCACCGGGAATATTAGTCATCTGGATATCCGTTGCGTACACATCTTCCACCAGGCCTCCGCGACCACGAGCCGTTTTGAAACGTAGTCCTACGTCCGTTCCTAAGAAGTTACAATTATACACGTACAGATTCCGGGCACCACCCGACATTTCACTGCCCACTACAAAACCGCCGTGTGCATGGAAAACCGTACTATTTTTGGTAATCACATTTTCCGTGGGTACACCCCGTTTACGACCTTCCGCATCACGACCAGATTTGATGCAAATACCATCATCCCCTACATCAAACGTACAGCCATCAATCAGGGCATTTTTGCAGGATTCCAGGTCAATACCATCCCCATTCTGAGCATACCAGGGGTTACGAACGGTAAGGTTAACCAGGCTAATGTCCTGACAAAGAAGTGGATGCAAACACCAGGCAGGAGAATTCTGAATGGTCACGCCTTCCAGCAAAATATTCCGGCAATTGGTCAAACTCAGCATATTGGGACGAAGAAAATCCCGAATTTCAGCCGATTTTTTCATGTCGTAGCCATTCGCAATACTAACAGCTACCTTCGATTTCGCCCCCTGTAAAAACTGTTCGGAAGGGTACCAGATGTCGCCATCCACTACTCCACCCGAAGCTACTAGTTTGTCCCAGTTCGTAGCCGTTTGCTTACTTTTCTTAACCGCCCGCCAAACATCCCCTGCTCCGTCAATATATCCTTCCCCCGTAATAGCAATGTCATGTACATCCTTTGCATACAGTGGAGCCTGACAGCGAATAGCATCTAGCCCCTCCCAGGTGGTTTTGATAAGTGGATAGTGATCCTTGTTTTCACTGAATTGCAACACAGCTCCACGATTCAGGTGCAGATTTACATTATTCTGAAAGATCACTGGACCGGTCAGCCAGAGTCCTGCCGGGATTATGACTGTACCACCGCCGGCTTCGCTACAGGCTGTAATGGCCTGGTTAATAGCCTTGGAATTCAGTGTTTGCCCGTCAGCTTTAGCTCCGTACTTAATGATATTGAACGTATCTTTCCGGAAAACGGGCTGGTAAATAATCGGTAATTCATACGCTAACTTTTCTTCAAAGGGGCTCTTTTTCAGATACTTAGCTAAATCCAGTTTTTCTTCTTTAATGCCTCCTGCAATCAGAATGGCCATGGTACGGGCACCGTATTCCGAAAAGTGTGTGTCGTCTTTGATACCGTCCTTGCGGGTAGGATAATACCCTTTCGTAAACCATAAAAACAGCTTTTTCGAATCTTCTACGCCCATTTTCTCAATCGTCTGACGACTCTTCGCGTGAAGATCAATCAGGGGCACTTTCTGTTCCCCAGCTACGGCTTTCACCGCCGCCGGATAATCGCCGTGCGTATCTTCAAACTGGCCTTTATCAGTAAACTTCCGACGCATGACCGGCGTAATCAGTACCGGATTTGCTCCTTTGGCCCGAGCTTCTTTGATGAAACGGGTCAGGTTTTCGCGGTACGTCGTTTGCGGAGCGGCGTAACGGGAGGTATCCTGACTTTTTTCGTCGTTATGACCAAACTGAATCAATACCCAGTCACCTTTATGCAGACCTTCCAGGACTTTTTTCCAACGGCCTTCATTGATAAAACTCTTTGTACTCCGTCCATTAACCGCGTGATTCTGAACGATTACCTTTTCGTCGAGAAACTCAGGTAATATCTGCCCCCAACCGCGTTCAGGGTCGGCTGGGTTGGGTTTATTCGCCATGGTCGAATCTCCGATCAGAAATACCTGCGTCGAACTCTCTTTCAGCTGAAACGCCAGTGTAGCTAGTAGTGGAATTAAAATCAGTAGTTTTTTCATGGGTATTCTTAGGTTCCTAAGAAAGACGATTTCTCGTCCCTTTTCCCTGGTAATGGTCGAACCAGTTCCGTAGATATTTCACCCCAATTAAAGCTACTGGCATTCACTTTTCTAGTTTTACTGCCCTGATATCCATTCCATTAGCTATGAAAACATTTGCCTATAACTTATTTATTCTTACTTTATTGCTGAGCCTCTACAGCTGTAAAACCGGACCCGGAATTCAGGCCCTACTAGGCGAACAATCCCCAAGAGACGAATACATTCGGAGCTTACGCAAACAGAAAATTCTGGAAACAGATGAGGTACAAACCTGGATGCTGGCGGGTGAAGCTGCCCTTGCCGACTCCTTGATCATCTCTTTACCCTTCCGCGAAGACGGCGTTTTTCCTGAAGGTGGCCAGCGAACGTTCAGCTATCAGTTTATGCTCCCCGCAGGCCGGAGACTGGAAGCTCAACTCATCAGCTCTGATAGCCTCTACTTTCTGGATTTATTTCGGCTTCAGAATACCGGTAAGCCGCAGCGACTGGCTTACGCGACCCCCAAAAATGAAGTCGTTAGTTATGAAACCACGGAAGATATTCCTCTGGTTTTACGTTTACAGGCTCCCCTTCAACAACCTTCAAAAGACTTTTCTCTTCGCCTGAGCACGCAACCTCTTCTGAAGTTTCCGGTCGCGGGAAAATCGGCTCAGCATATCATCAGTTTCTGGGGAGCCGCCCGCGATGGCGGAGCCCGCTCTCATGAAGGCATTGACGTGATTGCTCCCCGAGGTACGCCCCTCATTGCCTCCGTTCCCGGAACTATTACGAATGTAGGGGTTAATAGCCTGGGAGGTAATGTAGTTAATCTTTCCGCCGACCGACTGAACATTTCCCTTTACTACGCTCACCTGGATCAGCAATTAGTGCAGTCAGGCCAGCGGGTACAGGCGGGGGATACTCTAGGCACCGTAGGAAATACAGGCAATGCCATTACCACAGCCCCTCACCTGCATCTGGGCATTTACCGTCGTGGTTCAGGATCCATTAATCCCCTGGCTTTCGTAGAGTCACCCCAATTACCTGCCGCTACCGTAACTAAACGGTTGGGAGATACTTTACGCACCCGCGAGGCCACACCCTTATTCAGTAGTTTACCACCTTCGAAAGTGACCCGTCAACGCTTACCTAAAAATAGCATCGTGTGGGTAGAGGCTTCTACTAAAGGGTATTATCGGGTTAGCACCCCCGATGGGATTCGAGGATACGTTTTAGCCTCAAGCATGCAATTACCTGAAAAGCGACTGTCTCGTCGGAAACTTTCGACGGATGTTTTCTTCCGAAGCAGCTGGGATTCGGTTGCGGAAGATACCTTGAAAACAGGTACTTCGGTTGATCTCTTGGGCATCGCTTCTTCGTATGAATTCATTCGATTACCGGATGGTAGAAAAGGCTGGATTCAGCCCTTTTCGGATTAATGGACAAGCCTATAAATCTTTGATAAATACCATACATTCAGCATTGATTTTCAGGTCAGAAAATAACATCTATTTTCATAGCTAAAAAACTGTAAAACAATTATTTAAGCATACAAAAAATGTTTAAATTTATGGAACATTCCTGAGTAACGAACCGTTATATTAATCCACAAGCCTACTTGAAAAAATGCAAGAAAATCTGCAATCATTAGCGATACATCAGGAGGACGACGAACAGTGGCGGCAATCCATTGCAGCCCGCGTTTTTCTCAACCATTTTTTTGGAATTCATTACCATATTCGGGAGACAGAAGCGGCTGGAAAACTAGCGGACTTGGAACGCTTCCGGAATTTTTCCCCACGCATGAATGATACAACGCTCGACATGACGAAGCGGATGTTATTAAATGCCTGGAATACTGAATATGCCCTTCGCAACACAGCAACAATGGGTGATGACTCTTTCCTGTCTAACGCCCTGCACTGGACGTTTCCGCAGGCGTATTACTGTGTATGGTATGGGTTACGGGCATTTTTAGCTACGCAGGGAGTATTAACGACTGATGAGGCGAATATCCGCCG
The DNA here is from genome assembly GCA_913774715.1 of uncultured Siphonobacter sp. Classification (GTDB taxonomy): domain Bacteria; phylum Bacteroidota; class Bacteroidia; order Cytophagales; family Spirosomataceae; genus Siphonobacter. Next base: position 110,563 of record CAJYHS010000155.1, on the reverse strand, counting down.
GAGAACCAGCCGATTGGTAGCTAACTCCTACTATCCACGTTACCTGAGCTTTTACGCGGATGGACCGCTCGATCATTATCACGTACACCGACTGCCTAAAGGACAGCGAAATCCAGGATTGTTACTAGCAGATAGTCCTTTTGAAGCTCAGGCACAGATTGGACAGTTTTTACGAACCACTCGTACGCTCCAATTACGTTCGTTACGACAGAAATTGCAGAGTAACCCAGCCTTAGCCTTACGCAGTGAACGTACCGGTAAGATTCTGGAGAAATTCAGTGCTCAACATTGGCAGGAGTTATCCGACCGGGTAGGTTTAACAACTTTTCTGGATCTATTCTCCCGTTTACGAATTTCATCGACTAACCGGGAAATTGAACGTTTTGTGAATGTGGATCTGGACTTCAAACTATTTCACATTTCATTACTGGATATCGTCGATCACATCAATGCCATTCACGAGGCTTATGTAGTAAAAGCTATGGGCGTTCCTGCGTACAGTGAGTTTTTAGCTAGCTTACCCGATTACTTAAAAAATGGATTTGTACAAAAGCGTTTTAGTGAGCGAATTAAGCCTGAATTAGATACTTATTTATTTTCAGGCTCCAGTCACCGTGCTGCTTAATTTACAAAAGATATTAAGCAGGTATAATACCTAGTTACCTAATGATTTGAGTTTAACATTAGTAGTTCTACTTATAAAACTAAGGCTATGAATCAACAACCCATTTTTATGAAATCAAAAGGAGGCGGGCAATACTTTAAATGCCAGGGAGAGGAGGTAAAAATTATTTGTCTTTATGAATTTAACCCTTTAGTTGAACGTACACGTATGCGTCCTGATACCTTAGGAAAATTAGCATGTGATCCGTGTACGGAAAGTGAATTTAGGGAGGCTGAACTAAAAGTAGCTCGCTTACTAGATTTACCCATTTTAATCAGCGAAGAAACTAGAGCGTAGTAAAGTAACTTATTTACTTATCATACACTCAGATTAGTTCATTTATTAGTGAGTAGTATGTACCATAATACTCTTACTAACAAATACTTACCTACCTATTTTTGTTATTACCTATGAGGCTATAAAACAAAAAGCATCGACATTAAAAATATCGATGCTTACTTATATCTCATTAAAACCAAGCCGCCAACTCAGTTTCAATTAGCTCTTATAGCTGAGTTCATAATTAAAGAGCATGTACAAATATATATCCTTTTTTAAAACACCAAATACATCTATTATTATTTTCTTATCAAAGAACATAATAATGATTATTTAATGACCTTAACCTTAGATTATCTGACTTAAATCGCCTTTTTAAAATTAAGCAGCTAAATGAAATGGATTGTTAGCAGCAGGATAATCGAATCCTAAGTGTTGATAGGCTTTTTCAGTAGCTTCTCTCCCTCGGGGTGTTCGCATTAAATATCCTTCCTGAATTAAAAACGGCTCGTATACTTCTTCAATGGTTTCCGCTTCATCGCCAATAGCCGTAGCTATAGTAGAAAGCCCAACCGGACCGCCTTTAAATTTTTCGATAATAGCTAACAAAATACGGTTATCCATTTCATCCAAACCGCCTTCATCTACCTCCAATGCCTTTAATGAAGTGGCGGCAATCTGTTGCGATATCGTGCCATCTCCTAATACCTGGGCAAAATCACGGGTTCGACGTAATAAATTGTTAGCAATCCGGGGCGTACCGCGACTACGTCGAGCCAGTTCCAGGGCTCCTTCCGGCTGAATGGGCGTACCCAGCATGGAAGAAGATCGAGTAATTATGGTTGAAAGCAGATTCGCGTCGTAATATTCAAGTCGGCAATTAATACCAAACCGAGCCCGCAACGGAGACGTTAGCAAACCAGCCCGCGTCGTCGCTCCAATTAATGTAAAGGGATTTAGACCAATCTGAACCGTCCGGGAGTTAGGACCGCTATCGAGTAAGATATCAATCCGGTAATCCTCCATGGCTGAATACAAATATTCCTCAACGACCGGATTTAATCGGTGAATCTCATCAATGAATAATACATCCCCTTTTTGCAAAGTGGTCAATACGCCGGTCAGGTCGCTGGGTTTTTCTAACACGGGACCGGTCGTAGCTTTCAGCCCCGCTCCCATCTCATTAGCCAGAATATGCGATAGAGTCGTTTTGCCCAAACCCGGAGGGCCGTGTAGCAGTACATGATCAAGTGTTTCGTCCCGTTGACGAGCTGCCTGAACAAATATTTTCAGGTTTTCCAGCACTTTATCCTGTCCCGTAAAATCATCAAACGAGAGCGGACGCAGAGCTCTCTCAAATTCCCGATCTTCATCTTTCACGGATTTTTGACGGACAATATTGTTCTCCATGTTGACCATTATTTTTATTCAAAAATACAAAATATATTATACAATCACCCTATATTAATCTAATATTTATGAATAAAATCTAGATTAATTAATCAAATTAGATAAATATTTATTATATTTGTATATAAACTTTTGACTAATCAACTCATGACTGTTCAACGAGATTTGTTCTATCAGACACCCGACGGAGAGCATTTTTTCCGTCAAACGGAAGGTTTCGTAACCATCGTTGCTTTACGTGAAGACTGCCCGGCTATTCAGCGACTTCGTTACTGGCCTGGTATGTTATATGCCTATGGTTGTGTACCTACTTCACCCACGGCTTACGCTTCAGCTTTTAATCAGACAGAAGCTTTATTAAGAGAATTAGCACCGAAGCAAGTGGACGAAATTCCATTTTCTACCACTAAACTGGCTTCATAATCTGTTCTTCCGGTTATGTCTACCAAATCATTCGCCTTGTTATTCATTCGGCAGGAAGTGGCTAAGTACGGTCATCTGACGCCGGAAGGGATGAAGATTTATCGGGAATATAAACTCTCGACCCGCGAGTTGTCCGAAGCAACAACTCAGGGTCTGCATTTGTATCAGCAATGGAAACAAAGATGAGCGAAGAGGATTATCGGCGATTACGCCGCATTTCCAATAGTGACTTAAGTCGGTTTCGGGATTACCTGTTCGGACGAAAATCGTATATACCCCCTCGAACTGCTTCGTTTGGACAGGCTTTGCACGCTACTTTGCTGGAACCTCACCGGCCGGAAATTCCTGTTCATTCCGAAGATCAGGAACGATTGCGGCGACTGGAAGCAAATTTACGCTCGCACAAGGAGTTCAATTGGTATCGGCAATATTCCCGAAAAGAACATGCTCAGTTGTTTACAGATCCACTCACGATCTTGCCCTGCAAGGCTCGCCTCGATCTGGTTTTTAGAAATCAAGTCGTTTTAGACCTGAAAACAACTTCAACGCATTCATTTCAGGATTTTGTGAGTCAATGCCACAATCTCGAATATGATCGGCAAGCCGCTTTTTACCTGGATAGTCTGGGTGGCACAGGCAGAGAATTCATTTTTGTTGGAATTCAGAAGAAAGAGCCTTATGACATTTTCTGGTTCAAAGCCGATCAGGAATTTCTTCAAAAAGGCCGTAAGAAGTATCAATTTTTATTAGAAACCTGGAAGGAGGTTCAATATGATTTTACTGAAGGGAAGCCGTGGCATCTGGTTGCTTAAGGCGGAGACTATTGAAAGCGTTGAAATCGAAGCAGATACTTCGGTCATTACGACTGCTACCCAGCAGATTGTGGTAGAAACCCAATCAAACTGGCAGGCTTTAAGTCAGCTTTATCCTCAACTGGATATGAGTCAGTTTCTGAGCCAAGCTAACGCACAACCCGCGTTTTAGCGATTACGGAAAAGTATAGTAGCTTTTAGCTTACATACTTTTCCGTAAACTCCTTTTTTTGCTTCAAATAGTCAGCATGCTGTCGAGCTATATCCCAATAGGTCTTGAAAACTGCCGCTGCTTTTGCTTTCTCACTGGTCATGGCATCCTTTTCCTGGGGCTGGATCTCATTTCCCTTGTGGATGCTTCCCTGCGAATAGGGATAAGACTTTTCTTCCCCTTCTCCGTCCCCTTGCTTTTGAGTATATTTTTTACCACTAGCATGATTGGCATAACGTCGGGCTCGGGTAAAACCCATCTGCAAATACTTCCGAGCCATGTCAGCCCCTACAAAATCTTTTTCACGAAGGTATACTTCAAACATTGCATAGATAGCCTGAGCTGATTCTTGGGCAATAGCTTCCGTTCGAAATCGCCATAGAGGCAGAATTTCAGATTTATAAGGTTCTACCAGAAGTACTCCTTGCTCTCCTACACCAACCCGATATAATTCCGGCTGTTTTCTAAAATCAGTATTCTGAAAATCAAGCTTATAGTTAAAGGCTTTTGATACTTTCCGAGTAGTCATACCATCTTTTCTTTCTCAATACTTATAAAAAAAACGGCCCAGCCTGAGAAAACTCTCCGCTGAGCCGATATAAGTGGGCCGGACAAATAACGCTTATTAATATACGCTTACCATAACTGCTTCAAACCCTGTGAATGATAAGCTTCAAAATTTCCATCTGGAGATATTAATGTGGCTCCCATTGCTAAAGCCTGAGCGGCCAACCAGCCACAAGTCATCCTGTCTGCTGGAGTAGCGGAAACCGATAAATTCCGGTATTTTTCCAAAGCCAGAGCGTCCATTGGTAATACCTGTAACTTATAATAGGCCATGATTTGATTCATGAACTCACCAAAGTTTACGTGAATTCCGTACAAATCCTGTTTCATTTTTTCCGCCAGTTCGAGCCAGGAGCATTCACTGACGTAGCAGGTTGTTCCCGGTTCATTAATCGCCACAACTGCCGTCTGCGAAAGTCGGTATGCGTCTCTAACCAGATAATCCAATGTAGGGGTATCTAGCAATAGACGAACAGGCCACCGTTTGGGTTCTTTATAGGTATTCTTTAAAGGTTTTAACTCCTGCCAGATCTGCGTAGAAACCTTACCTACCAAATCTTTAGGCACTTTGGGAGCTTTACGGCTACGTGAAGCCGAAGCCACAGGAGGCATTACTTCAACCGGTAATACCGGAGATGCAGCTAATTTTGAAGGCATGGGAATCAATAGTTATAAATAGCCCAACGAATTAGGCTCTTTGAGAATACGCCGGATTTTTTTCGGAATAACTTCCATGGAAGCGTTCCAGATATTCAGCCCGCCGTTCGAAATGAACCTGTAAAAGCTGAATAATTCGCCGCCGGCTCAAGGGGCGTCGCCAGCGGCTTACCCGCTGCCGTACTTCTTTAAATGCTACTACAAATTCCCGATAACTTTCATAAGGAAATTGTTGAGCTAATTCTTCGGCTAGATTGATAATTTGAGCGGGCAGCAAGCGACAATCCGCGTGAGCAATCTGCGACAAATCAGCTAGCGTTATCGCTAAAAGCTTCACTATGGTATCTTTTCCTAATTTTCTGCCAATCTCACTACACTTTGGAAACCGCCACGCCGTTCCAAACGTAGAGTTTTCCCTAACCTGCTCATACAACTCCAGCAAGGTAACCGAAGGAGTAGCAGCCTGCCGAATGGTTAGGGGGCTGATTACTTGCAATAATTGATATTCGACGGATGGAAGCGTGGCCAAACGGCCCATCGCTGGCTCTTTATGTACTTTGATCATTTCAATGTCGGGAAAGCCCTTTATTTTAGAAATATCAAAAAATTATTGAGCATTTTCAGCAATAAATTAAAAATCATTTGACTACTTTTGCTGAAGTCCACAAAAACTCTTGCACGGATATGGAACAAACCTCAATGACAACTATCTACGAAAGACTATCCCATTTGATTCAAAGCAAAAAACTGACTCCTTACCGATTTAGTCAGGAATTAGGTTTCTCGAAACCGGCAAAGCTTTATTCAATTCTTAAAGGTAAAACTCAGCCTAGCTACGATACTTTGCTATCCATCGCTTCCGTGTACGATGATCTGGATTGTAACTGGTTGCTTCGTGGAACCGGCAATGTTCTCATTCAGAACTCACCCGTTATTATAACTTCCGAAGCAGTTAATGCGGAAACTAATGGCCCTATCACTGGCCTGGAATTATTACAAAAACAAGTTCAATTTCTCGAAAAACAAGTTCACGACCGGGATGATGTCATTGCCTTGCTTAAGGAACAAATTGTTGTTCTTCGGGATGTTATTGGCAGTATTAAGCCTGCACAAGTCGAATCGAACGCATTATAATTAGAAAGAACCGCCAACTGCACTTTCTCTCCACTCCTTTTTTTAGCTGGCGGTCTTTCTCTTTTCATTAAGCGGCTTTACTAGCCAATTCCTTCGAGGGTTCGGGTAAAGAAACAACCTCGGGTTCGGGTAAGCGATTGTAATACTTGGATACAATCCGGTGTAAAGCCGAATCCGTTAAAGTCTCTGCCCGGTACAAATGATGATCGCGGGCGAAATCCCGGTATTCTTTCACCAACTCTTCACTACCCGTGCGATACGAAAAACGGGAGATGTACCACGATTTTCCGGTATCTACTTTACTGGTTACTTTTTCTGGCTTTACCGTAATAATCAAATCACAAAGTGTTTTTCTTTCGTAAAATACGGGCTGCATCATGCGGTACAACTCAGAAACAGACGTGTTATTAAACATGAGTGAAGCCACGCAGTTGTCCGCATCCACGAAGAAAAACTCAGCCCATACTTCCTGATCACTTCTGGTAAAAAGTGTATCTTCAAAAATTCGGTACGCAATGGGCTGAAATGAAAATTCGGTAATGGGCTTACCATTGGAATCCGTCAGAATTCGTTCACCATATAAATTAAACTGACCATTTTGTCCATTAAAACGATACTCACGGGGATGGCCTTCCAAGTATAGAAATTTACTTTCGGCTACCATGGCTCCCGTTTCTTCGTCAACCCGTTCAATCTGATATGACTTAAGGTTGCCTGATTGAATGATACCTGATGGATTGGATGAGTTCATAGTTGTAATATTATTTTAGACTTACTTGTCTATATCTTTTATACAAATATATAATAAATATTTAAATTATATATAAAAAATAAAGACATTTAGTCAAAAAATTTACACGCTATTCTATCGCTCGCTGTACTGGGAAATTATTTTCAAAATACCCGGCAAAACGCCATAATTCACGGATATCTTCTCGTCGAACTGGATAAGGAGCATAGCGATCATTTAACGACTTCAATACCAGAACCCCTTTTTCAGCTAAGTAGTTAAATACCATTTTAAGTACAACTCCTTCATCCTGAGTAACAACTAGGCAGATTGAGCCATTTTTAACCGCTTCCCAATTCTCAATATATTCCCCAAACACAACGGCTCCATCACGTAAGGGAGGCATTGACTCTCCTTCATAAGGAAACGCCCGGTACTTACGATCCCTGGCTAAAAAAGGTAGATGAAAAGTAGGTAATTTACCAATATAGTCCAGATCACCGTAGCCTTCTGCGTAACCTCCTAAAGCCTTGACATGTACAAATTCAACATTTTCCTGATCCTGAGCATCTACCGTTGTGGCTAATACCCGTAATTCAGGAACCTTGGGCATATTCATAGGTTCCTTGCTCAGGTCTTTACGCAGCAGATCATCTACACTTACCTGAAAAAAGTCTGCTACTTTCACCAGATCTCCATATCGGGGTTCTGCCCGACCGGATTCGTATGCAGCCCAAGTTGATTTTTTTAAACCTAATTCATCCGCTAGACGTTGCTGAGAAACCTTTCCCTCCAATCGACCGCGTAGCTGAACTAGATTCTTAGCGAAAAAATCCTGTTGTGCCAGTTCTTCAGCAGAAGTATTATCCATTTTTTTTAGTCAATTCTTATAACTTTTGAACAAATATAGAAGTATTTTCTGATTACCGAACAAGAAACGTACACATTTTTTAGTTCAGAGACTTCAATAATAATTATACATTATAATTTTATAATTGAATCTTGTTTACTCAAGAATCCTTCCGTAAACAAAAGCTGCCAGCGGTAAGGCTGGCAGCTTTTAGTAAATAGTTTTTACTTGAGGTCGGCTTATAAGAATACTACGGCTTCCGCCCTCGACTATAACAGTGGTTATAATTTCAAAGAAATGCCACTAGTAAGCCAGCGACCGGGCTGTTGCACGAACCCATGTTCAAAATAGGTTTGATTTAACAAATTGTTTGCATCCGCAAATAGTCTGAATTTAGGGCGATTCCAGGAAATTCTCGCATCTACCAAATGAATTGTAGCGTAAGGTTCGGGGGCAGTCGTCGCATCCCATTGGTACTCGCCCTCCCGCTTTTTAAGGGTATACCAAAGATCCAGTGAAATATCTTTAGCCAGCCTCATATTCGCTCCGAGACTCAGTTTATGCCGCAGGTAGTTCAGGGTATAAAACGACTGGAAGTTGTTCTGCTTTTGATCCGCCCAGATATAGGCATAATTAAACGTGAGTCGCTGGAACCAGTGCTTTTCTTTACCCAATACCTGAGCCATTTTCAGAGCGTAGGCAAATTCGGCACCGATGGTATTAAGATTATTAATATTTTCAATGCGGGGAACGGCCTGATCGGGCCGTTTGATTTTGTCAATCGCGGTGCTGCTTTGACGATAGAATACTGAGATCGTCGTTTGGTCAACGGACGTAAAACGCTTCGTCCCCATTTCATAACTCCAGGCTTTCTCGGGTCGTACATTCGGATCAGCGATTACAGTCGAGGTATTTCCGTACATTTCTGTAAATGTTGGATAACGCACCGCCCGATTTATACTTCCGTAAATATTCAGCGTTTCAGACAAGGAATACGAAGCATCCAGGCCAGGATACCATTCATTTCCAAACTGTGAGTTCATGTTGAATAATGTACCCGCTACTAACGTCAGTCGATCCCAGCGTTTGAACTGCTCCAGATAAAAGTTGACATTATCCCGGTCTTTACCGAACGTATAATTATTTCCGAAAAATCCCGGTACCTCTCTCGATTTTGCCAGCGGATCACCCAAGCGGTTACTGATGATACTTTCGCGTCGCCATTCCGCTCCGAATGAAGTAGTTCCCCAAGCATTAGTCCATTTATTACGCCATTCTACGTCATATACGTTCGTCTGGTGAAAATTAACAGAGGCTGGTTTGGTGTACCGATACTTATCGAAATCATACATGTCATAATGCCTCCGCCAGGAACCCGTCAGGTTGGAATACCAGTTTTTCGTTAGTTTCCGGTCTGCCTGGGCAACTACAAAATACTGCCTGACTTGTTCATACTGGTTATAAAACTTAGGATGGTAAAAGTTAGACGCACCAAACTGATTATCCATGTAACCTCCTTGAACAGAAAGGGTGGTTTTCTCTAAATTAAAGGCCGTTCTTCCGTACAGGTTATGCCGATCAAAAGCCGTATTGTACGCATAGCCATCGCTGTGAATCTTTTCCGCAGCTACCAGCGTCGAGTATTTTTCAGTCGTTAAGCCTACAGCGGTGTTTAATTGATACAACCCATATTGTCCACCCGCAGCTCCAATTTGTACCTGGCTCGGCTGATTTTTCTTGGTGATAATGTTAATAACTCCAGAAAAAGCACTGGGACCAAATACCCGGGAAGCACCGCCCTGAAGAATTTCAATTTTCTCAATCATCTCGAGTGGGAAAGGCAGATTCAGCGAATGATGACCCGTTTGTGGATCATTCATTTTAATACCATCCACCAGAATTAGGGTCTGATCGAAATTACCGCCCCGAATACTCACGTCGGCCTGAACCCCTAAGGGAGCTCGGGAACGCACATCAACGTTTAAAGCATATTGCAAAACGCCGTCTAAGGTTTTTACCGGAGCTTTTTCGATTTCCTGAGCCGTGATAACCGTCACATTACGGGCCGCTTTTCGAATTTCGGTGGATTGAAGGTTCGCCGTTACCGTTACTTCGGATAAACCAACGGTTTTGGTCGAATCTTGTGCATATAAATGCGTAGAAAAAATAAATGTAACGATATACAGTATACGTTTCATGAAAACAGTTGACAATAATAGCTCAGGAAAGCTTGTAAGCGGTTTTCGGACAGACACATAGCCATCCTTTACCACTCGGCTTTCGCGAGTCATTCATTAAATGAAAAACCAAAATAAATCAGGTATAATAGCCCTTGTCGTGACTACGATCAGGATCAACTATTATCCTTAATTACGAATATTAAGCTCAACGGAAACAGGAGAATCTTCTTCAGAAAATATCCGGGCAACCGCCTGATAGTCAATCTTCCCGTTATCCTTACGAGGAAGATTACGTAATTGCAGAATACGTTTGGGCTGCTTGAAGGAAGGTAAGGAATGTAATAAGTGCGTTTTCAGTTGCTGGGCATAGTTCGTTTGAACATCACCGGGATAAGTTGCCCTGAAAACCAGATAGATATCGTGCGAAAGATCCTCCCGGAGGAGGCCAATAACGGCTACCTCGGTCACGAAAGGCATTAGTTTCGCACTATTTTCTATTTCTTCGGCAAAAATATTCAGTCCCCGACGATTAAACATTCGGCCTGAACGTCCCATCAGAATCAACCGGCCATCTTCGATTAACCCTAAATCGAAAACAGTGTTAACACCCCGATAGTCTGGTGATACATAGTCACTTTCAACCCAAATTCGCTGATCAACGATTTTGATCTTTACGCCGGGAAACGCCTGTCCCACTGCGTACCCGTGCTGGATAATATCCTGATTCTGCTGGTAACTAATGTGGCCTAGCTCTGCTGCCCCGTAATACTCCGTTAGTAAAGCTTCAGGAAAACATTCCAGCAGCATTTCCGCCAGCGAGGCTTCCAGTTTTTCCCCCGCACTGACCAACGATTTAATACCAGGTAAAGACAGCGTTTTTCTAACCCAGAGCCGGTAGTGTGAAGGTACCATAAAGACCGAGCTAACCTGCTGATCCTGCATTTGCCGGGGCCAGCTGGCTGCCGATTTCAGCGAAGTCATTACCACCGATCCACCCAGCCAGAGCATATGTAAAACGCTATTCAAATTCGCCGAATAACTCAGAGCATCCAGCACGAACAGACGATCTTCCGCAGTAATACCAAATACGGCACTCTGGTGAGGGAATGCCGTTACCCAACTTTGGTAATCTTTCCAGATTACCTTGGGAAGCGACTCCGTACCAGAGGTTAATACGCCTAAAAATCGATCCGTCAGGGTAACCGACTGAATGTCAGATAGAGGCGAAATCTGCAAATCCCGTTCGGGTAATAAAACGACTCCTTCCCGTTCCAGCAGACCCTGCATCTGTTCGGTTTGCAATTGGGTAGAAGCCATAATACTGGCTTTCCCAATGGCCATAAGAGCCAGTAAATCCAGTAGATTTTCCAGTGAATTTACCTGAGTCAGGATGACTTTGGAGGAAGTAATCTGCTGCTGATATGCCCCGGCCCGACTTCTGATCTCCTTACTCAATTCAGCATAAGTGATGCTCCGCGGGCCGTAGACAACGGCCTGCTTTTCCGGATATTTTTCAGCAGTATGAAGAATTCTCTGAACGATCACGCGTTGAGATTTTCGATCATTATAGCGACTCCGATTCCTCCGGCTACTCCAGCCGTTACCAGTCCAAATCGCTTGCGGGTATGTTCGAGAGCCCGCATGAGGTGAATTAAATTAATGGTTCCCGAGGCTCCAAAAGGATGCCCGTAGGCCAAATTGCCCCCAAAGATATTTACTTTTTCTTCAGAAATAGCCCAGTGTCGCATAAATGCCAGCGGTTTTACGGCAAACGACTCGTTGACTTCGAATAGATCAATGTCCTGAATGGACCTTCCACTCTGGCTTAATAGCTTTTCCGTAGCCCAGATCACCCCGGCCGGAGCTAACGAAGGTACCCCACCTGCCAACGCCGAAGTCAGTATCTTAAATTTAGGCTGATAATCAAGAATCTTTGATTCATTAACCAGCAAAATTCCGGCGGCTCCGTCGTGTAGATGAGCCGTATTGGTATGATCGATTAACGAAGCTGTCTGGGTTGAAAATAGCTGCGTTTCCGTCAGGTTTTTCCGAATCGGCTGATCGCTGAAAAAACGTTGATAAGGAATACGAATATCTGCCAGCAGATCCTCGGCTTGAGTAGCCAATCGGTGACTTCTCAAGGTCCAGCGAATCATCTCTTCTTTAGAAATACGATAAGACTCCGCGACTTGTCGGGCGGCTTCCGTTAGCCGCGAATCTCCCCAGCTTTCGGGTGCAAATATGGCCTGTGTGTAGTAAGTGTCGACGTCCTGATAGCGAAAATCCCGGGTATGGTATCGCCTTAGAGGAGCCAGACTGTTACTCTCCATCCCCCCCGCAATTATGCAATTACTTTGACCACTTTTCAGCTGAGCCTCGGCCATCATCATGGAACGTAAGCCCGCCCCGCACTGCGTGTCAACAGTTGTTGCCGGAATGGATAGAGGGAAGCCTGCCTCTAATAAGGCATAACGAGCCATATTCCCACCCGTTCCCAAGGCATTTCCGACTACTAGTTCATCCAGGACGTGGATCAGGGAAGGATACTTTCGCACAAAACCCCGGAGTATTTCCGCCATCAAATGCTCAGGAATTTCAGCCTTGTAGTATCCATTTGCTTTCCCTGTAGGCAAACGAAGCCCTTCAACGATGTATGCCGACATGCTTTATGATTGGGTCTAAAGCTGCAAAAGTAAGACCTTATCCGAAAAAGCCGTAATCAAGCGATGATTACGGCTTTTGCATTTTCACAAAGAAAAGGTCTTTACGCAGGAAGGTATTCTTTGCGAGCCTCTTCGACCAGTGGTAATAAAGCCTCCATACGTAATTGCACTTCTTGCACCAGTGGCTGAGCCAAAGCAATATCAGCACGTTTGCTGCCGTACTCCTGTAACTTGATAAACGCAGGCATAAGCTCTTCAGCTCCTACCATTTGGACGGGTGATTTCAGGGCGTGAGCAATTTTACCCACCTCCTCTATGTTACCTGCCTGTAGGGCCTGATTCATTTTCTTCAACTGTGACGGTGTTTCTTCCAGAAAAACCGTTAATAAATCCGCCATTGACTCGTGATCTCCGCCGGTTACATCGTTCAAATAGTCCAGGTTAAGCGTTGGTGCCATCATTTTTGGGTCGTTCATTAATACATTTACAGAGGATACAAAAGAAGGCGTATTGATTTGAAGCATCTTACGAACGATCTTAAATAAATCATTCATCTGGAAAGGTTTCGATACGAAATCATTCATACCTACCTGCAAACAGTGTTCTCGCTCGCCCACTAAAGCGTGGGCAGTCATAGCAACAATCGGCACATCCAGCTTCAACACGGTCCGAATCTGACGGGTTGTCTCATAGCCATCCATCTCGGGCATCTGAATATCCATCAAAATCAGATTATACGTATTCATTCTTAATTTTTCAAGGGCTTTGATCCCATTTTCGGCTACTTCAGAAGAATAGCCCATGCGGCCCAAGACAGCGGTTGCCAACTTCTGATTCATGGGGTTATCTTCTACTACCAGAACCTTAATATGGTGGTTAGCCTTCTGCTGGTCAGAAGTTACCTCCGACTCTTCAAGCACTTCCTGTCGAGCTACTTCATAGGGAATATCAACGCTGAAAGTAGAACCTGTTCCTGGTTTACTAATCACTGAAATGGATCCTCCCTGCATATCTACCAGCGAATGAACGATATTCAGTCCCAAGCCAGAGCCTCCATACTGACGAGTAGTAAAGGAACTTTCCTGACGGAATCGTTCAAAAATGTGGGGCAAAACGTCTGCTGCAATACCAATTCCCGAATCTTTTACTACCAGATTGATCCACGCTTTTTCTCCTTCCCGACGACTACAGGTAATGCCGATGTGTATCTTCCCTTTTTCGGTAAACTTAATGGCGTTCGAAGTCAAATTCAATAAGACCTGAGTCAGGCGAGTGGGATCACCCAACACTACCGCTGGTAACTTCGGATCCACCTCAACTTCCAGCTCTAACTGTTTGTCGAACACAGCGGGCTGGAGCATAATTTTGATCGACTGAACCAACGCCGTGAGGCTAAACGGAATTTTCTCAAACTGAAGCATACCCGCTTCAATTTTCGAGATATCCAGAATATCGTTTACAATGGTAAGCAGGTTACGGCTAGCCGTATTTACTGCCCTCAAGTATTCGGTTTGCTCTTTGTTAAGCGGACTGGTTTCCAAGAGGTTAGTAAAACCGATAATAGAGTTAAGCGGCGTGCGAATTTCGTGGCTCATATTAGCCAGAAAGTTCTCCTTCATTAAGGCGGCTTTTTCCGCAAGTTCTTTCGCTTCCCGCAATCGTGTATGCGACAAGAGGCGATCCGTAATATCGACATAGCTGGAAACGATATACTGGATTTCTCCTTCAGCATCGAAAATGGGAGCTGCGGAATTCAATAGTAACGTTCGCTCGTCATCAATTCGCAGTTCCATATCATCCACCTGCACGGCACGTCCCTCACGAGCCCTGAAATACGGCCGTTCTGCCATGGGATACTCTTCGCCAGTAGGAAATCGAAAAATCTGTAGAGCGTCCAGTAAGGTATGATACGAATCGAAAACCGAATGTTGCTTCAGCATCGTGCGGGTATTACGGTTGGTGTAAAAAACGCTCCCCTGCTGATCATATACGATGACTGCAGCCGGAATAGCATCCAAAATTTCCCGGAGTCGCTTTTCGTTTTCCTGTAATTCCAAATTAAGCTTGGTTCGGCTCTTCAGGACCCGAAACAATAAAAATACCGCCCCTAAAATAATGACTACCGCAACCAGCGTTCCCACAATAATACTTAGAATTGCTTCACTGGCAGACTCCTCACTCTCCTGTACCCGACTGGCTAACAGGGTTTGCTCATCATTCTGAATTTCAACCAGTAAAGCTCGAAGTTCATACGTTTTATCCAGATATACGCGACCAGAATCCAGCTTCGGAATTCCACCCTGAATAGTAGTTTGCAGGAATAGCTGACTACCTAACTCCAGCTTTTCACGTAGTTTCTGGTTAAAAAAACGCAGCCTCTTTTTTTGGATCTCGGTTCGGGCAAAATCATTCAGATCTTTCGACTGATTAATCAGCTCTTTGGAATTGCGATTAAAATCAGCCAGAAAATAAGGATTATTACTTAATAAATGCCCTCTCAAGTCATTATCGACGTGCGTTAGCCGGGTATCAATCTGTTCTGCTTTCTCAAGAATGACGTGCGTATGAGTAATCCAATTGTTAGTAGTAACCAGCCTCCGAATGGTTTGATGCCCATTAATTCCCAGCAGGACCTCAATGAGAAATCCTCCTCCTAACATTAAAGCTATCCAGAATTTTAGTCGCATCTGTGTACGTATAGTCGTATTAAAATATTCTTTCAAGTATCAGAATAGAACTAGAGAAAAGTTATTTTAATGATAGATCCGCTAATAGAGACAGTAAAGTTTGGGGACGTAAAGGCTTGATTATGTACCCATTAATGGCATCGGACGTTAATATTTCCTGCGTAGGCTCATCACCCGACATGATATAGATCTGCACGTTGGAATCAAAAGATCTGATTTCCTTGCTAACCGAAAAACCGTCAAGATCCGGCATGTGCATGTCTATTAATATTAAGTCAAACGCGTTCTTTCGGGCAAGTTCAATGGCTTTCAAACCGCCCTCAGCCATCTCCGCCTGAGCATCGGTTTTCGCAATAATACGCTGGGCAATTTGAAGATTAAAAGGCTGATCATCTACAACTAATATTTTCAACACCGGAAGATCAGGACTAGTTAAGGTTTCTGACATGTTCATGTGGGCAGCATAAACGCTTGAGGTATGCAAAACTAATATTCGACTTTTGTCTCTTTACTAAATAAGCTCAGTATGCTACGAAGTTATCGATTAAGCCATGAAATAAAAATTTATGTTTCAGTTGAAAACTGCGTAGTTGGGCAATAACCTCTATCCGTTTTTAAAAGTTCTTGCGATGTAAAGACATTTAATAGGACTCGTCAGCAGTCTTTCTCAAAATGTAATTAATGAAAAAGTCCTCTGAATCAAAGGCTTGATACAGAGGACTTTTCATTAAAATATCTTACCACATAACCCAGGTATCTTTGCTTCCGCCGCCTTGTGAAGAATTGACCACGAGAGAACCTTTATTTAAAGCCACGCGAGTTAACCCTCCGGGAATGACGTTGATGTTTTCACCATACAGAATATAAGGCCTCAAATCAACGTGTCGGCCTTCGATGGCTCCATCTACCAGACATGGTACTCGAGACAGGGAGATCGTAGGCTGAGCAATGTAATTCCGAGGATTAGCCTTAATTTTTTCCCGAAAGAGAGCGTGATCCGCCTTAGTCGCTTTGGGGCCAATCAACATGCCATACCCACCCGCTTCATTGGCTTCTTTCACTACTAAATTCTCAATGTTATCCAGTACATATTTGCGATCTTCATCTTCTCTACAGATATAGGTTCGAACATTAGAGATGATCGGTTCTTCGCCCAGATAATACTTGATGATGCGGGGTACGTACGCATAAATAACCTTGTCATCGGCTACTCCTGTACCAGGGGCATTGGCCAGAGCTACCCGGCCTTTTTTATATACATCAAAAATTCCCGGAATACCGATGAGCGAATCAGGATTAAACGCATGCGGATCAAGAAACGTATCATCAATCCGGCGGTAAATGACGTCTACTACCTGAAAACCCTTGGTTGTTCTCATTTTCACATACCCATCATGCACTACCAGATCGCGGGCATCCACCAACTCCACGCCCATTTGCTGAGCCAGGTACGAATGTTCGAAATAGGCTGAGTTATAAATACCCGGAGTCAATACGCAAACCGTTGGATCAGGACGACCCGAAATGTACTGTAACATTTGCAGTAAGCGACTCGGGTAATCGGAAACTGGACGAATGTCTGTCCGGGCAAATACTTCGGGAAATGTCTGCTTCAGTAACTCCCTGTTTTCGAGCATATACGAAACGCCCGAAGGACAACGGAGATTATCTTCCAGTACCATGTACTCGCCGTCATCACCCTTAATCAAATCCGTTCCGGTAATGTGGCACCAGATTCCTTTAGGTGGCTTGAGCCCCATACAGGCTTTTAAGAAACATTTTGAAGATTCAATTAAATCCCGCGGGACGATTCCATCTTTCAGGATACGCTGTTCGTTATAAACGTCATCAATGAAGAGGTTAATCGCCTGAATTCGCTGAATTAAGCCTTTCTCCAACTTCGCCCAATCGTTGCTGGGAATGATTCGGGGAATGATATCAACGGGCATAATGCGTTCCGTTCCTTCGTTTTCTGAATACACATTAAACGTAATCCCCATCGCCATCAGAGCCCGCTCAGCGGCCTGGTGCCGCCGAACCATTTCTTCAAAACTTAATTGCTCGCTTCTTTGCTTAAAAGCATCGTATCCTTTCCGAACGTTTCCATTCGCATCAAACATTTCATCAAAAAAACCTTCCGTCTGATAATTGTCATAGGAAAATTGCATAAGTGTCCGTTTGTTATAAAAAACTAAAAATTCCTTTCAACAATTACTAATAGCTCTATCGAATTAGAAAAATAACCAATTAAATAGAAGTCCACAATATATAAACCAAATTTTATACCGAATTAATAGTCAAATGTAAGGCTTATTATCTGACTCTCAGGTTGGAAAAGTACAAAAAAAAGACCGACACTGTTAGTCGGTCCTGATCAAATTATTTACCGCGTTCAAAATTCAAGGCAGCGGAGTTAATTGTATATTTCAATCGTCCAGGAGTCGGACCGTCCTGGGTAACTTTTCCAAGATAAGCACCGCATCGGCTACAGTCCAACTCCTTAGCCTTTCCACCCTGCATTTCATTCTCCTCTACATTTTTGGGATTAGCTACCCGCGAAAAGGTAGGCCACCCACTCCCGTTGTCAAACTGAGCTTCCGAACGAAATAATTCTGCACTACAACAAACGCAGCGGTAGATTCCTTTTTCCCGGTTATTCCAGAATTTCCCGGAAAAAGCTCGTTCCGTCCCTCTTTGTCGAGTTACAAAATATTGCTCCGGTGTAAGAATCCGTTTCCATTCTGAATCAGTTTTTTCGACCGGATACCGTCTATCCTGGCCCTGGGTCAGCAAAGGGGTTATAAGTGGTGTTGCTAAAAAAAACTTAAGGAATGTTCTTCTTTCCATCACGCCAATCAATCCGTTAGTAATGCGGGTTTTGAAGTACTGATTTTTATGTTTGAAGCAGGGGTTAATTTCGTAAACATCAGCTATTTCAGCGATACTTTATTTTTATTAACCTATAAATTGCTTCCAAAATCTTAGTATTTACCTTCTTTACCAAATACTTGTTTAAAAAGATACGCAAAAGACTTCAGGATCGTGCGGCTTTGAGTTTTTTAACGATTCCGGGATCTACTTACTCATTTGAGCCAGCATCCCTTCCTTCATGGCAAACATTGAAACTCGGATCTGCTGTAATTTATACTTTCGTAAAAGAAAAGCAATCAGACAACTAGCCACAACAATCATGTCCGCCCGGTAGGCTTTCATGCCTGGAATAGCGAGTCGCTCTTCTCGGTTCGAAGTCAGGAATTTTTCATAAGACTCAATAAAAGAAGCCAGAGGCAATTCCCCACTGGCTAAGTCAGGGTCAGGCAATTGTCCTGTTTTTCGCATGGAATCAATATCCAGCAACGTTTCAAAAGAACCCGCCGATCCGATCAGCTCATGTGCTTCGTACTGGTGAACTGCGTTGGTCAAAGGGACTAGCTGCTGCTCCAGATATTCATTCAGCTTACTAACCGAATCGGGTAGAATAGGATCGGTTTGATTGAAGCGATCCATTAAGCGTTGCCCGCCAATTTCAAAACTTTGTTTCCAGAAAAGCTTATCTTCGTTACAAAGGATAAACTCAACGCTACCCCCACCAATGTCAACGATCAGCGAAGTTTCTTTTTTGAGCTTCAGGCCGGTTTTCACACCTTCATAAATCAGTCCGGCTTCGTCTTCCCCTTTCACGATAGTCACCGTAATGCCCGTTTCGGTTAACACTCGCTGGCAGAATTCCTCCTGATTTGAAGCATTCCGAACCGCACTTGTTCCTAAAGCGGTAATCTGATCAGGGGAAATCGTATACTCGTCGGTAAGCTGACGAAACTGCTTCAATACGCCGATGGCTCTTTCCATACCCGCCTCGGAAATACGTCCTTCGGAGATTCCACCTTCGCCAATTTTAGCGGGCAAACTGGAGTCATGCAGAATTTTAAAATTTCCTTCGTGAATTTCAGCTACTATTAACTGGAAAGTATTAGTACCTAAATCTATGATTGCCTGACGTTTCATGTGTCGTATGCCTTGAGTCTAAGACTCTTCGCTTATAAAAATGAAGAAAAAAAGAACGCAATAACCCGCTATCCCTCAAAAATGACTCCTTCCCTTTGGAATCGCTTGGCAAAGTTGTTAATAAACTATTGAAATTTTGAAATAGAAGCGTATATTTGCAATCCTGTTTTGGAGTTGAACCATTCAAATTGCCGAATAACACACATGATTATCGTTCAAGTTAAAGAAAACGAAAGCATTGACAAGGCTCTCAAACGTTTCAAGAAGAAATTCGAAAAAACGGGCGTAATGCGTGAACTTCGTTCTCGTATGGCGTTTACGAAGCCATCAATCACTCGTCGTCACCAGGTCATCAAGGCGGCTTACCGTCAGAAGATGCAGGAAAGCGAGCAACAATAGTTGCAGTAAAGAAGTAGATTCTTTACGACGGCATATTTAGCCATCCTTTTGACGGGGATGGCTTTTTGCATTTACTCCAGTATATTTTTAAATAAAAACAAACAAAGTAGTACTACATACCACCGCTCCCAGTACTAACCCAACCATAATCTGACGTGGGGTATGAGCATTCAGATAGAGTCGGGCACTCATGAGGAATCCTGTCAGAATAATCACAGCCAGCATTGGAATTAACAGGGTATCAAGGTGCATTTTGAGCGTTAGCGTTAGCAAAGCTCCAATGACGCCTCCCATTCCAGTGGCATGAGCCGAGATTTGCCAGTACAAGCTAATGAACGCTACGCAGGAAATAGAAAAAGTGATACTGGCCATGATCACTGTCATTTCGGGCAGTAACTTCATGTATCGGAAAGAAGCGTAAGAAAAAACGGTGTACAGGATCACAATCAACAGGTAAGGCAGTCGCCGATCCTGTAAATTTTCCATCGTCAGGCTCTTAATAATTTTGAGCCGATACAATACATAGAGTAAGTAACTGGGAATAAGAAAAGTAAAGAAGAAAACCAGCAGTAAAAGCCCTGCCTTGAACGAGAACTTAAGTCCAAAGAAATCAATGGACTGCTGTTCGTTAAACGCTTGCAGATTATAGATAGCCAGCGGTGCTCCGTAAAAAATGATTCCGAACAAAAACGTCGGAATCAATAAGGGATGCAGAATAAACGAGAGAAAACGAGCAAGAGCAGTATTCAAGAGTTAACGGCTAGTTTGTGAATAGTGGCAAAGGTACTTTTCCAGTCGTCCCACACCAAAGAGCTGAGCCCGTCTCTCGTATTTTTTAATACTTTCCTTAGAATTTATTTGCGTTTCGCCCAAGCCAGGCCGATTTTAAGGTCAACAAAGGGGTAAACTCCCCCTTTATCATAGCGGCGACGTTTATCATAAAGCCCCGATTCTTGACGACTACTGATCGTTACCTGCCCAGGTTGACAGGTCGTCCATACAGGCTATTTCTATTTAAAAGAGCCGTGAAGACGCAGAAAGGTTGGTTCATTACCGGATTTTTTTTCTCTGATTGCAGGAAGTAGCTAATTTTGCGAACATTACAGGCGGACGAGTGTTCCGCCGCTGATCGAAGTTCATCATGAAATATCAAATTAAAGATTACCTCCGTCACCACGGTTTTGTGGGTCAGACCCTAACGGTTCAGGGGTGGGTTCGAACCAAACGAGAGAGCAAGAATGTCAATTTCATTGCTCTGAATGACGGCTCGACCATCAATAACCTGCAAGTTGTGGCTGAAGCGGGCGTGATTTCCGATGATATTCTCAAACTCGTAACGACCGGCTCTGCCATTGCGGCTACCGGGGTACTGGTCGATTCGCAGGGAGCGGGCCAGTCAGTTGAATTAAAAGTTGAGTCCATCGAAATTTACGGCACGGCCGATCCTGATCTGTATCCGCTGCAACCCAAGCGTCACTCACTGGAGTTCTTACGGGAAAACGGACACTTACGTTCGCGTACCAATACGTTTGCGACGGTTTTCCGGGTGCGTCATGCCCTGGCATTTGCCGTTCATAAGTATTTCAGTGATAATGGATTCTTCTACTGGAACTCCCCCATCATTACCGGATCAGACGCGGAAGGTGCGGGTGAAATGTTCCGCGTAACGACGCTGGACCCTAAAAATCCACCGCTGAATGAAGACGGTTCCGTTAACTATAAAGAAGACTTTTTCGGAAAAGAAACCAATCTGACCGTATCGGGTCAGCTGGAAGGCGAACTAGCGGCTCTGGGTCTGGGTAAGATCTATACCTTTGGTCCTACGTTCCGGGCGGAAAACTCCAATACGACCCGTCACTTAGCCGAGTTCTGGATGATTGAGCCTGAGATGGCGTTTTTCGAACTGGAAGACAACATGGCTCTGGCCGAAGATTTCGTCCAGTACGTGATTAAATACGCTTTAGATAACTGCCAGGATGATCTGGCCTTCCTCGAAAAGCGGTTGATTGAAGAAGAAAAGAACAAGCCTCAGAATGAGCGTAGCCCTATGCCTCTGCTGGAAAAACTCCAGTTTGTAGTGGACAACGAGTTCGAACGGCTGACGTATACGAAGGCTATTGAAATTCTGCTTCAGTCGAAACCTCACAAAGAGAAAAAATTCCAGTATCCCGTGGAATGGGGCATTGACCTGCAAAGTGAGCACGAGCGTTACCTGGTTGAAAAACACTTCAAGAAACCCGTAATCCTGACGCACTACCCCCGCGAGATTAAGGCTTTCTATATGAAGCAGGAAGTAGAACGTCCTGAAGACAAAGGGCCAACCGTACGAGCCATGGACGTTTTATTCCCCGGCATCGGTGAAATGATCGGCGGAAGTCAGCGGGAAGATAACCTCGAGAAACTCGTAGCTCGGATGGAAGAGGTAGGCATCGAGCCCGAAAGCATGGACTGGTTCCTCGACACGCGTCGATTTGGTTCAGCTCCGCACTCAGGTTTCGGTTTAGGTTTCGAGCGTTTGATTCTGTTCGTAACGGGAATGACTAACATCCGCGATGTAATTCCTTTCCCCCGTTTCCCTAAATCAGCAGAATTCTAGTACCCAATTTTCTATGTGTTCTAAAGACCGTTTCTTGTTATGAAGCGGTCTTTTTTAGTTTGGTTCTAAATTAATCCGAGCGGCAGCTTAGATTTGCACCGGGAAACTCCCAAACCTGTAAACGTGTACTGATTTGCTTCCTGCTTTACTGATATGCCTCGCCCTAACTCTTGCTACGGTTGTAGTGGGCGTATACGCTGAACGAAAAATCTCGGGCTTTATTCAGGATCGCCTCGGCCCTACCGAGGTAGGCCCTTACGGTCTGCTCCAGTTATTTGCCGATTTATTGAAGTTACTTCAGAAAGAAGATATCGTTCCCAGGCTGGCAGACCGCTGGATGTATCTGGTAGCTCCCTGCCTGATTTTCGTAGCGATTTTTCTGGGCTATGCCGTCGTTCCGCTCGGCCCTGACTGGATTGGATCCAGCACTGCCATTGGCCTTTTCTGGCTCATGGCCATTGTTTCGCTCGACGTACTGGGTCTCATTATTGCCGGTTGGGCTTCTAATAATAAATATTCTCTGTTCGGAGCCATCCGTTCCGTTGCTCAGATTGTGAGTTATGAAATTCCGCTCGGGCTTTCAGTATTGTGCGTAGCCATGATCTGCCAGAGTCTTGATTTGCAGGAAATCAGCTTTCAGCAAGGAATTTTTTCACAGGAAAAAATCTATTTCTTTGGTATTAAAAGTTGGGGACTGGATGTCACCGCTAACGGTGGATTCCTAAGTTGGAATATCTTCCGAATGCCCCTTTTCTTTATTGCTTTCATTATTTATTTCATCGCCTCGCTGGCCGAATGTAATCGGGCTCCTTTTGATTTGCCCGAAGCAGAATCCGAATTGGTAGGTGGATTTCACACCGAATATTCCGGTTTCCGCTGGGCACTGGTCTTCCTTAGTGAATACGCAATGATGATGCTAGTCAGTATACTTGGCGTTGTTCTTTTTCTGGGAAGCTGGAATACGCCTCTACCCAACATCGGCCCGGTAAGACTGGCCGACTGGACTTCGGGAGAACCAGGTACCCTGTTAGGGAATATTTCGGGCATGTTTTGGCTACTCGCGAAAGCTGCTTTACTAATCCTTATACAAATCTGGGTTCGCTGGACATACCCACGCCTTCGTGTCGATCAGTTAATGTATCTGGGCTGGAAAGTTTTGACACCCGCTGCTCTGGTTATGGTTGTGTTATCAGGTATATGGCGTTTGCTGATGGTAGGATAACTCCAAAATAAATTAGATTCTTAATGATCACTTTGCAAAAGGTGATCATTATTTTTTGTTATAACCATATAGAAATAATCGATTTTACTTATACGCATCATTCGTATACTTTTGTCGCAGTTCTTACTTCAAAAGCTAAGCAAACGATGGATCAACAAAAGTTAACAACCGCTTCAGGACGCCCCTATGCTGAAAATGAAAACTCTCAAAGCGTAGGTCCCCGTGGTCCTTTATTGCTTCAGGACTATATCTTACACGAAAAAATGGCTCACTTCAACCGCGAACGGATTCCCGAGCGGGTGGTGCACGCCAAAGGTTCAGGTGCCTTCGGTACACTGACCATTACCAATGACATTACGAAATATTCACGGGCAAAAGTGTTCAGTGAAGTTGGCAAGCAAACTCCGCTGTTCCTGCGGTTTTCTACCGTAGGTGGCGAAAAAGGTTCGGCTGATACTGAGCGTGATCCTCGCGGTTTTGCTCTCAAGTTTTATACGGAAGACGGTAACTGGGACTTAGTGGGTAACAATACGCCCGTTTTCTTTGTGAAAGATCCCAAGAAATTCGGTGACTTTATTCATACCCAGAAACGTGATCCGTTTACGAACCTGAAATCCCCCACGATGATCTGGGATTTCTGGTCGCTAAACCCTGAATCGCTGCATCAGGTACTTATTCTGATGTCGGATCGCGGAACGCCTTATGGCTACCGTCATATGCACGGATTTGGAAGTCACACGTTTTCGTTCATTAATAAAGACAATGAGCGTTTTTACGTCAAATTCCACTTCCTGACCAAGCAGGGCATCAAAAATTTCACCGCGAAAGAAGCCGACGAAATGAAGTCGAAAGACCTTGATTTTGCCCAGCGTGATCTGCTCGAACACATCGAAAACGGTGATTTTCCGAAATGGTCGATGCAGGTTCAGATCATGCCCGAAGCCGAAGCCCGGACGTATCACATTAATCCTTTCGATTTAACAAAAGTGTGGCCTCACTCGGATTATCCGTTGATTGAGGTCGGTGAGATTGAATTGAATCGAAATCCAGACAATTATTTCCAGGACGTAGAGCAGGCCGCTTTTGCTCCCGCTCACGTCGTGGATGGTATTGGCTATTCACCCGATAAGATGTTACAGGGCCGCCTGCTTTCGTATCCCGATGCTCAGCGGTATCGTCTGGGTGGAAATTATGAGCAGATTCCCGTTAACCGTTGTCCGTTCGCTACGAACAATTACCAGCGGGATGGACAAATGCGGGTGGATGGAAACGGCGGTCGTCATCCGAATTATTTTCCCAATTCCTTCGATACCATCGTTGCCGATCAAAGCTATCAGGAACCCGCCTGGGAACTGGATTCGAACGTAGCCGGCTGGTACGATCGCAACGCTGAAGGCGAAAATGATCACTATACGCAGCCTGGTAACCTGTATCGTAACGTGCTGGATGATGAGCAGAAAAGTCATCTGGTAGAAACCATCGTAGGAGCACTGGGAGGAGTTACGGGTCCGAAACGTGATGAAATCATTAACCGTCAGTTATGCCATTTCTTCCGGGCTGATATTGGTTTGGGGATGCGAATTGCTCAGGGTTTAGGCGTAAACGTAGAAAATGCCATGCCGAAAAAGCATGAAGTTAACTAGCTTGATTAAGTTTGAGATCGTTTGAAGTTTGATTCAGGTTTGAAAGGTTACTTGCCATCTAGTAGATTAAGGCCAAGTACATCTAACCTCTCGAACCGTTTCTAACGAATTCCAACCTTAACAAACAGTAATCAAACGGTCTCAAACTTTACCAAACTTCAAACCTTCCTCGGACGAGGAAGGTTTTTATATGTAGAACGGCAAAGATTTCCGACCTTTGCCCCCTGAAACGCCACGAGCGAACAAGACATAGACAGAACGTATTTTTAAGGTTACTTCTTTCAGGTAACCCTCCAAGCATGCAGGTCACAGAATTAGCGTCCACTCGCACGACTCAACAACTGAAAACGGGTATTTTGCTGGTAAACCTGGGTACGCCCGACAGCCCTAGTGTACCGGACGTACGCAAATATTTACAGGAATTTTTGATGGATGGCCGCGTCATTGATATTCCTTTCATGAATCGCTGGGCCTTAATCAACCTCATTATCGCTCCCTTCCGGGCCCCCAAATCCGCTAAAGTGTACCGGGAATTATGGGAAGAACGCGGCTCTCCACTCAAGTTTTATGGTGAAGATATCAAAGCACTGGTTCAGCAGCGACTGGGGGACGACTACGAAGTAGAACTGGCCATGCGTTACCAGAACCCCAGCATTCAGGCGGGTCTGGATCGCTTTCAAAAGTTAGGTCTGAAGAAGATTGTTGTCGTACCATTCTTCCCTCAATATGCCTCGGCTTCCACGGGATCCGTGTATGAGAAAGTAATGGAAATTGTAGGTAAATGGCAGGTCATTCCTGAAATTTCATTTACGAATACCTTTTACGATCACCCCAAATTCATTGAACATTTTGCGGAAACGGCTCGCAAATACATGCGTGAACACGAGTACGACTTCTTCCTGTTCAGTTACCATGGCCTGCCCGAACGCCAGATTACCAAAGGCGATCACACGGGTAATACGTGTAAATTTGGTAGCTGTTGTGACCATCTGCATAAGGATAATCAGTACTGCTACCGGGCTCAGTGCTTCGCCACGACCCGACTATTAGTAAAAGAGTTAGGGCTAAAAGAAGGAACTTATACCACCAGTTTCCAGAGTCGTTTGGGAAAAACGCCCTGGATTAAGCCTTATACAGACGATGTAATTGTCGATTTGGCGAAACAGGGTAAGAAAAGCGTATTAGCCTTTAGTCCAGCATTTGTAGCAGACTGTCTGGAAACGACGATTGAAGTAGGCGAAGAATACAAAGAGTTATTCGAAGAACACGGCGGTCAGCACTGGCAACTAGTGGAAAGCCTGAACAACAGCCCTCTATACGTTGACTTAATCATTGATTTGATCAACACAAAGAATTAGAAAATCGCCCCGGTAACTATCGGGGCGATTTTTTTAGAAAGGTTTTTGAATACGTTAATTAAACCTACGCTAACTCCTCAAACGTTTCAACCAAATGATGAACCGACCGATTTATCTGGACTATAACGCTACCACGCCCGTAGACCCTCGGGTACTGGAAACGATGTTACCCTGGTTTTCGGAGCAATTTGGTAATGCCGCCAGCCGTACGCACCTATTTGGCTGGGAAGCCGCCGAAGCCGTCGAAAACGCCCGTCGACAGGTGGCTCAGATTCTGGGAGCACAGGAGAAAGAGATCGTCTTTACCAGTGGAGCCACGGAGTCAAATAATCTGGCTTTGCTGGGAAGTTTTGAAGCTTCGCCCAGCAAAAAACACTTCATTACCGTTCAGACGGAACACAAAGCCATTCTTGACGTTTGCCAGTACCTGGAAAAACAGGGAGCGGAAGTTACCTATCTTAAACCCGATGCTCAGGGTTTAATTACACCGCAGCAGGTGCAGGAAACCATTCGTGAGGATACGTTACTAGTCTCGGTCATGTGGGCCAATAATGAAACGGGCGTCATTCAACCGATCCGTGAAATAGGGCAAATTTGTCGGAATGCAGGTGTTTTGTTTCATACTGACGCCACTCAGGCCGTAGGTAAGCTCCCTATTTACGTAGAAGCTGATTTTATCGATTTACTGAGTCTTTCTGCCCATAAACTCTATGGTCCCAAAGGAGCTGGAGCTTTATATGTTCGTCGAAAAACGCCTTTAGCCATCCAAATGCACGGCGGCGGTCATGAACGGGGACGCCGATCAGGAACGCTGAATGTTCCGGGAATTATTGGTTTAGGTAAAGCCTGTGAATTAAGTTATCAAGCGTTTCACACCGAAATTAAACGACTGGCCGATTTACGCGATTATCTGGAACGTACAATTCTGGAATTCATCCCTAATGTCCAGGTGAATGGTTCGGTTATCCATCGTTTACCTCACGTAAGTAACCTGGCGTTTGGAGCCATTGATGGCGAAGCTTTATTATTGAACCTAACGAAAA
Organism: uncultured Siphonobacter sp.; assembly: GCA_913774715.1. GTDB lineage: Bacteria > Bacteroidota > Bacteroidia > Cytophagales > Spirosomataceae > Siphonobacter. The sequence continues at coordinate 83,030 of CAJYHS010000155.1, read as the reverse complement.
TTGCGGTTTCTAATGGTTCAGCCTGCACCTCTGCTTCGGTTCATCCTTCGCACGTACTTAAAGCCCTGGGGCTAAGCGATGAGCTGGCTCATGCTTCCGTACGATTTAGTCTGGGCCGTTTCACAACAGCGGAAGAAATCACCCTGGCAATTCAGTACGTAACCGATACCGTTGCTACTACGCGAGCCACTTTTATTAGCCTTTCCTAATTCATGGAGCTTTTTGAATTATATAACGAGCATAATCTCCCCTTCTGGCAGAGCAAGGTTCGCTCAGATGTGCACCGCGATGGCGACTGGCATCGAAGCACGGAAGTTTGGATTTGTAACGAAAACCGGGAGTTATTACTAAATCTCCGTCATCCTGATAAAGACCTCTTTGCCAACCTTTGGGATGTCTGCGTAGCGGGACACTTACTACCGGGTGAAAATTACCGAACGGCGGCTCTTCGGGAAGTGCAGGAAGAACTGGGGGTAAAAGTACACTCCTCAGAGTTACACTTTGTAGACGTGTGGACAATGGATGGATTTGACGTAAAAAGTCAATCCTTTGATCGAGAGTTTACGGGCGTTTTTGCCTGGAAAACTAATCTGGAATTATCTGCTTTTACTCCTCAACCAGAAGAAATTTCCGCCTTGAAATACGTTCCTCTATCTGAAGTTCGGCAGATGCTGGAAAACCCTGGTTCAGGTTTACCCTTCATCCCCATGGAATCCATTTTCTTAAATATCATGGATCGTATTGAAACTACTATCTTACCCCAATGGTAACTTCTGATTTCGACGAAATATCTTCTATTCAGTCTGTTACCATTCAGAAAGTTAGCCTGAACGAGTCGGCTCAGACCTTACCCGATGTATTAGCGGTAGAAGAACCTCTGGAAATTGTATTGGTCTGGAGAGAAAATGAAAAATGGCAGCAGAAAAGTTTGTCCATTACCATGCGAACGCCTGGTAATGACGAAGAACTGGCCTTGGGTTTTCTGTTTTCGGAAGGATTAATTCTTGACCGTTCCGAAGTGGAAAAAGTGCGGGTTAGCCCTTTGATTAATAAGGTTTTTGTAGAAGTAATACCTCTCGTCGCCGAGCGTTCCCAACGATTACAACGCCATTTCTATACTACTTCCAGTTGTGGCGTTTGCGGAAAGGCTTCGCTGGAAGCCGTTCAGCAAACGGCTCATTATGCTATTCCAGAAGTAACTCCGCTCATTACTCAGGAAATCCTGTTTCGGTTACCCCAACTCCTGCGGGAAGCTCAGGCAACGTTCGATCAAACGGGCGGTCTGCATGCCTCGGGTCTTTTTGATACCCAGGGTAACCTGATTGTTCTCCGCGAAGATGTAGGTCGTCATAACGCATTGGATAAAGTAATAGGTTATATCCTGAACACTACTAACTTACCTCTTAGCAACCAGATTCTATTACTCAGTGGACGCATTAGTTTTGAGTTAGTGCAGAAGGCCGTTATGGCCGGAATTCCCTTTATTGCTGCCATTGGTGCTCCTTCCAGCCTGGCCGTTTCGCTGGCTCAGGAACATAACATTACTTTAATAGGCTTTCTCCGGGATTCGCACGCGAATGTGTATTGCGAAGCCGGACGGTTGGCTCAAACCTAACTTCCTGAAAGTTTAAAACTTTCGGGAAGTTGAACATAAAAAGCTACCCGAAAAAAGATTCGGGTAGCTCTACCTGTAAACCTGTAATCTGAACCTACTAAAACTCAACTCAATCAGGACTTTCACCAACGGTAACGGGCTCTAGCTGATTCAACTCCTCTTCCGTAAATAATCTTGAACGTATGAGGAAACGTACTCCCAATGGAATCTCAGCCGAAAAACTTGCCCCGCGTCCCGGCACTACGTCGAGTGTCAACTGGGTATGTTTCCAGTACTCAAATTGGAAGTCACTCATCCAGAAATTGCAGCCGTGCACAGTCCCCAACAACACATCATGGCTACCAATTTTAAAGTCGCCCACGGGAAAACACATGGGTGAAGACCCGTCACAGCAACCTCCACTTTGGTGAAAAAGCAATTCGCCATGCACCTCTCTCAACTGATCAATAATGGCTTTGGCCGCATCAGTAACTAACACACGAGATACCATAACAATTTTCAGTTTACTATTGTCAGTTGTCAGTTCAGTGGGGAGAATGACGAACTTTTGTATCGGCCCAACTGAAAACTGACAGCCGTCATCTGACAACCCATCAAAAGAATCCCAGCTTATTCTTATCGTAAGAAATCAGCATGTTTTTGGTTTGTCGATAGTGACTGAGCATCATTTTGTGCGTTTCGCGACCAAAACCAGATTTTTTATAACCCCCAAACGGAGCGTGTGCGGGATACGCATGGTAACAGTTCACCCAAACCCGTCCGGCCTGAATGGCACGGGGAACGGTGTATAACTCATGAGCATCCCGCGTCCAGACACCTGCCCCTAACCCGTAGAGCGTGTCATTCGCAATAGAAATGGCTTCTTCCGTATCCTTAAACGTCGTTACGGATAAAACGGGGCCGAAGATTTCTTCCTGGAAAATCCGCATTTTGTTATGGCCTTTCAGGATCGTTGGCTGGATGTAATAGCCATTTTCCAGACCGCTGTTCTGATGGAAAGCCGCTCCGCCGGTTAGTACTTCTGCTCCTTCCTGCTTACCGATTTCGATGTATGACAGGATTTTTTCGTATTGATCTTTCGAAGCCTGGGCTCCTAACATAGTATCAGCCGCAAGCGGGCTACCCATCTTAATAGCCTTCGTTCGAGCAATTACTTTCTCAATGAATTTCTCATAAATGGACTCATGCACCAGCAATCGCGAAGGACAGGTACAGATTTCTCCCTGATTTAGAGCGAATAACACGGCTCCTTCAATGGCTTTGTCCAGGAATTCATCGTCCTTATCCATCACGCTGGGGAAGATGATATTCGGAGACTTCCCTCCTAATTCCATCGTTGCCGGAATCAGATTCTCAGCCGCATATTGCAGAATCAGACGACCTGTAGTAGTTTCTCCCGTGAAGGCCACTTTCGCTACCCGATTCGAAGAAGCCAATGGTTTACCTGCTTCCAGACCAAACCCATTCACTACATTCAATACGCCTTCAGGTAATAAATCACCAATTAATTCCAGTAAAACCAGGATACTCGTGGGCGTTTGTTCAGCTGGTTTTAATACAATTGTACAACCCGCCGCCAGGGCCGGAGCCACCTTCCAGGTCGCCATCAGTAAGGGAAAATTCCAGGGAATAATCTGGCCTACCACGCCAATGGGTTCGTGAATGTTCAGCGAAACGGTATTTTCATCCAGTTCAGCTACTGAGCTTTCTTCAGCCCGAATCACCCCTGCATAATACCGGAAATGGTCAACAACCAGTGGTAAATCCGCTGCGGTAGTCTCGCGAAGTGGCTTACCGTTGTCAATGGTTTCTACTTTGGCGAGATAATCCAGATTTTGCTCAATGCGGTCGGCAATTTTCAGTAGTACATTACTACGGTTCGCTACTGAGGTTTTAGACCACTTTGGAAAAGCCGCGTGAGCCGCATCGAGTGCCTTATCTATATCTTCGGCAGTCGAACGGGCTACCTGACAGAATACTTTCCCATCAACGGGAGAAATGTTATCAAAATACTGACCGCGAGCCGGAGCTACCCATTGTCCTCCAATGTAGTTTTCGTATCGTTCTTTAAAGGTCGGACGGTCTGCCCGTACCGGAGCTTCGAGTGTCGCTTCCATAATCCAATTGTTTAAGAGGTTTACTAAGACAAAGATCAGGAATTGGACTATTTTTTATTGGATTGATCCTATCAAAGAAGATATCGATTCTATCAATTTGATTCTGGAGTCAGGAAAATGACTACCCTAAGAAGAGCCTTCCGCTACCAGCTTCTTCGCAGGTAGCATGAATTACCAATTTCTAATACATTTAATCATTATCGGATAAGGCTGCAAGCTTTTCCACTGGCAGCAACTCATAAAAAAGGCCAGCAAATTGCCAGCCTTTTCTATTACCAATCATTTACAGCTATCTATTAATTGAGCCGATACTGAACGGGCGTACTTTGCGTATACCGTTTGAAAAGTTTCAGGAAATGGTTCAGGTTATTAAAGCCGCAGGCTACACTGATATCTCCGACGCTTCGGTTCGTCGTTTTGAGTAACCGCTGAGCCAGCTGAATTCGTTGCTGATTAATAAATTCCAGCGGAGATAAGCCAAACTGAGCCTTAAACTGACGATAAAAACTAGGCTCGCTCATGCAGGCCTTATCCGCTAACTGCTTGACATTAAAAGCTTCGTGGAGATTATCCTTAATGTATTGCGTAATGAAAGCCAGACGGTTACTGCTACTGTGTTGCTGGCTGTTTTCAATTAATAACCGACGAGCCTGCGTTTGAATCAATCGCATCGTTAACTCCTTCATCACCAGATCAGCGAAGAAATCTTTGGCCGGGTTATTCTCTGTAAAGATTTCAATCAGTCGGCTAATCAGACTATTCACCGTCGAGGAATTCGTGAAGTAAAAACTGCTGTCCGACCAACGCCAGCCCGAAGGTGAATCGATAAGCGGAATATTTTCGTTCAACACATCCGTGTATTTCGCAATCTGATCTTGACCGATGGCCAGAGCCAGACATTGGGTCGGGGCCGAAAAAGTAGCTTCAGGAAAGTCAATCCGCATGGTCCGGTTACCAGGCACCAGCACCGATTCACCGGGATGGTAATCAAAGTCTGGTGTATCATCCAGGTGCATTACCTTTTTTCCCCGAATCATACTCGTTAATACCGGACTATGAAAAGTTAATTCTACATTCTGGGCCTGAGAATGCGTTTCGTAAATATTCAGTTCAGCGGTATCCAGCGTATAAGCCGTTCGATTTTCAACGACCTGCTCTAACCGGCGATTTCTCAAATGGCTTCTGAGATCAAACAATGAATCCGATTTCATAGCATTACGATCTTCTGTCAGGTTCAGAAGTATGTCTTCTGAAGGCTGGCAATATACTTACAATATCCAATTTATTCTATCTATAATATAAAACGATTTACACTATGGAAAAGTTATACTTATGCATTTAGAATTGGGAAGTTTTTGATCTCGGGTTTAGGGGTATTGTCTTTATACGATGGACCAGAGTTTTATTCATTCTATCATCCGACCCTTCACTCATTCATTGCTTCACTTATTCAACAATAAAACCGCTCTATGTATCTCCGGATCGCTCTACTGATTATTGGCATACCTATTATTACGAACGCTCAGGATACGTTACGAACTCGTGATCTGAAACCCGTTGAAATTCAATCAACCCGTTTACAAATTGCGGAGAATCGAAGTCCCTTTTCGGTATCCGTGCTGAATCAGTCACGCCTTCAGATTGGACAGCCTCAGCTTTCGCTTTTCGACGCGATGGGCACTATTCCGGGTGTTTTCTCCCAAAATCCAGACAATTTTGCTCAGGATCTCCGTATTTCCATTCGAGGATTCGGAGCCCGTTCTTCCTTTGGCATTCGGGGCTTGAAAGTACTCCTTGACGGCATTCCAGAATCTACGCCCGACGGTCAGGCAAAAGTTAATAATTTTGATGTCGGAAGTCTGGGACAACTGGAAGTCATTCGTGGAGCTTCTTCGGCTTTATATGGAAATGCCTCGGGAGGCATTCTGTCCTATACTACCGAAACACCCGAGTATAATTTCGTGGAGGCTCAGGCCGTAGCCGGAAGTTACGGTTTCCAGCGGTATCAGTTGAAGGTAGGCCAGAAATGGAAACGTTCGAACCTGTTAATTAATGCCAGTCGTAACCTTCAGGATGGCTACCGGGACTATTCTTCCATGAATAACTGGTTACTGAATCTGAAATTTCAACATGAATTTACGGCGGACCGTAAGTTAACCATTCTGTATAATCTTTCGAAAAATACAGCAGAAGATCCCGGCGGATTAACTCTTCAGCAGGTTGAAGAAAACCGTCGTCTGGCTCGTCCGCAAAACGTGCAGTTTCAGGCTTTTTCGGGGGCTACTCAGCAACGGGTTGCGGCCATCTATGACCACGCCATTGGTAAAAAGCACCAGTTTCAGGCCCGAACTTTCTGGACGAATCGCGATTTTGAGAACCGTTTAGCTTTTCAAGCAGGCGGGAATGTACAGTTCATTCGAAATTACATCGGCGGGGGCGTTAGTTACCAATATACCGATCAGTTTGGTTCCGTTTCCTACCGTTTAAAAACAGGAGTTGATATTGAAAATCAGCAGGATAATCGTAAACGATATAATAACCTCGACGGTCAGCAGGGTCCGCTTTCTCTGGAACAAGTGGAAACGTTCCGAAACATTGGAGCCTATGCGTTACAGGAATTTGGCCTGTTGAAAAACACCTTATTGACGATTGGTACGCGTTACGATGCCATTCGATTGAACGTAAATGACCAATTTCTAAATGATGGCGATCAATCAGGAAATCGGAATTACCACCGTTTTAGTCCAACGGCGGGACTTAACTGGGAGTACCAGCCCGAACGCAGCTTATACGCCAATTTTTCCACCAGCTTTGAAACCCCTGCCCTTACTGAATTAGGCACGAATCCGAGCAATCTGGGTGGCTTCAATCCCGAACTTGGGCCGATGCGTGCTCAGAATTTTGAAGTAGGAACGAAAGCGACCTTTCATAAAGTTAAAGTTGATCTGGCCGTATTTCAGGTTAACGTTCGGGGCGAGATTGTACCTTATCAGTTAAGCGAATTTCCGGGACGTACCTTTTATCGAAACGCTGGTAACTCCCGCCGACGTGGCGTGGAACTGGGCCTGACGGCTCAACTCCTGGAAGGATTAACCGCTTATGCCAATTACACGTATTCCGACTTTAAATACCTGAATTACACTACTACTTCCGGAACTTTTGATGAAAATCAACTACCGGGCATTCCCCCTCACTTTGGGTATGGCGAACTGCGTTATTTTCGTCCCAAAGGTTTGTATGGCATTATCCAGTTCCGCAGAAATGGAACGTTTTATGCCGATGATGCCAACGAAGTAAAAACCCAAGCTTTTAGCCTTTTGAATCTGCGGTTTGGCTGGCAAATCAAGTGGAATAACTGGTCTTTAGAACCCTTTGGTGGCATTAACAACGTATTAAATCAGAAGTATTACGCCAACGTACAGATCAATGCGGCTGGTGGCAGATACTTCGAACCCGCAACGAATCGGGCCTTTTTTGGGGGAGTAAAAGTTAGAATACGCTAGTTTTCTGTCTGACATTTTCAGTGTTAAATGCAAGGCCATCGATCGAACACTGTAAACAGAGAACTGAAAATTATTAAAATGAAAGAAATAAAGTCCATACTCGAGCATTACTTAAAGATTGACTTTTCGACGACGCGAGCGGCATTGGCAACGGTAGTGCGGGTAGAAGGTTCATCCTATCGCCGGGTCGGAGCAAGAATGCTGGTTACGGAAGACGGACAATGGATCGGGGGCATTTCGGGCGGATGTCTGGAAGGCGACGCTCTCAAACGAGCCCGTTTGGCGATGTCTACGGGAAAGTCTGCCATGGTTACGTATGACACTACCGATGATGATCCGTATCAGATTGGAGTTGGACTGGGTTGCAATGGAATCATTGACGTATTGCTTAGCCCTCTTGACCCTGAAGATGCACATAATGCCGTTCTGCAGTTACAACCGCTGGTTTCCCGTCGGCAACCCTCTGTTGTCATTACGGTTACGGAAAGTGCACTCGACGCATTACCCCAAGGCTCCGTTCATCGCTTTGAGTCTCAGGAAAATTTTACATTTCCAGTAGCTAAAGAGGAAGTAATTGATTGTATTCACACTTGCTTAACGAACGAAAAATCAACGTTACAGGCACTGACGGGGGATTTTGGCAGTATTACTCTGTTACTGGAAATCATTCCGCCACCGATTCATTTGTTTATTCACGGCGGTAATTATGACATTTTCCCTTTAGTTCGACAGGCAAAAGAATTAGGCTGGTTAACCACCGTTTTCTGTAATCCACAGAAAATCAATAAGTCTTTGTTTAACTGGGCTGATGCGGTGGTTCAGAAAAATACAGAAATCGAACCCGATGATTATACCGCAGTGGTACTAATGGCTCACGATCTGGAAACGGACTTTCAGAATTACCAGCGTTATGTGACTTCGACCCACGTGCCTTACATTGGCTTACTTGGTCCCAGAAAGCGTTTTGAAAAGATGATTCAGCGGTTGGATGAAGAAGGGATTACCCTTTCTGCCGATCAATTTCAACGAAGTTATAGTCCAGCCGGACTTGATACCGGAGCCGCTACACCCGAAGAAATCGATTTATCTATTTTAGCAGAAATCCGAACGGTTTTCTCGCATCGGGAAGGCGGTCAGCTCCGGAAACGAAAAACGCCGATTTATAGCGAAGAATCTTAAGAATATACTAGTTTGAGTGTTTGGCGTTTGATTTAGGTAATTATTGAAAGTTCAAACACTCAGACTTATTTACTTACCTCAATACTCCATTCACTTCCGCTACTAATCTTAAATTTTTCGGCGAAGTTCGCCATGTTCAAGGCCAGCGATACTTGCAATAAACTGTTTAAATATAGAAGTGGTTTGCCTTCCGCTACGGCTCCAAACGTCTGAACGTAAGGTATTTTACCTTCGTATTTTTTCTGCTGGTTGTGGTAGATTCGAATCGTTAGTAACTGACTTGTTTTTACGTCTAACTCCTGCAACAACTCGCCCGGAATGTTGGTCCAGATGTTTCCGTATTGAACATCCAGAATCGAAATATTCCCTTTCAGAACCGACCCCTGTTTGCTAGCTTTCTGATAGGGAATCATAACGACCTGTTGGGGTAACCTTCCTCCAACCTCTTCGAATGTTATGACTCCAGCAGCCAGCCGGGCGGCGGTATACGCATACACATCGCGACCATGAAACGTGTAGGATTTACCCGATTCTTTCCGGCGATTCACCGCTTCGTCAATTTCTCTTACCTCATCAACTCCTTCCGATTCGGCCAGTAAGGTCAGTGTGCCGTTATCCGGCGTTACGATATAATGCCCCGCTTTAGTCTTCATGACTACCGACTTCCGGCTGGTCCCAACACCGGGATCAACGACGGAAACGAATACGGTTCCTTTGGGCCAGTAAGGTACGGTTTGTTCCAGTCGGTAAGCGGCCTCCCAAATGTTATAAGCCGGAATTTCATGGGTTAAGTCAAATAACGTTAACTCCTGAGAAACGCCCATAGCTACTCCCTTCATAGCTGAAACGGCTCCGTCTTTCAAGCCAAAATCTGATTGAAAAACCACAATTTTTTGCTGAGCCAGAGCCCCGTTGATCAGGCTGACGAGTATTACAATGGATCGTAAAATTTGCCGTATCATATAGTTTTTTCCTACGTTACCTTATTATTTCGTGCTTCAATTGATCCCCCAGGACCGATCTGATCTGAATTAAGAATCTATGCAATTAAGTAAATTCCGAGTGTTAATCAGTCGATTGATAAGCCTCGAAGAAGATAAAGAACACGAGCAGGAAATCGTAGAATCCATTAAAAAAGGAGCCGTTTTGTGGGGCACGAATCTCTGGGTTTTGGTCGCGGCTGTCTTTATTGCATCGATTGGACTGAACATTAACTCTATCTCGGTTATTATCGGAGCTATGCTGATTTCTCCGCTGATGGGTCCCATTTACGGCATCGGCTTAAGTCTGGCCACTTACGATTTTGTTTTCTTTAAAAGTGCCTTTCGTAACCTGCTGATTTTTGTTCTTTTCAGCCTGTGTAGCTCAACACTTTACTTCTGGCTAAGCCCGCTGAAAGATGTACAACCTGAAATGATAGCCTACACGCATCCCAGCGTCTGGGATGTTCTGGTGGCCCTCATTGGCGGGGTTGCAGGGATTGTAGGAGCTTCCCGAACCCGCAAAGGAACCATCGTTACGGGCGTAGCCATTGCGACGGGAATGATGCTACCCCTCTGCACGGCGGGGTATGGAATAGCCAATCAAAACTGGTCATTCGTCGCTGGAGCTTTTTACTTGTTTGCCATTAATGGCATTTGCATTTCCTTTTCTACGTACCTGGTCGTTCGTTACCTGAAGTTTGAGCCTTACGAATACGTCGAGAAAGAAACCCAGGATTGGGTTCGCCGCACCATGACCTGGCTAATGATCCTGACCTTACTTCCCAGCATTTATCTAGCGTATCAGCTCGTGGCGGATTCCATTTACCGGAGAAACTTGAAGCTTTTTATCGATGAGAAAATCAGAAGTAATAACCATTATGTCATTCAGCAAACGGTATTACCTTCGGCTGGGGGGAGAAAGGTAGAACTCTTAATCGTAGGACAACGGATTTCCAGTCAGGAGTTAGACTCGTTGAAAAGTCAATTACCTCGTTATCAATTAACTAATACCGAACTATCCTTCCGGTACGGCTTTGACGATACCATCTTAGCCGAAACCTCCCGCAGTGTATTAACAGAAACTGAAAAGCTATTGCTTACCCAGCGAATGGAGATGGATTCTCTTCGGAAAAACTCCCAGCTGGAAGCCCGCATTCCGCAAATTGCTCAGGAGCTGAAAGCCATTTATCCGGAGATTGTAGAGGTCTCAATTGGAAAGCATCTGGCAACGGATGGTACTATTCCTCAGGAGCAGACGGTTTGTGTACTGAAAATGGCGAAACCAGACGGCAGTTTATTAACTAAAGTGCAACGCTGGCTAGCCATTCGACTCCGACAACCAGAAAACACGATTACTGTTTTGGTCAGAAAAGTTTAGAGATTGAATAAATTAGAATCTTTATAAGACTACGCTATAGAGTTAACATACCAATTAAGGATATGACACTTCAGTAATAATGAGAAGGTTAGAATATCAGTAATGAATGCATAATTATCGTATGTGTATATAAAAGCTTTGCAAGGCTCCTCAAAACCTTAGCTATAATGCTATAGTTTAACCAAAAAGTAAAAACTATAGCAGATGCCTACATTCACCTTCAAAAACCCATGGATTAGTATACCCTTAACTCTAGCCGGAAGCATGTTAACTATTTACGGGGTTAAAGTTGGACAAACGTTTTTTTTCCCCTGCATGGTAGCTATCTTCTTTGCTTTTGCTCTTGGTTTGTTAGAACCCGTAAAGGGGTGGGTATTAGCCCTGGTAAGTATTTTAATCCTATGGGCCGGTTATTGGCTTTTTACCACGTACCCCGAAAACCCTAACCGGCAGCAGGTAGAATTATTAGCTTTAAGTTTTGCAACGGGTTTTATTCTCATTATTTCTGCTTTTACAGGAAAGCTTCGAAAAGCTTAGCATCTATTACTTATGTTCCTGTACATCCTATAGTGTACAATTTACTTCGTTACGAACCTGCAAATTTCTTCTTTTATTGATCGTTATTAACCATAAAATAACTAACCCTAAAAAGGGCTGTTTAACAGAAATTGTCAGCATTATTTATTTTTAATGGCTTATTATGATAATTCCTACAGTCAACACATAGTCAGTGTATTATACCAGCTTCTTCTAAACTCTATCGGAACTAGACCGATAAGATGATGTTTGCTTTGATAGAGCTAATAGAATTATATACAAAAAAATTAGCCTTGTAAACCTGTTCGTTACACTAATTATCACTTCAGAAACCACTCCGTTACTCGTATGAACGCTCTACTCTCTCTGATTTGCGGCATTGGACTTACGCTAACCTCGATCTTTGTTTACATCGATACGCAGACTAGTAAATACATTCAACCCATAGTTCCGTCGTAGAAATGCCCGTGATTTCTCTATCCAATAGGAAGTTGGGAGCTGGTTCCAAAATTCAGGCTGACTACGAAGGCGTTAGCTACAATCTCAGTTCTTCAAAAGAATTTTTTCTGAACATAAAAATGCCGCTTACGTGAGTGAACACGTGGATCGGGATAAAAAACGGGCAGTGCTGGCTGGAGTCCCCGTTCATCTGCCCTGGATATGGATGCTTTTAGGTGTAACAGGTCTAATCATCGCTTTAAATTCATTAGCCATCAGGCGGAAGTTTAAAGCTTGATGAAGAAGCATACACGAACAGAGATACCTGCCAACGACTACTCTTTGCGTCTCAAGGTTGTATCGGTAAAGATTTCATTCTTGATTTCAGAAGATAGTTCCAGAAACCGTTCATACTGTTTGAGCACATCGGCAATGACTTCTCTCTGGGTAAAGTACTCAATCGTGTACCCCGGACGGTTATCACCGAAGAAAGTTTCAGGAATATAGGCCTGCGTATTTCGAACACCGGGGATGTTCTTTTCATCTACCAGGAAGGTAGAAATCATCTTGCGTTGACAGCGAACCCCATACGTGAAATTCTCGATTGAATCATGCTTGATGGTAATGGAAATCTCTTCTGCAACCTGCGGCTTGTCAACGCTGGCCCGAACCTGTGATGTATTAAATTCAGCCGCTAATTCATGGAAAGCGGGCTCTACCGTTTCCTGAATAAACGCTTCTACGTAAGCCTGATTTTTGAAAGAAAGGATGCGTTGTAATCGCTGCTTCCAGAATTCTCCTGACCAGTTTCGAGTAGATGGTGAGAGCGATTTAGAATAATAATAGTCGTCAATCATGAGCCCTTTGATCAGACTGTAACAAAAGAGAAGCATGATGATTGAAAACGGCAGGGCGGTGATCAGCGTCATCGTTTGCAGGGATTGAAGTCCGCCCGCATTCAAAAGTACCAGAGCTACAACGGCCAGTAGTACACCCCAAGCCACGAGTTGCCATTTAGGAGACTTAGGGGCATTGGCCGTAGAAATGCTATTCATGACAAAGATGCCGGAGTCTGCTGACGTAACGAAAAAGACAAAAATGATGAAGATCGCCAGGCTACTGGTGATGCTGCTGGCTGGAAAATAATCCAGAAACTTAAAAAGCAGCTCGTCCGTACGGCTAACCATAGCCGTGAGTAATCCACCTGCTTCATTGCGATCCAGCCAGGTAGCACTATTGCCAAAGACGGTCATCCATAAAAAATTGAATGCGGTTGGAATCAGCAAAACTGCAATGATGAATTCACGAATCGTGCGGCCTCTGGATATCTGTGCAATAAACAAGCCTACATAAGGTGACCATGAAATCCACCAAGCCCAGTAGAGAATGGTCCATTTAAAATACCAGGGTTGAACCGAAGGCTCATACGCATGGGTATTAAAGGTAAGACTCAAAAACTGGTTTAGGTAATTACCCACCCCTTCCGAAAGGGTACCAAGCAAAAAGACGGTCGGCCCTAACGTCAGAATAAAAAGCATCAAAAGTACGGCACTGGAGATATTGAGTTGACTCAAGAATTTGACGCCTTTATTCACACCCGAAGTGGCCGATAAAATGGAAATCGCCATAATCACAATGACAATCCCTACTTGATACATATAACTTTTCTCAGGAAAGATGCCTATTTCTACGAGCCCTGCATTCAGCTGAATGACACCGAACCCCAGAGTAGTGGTAATGCCAAAAAAAGTACTGCATAAAGCAAAGGTGTCAATGGCGTTACCTGCTATGCCATTGATCCTGTTTTTAAGAATCGGATAAAAACAGCTACGAAGCGAAAGCGGTAATTTATATCGATACGTAAAATAAGCCAGTGATAAGCCCACGACTCCATAAATGGCCCAGGCATGAATTCCCCAGTGAAAGAACGTATACAACTGAGCATCTTTGGCCCGTTTTATTTCGCTGTATTCAGCAAAAGTTGGATCGGAAAAATGAGAAAGGGGTTCCGATACGCTAAAATACATCAGGCCAATGCCCATCCCAGCGGCAAAAAGCATAGATATCCAGGAAAGGAACGAGTATTCGGGTACTATATCATCGTCCCCTAACGTAATGGAGCCATATTTACTGAGAACGAGAGCCAGTAGAAAAAAGACAAATAGAGTAACCGACCAGACGTATACCCAGTTTAGATTAATAAATATCCAATCCTGAATTTGCCCCAAGATGGATGCTGTCGAATCAGGGAAAAAGCTGGAAACGAATGTGACGAAAAAGATGAAGAGTAAACTAGGCAGAGTAATTCCTTTATGAAAGGTCGTCCGAGCTACAATGGAGGATAATGGGCTCATATATCAGTAATTTTAGAAGCTTAGGAATTGGTAAGTAGACAACCTCTATCTATCTGCTTTGTTTCGTTTGTGTAAAGCCCATGACTGGGTAAGATTTAATGAATCGTGTTCTTATTCGACAATTAGTTTAATGGTTTTGCTTTTTGTTCGGGCAAGCAACCACTTTTCCAGTCGTTTTCGCTCAGTCGATGAATGGCGTCTTTGCATCCGAGCATACACCACAAGGATCGTGTCTGGTTTTGCTTTCCTTGGATCCATTAAAAGCGTAGTAGCGGCTGTAAAACTTTGCACATCGGGCATGAAACTACGAAGCTCCTGATGAAGGTCAGCCACTGGAATTTGATTGATCTGTAGGCTTTTTAAAGCTCGTTGCAACGAATCGATGGTTTGATCCTTCAGGGTAATGCTATTCTGAGAATATTTGATGACTTGATCAGTAACCGTGGATGTAATCGCGTTTACATCTACTTCCGTATCTTTAAAACTACCCTGCTTCACCACTAACCGGGCAGTACTTAATCCATACGCGGACATTTTCTGCCGCAGGAATTGAATGGAATCAGCCGGAAGAGGCTCGCCTACCATAGTTAGCTCGAGTAAGCTTTGCTGGCGGTTAAAGCGGGCATTGTAGGCAATCACTTGGCGGTATTGAAAGTTGCATTCCTGAGTCACGAAGTTCTTAGCGGCCTGTTCAAAGATGGATTTTCGAACAATCTGATAACCTAGATAGGTACTAGGGCCCAGGACAATAAACACGGAGATCCAAATGGTTTGGCTTACTCGGCGTTCGATGTCGGCAGAAGGGTACTCTTTCTGATGATAGCCTAAGAAACGAACAATGAGAAACGTAGATAGACTGATGCAAACACTGTTAATTAAAAATAGATAAAAGGCTCCGGCGAAGTAATACAAATGGCCCGTGGCAATGCCATAGCCCGCCGTACAGATCGGAGGCATGAGAGCGGTAGCGATGGCAACGCCGGGAATGACGTTACTCACTTTCTCCCGACGTGAGCTGGCGACAATGCCAGCCAGACCGCCAATGAAGGCAATAAATACATCCCAAATGGTTGGCGAAGTACGTGCCAAAAGCTCTGATTGAGCCGATTGCAAAGGAGTAATGTAAAAGTAAAGGGTTGACGTAAGCAAGCTGATTCCCACAGCGACAAACAAATTCTTTAAGGCTCTTCCAATAAGGGCCAGGTCATTGATGCCCACACCGAGTCCAACGCCCATGATAGGACCCATCAAGGGAGAAATAAGCATGGCTCCAATGATTACGGAAGTAGAATTCACATTGAGGCCAATGCTGGCAATAAGAATGGCAAAGATCAACGTCCATAAGTTAATCCCCTTAAATTCTACACCTTTGCTAATGGACTCAATGACTTTAGAGGCATCGACCTGATCTTCTTCCAGGCTGAAGCGTTGCTGTATTAATCGACTGATGCGGGAAAGGGATAAGGCCATAGCTATTTCAACAGATAAATTCAGTACATCAACAGGTCAAAAACGACATTTGACGGTTATGCAAAAAAGTAAAACCTGAACCATTAGTTTTTTTTAATCAGGTTGATGTCTTTCGATTACGGGTCTAGTTTTGTCAGTCTCTTATTAACCTTTCTAGCCTTAAGGTTGATTTTTAAATGTTCATGCATAACCAGCCTATAGGCAGAAGAGTTATGTAGATATACCATTCATTGTGATAAAAACTCATGAGTAAAGCTCCCATTGATCGAGTCATTCAACCCGTAAATAGATTCATTCATCAGGAATATACCAGCGGTATTGTTCTCTTTTTGAGCGTAGTCGCCGCGTTAATCTGGGCTAATTCATCGGCAGCCGAATCTTATCACCATACCTGGGAACTCCCGTTTGCCCTACGATTCGCTGACCATGTGTTTGCTTATCCCCTGCACATCTGGATTAACGATGGACTCATGGCCATCTTTTTCTTTGTCATCGGCCTGGAGCTCAAAAGGGAATTTATGGCGGGTGAGCTTTCCACGCTTAAGAAAGCATCGCTACCCATGGTAGCTGCCTTAGGCGGCATGCTCGTACCCGCCCTGATTTACGTAGGGTTTAACTATGGAACTCCATCCCTTCACGGTTGGGGTATCCCCATGGCTACTGACATTGCCTTTGCCTTAGGATTGCTTTCGTTGTCTGGCAGTCATATTCCGTCATCCGTAAAAGTATTCCTGTCGGCTTTAGCCGTAGCTGACGACTTGGGAGCGGTACTAGTGATTGCTTTTTTCTACACCGCTAAGATTGACTTTGGTTTTCTTTTATGGGGTTTTGGATTTTTAGGAATATTGTTAGCTGGAAACCTGTTAGGCATCCGGCGGAGTATCTTTTATTTGATTCTGGGCATCATTGTATGGGGCTGTTTTCTGTTTTCTGGGGTACATGCTACCATTGCCGGGGTACTCGTTGCTTTTACCATTCCGGCCCGAACCCGAATTAATGAAAGTGAGTACCTGGAAAAAATTACCTCTCGTTTGAAACGTTTTGAAGTGGCCATCCCGCTGCACGGGCCCCTGATGACATCCGATCAGCATCATATTATCGAAGAAATCAAAGGTCTGAGTTTGGATGCCCAGACCCCGCTCCAAAAAATTGAACATACCCTACACCCCTATGTGGCCTTTCTGATCATGCCCCTGTTCGCTCTAGCCAATGCAGGCATGCACATTGGCAGTAACTTCTTCTCCGAACTGATGAATCCGGTGAGTGCGGGTGTGGGCTTTGGTTTAGTGCTGGGGAAACTAACGGGCGTATTCGGTTTTACCTATCTGATGGTGAAGTTTAAAATAGCCGACTTGCCTGATTCAGTAAACTGGAAGCATGTGTTGGGGGTAGCATTGCTGGCGGGAGTAGGCTTTACCATGTCGTTATTCGTATCTAATCTGGCTTTCTCTGACGCTGAACACGTCGATGCCGCTAAATATGGCATTCTGCTGGCTTCGCTGGTTTCGGGGACGGCGGGTATTATCTATCTGCGGTCTTTAGCAAAAGGCTAAGAGACTCAATGCGTAATTTTCTAATTTCTTTTGGTACAAGAAAACTGATTGGAACGAAAGGAAACCTTATAAAATTGAACGTATCTGAATTGATAAGAACAATTTCATGTTTTGATCTTTCCACGTCTAAATGATATATCTCGGTTAGAATGATATTGGTCAATCCAAGAATATCCTAGTGGGAATGCTTAAGAATTCGACGGATGGAAGAAAGGCCGCAGAACGGGGGTAGGCTTTTCGTTTTGAAAGCTGATTAGTTTCACAAGTTTGGTAAAGCAAAAAGGCGTGAAAAACGCCCTTATTAGTTTTTAATGTTTTACTAGTTTGGTATTTGGTTAGATTGGGTATTCTTCCAATTTTTCGGACAGTTACCTCGGAAGATAAAACCTAATACGAAAGTTATCTCGCCGCTCTTGAAAAACACCTTTTCAACAGAAACAAAAACGCTTTCAATTCTGCGTTAGAATTGAAAGCGTTTTCGAACTCAGGAGCGATGAGCAGGTAAGCTCTCCTTAATACGCGAGCGTTGGAGCCAGCCACTTTTCAGCTTCCTCGATCGTCATGCCTTTGCGTCTGGCGTAATCTTCGACCTGATCTTTCTGAATTTTACCAATCGTAAAGTAACGGCTATCAGGATGACTGAAATACCAGCCACTAACCGAACTAGCCGGATACATGGCAAAGCTTTCGGTCAGAGTAATCCCTAATTCCTCTGCTCCTAACAGATCAAACATCGTCCGTTTTTCGGTGTGTTCAGGACAAGCCGGATAACCCGGTGCCGGACGGATCCCCTGGTATTTTTCGTCAATCAATGATTCATTATCCAGCTTTTCATCCGAAGCATAACCCCAGAATTCTTTCCGAACCCGGGCGTGCATTAATTCCGCAAAAGCTTCCGCCAGACGGTCAGCAATGGCCTTCACCATGATACTGCCGTAATCGTCGTGATCTTTTTCGTATTTCTCAATTAAGGCTTCAATTCCAATACCCGCTGTCACCGCAAAGCCGCCGATGTAATCCGTATGAGCACTTTCCTGCGGAGCAATAAAGTCAGCTAACGAGTAATTCGGCAGATTCCCCGCTTTCAGACTTTGCTGACGCAGCTGATGTAACGTTGCCAGAGCAGGAGTTGCAATCACTTCGGTTTCGTCAATCGTACCTGCCTGAGAAGCCCGGCTGATTTTATACTCGATGTGCGTATGGGAACCGTGACGCTCGCAGGCTACTTCCTTCTTCATTTCTTCAAAAGGATGCAGGATGATATCGTCTTCGTGACTATTCGCTGGCCAGAAACCAATAACGGCTTTGGCTTTTAACGATTGATCATGAATTATTTCGAGCAGGAGGTTATTTGCGTATTCGTAGATTTTCTTCGCTTCTTCGCCTACTACTTTATCCTCAAAAATGGCCGGGTATTTACCATGCAATTGCCAGGTCTGGAAGAAGGGAGTCCAGTCGATGTATTTAGCAATTTCGGCCAATGGATAATCTTCAAATACTTTCGTACCTAAAAAAGCAGGTTTATAGGCTTTAAAATTATCCCAGTCGATTTTTACTTTATTTTGCCGAGCGGCCTCAATCGTCACAAAGTTTTTATCCGATTTACGCTTGGCATGATCTTCCCTAAGTTTAGCGTATTGCTGTTTGATCTCCGAATGGATTTCCGCAAGCGTTTGTTTATTCTGCGTTAAACGCCCGGCTACGGGAACTGAACGCGACGCATCCAGTACGTGAATAACCGGACCGGAATATTGCGGGTCAATTTTCACGGCTGTGTGAATCCGGGAAGTGGTAGCACCGCCAATAAGGAGGGGCATTTTCATACCCTGACGTTCCATTTCCTTCGCCACACCCACCATTTCATCCAGACTAGGGGTAATCAAACCGGATAAACCAATGATATCTACATTATGCGTTTTGGCTGCTTCGAGAATTTTATCTGTCGGCACCATTACCCCTAGATCGACGATTTCATAGTTATTACAGCCCAATACCACGCCTACGATATTTTTCCCAATATCGTGAACATCACCTTTTACAGTAGCTAGTAAAATACGACCAGCCGTAGAACCCGCCTCCTTACTTGCTTCAATAAAAGGTTGCAGGTAAGCCACGGCTTTCTTCATTACCCGAGCCGATTTTACCACCTGAGGCAGGAACATTTTACCTTCGCCGAATAAATCACCGACGATGTTCATACCGTCCATTAAGGGGCCTTCGATTACCTCAATCGGACGCTCAAAACCCTGACGGCATTCCTCTACGTCTTCATCAATGAAGTCGGCAATACCTTTTACTAAGGCGTGTGATAAGCGTTCTTTTACGGGTAACTGCCGCCAGGAATAATCCGGGCCCGTATCGGTTTTGCCTTTCGACTTTACCGTTTCCGCAAACGCCACCAGACGTTCCGTTGAGTCAGAGCGACGGTTGAGGATAACGTCTTCAACCAGCTCCAGAAAATCCTTGGGAATTTCATCGTAAATCGTCAACTGACCCGCGTTTACGATTCCCATATCCATACCCGCCTTGATCGCGTAATACAAGAATACGGAGTGAATGGCTTCGCGAACGGGTTCGTTCCCTCGGAAACTGAACGACACGTTAGACACCCCACCCGACACTTTAGCGTAGGGTAAGTTTTCTTTAATCCAGCGAGTGGCATTAATGAAGTCTACGGCGTAATTGTTATGTTCATCAATCCCCGTCGCAACGGTTAGGATATTGGGATCAAAAATGATGTCCTGTGGAAGAAAACCTACTTCGTCTACCAGAATTCGATAGGCTCGTTCGCAAATCTGAATTCGGCGTTCGTAGTTATCAGCCTGGCCGTTTTCATCAAAAGCCATGACCACAGCAGCGGCTCCGTACCGTTTGACGGTTTGGGCGTATTCCTTGAATTTTGCCTCCCCTTCTTTCAGCGAGATCGAATTCACGATGGCCTTGCCCTGCACACATTTCAGTCCGGCTTCGATCACTTCCCATTTGGAAGAGTCAATCATGATGGGCACTTTCGAAATATCCGGTTCCGAAGCAATCAGGTTCATGAAAGTTGTCATGGCGGCGGCACCGTCAATCATCCCCTCATCCATGTTTACGTCAATGACCTGAGCTCCGCTCTCCACCTGCTCCCGGGCCACGACCAGTGCTTCATCGTATTTGTTTTCCCGAATTAGTCGAGCAAATTTCTTTGAACCGGTTACATTACAACGTTCACCGATGTTCAGAAAAAGGACTTTCTCTTTAGTTACTTCAATGGGCTCCAGTCCGGAAAGCTTCAGCACGGGTTCTTCCACGGGAATTGTACGAGGCTGGTGTTTTTCCGCGACTTCGGCAATGCGACGGATGTGGCCGGGCGTAGTTCCGCAACAACCACCGATGATATTAATCAACCCATCTTTCAGGAATCCGTCAATGGTTTCACCCATTTGTTCGGGCGTTTCATCATACTCCCCCATCTCGTTCGGTAAACCCGCGTTGGGGTGAGCCGAAGTAAAGAAAGGCGATTTATCCGCCAGCGTCTGTACGTAAGGTCGCATTAAATCTGCCCCTAAAGCACAGTTCAGGCCAATAGATAGTAAGGGTAAATGCGAAACAGAGGTCAGAAAGGCCTCGGTCGTCTGCCCTGACAGGGTTCGTCCTGAGGCATCGGTTATAGTTCCCGATACCATGATGGGCACTTCAAATTTCTCTGCCTGCGGAATATGCTCAGGCCAGGGTAGTTTACCACTGGTAACATCCTGATAATACGTATCAATCGCAAAAAGGGCTGCTTTGGCATTCAGCGTATCGAAAATAGTTTCGACCAGCAGAATATCGCTACCGCCTTCAACGAGAGCCTTGGTCTGTTCGTAATACGCTCCTACCAGCTGATCAAACGTAATAGCCCGGTAGCCAGGATTATTTACGTCCGGCGAAAGGCTGGCGGTACGGTTGGTTGGCCCCATCGAACCCGCTACGTAACGCGGTTTTTCAGGGTTACGAGCCGTATATTCATCGGCTACCTCTCGGGCGATACGAGCAGATTCGTAGTTCAGCTCATAGACCAGCTCTTCCATCCCATAATCAGCCATGGCAATCCAGGTACCTGAAAATGAGTTTGTTTCTACAATATCAGCACCCGCTTCGTAGTATTCACCGTGAATGGTTTTGATGATGTCAGGACGGGTTAACACGAGTAAATCATTATTACCCTTAAGCGGATGGGGCCAGTCGGCAAAGCGAGAGCCCCGATAGTCTTCTTCTTCCAGTTTATACCGCTGGATCATCGTACCCATCGCTCCATCAAGGATTAGAATACGATTTTTAAGAAGCGTACGGATGTCGGGTTTTTGAATCGTAGTCGTCGTCATAAGTCACGAAACGATGCCGGATTGGAGTCGGCGTTGTGTCCAGAAATTGAAAGTATAAAATAAGAAAACATGCAAAGATAGGATGAGTATACCGTTTGCGTTGAGCCGTCTGACTAATCGTCAGAGCTCACAAACCTTCAACTCTGAAAGTAGGGTAATTTGTTCTTGCTCGCTAAAGACTTTGTAAAGTTAATCACTTGCTCTTCTGAATTCGTTATCTGAAGGTAATCTATAAGACATTTTCTAGGTAGCGGATCGTAGATCAATCACAGCTAGGCTCTCAATTACCAAGCCAGGCCAGCAGGTTATTACCTCGATTTTAACACCGCTTCCCTAACTTTACCGATTTTTATTTTCAAACTGAAAACTGAAAACTGAAAACTGAAAACTGAAAACTGAAAACTGAAAACTGAAAACTGAAAACTGAAAACTCAACGAATCATCCCCAGCGTACTTTCCAGGCCCATTCCCCGAGATCCTTTGATCAGGTAATGCGTATCCGTCATCGGGTGTTCTTCCAGCCAAACGTGCAAACCAAACTTATCAGGGAAATAATAGGCTCTGGGTAAATATTTCAGAGCATTCTGCATCAATGGACCTGCCAGTAACACATAATCAAAATGACATTCAGAAATTAGCTTACCCATCATTTCATGTTCAAGCGGGCCTTCGTCACCTAACTCAAACATATCGCCCAGAATCACCAGTTTTTTCCCGGCTTTTAAAGCTTCAAAATTCTTCAGGGCCGCTCCCATTGAACTTGGGTTGGCATTATAGGCATCCAGCCAGATGGTATTAGTACCTTTTTCAATGATTTGTGAACGGTTATTCTCCGCCACATAACCCGCAATCGCTTCGTGAATTTCCTTCTCTGGCACTCCGAAGAAACTTCCCAGCGTCATTGCCGCCCGCATATTAATGAAGTTATAATCTCCCATCAAATGCGTCTCGATCCGGTTACCATTCTGCTGATAAATTACGTTTGGATTACTTTCCAGCAATTCTACGTCCGTTCGATACGGCTGTACGTATTCAGCGTTTGCCTGACGTTCTTCCAGCATTTCCGTCAGCGTGGGGTCTTCCTGATTTACAAAAATCTGACCTTTCGTTTCAACGAGGAAATCGTAAAGCTCGCCCTCGCCATCCCGTACACCCTGCAAGCCACCAAAGCCTTCCAGGTGTGATTTGCCAATATTTGTAATCAAGCCAATACCTGGCTCACAGATCGTTACCAACTCTTTAATATCGCCTTTCTGGTTAGCTCCCAGCTCAATAATAGCCAGCTCCGTTTCTCGGAATAAGGATAAAATGGTAAGCGGAACGCCGATATAGTTATTATAATTTCCGGGTGTTGCAAAGGTTTTATACTTCTTGGACAGAACCCGGTTTACCAGCTCTTTCGTGGTCGTTTTGCCATTAGACCCACCAATACCGATGAAGGGAATTCGAAGCGTTCTGCGATGATATAGGGCTAACTCCTGCAAAGCCTGCAGGGTATTTTCTACGACAATACAACGCTGATCTACTGCGTAGTCAGCGTTATCCATCACAACGTAAGCGGCACCATTTTCCAGGGCTTTTGCTGCAAAGGTATTAGCATCGAACTTCTCTCCTTTCAGAGCAAAAAACAGGGCTCCGGGCTCAATTTTACGGGTATCAATCGAAACACTGCTGCAAGTCAGGTACTTTTGGTGAAGTTCTGTAATGATCATCTGAAATTCGTATGATAAGGAAGCGTCTGGCTGTTTATTCAATGTAAACTTTAAACGCTAAACCGGAGTTCTGTTCGTTTTACTACTGATTCGACAAAGATGCAATGAAAAACCGTTACCTGTTAACCGCCCTTGGGCTGCTTTATTTTTTTATTTCATTCCCTACCTCCGCTCAAACCTTTTCCTTTGAATTTGATACCACTGCTCAGGTAAGCGTTCAGGGTCGCATTTTACCCAATGCCTGGGCGGGTGGATTGAATGCTCCTCAGTTTTCCAAAATGCATCTGAATCAGGATACAGTGGAAGACCTCGTGGTATTTGACCGGACCACCAGTAAGGTTTTTACCTTCGTAGCGGTGGCTCAGGGAGGCAGCTATGTCTGGCGTTATGCTCCCCAGTACGAAGCTATTTTTCCGGAAATCGATAGCTGGATGTTACTGCGTGATTTTGACCAGGATGGTCGAAAAGATTTATTCGCCCGTCATACGGCTGGCGTGCAGGTCTACCGGAATGTAGCCACTAGCGATGGTAACTTCAAATGGGAAGCCGCCGCCGTTCCTTTGATGACGCAGGGATTTTCCGGAAAAGTTAATCTTCAAATTTCCTCTCCCGATATTCCGGGAATTGAAGACCTGGATGGCGATGGTGATATTGATCTGGTATTATTTGATCCTTCCGGAAATTTTACGGAATACCATCAAAACATGAGCGTTGAACGCACGGGGAAGCCCGGGCTCGATTTCCAGAAAATTGGGTATTGCTGGGGTAACTTCATCAAAGAACATTACGGGGACATTTGCTTCAACATGGATTGTAATACTGGCATGAGTAACTGTGCCGATACCTCAAGCGTAACCAATGCGACCAGCAACCCGAACGCCCGCCCCAAGCATACTGGTAATACGCTTCTCCTCTGGGATTTTAATGGTGATGGCCTGAAGGACATCTTCTTTGGCCACATTACTCAAAATCGCATTGCCTATATGCCTAATGTGGGCACCAGGCAAACGGCTAAGTTTACCTCTGCCGACTATAACTTCCCCAATGAACATCCCGTCGATTTTTATATTTTCCCTGCTTCGTATGCGGAAGATGTAACCTTTGACGGAAAACCAGATTTCATCTCTGCCATTAACGTGTATCAGGACGATCAGCTAAAGCAGATTAACTTTCGGAAATCAGCCTGGCTTTACGAGAATACCGGTACGGCTGCTAAGCCTGCCATTACGTTCCGAAAAGATAATTTCCTTCAGGATGATATGGTGGATTTAGGAACCAATGCTACCACGGCTCTGGCCGATATTGACGGTGACGGTGATCTGGATTTATTAGTAGGATACGCCGGGGTGCGTTCCGATCAGGGGTACCGCGGTGGTATTGCGTTGTTCCGAAATACCGGAACGCCTCAAAAAGCACATTTTGAACTGGAAACGGAAGATTACCTCGGCCTGGCCGCCCAAATCCAGAGTAAAGAAAACCTGTTAATTACAGAAGTAAAGGTTTTCGTAACGGACCTTACGGGCGACGGCATCCCCGATTTAGGCTTCACGGCAGAAACTTTTGTCAGCTCGATGATTCGTTACATTCCTAATAAAGGAAATCGCAACGGAGCCTTTCAGCTGAGTAGTAACGACTTAACGTCATTACCCCTACCTGAAGGTTATTACTTTGGAGCCGTTCCGGTGTATCAGGATGTAAACCGCGATGGCAAAATTGATGTTTTACTGGGGACTTATTACGGAAGCATTCAGTATCACCGCAACACGGGCACCAATACCCAGCCGGTATATCAACTGGAAACAAAAACGTACGGAGGTTTACAGGAAGATTATCTCAACCGGGGGTTCTCCATCACTGCAGCGGATGTGAATGGAGATGAACGCCCTGACCTGATTGCGACCTATTCAAATGGAAGTATGAAAGTATTCAATGATTTTCTTAATCAAACCGAGTTAAAAGCGGACACAAGTGTCATTGCGGGTTCCATTAAGGGAATCACTTCCCTTCGGCTCAGTGGCCCAGCCGCCATTGCTGCGGGTGATCTTGATCATGATGGATTACCCGACCTGATTGCGGGAACGGCCACGGGCGGATTACGATTCCTGAAAAATAAATCTGAAAAACGGGAGCCTTCACCGGATCCCGGTTCAGAAACGGTAACCATTTATCCCAATCCGATTCATCCCTATGATCAGCAGCTCATTATTGAAACGGATTCGGAAGCTCAGGTTCACGCGTATAGCTTATTCGGACAATGGCTTGGGCAGGCTACCCGAGTTACGGCTCAACGATATACGCTTGATTTAAAAGGACTGCCTGCGGGCATGTATCTGATTCAAATTCAGACCAATACCCAAGGAAAAATCACTCGTAAGGTAGTGGTGAGGTAGCGAAAATTGGTAAAAGCCGCCTCAACCTAAGAAATACCCTCTATTTTTACCCCCTGAAACTCCTTTCTGCATGTTAAACTATATTGTTTGGGACGTTAACCCCGAGATTTTCAGCATCGGATCTTTTTCAGTTCGCTGGTATGGGTTACTGTTTGCCCTCGGCTTCCTGATTGGTCAGCGAATTATTCTGCACATCTTCCGTGAGGAAGGTTTAAAAGACGACTGGGTCGATACGCTCACGCTATACATGGTCCTCTCGACGGTCATTGGTGCCCGGGTCGGTCATTACATTTTCTATGAGTATCCCATGTTCTTTGCTAACCCCTGGCGTTGGTTCAAGGATATGTTACTGCCTCCCTATGCCGGACTCGCTAGTCACGGAGCGGCCATCGGTATCTTTACCGGATTGTATTTGTTTTCCAGAGCCAAGAAAATTCATTTCTTCTGGATTACTGATCGCGTTGCCATCACCGTTGCGTTAGCGGGCTGTTTCATTCGCTTAGGTAACCTTATGAATTCAGAGATCGTTGGAAAAACCACCGATGTCCCCTGGGCCTTCGTTTTCGTTAATAATACCGAGTTTCCAACCGTTCCGCGTCACCCTTCGCAGTTGTACGAAGCTATTTCCTGCCTCATTCTCTGCGTGATTCTATTTTTGATCTGGCGTCGGTATAAAACGAATTTACCGCAGGGTTTAACGACCGGTATCTTCATGGTTGTGGTTTTCTCGCTGCGTTTCGTTTACGAATTCTATAAAGAAAATCAGGTTACCTTCGAGGATCAGATGACGTATAATCTTGGCCAGCTTTTAAGTATTCCGGCAGTTCTGTTTGGTTTAGTAGGAATTTTCTGGGCCATTCGTCGCCACCAAACCAGCATTTTCATGAACTCTGCTCCAGAATCCTTTCGCCAGCCTGAGTCGAAATAATAGCGGATCATTACCCATAAAAAAAGAGCAACCGATGGCGATCGGTTGCTCTTTTTTATAATCAAATGGCTGATTATTTAACTAATCGCCAGTTAAAAGGATACTTATAATATTCACCGTTGTTAGCCTTGATGGCTGCGATTACTACAAATATGATGTCAACAACAATAATAATCGGGAAAATAGTAAAGCCAATTCCACAGGTAATGATACCAAGGAATACACAGCCAATCATGGCGATCGACATCAGAATCTGAAAGTTCAAAGCTTCTTTACCGTGGTAATCGACATAAGACGAACGCTCCCGGAAAATAAGCCAGACGATCAGCGGCCCCAGAAATGCCATTCCGCCTAGAAAACTGGCAATGATACTGCTTAAGTGGGCCAGCATCGCCCAGGTACGGGCATCAGGATCGCTAAGGGGTAGTGGGGTTTGAGAATACGGTTGATTTTCCATAAATAGTCAGAGATAAGCAGATTGATTATGAGGCAATTCTATGCATTTTCTTAAAGAAGCCCAAAGAACCCTCCATCTTTCCGTAAGCAGAAAGGATAAGCGGAATTTTCAAACGCAATTATGGTTAATTAGCCCTTTAGACTGACTTCTCCCTACTCCTTCGAATTACCTGATCATTATCATACAGCCAGTATATGGCAACTTTACCTGACCAATGGCAAGTATTAATATCTTCAACCTTACCGTTTTCAAGGTCTGATCATAACCTTTAAAGGTAACTATTTTGCCGGGCCACGAGTAATGCTCCTCTGACTACGGCTTCGTCAGAAAGCTGGGCCATTGCCAATTTAGGCAAAGGACGGAAAGCTTCAACGACGTAACTAGGTAAGTTTTGTTCAATAACCGAGCGTAAATGGTCGCTTAGCGGCAGGAAACCTCCACCGAGAATAATCAGATCTGGGTGCAGTAAATGGATAACGTGAGAAAGACCAAAAGCCAGATGATCTGCGGTTTCTTGCATTACCTGAGTCGCCCAGGCATCCTGCCCCATGTTATTGATTAGGTAATCATTTACATTATTTTCAGAAACAGCTTTAGCCAATGCGGTATCAGGGTGTTCCGTTACTTCGGTCTTGATTCGTTCGACGATCGTCCGAATCGAAGCTACATTTTCCAGAGTGGTTCCTGAACGATCCAGTCGAATCTTTCCAATTTCTGATTCTCCGGGTCGTGCCCCGTGATAAATCTGTCCTTTCTGAATCAATCCTCCGCCAATACCATATCCCAATTTGAGATAAAAAACGGTTGGGTAGTTCTTGCCAGCCCCTTGTAAAGCTTCAGCTAAAGCAGCCAGATTCGCATCATTTTCAATCTTACAGGGACAACGCAGGATGTCTTCCAGCCAGTCGCTCAGATCAAAATTGGCCCATCCATTCACCCGATACGACCGAATGGTTTTCCCCTGTTGCCAGTCTACCGGACCGCTAAATCCTACACAGACTGACGAAAAACGATACCGGTTATGTAAATCATTAATAGAGGATTCCAGCAAATTCCGATGATCTTCCGCCGTTTGCTCGGGAGTAACTACATGACGAATCTGTTCCAGAATCGTGTTCGTTTCGTCCGCTACGGCCAGATGTAACTTGCCAGAACCAATTTCAATGCCGAGGTAATACTTCATAGGTTAAAGAAGGGAATAACAACTGGAGATAGCTTCGAAAGTAAGTTATTTTTTCGAAAAGTCCCTCCCCTTATCAACGGCTACAGCGTACACTCAATACTTCTTCGTAATCTTCATAACCAGGAAAGAAAATGTTATTTAAACTAATGATCTGATTCAGAGGTATAGTTAACCCCGTCGCCAGTTCCATAAACTCCCCTTTTTCATTCTTGATTACCTGTTTTAAAGGAGAGGTGGCCAGTTTGTATTCCCGGTATTCATTAAAGTATTCCAGTCTGTTTTTACCGCCAATGGCCTTTTGAAGTAATTCTACATACGCTGGTGCTAAAGTCTGATACGTTTCCATCATCACGATTGGTTTAAAACAAAGGCTTCTTAAGTAATGCCTTTGCTTGGATAACAACTGCATTTTAGAAAACATTCGTTCTACAAAAACAGTGCGAGAGCCTTAGGGTAAGGCCATGGGCTCGTAGTCAAAAGGCAAAGAATCGGCGATTTTTTTCTGGGAAAAAGCCCCCGACACCAGAATATCCATAACCGGAAAATACTGACCATTCGGCTGAATTTTCACCATTTGACTTAACAATTCGACTACACTTACTTTATCCCTTCTGAGGTTTACCTCGCCACTGGAATTTCGGTCTTTTTTATCAATGTAAATTACCTGCAAACCGCCTTTAAAGCTCAGAATCGTTTGCTGCGGGGTAGAAAATTTTAATACGATGAGGGAAGACAAAGGCATAAAACCAGGGATGACTTTATACTGACTGAAACCCGTCAATACCGGATTGTTGAGTTTTTCATTCTGCCAAAGCAGGGCATTTAAAGGCGAATTCGCTAATTCGACCATTTGCTGAACTTTAAATCCCTCACTTTCCAAGGTTCTCTGATGAATGGCACGTAGAAAATGAGTTAAAGAACCATAATAGGCTTCCGCCCGATTTTTCTGCCACTCTGCCTGATCGGAGCTTCTTTTGGGAGTCATTTCTTCGTAAACCGGGTAACCGATATACGATAAATACCCTTGTTTCTGATGATACGCAAAGCCTTCCATCTGATATTTAATTCGGTATCCCAATGACGGGCACTCTATCAGTAAAGGCTCTCGACTCCCTACTCTTAACCACGTTTGGGTTGAATCTTCATCTATCCAGATGGCTTCAGAATTCAGAATTTTACTACTTCTGGCATTCTCTGTGGTCCCCAGAAATAGGCTGGTAAACTGATCATACCGTCGATTCCAGTTCTTATCCCGTTTGGATTTAACTTTAATCTCCGCTAACTGATTAGGGTTAGGCTTTAGCTTTATGTCCAGACGCTGTTCCGTTTTATTGGACTCAATCCGAAGGGCCTGCGTTTGAAAGCCCACGTACGAGACGACTAGCTCCTGCGTTCCAGCCGGAATCTCAGTCAGGGTAAACTCACCCTGATCAGAGGTGGTAGTTCCTTTGGTCGTATTCGCCAGGAAAACATTCGCAAAAGGCAGGGGTTTATTATCTTCAGCATTGACTACTCGTCCCTTCAGCGTTCCCTGAGCGAAGAGGTAATTAGGGATGGTCAATAAAACGAAAAGCACTAACAACGATTTCATAGCCACAAAGTGCGTATTTTTGTCCCATGTACCAAGCTCTGATTCGCCCCATTCTCTTCTGTTTCGATCCTGAACAGGTTCATTATTTTACATTCAACGTACTGAAATTTAGTGCTAAGATACCTTTTGTATCAGCATTAACACGTCAGTTTTTTACGATAAAAGATCCGCGACTGGAACGCGAAGTTTTCGGATTACGCTTTCCAAATCCGGTCGGCCTAGCCGCTGGATTTGATAAAAATGCCGAACTGGTAGATGAGCTCTCAGACCTTGGGTTCGGATTTATAGAGATTGGGACGGTAACGCCCCGCCCTCAACCTGGCAATGATAAACCCCGGCTGTTTCGTCTCAAAGCAGACCAGGGCATTATTAACCGGATGGGTTTCAATAACAAAGGGGCTCGCGTAGCTGCCGAAAAACTCAAACGCCGGAAAAGTCACGTGTTAATCGGCGGAAATATTGGTAAGAACAAGGTAACTCCTAACGAAGAAGCCGTTCAGGATTATTTACTCTGCTTTCACGATTTAAAAGATACGGTTGATTATTTCGTTGTTAACGTAAGTTCGCCCAACACACCGAACCTGCGAGCTCTTCAGGAAAAGGAGCCACTTACGGAGCTATTACTTACGCTTCAGACAGAAAACCAGAAACAGGCGAAACCCAAACCCATTCTACTGAAAATTGCTCCCGATTTGACTGATAGTCAGCTGGACGACATTATTGAAATTGTACAAACCAGTGGTATTGCTGGGGTCATTGCAACCAATACTACCATTTCGCGGGAAAACTTAACTACACCTCGTTCCGTAGTTGAATCTATAGGAGCGGGTGGTTTATCTGGCAAACCGGTTCGGGATCGTTCGACGGAAGTGATTCGCTACTTACACCAGCATTCCAACGGGGCATTTCCTATTATTGGTGTGGGAGGTATTCATTCTCCCGAGGATGCCTGGGAAAAACTTCAGGCAGGAGCCAGTTTAGTGCAAGTTTACACAGGTTTTATCTACGAAGGCCCAGCCCAGGTAAAACGGATTTGTAAGTATTTGCTGGAGAAACCGCTTTAATTGAAATTTATCTGGAACATAAATTCATTTCGACAGTTTACTTTTGTAAATTTTGGATCTTAAAGAGCATAGTTCCTCCCACTTACACGCAAGTTAATCCCTTGGGTTTCGCATTATCATTTAGTTTTAATACATGGCAAAAAAGGTAGATTCTCCTAAAAAATCTTCCTCAAAACCAGCTAGTCTAGCCGCTAAAAGCTTAAAGCCTAAAGCCCCTGGACCCAGTACGCGGCTGGTCGTAGGAGGATTAACCATATTACTTTCGGTATTATTGTTTCTGGCCTTTTTTTCGTACCTCATTTCGGGCGAGGCCGATCAGAGTGTTGTGGGTTCTGCTTTCAAGACCTCGCTTCATGAATCAGGTCAGAAAGTACAAAACTGGCTGGGCCTGGCCGGAGCCGTCGTAGCTCATTTTTTCGTGTTTCAGTGGTTTGGTATTGCTTCCTTTCTGATTATTCCGGTCTTGTTAGTGGCGGGAATTAAACTGACTTTCGCCCGGGAAATATTTCCGCTGAAACGGTTAACGTATCAAGCCATCTTTTATACAATCTGGGTTAGTTCTTTACTGGGTTTCGTCGTCTTATATTCTAATTCGCAGGCTAATCTCAGCACTCTTTCAGGAGGTATTGGACTATTAATCAATCAGTTACTTTATAACCTTGTTGGTTGGGGATCCATTGCTGTCATTGCAGCCAGCTTATTCGTTTTCGTGATTTATTTCTACAGAGTAGATTCACTGGAACATGTGGCAGAACGAGTAGAGGGCATGAAGGTGCCGAAACCTAGCATCAGTAATCCTTTCAAAAACCTGTTCAAGGAGCTGGAAGATACTGAGGAAGAGGAAGAAGAGGAACCAGCAGAAGAAAAACCCGCTCCTGTAGCCAAGGAAATTCCTAAGCCTGCTCCGCGTGTACCTTTTGCTGTTGAGCCAAAGGTGGTAATTGAAGAAGAGCCGGAACCAGAAGAACCCGAAGAGGATCTGGAGCAAATTCAGCTGGAAAAAGTAAATCGACTTGCAGAAGATGCTCGTCGCGTACTGGAAACGCCCGTTCGTCTGCCCGTTGAACTGAAACCTGAAGTAGAGCCTGAGCCTGAACCAGCTTTTGAGGAGGTTGAAGCTTACCTACCTCCCGTGACAGTTAATGGAGCTGGAAGCAAAGCAAAAGCCAGTACTGCTGAACCAGACTTTATCATTGAACAGGTTCCGGCAGAGGAAATCTTACCTCAGAAGAAGATTGAGAAGTTAGATAATAAACCTAACGAAAACCTGATTAAAGAATTAGGGCTGTACGATCCCACGCTTGATTTAGCCCGGTATGAATACCCCGGTGTCGATTTGCTGAAGGAATACGCCCCGGATAAAGCTCAGGTTTCGGAGGAAGAATTAAAGTCGAAAAAGGATACTATTGTCCGTACCCTAAGCGATTATGGCATTAGCATTGCCAGCATTAAAGCTACTCCGGGACCAACTGTTACGCTGTACGAAATTATACCATCCGCAGGGGTAAAAATCTCCCGCATTAAGTCGCTAGAAGATGATATCGCTCTTTCTCTGGCGGCACTGGGGATTCGGATTATTGCACCCATGCCCGGTAAAGGAACGATTGGAATTGAAGTTCCGAATAAAAACCGTGAAATGGTTAGTATTCGGGCGGTAGTAGCGAGTGAGAAGTTTCAGAAATCGACTGCCGAGTTACCCGTCGTATTAGGGAAAACCATTTCCAACGAAATCTTCGTAACCGACCTGGCTAAAATGCCTCACTTACTCATTGCCGGAGCTACGGGCCAGGGTAAGTCAGTGGGAATGAACGTCATTCTGGCTTCCTTACTTTACAAGAAACACCCTTCCCAGTTAAAGTTAGTGCTGGTTGATCCGAAGAAGGTGGAATTGAGTTTGTTCAGTAAAATTGAGCGTCACTTTCTGGCTAAATTACCCGGCACGGAAGACGCCATCATTACGGATACCAAGAAGGTTATTTACACGCTTAATTCCCTTTGCGTGGAAATGGATTCAAGGTACGAGTTACTGAAAAACGCGGGTTGCCGGAACCTGAAAGAATATAATCAGAAGTTCATTGAGCGTCGGTTAAATCCTGAAAAAGGTCACCGGTTCCTCCCTTATATCGTGTTGGTTATTGACGAGTTAGCTGACTTGATGATGACGGCTGGTAAAGAGGTTGAAACGCCGATTGCCCGTCTCGCTCAGCTGGCCCGAGCCATTGGCATTCACCTGATCGTGGCTACGCAGCGTCCTTCGGTAGATATTATTACCGGTAAAATCAAGGCTAACTTCCCGGCTCGTTTATCTTTCAAAGTAACTCAGAAAGTCGATTCCCGAACGATTCTTGATACAAGCGGAGCCGATCAGCTGGTAGGTCAGGGAGATATGCTTTTCCTGCAAGGCTCGGATATGACCCGTTTACAATGTGCCTTCGTGGATACACCCGAGGTAGATGCCATTTGTGACTTTATTGGCGAACAGCAGGGTTATTCGGATGCGTATTTGTTACCTGAGTTTGAAGGCGACGAATCGGGTAACGAAGATAAAAATGTGGATCTGGCTCAACTGGATCCCATGTATAAAGATGCTGCCCGACTGATTGTTATCCACCAGCAGGGTTCGACCTCTTTGATTCAACGGAAGATGAAACTTGGCTATAACCGGGCGGGCCGCATTATGGATCAGCTGGAAGCCACTGGCGTTGTCGGTCCGTTCGAAGGATCAAAAGCTCGTGAAGTATTGATTCAGAGTGAAGAACGACTGGAAGAACTATTTAAAGAATTGCGATTATAATCATTCGCTTTTATCACCGAGTCTGATGCCACGGGTTAACGCCCGTGGCTATTTATATATAAGTCCGGAGCACTGTTTGGTTCACAATTTTTAACAATAGCCTCAAAACCAAGTAAC
Organism: uncultured Siphonobacter sp.; assembly: GCA_913774715.1. Taxonomy (GTDB): domain Bacteria; phylum Bacteroidota; class Bacteroidia; order Cytophagales; family Spirosomataceae; genus Siphonobacter. The sequence goes on along the minus strand of CAJYHS010000155.1, from coordinate 49,318 downwards.
GGCCCTTTCCGTTATTTTTTATAACTCCATGAAACAATATACCATGCATATTCGACACTTTTTTTTTGCTACTCTCCTATTCATCAGCCCCCTTATTAGTCAGGCTCAGGAGTCTAAAGCCGCCGCTATTCTGGACGCCATGAGTAAAAAATACAAGTCCTTTTCTTCCTTCAGTGCGGCCTTTAGCTACGGTTCGGAATCTGGCGTAATTACTACCAAATCAGGAAAATATCACTTGAAACTAGCGAGTCAGGAGGTTTTTAATGATGGTAAAACGGTAGCCACGTACGTGAAGGATGCCAACGAGGTCAACCTTTCCACTAACGACCCCAGCAGCAATGAATTTAGTCCCGCTAACATTTATAACATTTATAAAAATGGCTATAGCTATAAGCTAGTTAGCGAAAGTAAAGCAGGAAATGCGGTAGTTGACCTGACGCCTAACAAGGGAAAATCATCAAACGTAGCAAAGGTCCGTTTAACTATCTCTCAGAAAGACAATACCCTTCAGAGCTGGCAGATTACGGATAAATCGGGAAAAGTACAGAATTTCAAAATCAGTAAATTCACTCCCAATGTGGCCGTGACGGATCAGCAGTTTACGTTCAATAAGGCCAAATATCCAGGCGTTGAAGTAATTGATTTACGTGATTAAATGGAAAATAATAATTCCTAACAAAAAAGGCCCGACGATGATCTGGCCTTTTTTGTTAGGAATATTCTTCCTGAAAAATTTTCTTAATCATGTGTATCAGATCGTTCGGGTTTACGGGCTTTTCCAGGTAACCAGCCGCTCCCAGGTTCATGGCTTCCGTAACCGTTGACTCCTGACCTAAACCGGAAAGTACCAGAACCGGTATTTCTTTACTTACCTGTTCTTTAACGTACTTGAGGACCTCAATTCCGGTATGGTGAGGCATAATTAAATCCGTCAAAACAATATCGGGCTTTGATTGACTTAGTAACTCTAAAGCCTGCTTACCGTCCGATGCACTCTGCACGGCGAAGCCTTCTTTCTGCAGACGGTAGGTCAACATCTTCAATGTTAACACCTCATCTTCTGCAATTAATATCGAGGGAGATTTGAACGTCATACGATCAATTTCATAGAATACGGAAAACCGATTCTTTCTGCTTGAATAATTTATAGACATGCCCGAAAAAAGCACGTAATTTTCTTTACTAGATCAAGTGGAAAAAGTGGGTGTACTGTATGAGATTAATTTCACCACCGAAACACAAAATAATCCTGGATAGGTTCAATTTGCCGCCTTTAGTGGACTTCTGACAGCAATTTATCTAATTCTATCCCATTTTACTAAAAAATACCTCCCTTCGTTCTTAACATTTGTATATACTCTTACGTAATTTGCCTCTTGATGGGCCCGGCCCTTTTTAAGTACTGTTTCTTTCCCAGAGCTAGTGTATGTTCTCTTTATCCGCCAGAAGTCGAGTCAATCTCATATTCATATTAGGCATTACCCTACTAGTCATAGTCGGGGTGGTTACTTATCGCACTTTTCTTAAGCAGGCCGAAGATTCGGAATGGGTTTCGCATACCTATCAAACGATTAACCACCTGGAGAATACCCGTAGCCTTGTCCAGAAAATGCACGTAGCTCAGCGTGATCGCCGGGTTAACCCTCTGAACACACACTCTGAACAGGATTTTGCCACGGCTCGTCAACAACTGGAGGAACAACTGAAAACGTTAAAAAAGTTGATGGCTGATAATACCTCTCAGACCTTTCATCTTTCCCGGGTTGAAGAAAAGTTACAGGCTACCATGACGTTTTGGTCTTTGCCCGAGAACTCCATTCATAACCTTAAAACCATTAATGAAGAGAGTAATCGAATCAATGCCATCCGCTCGGATATTGATAAGATGGTATCGATTGAGGAAGAGTTATTGAAAGAACGACAAACGACTCAGGCTTCAGCTTTCCAGGTAGCGGGAGTAACGATTTTAATCTCAATGAGCGTTGCGATTCTCATTGCCTCTTTACTCATCTATTTGATATTCAAAGAATTAAAACAAAGACAGGCGGCTCAGAAAGAGTTAAGTATCAAGCTTGAGGATGTTTCTAAGCTCAATTTGGAATCCGAACAGAAAAACTGGCTCCTTACGGGCGTTTCCATCATTAATGATAGTTTACAGGTTACGCATCACACTGAATCTCTTGTCAGTTCAATTATTCGGCAATTAGTCTCTTACCTAAATATCCAGGCTGCTGCTTTATACGTAGTAAACGAAAAAACATTGGTGCGTAAAGCGGCCATCGGTCTTCCTCAAAATACGCCCGGTGAGTACAGCATGGGAGCAGGATTGATTGGCAAAGCGGCTCAGGATAAGCAGTTACAACACCTGGTAAACATTCCTTCTACGTTCTGGCATCTGGAAGCAGGACTTGGTTCGGCACTTCCGAAAGAGCTGATTTTTCTGCCGTTGTGGGTAGATAACAGCTTAAAGGGTGTCATTGAGTTAGCCTCTTTTCAACCTTTCACTGAAGCATCGCTGGCTTTATTGAAAACTGTAGGTGATAACATTGCAGTAGCTCTTGATGCCAGTTTGATTCAGGAAGCTAATAATCTGTTACTTACGCAGGTTCAGAAACAGAAAAAAGAACTCGAAGATCAGCAGAATTCCCTTCGGGAAACCAACGAAGAGCTTACCCGACAGGCAGAAGCCCTTCAGGCCTCCGAGGAGGAAATGCGGGTACAGGAAGAAGAACTAAGACAGGTAAATGCTGAGCTGGAAGAACGTAACGAAGCCATGGAAGCCGCTCGGCAAGCATTGGCAATCAAGGCACGGGAGCTGGAAATGACGAGTAAATACAAATCGGAATTCCTGGCTAACATGTCTCATGAGTTACGAACGCCGTTGAACAGTGTCTTAATTCTTGCCCGCTTACTAGCCGATAATAAGCCCGGAAATCTGACAGATAAACAGGTAGAACACGCCCGGGTTATTTTCAAATCGGGAAATGACCTCTTAACGCTGATCAATGACGTTCTGGACTTATCGAAAATTGAAGCGGGTAAGATTGATGTCATTCAGGAAGAAGTGCATTCGGCTCACGTCTTGAAAAATATGCAGGAATTATTCGGGGCTCTGGCGGATGAGAAGGGCATTACTTTCCAGACTATCCGGGGCGAAGTAGCTCCGCAGAGCTTCTCCAGCGATCAGCAACGCATTGAGCAGATCATTAAAAACTTACTTTCCAACGCCTTTAAATTTACGCCTGCGGGTGGTACGATCAAGTTTAGTATTGATCTGCTTCGTCCCCGAATGGGTTTCTTTGCCCAGAATCTTAGTGAGGCCAGCGAAGTATTAGCTTTGAGTGTTCAGGATTCCGGCATTGGTATTGCCGCCGACAAACAACAACTGATTTTTGAAGCCTTTCAGCAGGCGGACGGATCTACAAATCGTAAATACGGAGGAACCGGACTCGGGTTGTCCATCTGCAAAGAACTCGCTCATCTGCTGGGAGGAGAAATAAAAGTAGAAAGCACCGTTGGTAAAGGCAGTAAATTTACGCTTTACCTTCCCGCGACCGACTATATCAGTTCAGAGCACGCATCTGCTGAAAAAGTGGTTTCGGAGCAAACTCATTTCCCGGAACATCGAATAGACCAGGACATTGTGCATGATGATCGAGAAACACTTCAGTCCCATGATCGAAGTATTCTTATCATCGAAGATGATCCCCTTTTCGCTCACCTCCTCCGCGATTATGCCCGAACCAAAGGCTACAAAACCCTTGTAGCTATCAATGGAGAGGAAGGATTGTATTATGCCCGAAAGTATTTCCCCGCAGCCATTTTACTGGATATTAAACTTCCCGGCATTAATGGTTGGGAAGTTCTAAAATACCTTAAAAGTGACCCTCTCCTGAAGCCCATTCCTGTTCACATCATTACTTCGGCAGACAAGCCCAAGGAGGTAATGGACGGAGTTGAAACCTACACCAGCAAATCTGCCGCTCAGGATACTCTGGACGAAGTATTCACCCATTTTGCCGCTGATATTCCTTCAACTGAAAAGAAGTTATTAATTCTTACAGAAAATCAGGTTCTGGAAAATTCAGTCAAGAAATGGCTTCAGGAGCGTGATTACCACATTCATACCCAGTTTGTACATAGCCTTGAGGAGGCTTCAAATCGGGTGATGACGGAGGATTTCCACAGCATTTTAGTGGATTCCGGCGATTCAGTAGAAAACTCGTTGCAAAACCTTCAGACCATTCAGATCGCCCGGGGAACACGGCGGATACCTACCATTCTGTTCATGAATCAGGATTTATTACCTGCCGATGAAAACAGGCTGAAGAAGGTTTCGGATGTTATTATCCGTAATTCCCAGTTGGCTAAAGATCGACTGCTGGATGAGCTGGAACTATTTTTGTTTAAAGTAGAAAACCCACCAGTGTTGCCAAAAGCTCAGGCCATTATTCCCGAAAAAGCATTAAAGGGTAAGAAAGTACTGGTAGTCGATGACGACATGCGAAACGTGTTTTCTTTAAGCACTTTACTGGAAGAGCACGAAATGCACGTCATTACCGCTGGAGACGGCCGGGAATCGCTCGAATCACTCGAAGATAACCCTGATACAACGTTGGTATTAATGGATATCATGATGCCGGAAATGGACGGATATGAAGCCATGCGGCACATTCGGTCCAACCAGCGTTTTGAAAAACTACCAATTATTGCTCTGACCGCTAAAGCCATGCAAGGGGATCGGGAAAAATGCATCGAAGCAGGAGCTTCTGATTATATCACCAAACCGGTTGACAGTAAGCAGTTATTATCCTTAATACGAGTCTGGCTTTCGCAAGGTTAACACTGCTGTTGGCTTATTCAGGACCATTAGCCAAAGCGATTTATGAATGAATGGATTGATATTCTACCCGAACAAATAGATGATATTATTCAACTAATCAGAGAGCAATACGGGTACGATTTTGGGGATTATTCACGAGCGTCCTTCACCCGTCGGGTAAAGCATTGCATGCAGGCCGCCAGCGTGAAGACCATTTACGATTTACAGCATCATTTGCTTAACGAACCTTCGTTTTTCAACTGGTTTTTGCAAACGCTGACGGTGAACGTCACTGAAATGTTCCGGGATCCGCTTTTCTATAAGGCATTGCGGGAAACGGTAATTCCCCGGCTGGCCTCCTACCCGATTATCAAAATCTGGCATGCAGGCTGTGCTACCGGTGAAGAAGTATTCTCGATGGCTATTCTGTTAAAAGAAGCCGGATTACTCGAACGAACCCGCATTTATGCGACGGATTTAAACCCAGCCAATTTGGAAAAGGCTCGAAAGGGAATCATGCCTTTGAATGCCATGAAGGAGTATACGGCCAATTACATACGCTCTGGGGGTATGGAAGAGTTTTCTTCTTACTACGAAGCAAAACGCGATCACGTCATTCTGGATTCGTCTTTACTGAAAAACGTATTGTTCTCCCAGCATAACCTGGTAACGGATCAGGTTTTTAATGAATTTCAGCTCATCTGCTGTCGTAACGTACTGATTTATTTTAATAAGACCTTGCAAAACAGGGTTTTACATTTATTTTACGACAGCCTCGTTCCACTGGGCTACATGGCTCTGGGCATGAAGGAATCACTGTTATTCATGGATGTACGTCCGAAATTTGATTCCATTAAAGACGATGCCAAGATTTTCAGACGTAAAAACTAGTCGTGTTAAATCGGGTAACGTTCCTTGATTTTATGTCTCATGCTTTACCAGAAATAGTAGTTATTGGGGGTTCAGCTGGAAGTTTTCCAGTTGTTAGCAAACTCATTGAACAATTACCCGAAACATTTTCTTTTGCTCTTATCTTAGTAATGCATCGTCAGAAATCAGGGCTCAGTGAAATGGATAAGGTTTTGAGCCTGAATAAGTATACGAAGGTCATTGAGCCGAATGATAAGGACCAGATTGTTCCCAATCAGATTTATCTGGCTCCCCAAAATTATCACTTACTGGTAGAAAATGATCGGACGTTTAGTCTGGATTATTCGGAAACCATCCATTACAGCAGACCTTCTATTGACCCAACCTTTGAAAGTGTTGCTGATGTATACGGGCAACAAGCGGTGGGATTATTACTGAGCGGATCTAATACAGATGGAGCCCGAGGACTGGCTCATCTGGTTCAGATGGGAGGAAAAGCTTTCATCCAAGATCCCAGTCTTAGCGAATTTTCAATCATGCCTTTAACGGGCTTAAAGCAAGTACCCGAAGCAACTCTGATAAATCCTTCGGAAATCATAAACTGTCTTTTTTCTCTGTAAATCTATAGTAACCTCATGACCAGTACCGATTCCTTAACTGATTTTGTCATTCTTCTGGTAGATGATCGGGAAGAAAACCTGATTTCGCTGGAAGAAATGCTGGCACAGAATAATCGGGTCTTCTTAAAAGCTCTATCCGGTAACGAGGCTCTGAAAATAGTCTTGCGTAACCCTCAGATTGGGTTAATTATGCTCGATGTACAAATGCCGGACATGGATGGATTTGAGGTCGCACGCATTTTAAAGTCTAATCCTAAAACCCGAGACATTTCCATCATTTTCGTTACCGCTCTTAACAAAGAACAGCAATACGTCCTGAAGGGTTATGATGAAGGAGCCGTAGATTACCTTCAGAAACCACTGGATTTCAGAGTAACTCAGGCAAAAGTAAGTGTCTTTGAGAAATTGTATCGCTACCAAAGTCAACTGAAAAATACTGCAGAGGCCCTTCGACGTACCAATAAGCAGTTAGAGAACTTCGTTTATATCGTTGCTCACGATCTGAAGTCGCCCCTGAATGGCATCATCAGTATGCTTTCTCTATTGGAAATGCAATACGAAGACGGAAGTTTGAGTAAAGAAGAATTTCAGGAATACATGAATCTGTCCCAAAAGGCGACGTATCATCTTTCAAATATGATTACTGAAATTCTGGATTATTCCCGAAAAAGTTTGTCCGAGCAGACCGTAGAAGAGGTAAATGTTCAGGAAATGGTTGAGCAAATCTTTACGCTTCTTTTTCCTCCCAGAAACATACAAGCCACCATTGAAGGGGAAATGCCCACCTTTTTTACCCGCAAACTTAAACTCCAGCAGGTCTTTCAGAACCTGATCAGCAACGCAATTAAATACAATGATAAACCAGATGGTACAGTTGAAGTAGGCTGTCGGGAAACACCTGGTGCTTATGAATTTTACGTTCGCGATAATGGCCCTGGCATTACTCAGGAGGGACAGAATAACCTGTTCGAATTATTTGGAGTCAATGACACCCCTTCACAAACCGGCGATGGAAAAACGGGCGTAGGCCTGAACATCTTAAAAGTGTTGGTGGAAGAACAGGGTGGGAAATTTTGGTTAGAATCAACGCCAGGTGTAGGTAGCACCTTTTACTTTGAGTGGTGTAAGTAAAACAAAAGAGGCCTGTTTGATCAGGCCTCTTTTGTTTTCATCCTATAAAGTCACAGTTCCATGTTGACCACTTTCGAAGGTAGTGCCTGTAATGGCTGCTTTTAGCATTCGAAAACCATTTACCAGTTTATTGGAAGAGCTGTCCCAAAACTCTGCTTCTTCAATGGTAACTTTCAGCAAAGCCAGTTCCGGGTCATCAATGCCATCGGGAAACCAGGCCTTCAGAACGGGAGTATAAAGCTCCTCCAACTTGGCTTTATCAGTGACAACTTTTGCCCGTCCCTGTACACTTACGTAAGTATTATTGTTAGGATCAGCATATGAAACGCTTACGCGGTGATCCTGATGCACCTCGTCGGTTTTACGTGAATGCTCTTTCGTGAAAAACCACAAGGTACCGTCGTTCTCCATTTCGGTAGTCGCCATGGGCCTGCTTCGTAAGCCCTCTTCATCGTTGAAGGTAGTCAACATGGCTACTCTCACTTCTTTAATCTTATCTTTTAGAAAGGCGATCTGCTCGCTGTGCGATAACTCTTTTACTTCGGCCATAACTTATATCTCTTTAGTTTATAAGTCAGACTCGAAAATCCCGTACCAACTTATTGAGGTAAAGGCAAGTGGTTTCCATAGATGTAGAATCGATCCATATCCAGGACAAACTTCTGCCCATCCTGTTTGGGAAGCGTTAGGGTTTGCCACTCCTGAGTCGGGTAGATCGTTTGGTAACGATCGCCAAACGTCACCCGCATCGGCATCTTAAAACCTGGAGCCCGCGACCGCCAGCGAAACGTGATTTTATAGCGTTTGGGATTATCTACCGCCATAAATTCAAATACGGGCGGTTCTAATTGAAAGAGGTAATGGTTAAAAAAAGGCGTACAGTCCAGTCCTAATTGCTGATTTAAATATAGTACCAGCGATTCATTCGTCACGAGCTTGTGAGCAAAATGCTGAGGAATGTCTTTTAGAATGGCATACCAGATGGAATCATCGTTCACTACTTTTCGAAGCGTATGAATAATCCAGGCCCCTTTATAAGCCGGATCCTGGTCGGTCCGGATCTGAACTGTATTGGACAGGCTCGCCAGTGGTAAAGCGTTCTTGATGTTTTTCCGGTATTTCTTGAGATAATTCAACGCATCCATATAACTCTTTCTACGCTCAATAAACTGAGCTTCGGCGTAAGTAGAGAAAGCTTCAGGAATCCAGTTACTGGCCTCATTCTCATTCGCGATACTGTTGCCAAAATACTGGGATGCCGTCTCGTGCAAGATCGTATAGTCAACGTTATCTTCAGGAATATTGCGGTAAAAATTAGCGTATGGAATAAGTCCATGCGATGAAACACCCTGAAAAGGCGTTTCAACAATGCCCAACCCATCCCGCCAGAAAGGATATTTACCGAAGATTCGTTCGTAGGTTCGTAATATTGTTTTTACCTGCTTGAAATGGGCCTCTGCCTTGGCTTCGTTGGTTGGTAAGACGTAATAACTCAAAGCCAGATCCCCATATTCTTCCGATTGGTAGACGTCTTTGATTTGAACATAATTACTGATACTCATCATCACATTCGTCGTCTGGATAGGATCGCTAACCTTCCATTCATAAGACCAGAATCCATCGGGGCGGCTTTTCACCACCTGCAATAAACGACCATTGGAAACAGCCGTTAACTCCTTGGGAACCGCAACCTTTATCCGCATGGAATCGGCCTGATCCGAAATATGATCTTTGCAGGGCCACCACACGCTAGCTCCCGTCTGCTGGGGAGAAACCGCAATCCAATCTTTGCCAGATAAATTTTGTCTCCAGTCAAACCCGCCCTGCTGAGGAGCGTTTTGCGTAGCTAGTGGCTTTCCTTTATAATCGATGCGTATGGATATAAGCTTATCTTTCTCAATCGGCTCCAGAAAGTCTACAAAAATTGCTTGCCCTTTTCTGGTAAAATTTAGCTTCTGTTTCTGATAGCTAATGTTCGTGACCTCCAGGTTCTCATACAGGTCAACCTGTATGCGAAAAACATTTTCAAGCGTCTTGAAATGCATGGTAGCCGAACCTTCCAGCGACTGAGTCTGAGGAATGACCTTTACATCAAGCTCGTAAAAAGTTACGTCATAATTCGTACGAAAGCGATTTAAATTCTGTCGCAAATTTTCTTCCGGTTCCATCTGTGCCCAGCTCTGAGGTAAGGCCAGCAGCATCCATCCGATTATAGCTAAGATTTTTGTCATGAACGAGGGAAAATTCAATGAGTTGGCTATTCTGATAATCAATATACTTGATCAGACTGCAAGTAAAAAAAAAAGCCAGGCTTTCCATAAGGATGCCCGGCTTTTCAATGAATACGATACGACTAGTAACGGTATTGATCTGATTTGAAAGGACCTTCAACCGTTACCCCAATATATTCAGCCTGAGCAGGTTCCAGCTTTTCAAGCTTGGCACCAATGTGCTCGAGGTGAAGAGCAGCTACCTTTTCATCCAGGTGCTTAGGTAATACGTATACTTTTTTCTCGTATTTATCCGTGTTGGTCCATAACTCGATCTGTGCCAACGTCTGGTTTGAGAAAGAGTTAGACATTACGAAAGAAGGGTGACCCATCGCAACGCCGAGATTTACTAAACGACCTTCAGCTAACACGATTACTTCCTTACCATCGATGTCATACAAATCAACCTGTGGCTTGATTTGCGTTTTTGCAGAACCGTAAGCACCGTTCAACCAGGCCATGTCGATTTCGTTATCGAAGTGACCAATGTTACAAACAACCGCTTTATCTTTCATCGCACGGAAGTGACGTTCCTTGATGATGTTTACGTTACCCGTAGCCGTTACGAATATATTCGCACGAGGGGCCGCATCATCCATTGTTACTACTTCATAGCCATCCATAGCCGCCTGAAGAGCACAAATTGGATCGATTTCAGTTACTAATACCCGGCAACCTGCTCCACGAAGTGACTCCGCTGAACCTTTACCTACGTCACCATAACCGGCAACTACGGCAACTTTACCCGCCAGCATCAGATCCGTACCACGACGGATTGCATCTACCAGCGATTCTTTACAGCCGTATTTGTTATCAAACTTAGATTTCGTTACTGAATCGTTAACGTTGATTGCAGGGAGGTATAACGTTCCTTTGCGGAAACGCTCGTACAACCGGTGAACACCCGTAGTCGTTTCTTCAGAAAGACCTTTGATTCCATCAATCAGTTCGGTGTATTCGTCAAAAACCATATTGGTTAAGTCGCCACCGTCATCCAGAATCATGTTGAGAGGTTTACGCTCAGGGCCGAAGAACAACGTTTGCTCAATACACCAGTTGAATTCTTCTTCGTTCATGCCTTTCCAGGCGTAAACAGCCACGCCCGCAGCAGCGATAGCCGCCGCCGCATGATCCTGCGTTGAGAAAATATTACAAGAAGACCAGGTTACTTCTGCTCCAAGCTCTACTAATGTTTCAATCAAAACCGCCGTTTGGATGGTCATGTGCAGACATCCGGCTACGCGAGCTCCAGCCAGGGGTTTCTGAGGCCCATATTCTTTACGAATAGACATCAGACCTGGCATTTCAGCTTCAGCCAGACGGATTTCTTTGCGACCCCATTCGGCCAGCGAAATGTCTTTTACTTTGTAAGGGATGTACGTTTGCGTAGCTTCCATAGCTTAATTCGAAGACCTAACAATAAAAAGTGATAGATATGATTAGTTTCAATGATGTAAAAGGTTGAACAAAACTTGCTAATAGTCAGCTCATTACTGCTAATGCCCAGTAAACTAATCAATTACAGGTAACTTATTTTCATACAAAATTAGCCTCTATCTGCGGGCTTTCCAAGGCTGTATTCCAGAATTGAACTGAATTCGCCCCCCTCGAACTTTCGTTAAAGTAATTAGGCGTTTAATTTGCAAACTATTTGCCGGGGTACTTGTTTTAGAATTACCTCGAATATGTTTCCCCTAAAACTGGAACGGCTTTCATTTTCGTTTATCACTTAAATAGAAACTGAAAACAGTACACTGAAAACTAGTTTATGATTAATACAGCTTTTACAAATCAACCCATTGTTCAGGTAATTAACGCGGACATTTTTCAGGCTGGCGATAAGTTGATTCTGGAAAATGTTAATTTCTCTATTGGGAAAGGCGAATTTGTCTATATGATTGGGCGAACAGGAAGTGGTAAAAGCTCACTGCTTAAAACGCTTTATGCGGATTTGCCGCTTACGAAGGGTTCTGGACAAATTGCGGGATATGAACTCAACTCTATTCGCCGATCCAACATTCCATTTTTACGCCGGAAGCTAGGCATTGTCTTTCAGGATTTTCAGCTTTTTATGGATCGGAATATCACCCAGAATCTGGAGTTTGTTTTAAAAGCTACAGGCTGGACGGACTCCATGAAAATGAAAACCCGGATCGCCGAAGTCCTGATTCGGGTAGGACTCAGCGGAGCTATGAGTAAAATGCCCTATCAGCTTTCGGGTGGTGAGCAGCAACGCGTGGGGATTGCCCGGGCCTTGTTGAATGATCCGCAAATTCTACTGGCCGATGAGCCTACGGGTAACCTTGACCCGGAAGTTTCGGAAGAAATCATGCGTTTATTCCTTTCCATTAATAAGTCGGGAATGTCAGTTTTGATGGCTACGCACGATTTTGACCTGATTCGTAAGTTTCCACAACGGATGTTACGTTGCGAAAACAACCGCGTTTTTGAACGTAACGATTACGTCTAGCTTAATAAGTTATTACCTATAAAAAAGAGCGAGTGAACTTTCAAGTTCACTCGCTCTTTTTTATGCTTCAGCTGATCTGATCATCGGTACCTCCCGCCAATCATTCCTGTTTTGCGAATCCCTAAGTACGCTCCCAGCGTATTGTCATACATCTCGCCACGGTCCAGGGCTAAAGCCCCCGTGAATTCACTTCCTCCAAGCCAGGAAGTTTTCAGACCCAGCCGAATTAAACCAGAGAATTGTTTAAAAGGACCATTAACATAAGGAACTTGTCCTACGTTATTATACGTACCAAAGTTCCGGCTAAAGGAACCACGTATTTCCCAGGTTGCCCGTTTTTTATACTTTCCTAAAAATGCGAGATTAAATACCTGTACACGGTTATTAGGCATTCCTCGAACATTCGTTCGTACACTCTCTTTCAGGTCACTATCCGGCTGAATGAAGGGTGTACCAATCGAGCGGTCAAAATACGTCCATCCGTCCTGGTATTGACTGTGATTGAAGTAGTTATCCCCTCCTCTTTTCAAAGGATCTTCAATTAGGAAATTAGGTCCTCCCTGACTAATCGTACTTAAATATTCAAACCCTATTCGTTCAATATGAACGTCCGTTGCCTGCGGGATGTGGTTGATGTAGCGAACGCCATTTAATCCATCGTCAATATTAATGAGGTAGAACAAGGATCCGTCATCAAACATACTTTGACGATAGAAGAACAGATTGAAATCACAGTGTTTTACCTCCACTGCTGCATCTATTGTCCCCAGGTGGTTTCCTATGCGGTTTACGTCAATCGAGATAAAATCATCAAGGGGGTAACCCTTATATCCATACCTAACCTGCATACTTTTTGCGAGTACAACGCCATTCCAGTAGGCAAACCAGGAATCATTGAACTGCCCATCTTTTGACAGAATACCCGGATCGCCTTTCAGATCAGGAGCATACCCACCCCATTGAGCAAAGTGGCTTAATCCCCCGTAGAGATTAATAAGCCAGTTTTCCTGCCCGAATTTTAAATAAAAACCTTTTTGATGCAAATAGGCATTCTTTGTGAACGAGTTGTAGTTTTCAAACCAACCGTGAGCAAAATAGGCTTTATACTTAAGCCACTTCCCAATTCCAGGTACGCCAATGAATTTTTTAGTACCAATGTGAATTTGCGGAATAGGCAAGGAATTACCAGACCAGTTCAAAGATCCTGTACCCGTCAGCGTATCCGATAGTCCTACATACTCTCGTTTTCTGCCGCCGTACAATTCCCAGTTCTTAAAATTAACTCTCAAATACCCTTCCGTGATAATTCCTTTTACGTTTGGGTTTTGCGTTTGAATAAGCCCTTCAAAAGCCCCATCGACGGACCAGTTATTATTGTATTTTGACAGGGGAACCCGATACTTAACTCCTGCTGAGAATAAACCAGCCTGAGGTTTTATGGGAATAGTGCCGTATTGATTGGTCTGGAGCCAGAAAGGTACCCGGTTTGCCGTAGAAAGAGCCGTGGTTGCTGCCTGAACGAAATAAGATCCTGATGCTTCCCGACTATCATTGTCTTGAGCTTCAACAGGTTTCAGAGATACTAATACGATTACAAAAACAATGAAGGTAAAATAACGCATACATCACGGGCTAGATCGCTTAGAAAAATAAGTTAGGAAAAAATCCTTATCTTATTAATCAATGCAAAGTAAAATATATTTAGCTCATCCTAGTATAACTTAACCGTGAGTTTGAAAGAATGTTATTGTACGGTTTTAGATGTAATAATAGAAAAGCCCATTCAAATACTTTGAATGGGCTTTAAAATTTATATGAATTTTCTATTACTTACTTCGCCTTTAACTGAACGACAGGCACAATGATCTCTTCCAGAGAGACCCCTCCGTGCTGAAAGGTGTCTTTGTAGTAATTGACATAATAATTGTAATTGTTAGGATACGCGAAGAAGTAATCTTCCATGGTAAATACATACGCTGAAGACACATTGAACTTTGGTAACCCGAAAGCTTCCGGACGACGGCAAACCATGACATGGTCTTCATCAAAATTCAGATTCTTCCCTTGCTTGTAACGAAGGTTGGTATTAACAGAACGATCGCCAATGATCCGAACGGGCTTTTGAACCCGAATCATACCGTGATCGGTCGTTAATACAACTCGACCGCCTTTTTCAGCAATCTTCTTCAGGAAATCCAGTAAAGGGGAATGCTGAAACCAGGAATTCGTCAGGCTTCGGTAAGCCGATTCATCCGCCGCTAATTCTTTGATCATCGTTGAATCTGTGCGGGCATGGGAAAGCATATCCACGAAATTGTAAACAACAGCAACGAGATCGTTATTTGAAACGTTATTGAAATTTTCAACCAGAGCCTTCCCCTGATTGACATTCAGAATCTTATGATAAGACATCTTAATGTGTCCAAGGCGACTTTTCTGTAATTGCATTTGTAGAAATTCTTCCTCGTGCACATTCAGCCCTTCTTCATCATTTTTCTGGTCGCCTTCAATATCGTGCACCCAGAGACGGGGATATTGCTTCTCTATTTCGCTGGGAAATAAGCCTGAGAAAATGGAATTTCGAGCAAAAGAAGTAGTCGTTGGCAGAATGGAATAGTAATGACTTTCTTCGTCAATAGTAAAGTATTCCGTCAGCGTTCGCTCAATCAATTTCCACTGATCATAGCGGAAATTATCAATCAGAATAAAGTACAAAGGATTTCCTGCCTGCAAATGTGGAAACACCTTTTTTCGAAGCAGCATATTCGACAAAATGGGCTTATCGGCTTTAGGCTCGTTAATCCAGTCTTCGTAGTTGTCTTCAATGAATTTGCAGAAGTTCGCATTAGCTTCTGACTTCTGCATATTCATTACTTCTTCCATACTTTTATTGGGAGTCGCATCAATCTCTAACTCCCAGTATACCAACTTCTTATAAATGTCAGCCCACTCTTCATGCCCTATGCGATCCTGATATTGCATGGACAATTGACGGAATTCCTGCTGGTAACTCAGATTTGTTTTTTCCTCTACTAAACGTCTCGATTCCAGAATCTTACGAACCGAAAGTAAAATTTGATTGGGGTTTAGGGGCTTAATCAGGTAATCGGCAATTTTAGAACCGATGGCTCCCTCCATGATATGTTCCTCTTCCGATTTGGTAATCATTACGACCGGAAGGTTTGGCCACTGTTGTTTGAGTTGGGCAAGCGTTTCAAGGCCTGTTAAACCAGGCATCATTTCATCCAGAAAAACAACATCGAAGGTATTGTTTTCAAGTTGTTCCAAAGCATCAGCCCCTGAATTGACGGGCGTTACTTCGTACCCTTTTTGCTGGAGAAAAAGAATATATGGTTTTAACAGGTCAATTTCGTCATCGGCCCAAAGGATGGAATACTTTTGCATACGTTTTAAAACTGAAGTTTTTACTCAGTTGAAAGAATGGAAGGTAAATAGGGAAGGAACCTTATCCTTCCGTCAGCAATTTAATGAAGCTTAGCTGCATTCAATAAACTATTAGTAGAGTAACGGCAGCTAAATGCATAAGATTGTTAGTTGTAAATTTTTATTCCAGTGTCGAGTATGCAACGTTTACCTTTGCCACATCCGATTTATAAAATTTCTCCGGATCCTTATGAGCCTTATTTAGGTATTGAATTTCGTGACTCTGAGCAGCGGAAGGCTTACGTTCAATTGGTTACGTGCGATGAAAATGGCCAATGTATACCTGACCAGGTCAATCCTGCCGTAGAAGTACCCTGGTGGATTAATTTTCTAGGCTGTTTCCATGGAATTTTATTATGCCATAGCTTCGATAATCCTGAAGTTCCCCGACCTACGGCTCTTCACGCCATCGATGGTCGTACCGGACAACCTTTATGGACGGTCTCAGGGGCCATCTGGCAGGAGACGGTAGATCAAATGATTAGCGTTCAGGTAATAGAGGAAAAAAATATTTTTCTGGACTTACGGACGGGCATGCAAACCACGATCTCTTCGCCTACCAACCTTAAAACCGAAATCGGTATTCCGCGTCACTATCCCGAGGGAAACCAGTATTTGAATGCTTTACAAAAATTAATCAGATATATTACTGAAAATCAGCCTATCGGAGCCTGTGATTATTTGGAACTTCCGTTATTGATCATAATTTCTTATTATTTTTACGAGGCAGACAAGCTAAAAAACAATCTGTTAATCGTTACTAAAACGGGTCAGGTTCAGTGGCATGAGTCTCTTTTTTTAGGCGAAGCTCAAGGGCATACTACCTTTGTCAACTGGCGACACCAAGTCATTTATATAAAAGATCAAGTCTATCTTTGCTGCTATGCGGTATCCTAATTTTTTTCTCTCCCTACTCGGCCTCTTTTGTCTAAACTCATTACATACTTCGGCCCGTTCCATGCCTTTGGATTCCATCGGTACGGAATGGAAGAACGGAAAAACGCTGATTGTGTATCAGGTAACTCCGGGGCAGACTTTATATAGTTTACTCAAGAAATACAACGTCACGCTGGATGAATTCAAGGCAGTCAATCCTGATTTTTCCGGTAATCTGCGTTCGGAATCAGTTGTTCGAATTCCCCGCCCCTGGCGTCGTCCAGAACAGGCTACTATAGCGGCGGTGGCTCCTGCTAATGGCAATACACCTAAAACGCATAAAGTAGAATCGGGTCAAACTCTGTTCAGCATTGCTCGTAAATATGACCTGGGTACAGCTGATTTGAAAAAATGGAATGGCATTCCGGCCGATGGTTCCGTAAAATTTGGGCAGGTATTATACCTCTCAGATCCCGGTAAGACGGAAGCTGTAGCAGCTCCAGTAAAAACGCCACCCGTTGTAGAAGCCAAGAAGCCAGAGCCCAGCAAACCCGAAGTTGCCGTTCAGGAGCAACCTAAGAAAAGCGATACGACCAAGGCCAAACCCGAGCCCGCACCTCAGCCAACGATCACCAAGCCCGTTACGGCTCCAAAGCCAGAAGCAGAAGTTCTTACTCCCGTTCGAACGGAGAATGAACCCGTTCCTAATGCTAGCACGGGAGCAAAAAAGGTTATTGAAACGGGTTTATGTGAGTTAATTGATGCTCAGGATAAATCAGGAAAATACCTGGCCCTTCACCGAACCGCTCCCATCGGAACGATGCTGACCGTTCGGAATGAAGCAAATAATCAGAGCGTAATTGTGAAAGTAATCGGTAAATTACCGGATACGGGTCCAGCGGGTGGTGTGATTGTTCGTCTTTCCGCCCGGGCCTTTGAAAAACTCATGCCGACGGACCGTCGCGTGCGGGCTGAAGTTAGTTACCTGGCTCTTGAACAATAATATTCGCTGTATCTTAATATTTAAAGCTGAATCAGGCAGTTTCATAAAAAACTACAAAACCACTCGGAACCTTTCTTTCGTTCTATCGTTACTATCTTGTAAAACTCACGTATATGATCAAAAGACCCGAACGCTCGAAATACGTAACGCCCGGTGCCATTATTTTCAATGTCATTTTTATCCTGGCGTACCCCATTATTGCGGTTTTCTATCTGGCGTTTAATTTACTCGTTTGGTTGCTCTCCATTCCTTCCCGAATGTGGGCTTTCGTAGCGATGCGGATTCGTAAATAATAGTCCATTCAGATATATAGTAAAAGAGCGACTGGCAAAAGTATTGCCAGTCGCTCTTTTCTTTCATTAGAGATTTCTTCAGGAAAGCGTTTCTAGTACACGCTGATACGTTTCCTGAAAGTGCTTGAATTCTTCTTCAATGGGCGGAAACTCACTAGTGAACGTACTGAAGTTACCCACTTTGGTTTTTAACTCCAGCGTTTTTACGACTTCATGCAGGCGATCAATTCCTAACGTTCCGGCGTTGCCTTTTAAGGTATGTAAATTGGATTCTACGCCCTGAAAATCCTGACTTTCGAAAAACTCCTTCGCCAGTTTGATTTGCTCAATCGCTTCCTGTTCGAATTCGGCAAACACTTGTTCTACCATATCTTTACCGGCCAGTTCTGCCAGCTGATTAATGACAGCAAAATCATAAAGATCATTCAGAGTAACCGGAATCACCTTCTTCTGGACGGTAGCTATTTCTTTAGGCTCTTCTTTAAGTAACTCCCGCTTTCTACTCGCTACTCGGTCTACCCATTCTTTCACTTTCAGTACCAGTACTTCAGCACGAATGGGCTTGGAAACATAATCGTTCATACCCTGACTAAGAAAACGTTCCCGGTCCTCTTTCATGGAATACGCCGTCATTGCTAACACCGGCGGCAGCTTGTCACCGAATAGCTTCCTCAACTCGTGCGTCGTCTCCAATCCATCCATATCGGGCATCTGAATATCCATCAGAATCAGATCGAACGGATCTTCTGCCTCACTCACCTCCACTAGTTGAATAGCCTTGCGTCCTGAATCTGCTGTTTTTACCCGGCAACCCGCCTTTGAAAGAATTTCACTGGCGACTTTCCGGTTCACGGCATTATCATCTACCAATAAAATCAACGGTTGTTCTTTTGCCAGATAATCAATGATCTGGAATTCATCGGCATATTTTTTCTCCTGAAATGGAGCAATCATCGTTTCCTTTAACTCCACCGTGAACCAGAACGTACTCCCTTTTCCTACTTCTGATTCAACGCCCATCTCCCCTTTCATCAAACGGGATAACTCACGCGAAATAGCAAGCCCTAACCCCGTTCCACCGAACGATTTGCGGGTGGTATTATCCAGTTGCTGGAAAGCTCCGAATAACTGTTTCAGCCCTTCCGAAGAAATACCGATTCCCGTATCCGTTACTTCCACTTTGATCTTATGCCACTTTCCATGCGTAGAAAGGTTCGTTACTTTTACACTCACCGACCCTTGCTCCGTAAACTTTAACGCGTTGGAAGTCAGGTTCGAAAGAATCTGTAGTAAACGCGTTTCGTCAGCGATGATGTATTGGGGTAATTCTTCGCCGAGTTCGTATGAGAGAGCATTAGTACGGTTTTTAGCCGTTTGTCCGAACAGACTGATTAGCTTGTCAAAAACGCTTCGGAACTCAAACGGTGCTTCATGAAGAACCATTTTCCCCGCTTCAATTTTTGATAAATCCAGAATGTCGTTCAGAATATTCAGTAACGTTTCCGAAGATTTCTTAATCGTATGAACGTACTCCCGCTGCTCATCTTCCAGATGCGTGCTACTTAGCAAGTCGATCATGCCGATTACCCCATTCATAGGGGTTCGGATTTCGTGGGACATGTTTGCCAGAAAACGCTCTTTTACTTTCAGTGAACGTTCGGCTTCTTCCTTCGCCTTGAGCAATTCACGGGCAGAGCGTTTCAGGGGAGTAATGTCCCGGGCGATCCCGGCCACTTCTTCAATGCGGCCATCCGCCAGCAAAATCGGATTCAGGTACACTTCAAGCCAGATGTCCTCGCCGTGCCGAATGTTATCCATATGGACCTCATACGACTCGGCCTTGCCCTTGAAAGCAACCTTGTACTTATCTTCCATGATCTTCCGGTTAGCCGGATCCATCAATCGCCAGGCAAACTGATCGGTCGTGACGTTTACCTGAGGCGGTACGTGTAGCTGACTCTGAATCAGCTTCATGTAATTATCGTTGAAAGAAGTTAATTGTAAACGACGATTTACCGTCCACATCAAGTGACTGGAAGATTCAAAAATGGCGTGCAGACGAGCCGTTTGTTTCCCTAACTCCGCTTCCGCCTGTTTCCGCTCAATAGCCACCGCCACCTGACCCGAGATAAATTCCAGTAACTCTAAGTCACGGATGTCATATTTATTCGTCCGCTCGTACGATTTTACCCCGATAATTCCGGTGACCCGATCACCAATTCGCAGCGGGACGCATAGCATGACTTTTGGAATCTGACCGTAGATGTAAAGCACTTTCTGACGGGCTAGCTCCTGAATTTCAGTTTCCGTTAGCATCAACGGACGGTTCGCTACGATGGCGTACTCGTTTAATCCATTTCCCAGTTTCCGCTTGGTAAACCGAATGTTCTTGTCAAAATATTCATCGACGTAATACGGAAAATAGAGGTAACTCTTCGAAGGATCGTACAGCGAAATGAAGAAGTTTTTGGTATCAATGACCTTCCCTAACTCCTCATGAATGAAATGATACAAATCATCCAGACTCCGCGTGCTTAACGTCGAATTGGCGATCTGATAATAGAGATTCTGAGCATTTTCCGCCCGATTTTTAGCGGTGGTATCGTGGAAAATACAGCGAAAAACGATGGGATTCCCGTTTTCATCATACCGGCAGTTAACCGAACCGGAAACGTATACTCGACGACCATCTTTACGACGGTAAACTGCCTCAAAATCAGGAATTTGTTCTCCATTTTTAACCCGGTCGAACTTGCTGAGGGTCTCCTCCATAAACTCCGGGTGAATCACATCCCGGAGATTCATCTGATTCAACTCCGCCGAACGGTATCCAATGGTATCCTTCCAGGCCTTGTTTACGTACAGAAAACGTCCCTGTAAATCAATCATTTGAATCAAATCCGTAGTATTACGGATGAGATCCTGTAGCTCTGATGAAGCCGAACTAAGGGGTAGTCCCGGCGAGGTCTGTCGCAGGGTTGAAATAGGTTCGGCCATACTAATTTTACTCATATTTTTTATGGATAAACGTTGGGGATGGCCCGAACGTTAATACGGTTCTTTTTAAAACAACTCCAACTGACCCTTTTCTGCATTTTGTCGCTCGTGTTGAAGTAACCAATGTTTTCGCCAGATTTCCCAGGCGTACCCTACGGGTTTGCCATCGGAGCCAATTACGCGGTGACAGGGCACAATCAGAGCAATATGGTTTTTCGCATTCGCTGCGGCCACCGCCCGTGTTGCCCTCTCGTCACCCATCGTTCGGGCGAGATTTAGGTATGAGATCGTTTCGCCATAAGGCAATTCACGTAAACATTGCCAGACGTTCTGCTGGAACGATGTTCCACTGAGGTAAAGCGGAAGGTCAAAATCTTTGCGTTTCCCAGCAAAGTATTCCTGTAATTGTCGCTGAACCTCCTGTAGAAAGGGCGTAAATACCTGCTGACCTTTTTCTTCTACAAAACGTACGGAATGTAGCTGATCCGCTGACGCGTTAAGTTCCATCCAGCCCAAAGGGGAATCGTAAAATGCGGTATACTTTGCTATAAGCATCTGATTTACGGATTATAACGTCCCATTTTCGTTAAAACTACAAAAATCAGGGTAATTTTGACCTAAATTTCAACGAAGGCTCTTTAGCAAAAGGAACTTGTATCTAAATTTAATTCTTTTCTATCAGGAATTAATCCAGTTTAAGCGTTTTCCAGTAGCTAAAAACCAGATTTATATTCAGAAGTTTCTAACGACTGAATTTTATACCCAATTGAATGAAAGTAAAAGCAAAAAAGCATTTAGGGCAACATTTCCTTCGCGACTTGAACGCTTGCGAACGAATTGCTGATTTGCTATCAGGTTACCAGGATTTTCGCACCGTGCTGGAAATCGGTCCGGGCATGGGCGTATTAACTCAATTCCTGCTGAAAAAACCTCAGTTCGAAACGCACGTCGTGGAAATTGACCGGGAATCGGTGGATTATCTGAAAATCCATTTTCCGGAACTAACCCCTCGAATTCATAACTACGATTTCTTACGCTGGAACCTGAATACGTTTTCTACGGAGCCTTTTGGCATCATTGGAAACTTTCCGTACAACATTTCCAGCCAGATTTTCTTCAAAGTTCTGGAACATCGCGATCTGATTCCTGAAGTCGTTTGTATGTTACAGAAAGAAGTCGCTCAACGGATTGCGTCGCCTCCGGGTAGCCGCGATTACGGCATTCTGAGTGTCTTACTTCAGGCGTTTTATGATATTAAGTACCACTTCACGGTCCCTCCCGGAGCGTTCGATCCTCCGCCAAAAGTACAGTCGGGCGTTATTCGTCTGCAACGTAATGCCGTAACTCAACTGGAATGCGATGAAAAATTGTTCTTTACGGTAGTGAAAACAGCCTTTAATCAAAGACGGAAAACGCTACGTAATGCACTTAAACCCATCGGTGTTGTTTTTGACCATCCGTTGCTGGACAAAAGGGCTGAACAGTTAGGCGTTGCTGAGTTTGTGGATATCACCAGGACGATTGAAGCAGCCAAGAAGGCTCCTTCCGCTCAATAGCCTAACGCTTTTATTCTTTCTTTCTACTTCTCTAATGTCCCTCTGGTATGGCTTTCGAGCTTACGAAAGAGTATGCCGAACAGTTAGGTAATGCGGTTGATCAGCGAGACGATGATTTTATTCGACTCGAACTGGAAAACCTGTTTTCAGCGGATATCTCGGTGTTACTGGGCGAGCTGGAAACGGAACAGGCCTATTATGTTCTTCAATTACTGGAAATCGAAATCGGTGCAGAAATTCTCGCCGAAATGGAGGATGATACCCGCACGGATTTACTGACTTTATTCGACTCCGCACAAATGGCCCGGTACGTGAACGTACTGGATTCAGATGATGCCGTTGACATTCTCAAAGAGCAACCCGTTCGTATCAGAGAAGAAGTAATCGCCCTGATTGAAGACCGCGAACAGGCCCGCTTCATTCTGGATCTGTTACCCTACGAGCCAGATACCGCCGGGGGCCTGATGCAGAAAGAGTTAGTAAAAATCAACGTCAAGCAAACGGTTACTGAATGCGTTGAAGAAATTCGCCGTCAGGCCGAGGACGTTGAAAAGGTCTATACCGTTTATGTGGTTGACGACGAAAACACTTTACTGGGAATCGTTTCGCTGAAAGATATTATTCTGGCCAAACGAGGCAGTAAAATCGAGCAGATTTACGACCACGAAGTCATTTATAGCTCGACGTATGACTCCGCCGAAGATGTAGCCGAACTCATGAGACGCTATGATTTAGATGCCCTGCCCGTAGTAAATGTTCAGAAACGCCTGCTTGGACAAATCACCATTGATGACGTAATTGATGTCATTACCGAGCAGGCTCAGGAAGACATTGCGGCCATTACCGGGGTTTCGGAAGAAGTGGAAGAGGACGATTCGGTATGGAAAATTACGCGTTCCCGCCTACCCTGGCTGGGCATTGGAATGATTGGAAGTTTGATGGCAGCCAAGTTTCTGGGCATTTTCGAGCACGATCTGTTAATGATGGTTCCGGCTCTGGCTTTGTTCATTCCCATTGTGGGATCCACGGGTGGAAACGTAGGCATTCAGTCTTCCTCATTTATGGTTCAGATTCTGAGTGACAAATCTGGATTCATTGGAGAATTCTGGCCCCGGATGATGAAAATTGCTACCGTTGCTTTACTAAAAGGTCTAATGATTGCAGTCTTCGTTTTTCTCATTACGTTTCTGATTCTCTCTCACCCCATTAAACTTTCGCTGGTTGTAGCTATTTCACTGATGGCAGTGGTATTACTGTCTTCCTTCACCGGAACGGTTACCCCCATCATTCTGAATCGCTACGGTATTAACCCCTCCGTCGCTTCCGGCCCTTTCATTACTACCGCTAACGACTTCCTGGGCTACAGCGTTTATTTTGGTATTGCGTATTTGCTTTATAACTGGTAGGATTTAGTTGTTATTTACACAAATGATTTACCATTCAAAAAAATAATAAAGTTCTGATTATTAATAACTTACAGTATAAATAAGAAGCAGTATCTGGCATTTCTACTAATTAAAAACAGTAAACTGAAACCTATAAAATGATTGCAGTTATTCAACGGGTTACTCAGGCTTCGGTCACGATTGAAGGGACGGTGAAAGGGCAGATTGATCAGGGTTTACTGATATTACTGGGCATTACCCATACGGATACCGACGAAGACATCCAGTGGCTCGCCCGGAAGATAATTGGCTTACGCATTTTTAGCGATGAAGAAGGGAAGATGAATCTGGACCTGAAATCAGTCCACGGAAATATCTTATTAATCAGCCAGTTTACTTTATTTGCCAGCACTAAAAAAGGCAATCGCCCGAGTTACATTGACGCGGCCCGTCCCGAAGTAGCTATTCCTTTGTACGAGAAAATGATTCTTCAGCTTGAACAGGAATCAGAGCAATCCATCCAAACGGGAGAATTTGGTGCGGACATGAAAGTCTCGTTGTTGAATGATGGCCCCGTTACCATTATTATTGATTCCAAAAATCGTATCTAAATGACTTTAGAAGAGGCTCAGAAAACCGTAGATGAATGGATAAAAACAGTAGGCGTTCGTTACTTTAACGAATTAACCAACACTGCCATTCTAATGGAAGAAGTGGGTGAAATGGCCCGCATCATGGCCCGCCGTTACGGTGAACAATCGGAGAAAGAATCGGACAAAAACAAAGACCTTGGCGATGAAATGGCGGATGTCCTTTGGGTACTCATCTGCCTCGCTAATCAGACAGGTATTAACCTGACGGAAGCTTTCGAGCGAAATCTTGATAAGAAAAACATTCGTGATGCCACCCGACATCTGAATAATCCGAAACTTCAGCGTTAATTTTTGAGTTAAAATAGGGTATTAGAAAGCAGATAGAGTCCTGTTACCAATGGAGAGGTCTGTTTTTCTGCCTTCGTTACTATTTTTAATCGTACTTCTAACAATGCAAGATACTGTCTTCCATGGCTTTATCTTTTTCATTCCAGAGGTATCCCAACAGTACAGGACGATTCCTTTTCTTTTTTAGAAGGTTCTCCAGTAATTAGCTGTTATTTCGCTTTATCATTTTACTCCGAAACCCAATATTTCGACAATGGCCTTCAAACGCGTCCTTATTGCTGAAGATAGCTCCGTCATTCAAAACCTGGCTAAGAAGATCCTGGAATTTCAGAATTTCGAGATTACTTCCGTTAAAAACGGAGAGCAAGTGTTACAACTTCTGGAAAAAGAAAACTATGACGTTGTGTTGCTAGACATTAACATGCCCGTTATGGATGGTATGGAATGTGCCCGTCAGATTCGGAAATTACCCGATGCGACGAAAGCTAAAACGCCTATTCTGGCCATCACAGGTAATGCCCGTAATTACTCTCCTGAAGAATTTAAGTCCGCGGGCTTCGATGATATTCTTATCAAACCCCTCAACTTCGATGCTCTGGTAGCTAAAGTTCGGGAATACACGGGTGGTGTAGTAGAATAGTTTTTTCTGCTTCGATCCATTAACCCTTATTTAGAAGATGAGCGGAGATTCCGCTCATCTTTACCTGTTTACGTATATGCAAGTCACTTTCCTGGGTACGGGCACTTCTCAGGGCGTTCCGGTCATTGGATGCGACTGTATAGTGTGTCGTTCGCTTGATTTTCGGGATAAACGCCTTCGCGTTTCCATTCACGTGGAAATTGAAGGCCGTAGTCTGGTATTTGATACCGGACCGGATTTTCGTACCCAGGCTCTACGTGAACGAATTCTTCATCTGGACGCGGTAATCTTTACGCATGCTCACAAAGACCATACGGCAGGTCTCGACGACGTTCGACCCTTCAATTTCCGTCAGAATTCAGACATTCCCCTGTATGGGCAAAGTGAAGTCTTAGAGCAGATCAAAGTTGAATTTGCCTACGCTTTTGCCGAAAAGAAATATCCCGGCATTCCCCGTCTGGAACTTAACCCCATTGACAATAAGCCCTTTGAGGTAGCGGGGATTACGTTAATTCCCATTGAGGTCATGCATCATAAATTGCCAGTATTCGGATACCGAATCGGAGATTTCTCTTACATTACCGATGCCAACTTTATTGCAGAAGAAGAACTTGAAAAATTAAAAGGCAGTAAGGTTCTGGTTATTAATGCTTTGCATAAAGGTCCTAAACATTTGTCGCACTATACCCTACCCGAAGCTTTGGGGGTGATTGAACGCGTGAATCCTGAAGCGGCTTATATTACCCACATTAGCCACAACATGGGTTTGCATGCTTCGGTGGAAGCCGAATTACCGCCGCACGTCCATATGGCTTATGATGGCCTAAAAATTACTCTTTAGACTGCTTTTCTTTCCTCTAGGTTCAATCCAATTTCTGCATTTTTAAAATCCTGACTACTGCTCACCTGTGTTGGAGTGGTACCAATTTTTTGTTTCCAGAACTTAAAAATCAACTGCATTCGTATGATTCAACCGGACCCTACAACTCTGGCCGCTCTATTTGATATGGACGGCGTGATTGTCAATAATATGTCTTACCACGAAACCGCCTGGCGGATTTTCTGCGAAGCCCACGGTTTTGATTTTAGTAAGGAAATGTATTACACCCAGCTGAATGGTAAAAATTCGTTCGATTCCTTTGCCTTTCTATTAGGTCGTGAGCCCTCGCCAGAAGAACTTCGAGACATGTCCATTGAAAAAGAGGAAATGTACCGAAATAATTACGGCCCCTTTCTGGAACCTGCGGAAGGGCTGATTGGCTTTCTGAACGTATTACGTGAACATGGTGTAAAATGTGCCGTAGCAACATCGGCCCCAATTGAGAACGTAGCCTTTACTTTAGACGGCACGGGACTGCGTTCCCTATTTGATGTCGTAGTAGATGCTTCGATGGTACAAAACGGCAAACCTGCTCCTGATATTTATTTAAAAGCAGCTGAGTTAGTGGGTGTACATCCTAAAAACTGTGTAGTCTTCGAAGATGCCCTCTTGGGAATTCAGGCGGGCAAAGCGGCTGGCATGTCGGTGATTGGTTTATCCACGAGTCACAGTGAAGATGAACTAGCCCCTATTACTTCGGCAGTGATTGCTGACTTCCGGGAAATCGACTGGAATCATTTTGAAGCTGTCATTCATCGCTAGAGATCGTATAAACAAAAGAACCGCGACGGTAACGTTACCGTCGCGGTTCTTCATTCTTAACCTGAAGTAAATATCTTAAAGCGTGGCGACCACTTCTTTAATATCCTGAATAATCTTCTTGGCCAGATTTTCTGCTTTCGTCATAAAGTCAGATTCTGAATAAATACGAATGATAGGTTCCGTATTTGATTTACGTAAATGCACCCATTCATTACCAAACTCAATTTTAACGCCGTCTTCGCTGTTAATAGGCTGACGGGCGTATTTACTTTGAATTCGCTCCAGCACCACGTCGACGTTTAGCTCAGGCGTTAATTCAATTTTATTTTTTGAGATGTAATAATTAGGATATGAACGACGCAGGATTGATACGGACTTTCCAAATTTTGCCAAATGTGTCAGAAACAGAGCAATACCAACTAATGCATCCCGACCGTAATGAAGTTCAGGGTAAATGATACCTCCGTTGCCTTCACCACCAATCACCGCTCCTACTTCTTTCATTTTGGTAACTACATTTACTTCGCCTACTGCGGCAGAGTAATGCGTTCCCCCGGCTTTCTGAGTAACTTCCCGCAGTGCCACGGTGGAAGAAAGGTTTGAAACCGTATTACCCACCTGGTTTTTCAGAATATAATCGGCTACAGCTACCAGCGTGTATTCTTCACCGAAAGGCTCGCCATCTTCAGCTACAAAAGCTAAACGATCTACATCAGGGTCCACTACAATACCTAAAGTGTGCTTACCCGAGCGAAGCTCTTTGCGAATATCGGTTAAGTGCTCAGGAAGGGGTTCTGGATTATGAGCAAAGTAGCCCGTTGGCTCACAGTGTAATTTTACAATTCTTGTTACACCTAGTGCTTCCAGTAACATCGGCACGGCAATTCCTCCAGAAGAATTCACCGCATCTACTACAATACTGAAGTTAGCCGCCGCAATGGCTTCCTTATCAACCAGCGGCAAAGCCAGAATGGAATCAATGTGTTTTTGCAGATAACTCTCGTTCTGCTGATACGTGCCCAGCTTCTTTACATCAACAAAAGAAAAGGTTTCGGAATCGGCAATAGCCAATACTTCGGCACCTTCTTCGGCTGAGATAAATTCACCTTTGGCATTTAATAATTTCAACGCATTCCATTGAATCGGGTTGTGACTAGCCGTCAGAATAATACCGCCAGCTGCCTGTTCCTGAGGCACGGCGATCTCTACGGTAGGCGTAGTCGATAAACCCAGGTCAATTACGTTCAGGCCCAGACCCTGTAAGGTCGCGGAAACCAGACGTACGGCCATTTCACCCGAAAGTCGGGCATCACGTCCAATGACAATTTTTTGATTCTCAGGGGAATTGCGTTTTAACCAGGTTCCGAAGGCCGCGGAAAACTTTACTATGTCAACGGGGGTAAGGGATTCACCCACGTTTCCACCAATGGTTCCCCGGATTCCGGAGATAGATTTAATCAACGTCACGATGCTCTCTATTTTGAGGAAGAACTGTTGGGGATATGTGACAAAAGTAAGAAATTATTCATTTTTGCGATCCATTTTTTTCATAGAACGTTTCAATTACAAGAACTGATTCATGACTTTAACTATTACTTAATAAATACAGTATTCTTATTTACTTATGCGTCGTTTTTTGATCATTCTCGTACGAGTCTATCAGGGAGCCCTCTCTCCTTATCTAGGCAACTCCTGTCGATATACTCCTACCTGTTCGCAATATGCCATTCAGGCTATTGAAAAGTATGGCCCGTGGAAAGGAGGATGGCTGGCCATTCGTCGCATTGCCAGCTGTCATCCCTGGGGCGGGCATGGGCACGATCCCGTTCCTTAAAGAGCAGTTGGTAAATAAAAAATGAAGCGGGTTCCTTCTCCTGGCTGACTTTCCGCCGTAATCGTTCCCCCGCAATATTCGACAATCTTCCGGCAAAGTGCCAGACCAATTCCTGTGCCTTCAAATTCAGAACGCCCATTCAGGCGTTGGAATACCTGAAAGATGCGTTCTTTATACTGAGGATCAAATCCAATACCATTATCGGCAACGGTCATTTCAATCCACTGAAAATGGACTGAAAGTGACCGATCACGGGATTCTGTGGCACTCAAACTCCTGGCTTTCAACTGAATGTGAGGAGTACGGCCTGAATTCGTGAATTTGAGTGCATTCCCCAACAAATTATAAAATAATTGCCGCATCTGCACGGGAACAGCTTCTACTATGGGTAACTCATCCATTTCAATAGAAGCCTGTTTTTCAGAAATCTGAGCGTCCAAATCTTCCAGTACCTCTTCTACAATAGAAGTTAATGACACACTTTCTTTGGTATTACCCTGTCGAGTCACCCGCGAAAGTAAGAGAAGAGCATCGATCAGACTTTTCATCCGGTCAATAGCCTGTAGCGTGCGACGCATGTAATCTTCGGCTTCGTCTTCCAGGGTATCGCCTAACTTGGTTCTCAACCGGCTTACAAAAGCAGAAATTTTTCGAAGTGGTTCCTGTAAATCGTGTGAGGCGGCGTAGGCAAACTGCTCCAGTTCTCCATTGGATCGTTGCAATTCTTCGATTTTCAACCGTAAGTCCTGCTCGTATTGGCGTAGTATCGTAATATCAGCAATACTACCTACCAGTAAGGTTGTTGTTCCCTGCTCATTCACTACTGGTCGCCCCACAACCATTAAAACTTTTTTCTTTCCTGATTGCGTTAATACCCGATGTTCCAGGCGAAAGGGTTGATGATTTCTAATGGCTTCCTGAACCGTTTGGCTCACCATTCGATCATCCCGTTTGTCCAGAAATTCAAACAGATATGTATAGTCTTCGCAATTATTACTCATTGTTTCCGGAGAATGCCCCATTAGCTCGTAGAGCCCATCTGAACAGATCAATTCACCGGTTAGTAAGTTTTTCTCCCAGCTTCCAAAATGAAAAGCCTGCTCGGTAATGCGGTGCATTTCCTGTTGCTGCAACAGGTCATTGTAGCGGGTTACTTGCTTGGTAACGTCTTCGGAAATGCCAATTATTTCCAGCGGATTACCTTCAGTATCTTCCCGAAAAATGGTAAGGCGAGTTTTAAAGATGCACTCAGAATTATCCTTATGCTTCAGGCGGGTTTCGTATTCAACGGCAGTCCGTTCCTTTCGAAGTAATGCTTCAATTTTTTCTTCTTTCTGATTAAATAAATCGTCGGGTAATACCTGAAATTCCAGATTTCCACCCCGATCATGGAATTCTTGACGAGAATACCCCAGCAGTTCAGTAAAGCGATCATTGACGTATATCACTCGCTGGCTTTTTAAATCGTATACGTGGACGATTCCTGAAAATAGCTGATCCAGTTTCTCAAGCATTCTGACTTGCTCGGGAAATTCAGGGGAATACTGAAAATATGCTGAATCGCTACTCATATACTTTAGTTGATCGGAGTAAACTATCGTATAATCAACAACTTACTTCACGTCTTTTAATTCGGAAAATTTCTTAACCCCATGAAAAAAGTATGCCGATACTATACTCTTATGATAACGCTCCACGGGATTGCCCAGTGTGCGTAGCGATTCTATCTGACGGCGTTTTCGATACCAGGTTAAAATATGGCGGTAAAAGGAAAAGTGAGCCATGGCTACAGCCCAACAAGAACGTGGGAAACCAGCCAGTAAATAACGGATTCCAGCAGCTCCGTCTAAGATGAGCCGAATCAGAATAAGCCGGAATAGATGATGGGAAGGCAGATTTTTATACAGCATTGCCAAACTATTTCGAAAATTCAGAAAGGTTTTTCGGGGATTTTGGTAGTCCAGCGTTCCACCTCCTACGTGGTAAACCGTCGAGTCTGCCGTAGCCCAGACCTGATAACCGGATAACTGAATTCGCCAGCACAGGTCAATTTCTTCCATGTGGGCAAAAAAGTCGTCATCGAATCCTTTTAGTCCATGAAAAAGTGAGGCCCGAACAAAGAAACAGGCTCCTGAGGCCCAAAAGCAGGGACGGTTCGTATCATATTGTCCCAGATCTTCTTCCCGGTCCGTAAATAAACGCCCCCGTGTAAATGGATAGCCCAAAACATCGAGGTATCCCCCTACGCCACCGGCATGCTCGAAATGTTTTCGATAGTTGTAATCCAGAATTTTAGGTTGAACCGCAGCTATTTGCTCGTTACTTTCCAGTAGGTTTAGAATAGGGCCTGTCCAATTGGGGGTTACCTCCACATCTGAATTCAGCAGACAATAATACTTCGCCTTGATGTGACGCAGAGCTTCATTATATCCACCCGCATACCCTAGATTCTGCTTAATAATAACCCGGCGAACCTGGGGATAATGCTCCTTCAACCAAGCAACAGAGTCATCCGTTGAACCATTATCAGCCACGTAGACGGCGTGCCCATCGGCATAGGCTATTACCGAAGACAAAAATTGGTCGAGGTACGCTTTACCGTTGTAATTGAGAATAACAATGGCTAAAAGATCCATATAATTTTGCTGGGCCTGATAGCCGGCAAGGGGGAATAAACTCAAAAGAGAAAAGACCTTTCAAAAGCCTTTTCTCTTTTAAAAACATAAAACAAATGATTATTTACCAAACAGGCTGTCCATACCAGGAATGTTTGGCAATAGACCATCCGTAGCCTGCTTGAGGTGATCAGCGACTTTCGTCTCCACTGCTTCCAGAGCTTTATTAGTGGCTGCTACGATCAGATCGCGAAGCATTTCAGTATCTTCTGGCTTTACCAGATCAGGATCAATCTCCAGGTGAATCAACTGCTTCCGACCATTAACCGTAGCTTTTACTAAACCGGCACCGGCTTCAGCCGTTTCCGTAATGGAAGGCAGCGATTCCTGAGCGTCTTTCATGCGGGCTTGCATTTCTTTCATCTTGCCCATCATGCCCATCATATCAAACATGTGCTTTCTTTCGTTTTTAGTGACTTAATGCAAAAGTAGATAATTCGATCTCAAAAAAGTCCTGCCGTCTGAATCTTACCTGACAATAGGACACTTCCTCCTACCGAATTAACTGAAATACGCCTCTTTTTGTGAATGAATTACCCGCATCATTCCTAATATCGACCCGGTACGAATAACTTCCCACCGGAGCTGGGTTTCCATTTACATACCCGTCCCAGCCCCGATTCATATCCTCCGATGAGAAAATGGAATTTCCCCAGCGATCAAAGATGACCAGTTTCATCTGAGTCACATTCAGCATTTTTGGCAGAAATATATCATGCTGGGAATCGCCATTGGGAGAAAAGGCCTGCGGAACGTAAATCCGAACGGATTCCGTGACTGAAATCAGATTGGAAATGCTTACGTTCCCATTTTCTGAAAGAGCCTCAATCCGGTATTGATAGCCCGACTGAATAGATCCTATACTATTGACACTTACGCTAGTTTGCATACCCACGTTCTGCGATTGAATGACGTTTCCCTGAGCATCTACGACCTGTACTTGATAGCCTGTGAGTTTATCAAGAAAAGGGCTGGCTGAAGTCCACTGGATGCGGTCTCCCTGCTGGATAGCGTATATCGTACAGAACGAGCCTGAAAAGTCAGAATTAGTGCGGCAAGCACTCTGGTAGGCCACCTGATAGCAGTAGGACAATCGATTCACTTCCACGGCGGCATCTGGAAAAGGTTTCTTTACCTCATTCGCCGGAATATTCTGAAAGTTTCCGTTCGCCTCCGCTTTCCGGATTCGATCCGTCATAGACTTACCGCCACCAGGAATTTTCCAGTCTACCAGCGTTCCCTGACCGGAAACGGTAACGTATCCATCCGAGATGGATTCTGGTTTATCATTGGAATCTATTTCTTTACATATACGATCCGAAATAGACTCTACACCCTTTACTTGCGTCACTACTTGATAGCAATAAGATGTACCACAAACCACATCTGGATCAGTAAAGCTTAACTTCTTGATATCTTTAATAACAGCTACCTCTTTATTGTCTTTATAAACAGTGTATGAATCGAAATCTGACGCATTAGGGTAAGCTTTCCAGCTAACATCCATTTGCTGAGAGCTTGGCACTACAGCTAATGGGACGGTGCATATTTCGGGCGAAATACCACTATTACCACAACCCGTGGGCACTTCTGTTCTCACCTGAAAGCAATACTGTTTCGCAGGATCTAACTGATTAACTGTCAATGAAATAGCCCCTCCGGTTCCTGAACCAAGACCAGTTGCCTGGTAACTTCCATTCACTTCCTTTTGGAAAATATTTTGGTTAAAAGCTGTACTGCCAACAAACTGAATTGTTACGGCCTTCTTGTCAGCGGCTAGTTCTAACTGAGTAATAGACGGAGTAAACGTGGCAGGCGTGTTGATGTTAACATTTAAAGGATCGCTGGTATTGGCACAGGTACTTCCAGTGTATCCCCCCGACACCATTATGTTTACGGTATTAGGTGTACTTGCGGGGTACGTATAGGTTTTGGTATAAGGTAATTTGTCCTTGGTTAGCGTTTCGGAAGTACCGTCTCCCCAATTAATAATAAATGTATCGTAAGGATTCTTCGAGGCATCCTGTGGAATTTCTATAGTTACCTGACGATTAGAGCAGGATTTGGCGGTGAAAGTAGGTTTGGGAGTATCTGCAACTTGAATAGTTTGACAAGCGTAATGCCCACCGTTTAACGAGCTGCCGGTAAGAATCAATGCATACGTTCCGGGTGTATTATAAGTATGAGAATTACTGGTTACTTTTCCCGCAGGTTCCGCAGTTCTTAAATCAAAAGTTTGGCTATTATACTCAAAATAATATCCTGATAAAGAAGGGTTATTATTAGCAGATTGATCTTCAACATACAAGGTATTACCCTTGCAAATCTTAACTATGTCAGTAGCAGTTCCTGATACTAGTTTGGTTGTAGCGGTCTGACTATTAATCTTGATACCTAGCCTTCCTGTCTGTTGAGTGCCTAAGACTTTATCTGCCGTCGGGCACTGAGCCCAGCTTTTCCATGCTAATCCCAAAATCAAAAAAAGTATCCGTATCCGCATGCGAAGGTTGTGTCAAAGCTTAATGGCGAATCAAATTTCCGTTAATCCTGCCATCATTCCAAAATAGGGCCGTAGTTTTGAGTATCCAAACACCAATTTTTACCGACGAAACCTAACGCCAATTTTACGTGTTCAGAGTAGTCACAACGCATCAGATCGCCTCAGGCGTATATTTTAAAGCTGATTTTGGCAAAAACCCGACATTAAAACTCCGATTAGGTAAGCAGCCATGGAAGAGAGTCCCATTCAATTAGATCGCATCGAAGATGCTATAGAAGACATTAAAGCCGGAAAGATTATCGTTGTCGTTGATGATGAAGATCGTGAAAATGAAGGCGACTTGATTTGTGCCTCGGAGCTCATTACGCCCGAGATGGTCAATTTTATGACCAAAGAAGCCCGCGGTCTGATTTGCGTTCCTTTAACTGAAGACCGCTGCCGGGAACTGGAACTGGACATGATGGTTGGCAACAATACATCGAATCACGAAACGGCCTTTACGGTTTCCGTTGATTTATTAGGTAATGGCTGTACCACCGGAATTTCGGCTTCCGACCGTGCCAAAACGATTCGGGCACTGGTTGATCCTGAAACGAAACCCGAAGATTTAGGTCGCCCTGGCCATATTTTCCCCCTTAAGGCCCGGGCCGAAGGTGTTTTACGTCGTCCCGGTCATACCGAAGCCGCCATTGATTTTGCTGTCCTTGCCGGGTTGAAACCTTCCGGTACACTCATCGAAATTCTGAACGAAGACGGTACCATGGCTCGTCTCCCCGAGCTTCGGGCTTTTGCCGATAAGTTCGACATGAAGCTGGTAAGTATTAAGGATCTGATTGCTTACCGTCTGAGAACTGAATCGCTCATTAAACGCGAAATTGGTGTGGATATGCCGACGCAATGGGGCGATTTCAGCCTGATTGCCTATACGCAGGTAGCCACAAACGATACGCACCTGGCTCTGGTAAAAGGTTCCTGGGAAGAGGGAGAAGCCGTGTTAACCCGCGTGCATAGTTCCTGCGTCACGGGTGATATTTTTGGTTCCTGCCGCTGTGATTGTGGCCAACAATTACACCAAGCCATGCAGATGGTAGAGAAAGAAGGGAAAGGCGTCGTTTTATACATGTTCCAGGAAGGACGAGGCATTGGTTTGCTTAACAAACTGAAAGCTTACAAACTTCAGGAAATGGGACGCGATACGGTGGAAGCCAATCTTGAGTTAGGTTTTCAGATGGATCAGCGTGATTACGGCGTGGGAGCACAGATTCTCCGCGATCTGGGAGTTAGCAAACTTCGCCTGATGTCGAATAATCCTAAAAAGCGTTCGGCCTTGTCAGGTTATGGTATTGAAATCGTGGAAACTGTCCCCATTGAGATACCTTCAAATCCTCATAACGAACGTTACCTAACTACCAAGCGTGACAAAATGGGTCATTTACTCAATGGCCTGAAACCTTTAATTTAAGGTACAAAACATACGATCTACTCAGAACGCTTTCTTATGCCGTGCATAAGAAAGCGTTTTTTTTGTCCGTCCTGATCATATGCCTACTTAATACTCTGAAAATGAGGAATAAAAAATCGAAAATTCCTTTAGAGAAATGTATAATTTTATACACATTTGTTCAATTAATCCAATTATTACTTTGACAAGTGCAAAATAACAACAAAGAATATTGGGTGAAATGAGATAAGTGCTTTTGATTATTTTCTTCAATCTAATCCTTGAGAAACATTTGCCATGAAAACGTTTACATCTTTAAAATTTGCTTTGGTCTGTTTTATCCTTTTATTCAGTTCGGTAAGCTTTGCCTATACTGATCCCGAGTCCAACTGGAACTCGGGTAAAGTGGAACTCCAAAACGGAGAATGGCTGAGTGGAGAATTAAATTTCAACGCCGAACTCGGTCTCTTAGAATTTAATCTGGATGGAGTAACAACCGTTCTTTCGGCTCAAAAAGTAGCTTCCTTTTATTTCTTCGACTATCAGGCCAACCGAATGCGAAATTTCGTCGTCGAATCTTTTAAGTATAATGATAGCCTGGTTCCTACTTTTTTTGAATTACTGGTCGATGGTCGAATTCGATTACTGGGACGGGAACAGATCATTCGTGTTCCTTTTCAGGAAGAAAAGCAAAAGCGAAATGTATATTACTTTCAGCAGCCTACCGGAGAAATTGTAAAGTATAAAGGCAGACTCAAACAGATTTACAAAACGCTGAATGACCGTCACGAAGACGTGGCTTTCTTCGTAAACCGCGTAAAATGGTACAACTTCGATGAAAAACCTGTAGTAGAACTATTCCGCTACTGCAATTCTCTGTAATTGTTGCAAAGTTTATGCTTCCGTTTAAAGAAAAAGAGACGCACACACGTCTCTTTTTCTTTTGCTCCATAAGGACTCAACAACTCAAATCAAGGCTTAGGAATCGCGTTTTCGGCTTTGAAAACCGTGGTAAGCTGACTCACTGCTGAAGCTCCAAACCAGCCCATCGCTCTTGGCCCATCGGCTCTTTTATTGGAAATATTAGTAGGAATGTTGGCAGGAGCGGTAGCCAGTAATCCCTGATTACCTGCTTCCGACTGTACGGCGTTGATAAAATTAAAGGTAGCTGGCGTAATACTGAATAGTTCTACACGAAGCGAATCATTTTCGCTGAAAAGCTTATTCAGATTAATAGATCGACGTACGGGAAGAATAAACGTTAACCCATCAGTACTGCTACCCTTACTAAAACTTCCATCATAGGATACCGTTAGATCCGTTGATTTTCTGTCGTAGCGAGTACCATTCTTGTACGTTTTAATCCAGTAGCAATCATCTTCTCCTTTGAAATCAGTGCTGAAAAACTCAGCAACGTATCCTTCTTTTGGACTACCGTCAGCTACGAAACTGGGTTTATCGTAATAATACGTAATTGAATCAACGGGCGGTACGCGTTTTACCTGCGTTTCCGCTTCGTAGGTTTCGTTATTGTAAGAGACGGACAATTTATAACTGCCGCCCACGCGACCTATGACTTCTTTTCCTGAAGGCTTCCAGGTATAAGTACCATTTCCGGCTTCATCCAGAAACGTGTACACTTTACCCTGATCATCCGTAACCGTTACCGTGGCTCCGGTTGCAGGTAAGGCCCGCGAGTTATCGAAGTAACTTTGAGAAAGGGTTAATATTACGTACTGAGGTACCGCACGATCCGTTATCCAGCCATCCACTACCAGTCGGGTTGGGGCAGTTTCAGTTTTCAGATCAATAATATCCTCACATGAGGAGAGCGTTATACCCAGTAATAGAAGAATAAAAAGGCTATATCTTTTCATGGTTGAATTAAAACTTAAAGTTGTACGTAATGGAAGGAATCAGCGAACCTAGTATAGCGTAGCGAACCGCTTCCGTGCGAAAGGGATCCTCTTCATTCTGACGGACAAAAACCGAGAATGGATTCCGGCGATTATAGACGTTGTAGATAGAATACACCCATTCGGCCTCGCCTTTGCCAAAGAGTTTTCGCTTCGCCTTCTGCGTCACCGATAAATCCAGCCGATGATACCAGGGAATCCGGCTTCCGTTACGACTATCATAATAATTATCTCCGATGACAACCCCTTCGCCTGGCGTTCCAGCAGTCCATTCCGCACGGCTGGTTGGGTAGGTAGCCGGAGTACCGGAAGAAGCAGCGAGGTTAGCAGAGAACGACAGACGATCATTCAACTGATATATACCAACAAGGGTAATATTGTGTCGTTTATCAAAACGGGTTGGGAACCAGTTATTATTATTAATGCCTTCCACCTGACGCTCTGTGCGAGCCAGCGTATAACTCAGCCATCCCGTCAGCTTACCTTCGTTTTTCTTGAGATAAAACTCAGCTCCGTACGCCCGGCCTTTGCCGTATAACAGATCGCCTTCGACGTATTTGTTTAGTAATAAATCCGATCGGCGAACGTAATCAATCTGGTTTTTCAGGTCTTTGTAATAGCCCTCAACGCTGAATTCATAGGCATTGCTACTAAAATTCTGAAACCAACCCAAAGCTATTTGGTCAGCCAGCTCGGGTTTAATATTGGCTGAAGAAAGTGTCCAGACGTCCAGTGGTGAAGAAGCCGCCGTATTGCTCAACAAATGCAGATACTGAGTCATCCGGTTGTAACTCATTTTGATCGAAGAGCTGGAATTCACCTGAATTTTGGCTGAGAAGCGGGGTTCCCAGTTGCCATAGCTTTTCAATACACCACTTTCTACGCGGGTACCGGGTAACTGAGGTTCCAGAGCATCGCCCGGTGTGGTAGGCAGATAGGTAATCAGATCGCCGGGAGCCAAGCTTCTGAAGAAAGAATACCGAAGACCATATTGCAGGGTTAATACCTTTCCAACGCGTTGCTCATTGGAAACATACAGAGCAGACTCGTCACCTCGACGTCCGTCAAGACTAATATCAACGGTTTCTCCTGCCGAACGGGCAATGGCTTTGCCGGGAGCTGAATTATAATAAATATATTGCCCACCAAAGGTTAACTGATTGTTCGGGGTCAGGAAGTACGTAAAATCGGCTTTACCACTACCACTTTTAATTTGGGAATTCCATTTGAAGCTATCGCGGGGATTGGTATCGGCTCCCAAAGAGTATTTGTAGTTAGAATAATACCCCGTTACATTTAGAAATAACCGGTTGCTGAAGATGTGATTCCAACGCGTGGAGACCGTTCCATTTCCCCAGTTAAATCCGAAATCGCCGCCACCGAAATTATCCCGACCGAAATAACCTGAAACGTAGAAGGTGTTGTTGTCATTCAGTTTATAATTGCCTTTGGCCGTTAAATCATAGAAGTTGAAAACGGAACCTTTCAAATCCCCCGTTAAAAAAGGCTTC
Organism: uncultured Siphonobacter sp.; assembly: GCA_913774715.1. Taxonomy (GTDB): domain Bacteria; phylum Bacteroidota; class Bacteroidia; order Cytophagales; family Spirosomataceae; genus Siphonobacter. Next base: position 10,481 of record CAJYHS010000155.1, on the reverse strand, counting down.
GCCAGAATGTCCGCATACGAACGGCGACCAGCAACAATGAATGAACCTTTACCGTTAAAAACGGGGCGTTCATAAGTCAATCGGCTAAAAATGGCTCCGATGCCTCCTTCAATCTGCTGCTTTTTAGAGTTTCCTTCCTTCATCCGCACATCCAGAATTGAAGAAATCCGACCCCCATAATTGGCAGGGATACCGCCTTTGACAAGCTTTACATCTTTAACGGCATCGGGGTTGAAAACGGAGAAAAAACCGAAGAGGTGAGAAGAGTTATAAACGGGAGCTTCATCCAGCAAAATCAGATTTTGCCCTACATCGCCCCCGCGAACGTTGAATCCGGAAGCTCCCTCTCCTACCGTCGAGACACCGGGTAGTAACTGGATGCTTCGAACTAAATCGACCTCTCCGAGTAGAGCGGGCATTTGTTTGATGGTCTTGATGTCAACTTTATTGACCGACATTTCCACCGATTTCACATTCTCGTCAGCTCCTTGACCTCGTACTACTACGTCCTGCAGCTGTACGCCTTCATCCTTCATTTCCAGACTCAGCGTGACGTCTTTCTGGGTCAGGTCCACTTCTTTTTCCTGACGCTGATACCCTACAAAAGTATATACCAGTGTATACTTTCCTTTGGGTAAGGTAATCGAATAGAAACCGTAACTATTCGTGGCGGCTCCCGTTGCCTTTTCCTTGACAAAAACTGAAACGCCAATGAGTCCTTCACCGTTGGAGGCATCTTTGACGTAGCCAGAAATTGTTGCTTTTTCAGTAGTTTGACCTAAGGCTGCGTGCACAAAAAAACAGCTCAATAGCCAGATGAGAAGAAAATGTTTCATAATGATTACATACACCAACGGTTTATGGCTTCAAAACGCATTGGTTAACAAATAGTGAAAATTCTCCCAAAGATGGTACGTATACAAAGAAGGTACCTCTTTTTTGTGATAACTGGAGAATAATGAAGATTGCTGGATAACAAAAAATCCCCGGGGTCGCCGGGGATTTTTTTGTTATTGATTTCGATTCGTGTAGTAAAGAACAAGTTTTACTCGATCGGAGGTATAATTTCGATTTCCTAAGGATGTTCGCGAGAAGTTCAGATACTGCTGAGCTCCTACCGTTGTCGTCAGAATAATGGGAGCTAATTGTGTTTTTCCCGACATCAACTGATTGAAGTAATTCGTTACGTTGAATGTATAATGATCTTTATTTTCATACAACGAACTCTCCAAGGCATAGGTTGCTGAAACGGGAGTCAATGAATTAACAATCGTTTCTATGGGCTGACTGGTGAGAATATCATTTACGGCATTCGTCTTATACATATACAATGTAGTCGGAGGCAGTGCATTATCTTTATAATCCGTTCGAACAGGATCAAATATTAACTCTGCCCGGTTCACTCCCAAAATAGCGTCTTTACTCATTAAGACATTTTCGAAGTAAGGGAATTCAACCCGAGTTCGTAAAGGTCCCCCCTGCGTAATGTAAGCAACATTGCCAGTTAACGAGCTATTGATAGCATCCGAACGATTTTTGAGATTCGCCAAGGGTGTACCCGTATAATCACTGGAATAGCGGGTATAGTGCTTGTATGAAAAATCAATATCGATTGTTTCCTGCGTTACCGTTGTAGAACTGTTATCGTGGAAATAGAATCGAAGGACACTTCTGCCCGTATTTACACCAAAGCCTATAACTACATTACCGGGAGAATTTCCTCTGAAAGCCAGACCTGGCAATATTTGTTGAAGGGTCTCATCGTCGCGTATGGTACGGGTCCTTAAACGGTCAAAAAGAACTTTACCCAGCGAATCTTTACGCATGCGAACATTGGGTGTTCTTCCTTTGCCGGGATAAAAGCTTTTTTGGACTAAAGGCTGCGTTTCATAACGGGCTGAGGTATTGTTATTATAGTAAACCGTCCCAGAAGCTAAAGGAGCCGTCATTAGGTGAGCACTCAGCTTAAAGGTTTGAACACTATCCCCGTATGAGTAAGACAAGGGTAAGATCAGGACTGTCGAGTCAAGTACGACCGTTTCTGACCGGGTATTTAAATTATTACTGGGAAATACAGGAGACGCAAAAGCTGTAAAATCCTGCACCCCCGTATTCGCATCCCTCCAGCGACCAGCATAGATCATGGAGTCAGCCGAAGTTACTGCGGTATCTGTTACGGCCACTGTTGATAGCTTAACGGTAAACGTATCCACCATCACCACTGAAAGATTCGCGTCAGGAATAACTTCAGAACCTAAATTCAGGTCTCCTTTCTGGCAACTCCCTAATACATAGAGCATACTCGCTACAAAGCACAGCAATAGCCAGGATTTCCTATTCTTCATTGATTATTTTTTGAGTAAACGAAACCGGGAGCAGGCAATCGACCCACTCCCGCTTCTTACTTGCTTAGGGTATTTCTACTCCTAATTCCTTAAGTTCTTCAGCTGTTAGTGAAGGAGGGAATTGTTTGTTTTCTAGTTTATGCACAACCAGTTTACCGGCAGCTTCTGCCTGTTCTGCATTCTTAAAACCTTGTTCACCCGTAATACCCGGAATCATGGGTTGACGGATGTAAGGTTTACCCTGATTACTAATCTGATAGCCCCAGCCTATTGGGGTCTGAAAAACAGACACCTCAAGCGAAGATGAGCGGGATTTCCAGAAGTAGAAACCAAACCCTATGAGAATAGAAACGACTAGAAACCAAATCCAACGCTTTCTGAACATGCTTATTAGTCAGCTAAAACCCGCAATTTAGCAGGATCGAAAGCGAAGATATCATCGAAACGGCTGCTGGTTCCGCCTGTAGTAATGTAACCAATGTTATTGATGGTAAACCCTACGGCAATGCTTCTCTTGGCTGGTTTAATCTTGTAGTTACTATTGGTGAAGTCCTGTACGTTCGTCCAGATATCCGTAGCAGGATCGTAAGACCAAACATAGTTATCACCACTCTCACCCATTAATAAATAACCCGTATTACCAATTACAAACGTATTAGCATTTGAACGTTTGATGCTCGATTGATCGGAGGTAAAATCTAACTTTTGTGTCCAGACTTTAGTAGTTGGATCATAAGACCACCAGTCATTCTGAGTAACACTGTTGTTTTCTCCTGTACCTACGTAAGCTACATTATTAATTACCATCGATACAGCTCCACGGCGTTTTACGCCAGCATAGCTGGTTTCTTTCGTCCAGGCATCCGCCGTAGCATCGTAAGAATAAATATCATTCAGGAAGTTGCCATCATAGCCCGTTCCAACGTATCCTTTGTTATTAATAACGAAATTCACTGTACCAGAACGACCACTGCCCATGTAATCAGCAATTTTAGTCCATTTGTTCGTAGCAGGATCGTATGAATAAAAATCCTTCAAATATTGGTTATTTGAATTTTGACCCAAACCCACATAACCTTTGTTATTAGCAGCAAAGCCAGTACCCAATGCACGAGCCACGCCTGGGAAGTTTGCTTTCTGAGTCCAGGTGTTTAATTGGGAATCATACTCCCAGGTATCAGCCAAACGCTCACTGTTGCTGTTTAGTCCTGTTGTCACATAAGCTTTCGTTCCAACGACAAAACCAGCTGCACCACCCCGAGCCACTCCTTCAAAATCAGACTTGCGAGTCCAGTCACCTAATTCATTGGAATCGTCGTCACCCTTACAGGAAACGCCAAGGGCTGCTAAACCAGCAATCAACAACAGGGAACGGTTCATAGACCGGAATCCGCGAGAAATACTACGCACAGAGGTGGGATTTGAAAAAATAGACATCATTGAAAAGTCAGACCGTTTCATTTATAATGCGGTATGATGAAAAAGTTGATTAATAGATTAGTCCACTGGCAGGTACCTCTTCGATCGGCACCTTGGCTTTCTAATCCGGGGGATGTATGTAAAGGAGTGATCCGCCGGGATCATGCTCTGATTATACAAATCCTTATTTTACTCGTTGGCTTTCGCCTAATAAAAACGCAAAAGTAATCGTATGTTTCTAGGAAATAAAACCCTCAGTCGAAAAGCTGCCTTTGCTCTTTCTTTTCCGCTCAGGTTTCTGTATCATTTCTAAATGAATACTTTTCTGTTCACTTAAAAATATTCCTTATAACCTACTGATTATAAGAATATTATCATTAACAAGTCCGTATCCAGCTTCTTCCTTACCCTAAACCTCACGAAATAACATTCTTTTCAAGGCTTAGAAATAAATGCCATTCTACGTTTATTACTGGCTTTATTAACGATGCTGACGGCTTTTATTGTACGATTTCCCGAAAAAAGCTACTCGTGTTTATTTACCTGTAACACTTCCAGTATGTGTGGCAGGTACTGCTCACTCACCGGAATGCTGTTGCCTGCAACGGTAATTTTCAGTTTCCGAATAGCATCTACTCGGTCAGTAGCGATGATATAGGAACGATGCACTCGCAAAAATGCCGGAGAGGGTAACATCTCTTCCAGATTTTTTAAAGTCATCCGCGTAATCACCGGGCGACTGTGAACCGTCGTATGAATCTTCACGTAATCTTTCAACCCTTCGATGTACAAAATCGTCGGAATCTGAATTTTTACCAGTGAGTAATCGGCGTGTACGAAAAAATGATCTTCCGTAGGGACTATACTGGCTGGAGCTTTGGCTCGGGCAAAAAACTCCCTTGCCTTTTCCGTAGCCTGTAAAAAACGGGCCATCGGCACCGGCTTCAGCAGGTAATCGAGTACGCTTAGATTAAAACCTTCGAGAGCGTATTGTTCATACGCTGTCACGAATATAACCTGTGGCCGTTGAGTCAGCGATTTCAGAAATTGCGTGCCCGTCAAACCCGGCATCTGAATATCCATAAACAGTAAATCAACCGTTTCACGATTAATTACTTCCAGCGTCTCTAAAGCGTCTTCGCAAGTAGCAACGAGCTCCAGATAGGGGACTTTTTTAATATTATCGGCGAGTAAGGCTAAAGCCAGCGGCTCGTCATCTACGGCTACGCAACGAATTTTGTTCATGAAAACTTTAGGGTTAATTGAACTTCATACCAGCCTTCCGACTCCACGATGTTGAGTTCGTGTTGAGGATAGAGCAAATTCAGTCGTCGTTCTACGTTTTTCAACCCAATACCAGAACGATGATCTTTCGGGTCATCAGGTTGCATGCTTACTTTATTTTTTACCAGAAAATACAAAACATCCTCTTCAATACTCAGCTGCACCGTAAGGATGGGCTGATGAATCATACCGATCCCGTGCTTAAACGCGTTCTCGACGAAGGGTATTAATAACATCGGTTCAATAGAATGGCTGACGTTAATCGGACCGGTATTAAACAGTACCTGTACTTTTTTTCCTAACCGGAGCGTCTGTAAGTCGATGTAACTTTTCAGGTAACTAACTTCCTGATCAATAGGCACCTTTGCCTCGTCTGATTCGTATAGCATGTACCGCATCAACTCGGCTAACTGAATGGTAGCCGGTTCGACGGATTCGGGTTTAAATCGAGCCAGTGATACGATGCTGTTCAGAATATTAAAGAGAAAATGAGGACTAATCTGAGATCGGAGAAAACTAAGCTCGGATTTGAGCCGCTCATTTTCGCGTTCTTTTTCAGATTGCTGTTTCCGGTGAAAATCATTAAGAATCTGATACGTTGTACTCAATGAAAAGATAAACAATACCGGAAAGATGGTTCCCAGCATAAATCTCATGTCCGTCAAATCCGATTCCAACGAATTTGAACGCAAGCCGACCGAAACCAGAACCATTACTAATACCGAGCTCGCTACCGTCAACAGATAAACCCCTATTCCTCTTTTCTCCAGTACTTTAGGAATCAGTATCTTCGTATTCAGGTAAAAGAAAAGAACCGCCATCAGATTTAGAGCCACCATGTAGCTGGGCTCGGGCGGCTTGCTGGGTGGTGGTCGGTGTAATCGGGGTTGCGGGGGAAAGACCACAGGCCAGGTTACAAACAAACCCCAGAATAGCACCTGAAGAAGACCTCGCCAGGCTCGTGAGATACGGATTGAAAAAGGGGTAATCATCTAAGGATAAACTACTTATTCGCTTTGAAAAGTATGTAAGTTCCATAAAAGATGCCACAAGTCCCCTATACCACGATGAGAATCTTTTTTTTCTCGACGGTACTGCTTAAAAAACGGATCAGCCTTACGAAAAAGGATTGCGTCTTTCGTAAGGCTGATGTACACTTGCCTGCTATCTAGTTAATCCCGGCGTACGGTACTCCCACCCGAACTCTGAACGTCTGTTCTTGGATTTCCCCGGTACCAGACTGCACTGGCTCCACTGGCTTTTACTTTTAGGTTTTGTGAAGCGGTCACTTCGGCCTTACTAGCTCCGGCAAGATCAAGAGCTGCATCATAGACCGGAAAATCAAAGGCATCCAGCTCCGAAGCACCGGAAAGAATAACGTCCATTTGGTTGGCATAACCCTCCAGCTCCAGTTCACTGGCTCCGGAAAGGTCCGCTGTCAGGAATTCAACCGTTCCATTAAACCAGACGTCTGAAGCTCCTGACAACCTCACATCCAGCTGAGGCTCCCGCTCAAAACCGGTAATGTCCGCTTCAACAGCCCCCGAAAAATCGATCGATTCCAAATAAGGCATCGTAATTTCCAGTTCCATATCGTACTGTCGACTGCGATTATGTCGATAACTGATGCGTAATTCATCCTCTACTCTTCGAACTTCCAGATCGTCCACATCGGCCCGGTGTCCATGTGCAACAATACGATAGGCATTTCCACGCACAACGGAAACTTTAAAGCCATTACCCATAGCAAGCCGATCAAAATCATTCAGGGAAAAATCGGCAAAGGTTTCATCGTAAGGCCCTACATTATCACGGCTACAGGAATTCAGGGCCAAAGCGGCCATACCGAGAATCAAATACTTTTTCATGGCTTATCAGAGTGTATCAAGACAGATTGAACTGTAAACTTCCCTAAAAACGAAGATTTCGTCTACGTTATTGGGATGAAGGTCTGGATATAATTTGTAAACGGTTATTTGGAAAGTGCTTTGAGGATGCCTCTTTTTATTCGGCTCTGTGTACTTTCGTTTTCCAATCATCTGCCTCTATGCGTATACTTTTCCTTTTTTGTCTGATTTTTCTTTCCGAAATCGCCTCTGCCCAGCTGGAAGGCATATACAGTTCCTACCCTTTTAATCCACTGGCTATTAATCCTGCTTACGCTGGTAGCCGGGATGTTACGAGCCTGACCTTTATTAATCGTCGTCGCTCGGTGGTTTTTCGCAACACGTATAGTTCGCAGTATTTTACTTTCGATGCACCTGCTGGAGAGAAGTTTGCCTTAGGTTTTCAGGCTTTCCGGGATCCTTATTCCGTGGCTTCCGTAGGTTTTTACGGCACGGGAGCCTACCGCCATCGCATTTCAGAAGATGAAATCTTATCGATTGGTGCTCAGGTAGGGGTTACGCAGGTGGTTCCTCCTAATAGCTTTGTTGGTAATAATGTGTATCCTGTCAGTGCTGGCCTGGGTGTACAGTATAAAACGCCGCGTTACTATGCCGGGTTATCAGGCCAAAACCTAGTCGGCTCTACAAACTATTATGATAACCTCCGCCCCATTTTTCTGACGGGTGGTTATTTATTTGATCTCTCAGAAGACGTAAAACTAAAGTTAGCCACGCTCGTGCGGGGACAAACCCTTGCCTCCAGCTTCAAGGCTAACGCCGACGTTAATGCTACCGTCTGGATTAATCAGGTAGGTATTGGACTTTGGTATCAGAGTACACTTAAAACGCTTGGTGGAAAGAGTGGTATTCTCGGTACCGCCGAGGCTCAGTTAGGGGACCGTTTTCGCGTAGGAGTTAGTTATGACTTTAACTCTCCTAAAAATGGAAACTTTGGCTTTAATACTGCCGAAAGTACCATCTGGCAATTCTTCTTACGTTACGAATTCGACAACGGAACGGGAAAAGTTGGCCAGATGCGATACTTCTAATTAGCCAGAAAATCCGAAACTTCTTTCTTCCATTTATCCGTTTCATGACGGCAAAACGACTGGTGACCCGATTCTTCGTAGATCACCAGTCGTTTCTTTTTAGCCCGAAGATTGGCAAAAATTAGTTGCGTTTCAGCCTGTGAAACCCGTGGATCACTGCGGCCCCATTGAAGTAATACGGGCATGTTCAATTGCCGGGCATAAGACGCGGGCTGGTACGCCCAACCATCCATGCTCCGTTCCATACTGCCATAGAAAAGCAATAGACTTGAAAAGGGCTGGGCAGGTATATGCAAAGATCGCAACCGGCCTTCAATGGCATCCTCAAGGGATCCAAAAGGGCATTCAATGAGCACTTTACTAGGCTTCAGCTCAAACTCAGGCACGGCTTTGAGAATTGTGGCGGCTCCCATCGACATTCCCCAAAGGATGATGTTTGACTCACCCTTAGCTTTCACCCATTTATAGACCGTTTTAACGTCATCCGTTTCATGATAGCCGATGGTACAGACATTACCCTGAGATTCTCCGTGGGACCGAAAATCAAACAGAACCGTCTGGTATCCTAATTCATGAAAGTAACGAGCCTCGGCCAGTACACGTGATTTGTTAGAACCATGCCCATGCCAGAGTATAACCGTACCTTTCGATTTTCCCTGAGCCGGACTCAACCATCCTACCAGGATTTGATTATTGGCGTTTTTTAATTGAATTTTTTGATAAGGGAAATCCGGCACTTCTTTAACAGGACGCTTAGGTACGCGAAACCCAAATAGAGCCTGGGTAACCTTTTCACCCATAGACATCTGCTCGGGTCGTCGAAAAACGGCTTCCGTTGATTCGTAGAAATACGTCAATCGATACGCGTGAAAAGCCATTAATACATTTAGGAGGACCAAAACAACCAGTAGAAACCAGCCTGCAAAGCGTAATGTCTTTTTCATGGTCGAATGAAGCGATTCCCTCGGTCAGCGTTTGTTTATAAATCCGTAGTTACTGAAAGCAATGGTTTACTTTACCATCTCCATCTGCAAACGAGTTTCCTCGATGTCCAGCTCAGATTCCAGTTTTCTTAAAATCTCTTCGCTAACCGTTCCTTTACGGTGCAGTTGATTAATCACCTTTCGCTCGACTTCAATGATGTCGAGTTGCACCTGCGTAAACTGATTAAACACCCGTAAGGCCCGATTATCCGACGTGGCCCATTCCGCCCGGGGAAGTTCGGTATGTTGAAGTCGTTCGAAACGATTCTGATAGCTGTTCCGAATTCGGCTTAGCACCACATGATCGATGTCCTGCAAATTGTTTTCAATATGTACCATTACCTCACTAATGACTTGAGAGCGAACTTCATATTCTTCGGCCAAAAGCGAATGTTTGGGGATTTTTAGTTTCCGAATCACCCAGGGCAACGTTAATCCCTGAGCCACCAGCGTTACAATAATGACGCAAAAAGTGAGGAAGATAATGAGGTTACGATTGGGGAAAAGAGCTCCAGAAGGCATCGTTAGCGGAATGGAAAGAGCAATCGCCATAGAGACTACCCCACGCATGCCCGACCAGCCAATGACAATCAGATTACGGCGATCCAGTAAATCCCTTTCATCTTTTTTCTTAAATAGAAACTTAGGCCGGAACGAAGCGGGCAAGACCCAGATAAACCGCACCACAATAACCGTTAAACTAACTAATAAGCCGTATTTAATCAAGATAAGGGTACCATGAGTAGTAACCATATCCAAATCGGTACTAACGACCCGCAGCTGTAACCCTAGTAGAATAAAGACGAGGCCATTTAGGATAAAGCCCACGACTTCCCATACTGCATTCGTCTGAATTCTTGATTGCGTCGAAAACATTTCAGAGGACCGAAACGATAGGTATAAGCCTGTGGTAACCACGGCCAGAACTCCCGATGCATGGAAATGTTCAGCTAGCAGATACGAAGCAAAAGGCGTAAGTAAGGTCAGGGTTACTTCCACTAAGGACTGACAGACAAAGTGCTTATGAATAAGGTATAAGATATATCCCACGAACAATCCGCATACTACCCCGACAATCACGACAATTATGAACTGCAAGCCGGCGTCCCAGATATTAAAGGTTCCAGTTAGAATGGCGGCGAGTGCATAGCGGTATACAATCAGTCCACTGGCATCATTTAGTAAACTTTCTCCTTCCAGAATACTGAGAATGCGTGGATTAAGCCCAAGTCCTTTGGTAACTGATGTGGCGGCAACGGCATCGGGCGGCGAAACAATGGCTCCTAACAAGAAAGCTTCCGCCCAGCTAATGTTCGGCAATAAGCTATGCACCACCCATCCGACACATAGAGTCGTAAACACGACCAAACCTACTGCGGCCAGAGTAATAGGGCGAATATTGGCTTTGAATTCATGCCAGCTGGATTTCCAGGCAGCCTCGTATAACAAGGGTGGCAGGAAAATGAAGAAGATAATGTCCGGAGTCAGTACTAACGTGGGCAAGCCGGGAATCTG
>CAJYHS010000154.1 GCA_913774715.1 uncultured Siphonobacter sp. | reverse complement strand
TAATGGTTTCTTGGTAACAAAATTCACGACCCCGCCGGGCGACCCTTCACTGAACAAAGCTCCCGAAGGCCCGCGTAGTAATTCTACCGATTCGATGTTATACAAAAGTGGCTGCTGACTCCATAGAAACAGGTTACCCCTGATGCCATTGTATAATAGAAAACTGGCATCATTAGGCGAATAGGCAGTAAAGCCCCGCATCTGAAAAGAACCGTTGCCATTATTGGCCTTCATACCCGTAAACGTTCCCGCCAGTTCGTTCAGCGTAAAAGCTTGTCGGTCTCTAAACACCTCGGAGGGCAGAGCCTGTACGGACTGTGGCGTAGAAAGCAGGGGCTGATCCATCCGGGTAGAGGTACTGGACTCAGTTACCAGATAACGGTTTCGGGTCGAGCTAACAATGACTTCATGTAATTCCTGCCTGCTTTCAGAGAGTTGTAAATTGAGAAAGCTATTTTTTCCTGGCCGGACAGTTAAGTTCTGTGTATAGGCACTGTACCCGACGTTAGATACCACTAACACGTAAGTGCCCGGAGTAATGCCAGTGAAGCTGAAAGTACCATCCAGATCAGTTTTCGTACCAAGATTGGTATTTTGAAAAGCGACAGAAGCTCCCGCGAGAGGTTCATTTTCGAACGTCACAATACGTCCTTTTAAAATTCCTGAATCGGATTGAGCGTGAGCCGGTAATAGCCCTAGCCAAAGGACTAATAAACGGAGTAAATGAATTTTCATACTACTAACGAATAGACGAACTGAGATCACCAGGAATGATCAAAGTGTTGAATACCAAGAAAATGAGATTATCAAAAGCCAGTGAATGACGGACTATTGAACCGAATGATGGGTATAAAGCTGGTAGACAAAAGCCATGGAAATGACTGGTGACTATGCGTACTAACCCATGAATTTACACGAAAATTAACCTAACTGAGGGGGACGGAAAATGCCTTTGGGCAGGCTCGAAGGGAAAAAACAAGTATACGCAAAGCAGGCTTTTACTTGTTTTAATGAAAAATGAACGGGTTGAAAATGGATAAGAGTGGGCATCAGCTGAGCGGGCATTTCGAGCAACTGGCTCAGTAACTGCTGACTGGCTTCTTTTTCCTCGGAGTCCCGGGCCGCTTTGAGTTTTTTGGCCAGGTAACACTTGCCATCACAATGTAACTCCGGTCGGTTCCGATTCTCGCAGACGTATTTGGCAATGTAATCCTGCCGAAGCTGAAAGTCCATTAAAATCAGAGGTACCACTAACGTTCTCACCAGCAGTAAGCCAGTAAGAAATACAACGCTAATGGATTTGAAATAGGGACTCATGCCTGCAAAAGTAAGTCCCAAATCTAGTGTTTCCTTGGACGTGCGAACTAATTTTTATCATCAGCCGCTTTTTGGTAAGTCAACGAAAGCCGAAAAACACTTGTAAATAACCTACCTTTCCCTGCCGAAGTAAAACAAAAAGTAGCATCAGAATTCAGGAGATGGGTAAGAAACCAGCCTTATAAGTATTATGGATAATTTATAAGAATATTGATTCTTAATTTGATGGTAATTAATTAGTTATATAACAGTTCAGGTATAGGAAAGGTTTGATAAGCGAATCGTTCCTATACCTGAAAAGTAAATATAGTTTCGGATGGGGTATCAATAATCCTTATTTCCAGATGGACTTAACCGCATAGTACTTCAAATCTTTTACTTCTACGCGATTTCCCCAGAACTGAAGGCCATCCAAATTCCCGGGAAGAGGTTTTCTTTCCAACGAAAAGGAGTAATGACCTCCATTGACGAATACTTCGATGGAGGTGCGGTCTACGAATATATCAGCGGTTATTTCCATGCTAGTCATGTCTTCGGGAGAGTAAAAAGCTCCATTTAACAGCGTAGAGTTCAGATCATAGTCGAGGATTTTCTGCCCAAAAAGTGAAATGCCTGCACTGGTGGCGTGCGATAGTTTCAGGGTAGTTTTGAGTCGGAACTGATCTAAAGAATGAACCGATTTTAATTGCTGATTAGCCTCTTCCTGACTAAGGGAAGTCCATTGACCCGCTGGCGTGAAAAGCGGTGCGGCTTCTTTAACGGGTACACTGAATAAACGGGGTCCATTCCGGGTACTACGGAGCTGTAACTCGGTGGGTAACAGCATCATTCCATTAAAGGGCATCTTAGGTTGCTGAACCCGGCCCCAGCCGATCTGGATTCGCCGGGGGGCACGCTCGGGCATATTGGCAAAGGTCTGAGCCGCGTAAATAGTCCCGTGGGTATACGAATGCTTACCGGATTCCGGGGTAAATGTTTTTCCATCGAAACTACCAATCATATACGTGGTAGAAGCTCCGTACATGACCCATTTAGTGTTACTTGTATCGCCATCTATGGGTAGTTCAAATAAGTCGGGGCATTCCCAAAAACCAGTGATGTGACTTTCAAACGTCCACTGTTTTAGGTTCGCAGAGGTATAAATCGAATGACCATCCCGCTCATTCAGCACCATTACCCAGTGCCTGCTGGGTTTGTACCAGAACACACGGGGATCTCGCGTATCCTGACTGTTCCATTTGGCTTTAGAATCAATCAAGGGATTCTGGTGATATTTTGTCCAGGTCCGTCCTTTATCCAGACTGTAAGCCATGCACTGAACCTGCTTTTCCGGGGTAAAAACCGTGAAGAAAGCAATCATTGCCGGAACATTACTTTTATTAAAACCCGCCGTATTCTCGTAATCAATCACTGTCGAACCGGAAAACATGGTTCCCATGGGATCGGGGGAAAGAGCCGTGGGTAATTCCTGCCAGTGGACCATGTCTTTACTTACGGCGTGCCCCCAGGACATGTTTTCCCATTCGCGTTCGTAAGGATTGTGCTGGTAAAACAGATGGTATTCACTTTCGTAGAAAATCATCCCGTTCGGATCATTAATCCAGCCCCGACGACTGGTGAAATGGTATTGGGGCCGATTTTTTTCCTGATAAAGCGAGTCCTGACCGGCAATCCGGTCATCCTGGTAAATCTTGCTTAAGCCTTGGGCATTCCCCTCATAATGGATGGTAATGGTTTTCCCCTGCAACGCTGACACATCCTGAAAAACCCAGTATTCAGGCTGATCTGAAAGCCGAATCTGAAATGACTGATCCGGCGTATGGGGAAACGATAACCGCATCGTTCCTCTTTTCTCGGACTGGGAGACGGGTAAATTCAGGTAACGCTTGCTAATCTTTAGCGAACGAGTCTGAGCATGAAGCGTAATGCTCATTCCTAAAAATAGCCCTACCAAAGGAAGGGCTATTCGATTGACTAGTGATTTCATTAGAAAATAGGTCGTTAGAGTAAGGTAATGCTGAAAGCGGATTCCCTCAGATTAATGCGGTTGAGAATAATACTCATAAGCCAACTTCGCAATATCCGCGATGATTCGCTCATTCGTTTCCACCTTTTCAGTCGAATTCGTAACAAAAACGCTGATAGCGATGTGCTTCCCGTTAGGTAAGGTAATAAAACCCATATCGTTAACTGCTCCAGTAAGACCCTGTTTGTTAGTTCCAGAGGTACCCGTTTTGTGAGCTACTACGGTGCCTGCGGGTAATAATTTCTTTAATCGGTCTTCTCCGGTTGTCGTTGAAACCATAACTTTCCACAAGAAGTCATGACTATTGGCTGACAGAATTTTATGCTGATAAAACAGTTTGAGTAAGTTAATCATGGAGCTGGGGGTAGTCCAGTTTGAGTACTGAACGTCCCAGTTTCCCTTGGCTTGCATCACTTCTTCCGTCTCCCGGATAGCCACCTCTTTAATGCCCAGTTGGTGAATAAAGCTATCTACCTGTTTAGGGCCACCTACCAGTCGGAACAGGTAGTCACAAGCACTGCCGTCGCTCTCCGCGACCATATACCGGATCAACTCAGCCAAAGTCAAATCAACTTCACCGTTTGGATAATCCTCGCCCATGGGACTATGCAAACCGGGGACTAAATCACTTTTCTTCACGTGCAGTTTTTGCGTGAGGCTCAACTTTCCCTTATCAACCTGATGTAATACCGTCAGGGCCACGTGAAACTTATAAACACTCTGCATGGGCATATGGGTATTACCGTTGATAAGCAGCGTTTGTTTGGTCTCAAAGTTATAAATGCCCACTCCTACGGTGGCTTTTTTACCTTGAATGAGCTGATCAATTTTTGATTGTAGAGCTGCAACCTGGGCGTGTACGGGAAAAAAAGCGGCCAATAGTCCGACGAATAGCAAAAGGCGTTTCATGAAGAGAATAGATAGTAGTTACGTTCGATGGCAAGATAAAACGTAGCAGAGATACGCGTACTAATTCACGCTGAAATTAGTACGCGTATGTTCGTAATTTCTAGTGTAGAAATGTGGCTTCCGCATCCTGCTGGATTTCCACCTGATTCGTAATGGTTTTTCTTCCGATTAGTAATACCAGTAAAGCAAGGCTGGCCGAGCCGGCCATGCCAACTACCATCGGAAGGGCCGAGGGTTCTTCAAACTGACTCATGAATACGGATATTAAAGTGCCCATCCCCATTTGTAATGCTCCCATTAAAGCCGAGGCACTTCCTGCATTTTTGGTAAAAGGGGCCAGAGATAAGGCCGCTGCATTAGGGTTGGTAAAACCAATACAACTGAGGAATAAAAACAGGAAGACCAGTGTAAGGGAAAGCGTGAGCCAGCCGTTGATGGCAACGAACAGAAAAGCTAAAGCAATGATTACCTGACTGATCAGAGCGATGTTTACGATTTTTTCACTTTTATAGGTTCGAAGTAATAAGGTATTTACCTGACTTGAACCGATGAATCCCACGGAAAGAAAGGCAAAGATCCAGCCGTATACTTTCTCATCGGTGTGGAAGACTTCCATGAATAAAATAGGAGAGCCAGAAACGTAAGCAAATAGTCCCGAGAAGGCAATGGCACTGGTAAAAGCATACGTATAAAACTGCGGTTCTCTTAATACTTTCCAAAAGTTCAGAAGAATGGGTTTGGGTTTCAGCGAGATGGATGAATCGGGTTGGTAGCTATCGGGTAACCAAAGAAAAACAGCCAGCAAAATAGCTACTCCCATTCCCAAAAGAATGATAAACACGGCCTGCCAGCCAAAGGCGGCAGTGACGTAACCCCCAACCGTAGGAGCGATCATGGGCGAAGCTCCCACGACCAGTAGCAAAAGTGAAAATACCTTGGCATTATCCTTCACTGGAAACAGGTCACGCACCATAGCAATGGATGCCACGGCGGCGGCACAACTACCAATAGCCTGGATCACCCGCATGAAAATGAGTCCGTTGATGCTTTCGGTAAAGGCACAACCAGCGGAAGCCAGTATGTAAATGATCAGACCAATAAATAAGGGCTTTTTTCGGCCAAAGCGATCAAGCAGAGGACCGTAGAGCAATTGACCTACTGAAATACCAATAAAAAAGCCAGACAGCGAAAGAGAAACTTTCGCCGCAGTGGTGTGTAAATCTTTGGCAATAGCTGGAAATCCCGGCAGATACATGTCAATGGAAAAGGGGCCTAATGCAGTTAAACTGCCCAGGATCAGAATCAGGTAAACGTATGTTTTTTTAGACATTAGATGGGATGAAAGCAAAGACCTTCCGTGAAAGGACCCGTTGCATTTGAAAGACGCTCGTTTGAATGTATTAGGTATACACCAATTCGGACTTAATAATTTCAAAAGCGAAGACTTTAAATGCCCAAACTAGGCATCAAAAGGATATCCGTGAATACAGTTGGAGGATGTACGGTAATTAAAATGGAGAAGAGTTATCAAGGAATACGGAATGAGTAACGGTAGTCGACGTAGCATTTAATAAGCTACCCTAATGGCTTCTTTACCTAGGAAAGAGGCCATTAGGGTAGGAGTAATGAATGGGAATGCGTTTTATTTCACCCACAAACTATCGGTGAAGTAATGTTTGCAATCCAGAAAGTGATTGATGACGCTGAATCCATTTTTCCGGGCTAATTGCTCTATTTCAGCGAACGTGTATTTACGAGATAACTCCGTCCATATGAGTTCATTCTGATCAAAATGGAAGCTACGTTCCAGATCATCAATATACACATCCTGATCTTTCAGGCTTACCAGATAGCTTCTTACCTCTCCGTTACTGGGGTTGTAATGGCAATAAAAGTCGAACTGATCCGGTAGAAAAGTACCCCCCATTTCCCGGTTGATGCGATGTAATAAGTTGATATTGAAAGCTTTGGTAATGCCTTGAGAATCATCGTAAGCCCGTCGGATGGTAATGGGGTTTTTCTGGAGATCGAAGCCCGTTAAAAGCTTATCGCCCGGTTTCATCTGCTGGTAAAACTGGCTGAGTAAGTCATCTACCTGCTGGCCTTCGTAATTCCCGATATTACCGCCCAGAAATAAAAACAGACAGGGAATATCGGATTGGGCCAGTACCTCCATCTGAGTGAAGTAATCACCTACTAACGATTTGATGGATAAGGTAGGTAACTCTCGGGACATATTCTCTTCCAGTGCGTGAATAGCTTCGGCGGAAATATCAATGGGCACATAATGGAAGTAAGCTCCCAGTTCCATCAGTTTACGCAGAAGCTGGAGGGTTTTAATTCCATCACCCGCCCCTAATTCAACAATATTGAACGGTTCGGAGAAATCAAGTTTGTTAATAATCTGTAACGATTGAAAAGAGAGAATCTCAAACTCACATCCGGTGGGATAATATTCGGGCATTCGCATGATATCCTGAAAAATCCGGCTGCCCTGATCGTCATAGAAAAACTGTGATGAAATATATTTACTGGAAGCGGATAAGCCCTGCTCAATTGCCTGGTGAAATGCTGTAGTAACCATTCGTGTTTTGTTAATAGTGTTGGTAAGGCTGAACTTGATTTATTTAACCAGACGAATACCCGTGAATTGCCAGCGTTCAGGAGCGTGGAAAAAGTTGCGATACGTTTTTCGGCTGTGCCTGGGTGAAGTAGCCACGGAAGCTCCCCGAAGAACCATCTGATT
The DNA here is from genome assembly GCA_913774715.1 of uncultured Siphonobacter sp. Classification (GTDB taxonomy): domain Bacteria; phylum Bacteroidota; class Bacteroidia; order Cytophagales; family Spirosomataceae; genus Siphonobacter. The sequence goes on along the minus strand of CAJYHS010000154.1, from coordinate 3,382 downwards.
AATCATGAACTTTCCATTGTATTCTCCGACAGCTCCTGCGGCTTTCACAAAACCCGGATAGGGCAGATAAGCACTGTTGGTCCATTCCCAGCGTTGGCCCCAGTTTAACTGGTCGGCGGCTACTTCCCACTCAAATTCGGTTGGCAATCGCATTCCTTTCCACTGAGCATAAGCTGCTGCTTCGTAGTAACTCACGTGACTTAACACCGCCGCTGGATTGAGTTTCTGTAAGCCCGCCAGCGTGTACGTATGCCATTGCCCGTTCATGAAGTGCCAGTACATCGGAGATTTTACCTTATTTTCCTGCACCCAGGACCAGCCTTCGTCCAGCCAGAGATTAAAATCTTCGTACCCTCCGGCCTGGATAAATTCCAGATAGTCGGCATTCGTAACCAGCCCTTTACTAATCTCAAAAGGTTGAATGTACACTTTATGCAGCCCCAATTCATTATCAAAGCAAAAGTCATCACTGGCATGTCCCACTGGATATACGCCTTCTTCAACCGCGAGCCAGCCCTGTTGCTGATTTACGGAATTGGAGAGGGAAGATTGAGCGTCGTATACGGGGAAGGTGGGATTATGTCCCAGAATGTATTTGATGTCGGTAACGAGTAATTCCTGATGCTGCTGCTCGTGGTGCAGGCCTAACTCAATGAGTTTCAAAGCTTCGGGATCTTCCAGCGTATCTAGTAAATCTTCCATGTGCTGATCCACATAGTCACGATAAGCATATACTTTTTCCACGGAAGGCCGGGTCATATTGCCCCGGTCTGTCCGCAGTACCCGATCCCCTACATTATTGTAATAACTATTGAAAAGATAATTAAAGTCCTCATGGAAAACCTGATAACCCGTACGGTAAGGCTTCAGAATAAACGTTTCAAAAAACCAGGTGGAGTGAGCCAGATGCCACTTGGGCGGACTGACAAAAGCCACGGGTTGAGGAACGTAATCTTCCGTTTCAAGGGGCTCGCAAATCATTCTGGAATAGTTGCGGACTTCCAGATAAGCTTCTTTAAGGCTGGTGATGGTGGTTGGAAACATAAGTTGACAAGTCTGAAATGGTGTGTATGCCTAAAATCTGAGCCTGCGAACGTCGCATCATGAGAGCGTACGCGTTATTGAATCCAATGGGGGCTAACCACTGTAACTGATATTTCGCCTGAAATTCTTTTTTTACAAAATCATACACCCGATTCCGATCGGGTCCCAGCTGTTTCTGTTGTTGGGAAGAAGCCTTCAGAATAGTTAATAAACCTGTTCCTGTATATTCAGGATACAGGTCTATTTCTCCATGCGTCAGGGCATCGAAACAGATTTTAGTACCGCCAAGGCCCGTTTTTAATTCGACCGCTAAGGGCGTATATCCTTCGAGTAAGAACTTGTACATATAAACGAGAATGTACTGTTCTCCAAAAATTTTAGATCCCAGTCGAACGCGTCCCTGGCGGACTGAGTGGGATGTCTTTAATAAACCCTGACTTTGCAGAAAATCGCGGGCTACCTGTTCGGGTAATTGTTTGCGGTAATCAACCCGGAAATTGAGCTCGGTCATGACGGAATCGTTGATTTTACCAGCCAGCAAGTTGAGCGTAGGCTCCAGCTCTGGATACTTTTGTAAAGCTTCGACTCTGACGACAGGGGCTGCATAGTAGGGCGGGAAAATATGCCGATTGTCTTCCAGCGTCACCAGATCATAAGCCTTTAATCGTCCATCGGTGCTATATCCGCTGATGACGTCAATTTTTTGTTCAAAAGCGGCTTTATACATCACAGCATCGCTAATCACGACCGTTGGCATGTCAAGATTATAGATGGATGTCAGACCCAGGTAACCGTCCTCCCGCCCCATAAACTCGGGGGTAAACCCGGCCAGCATGTTTTGATTCGAGCTGGGAATTACGTAGGTGGCACTAGTCAACAATAGCAGGACGGGCATTACCCACACCGTTTTTCGAAGACGACGACTGGAAAATTTCTGAACGAAGGATAGGATTGAGTCGAAAGCCAGAGCCAGTAGAGCTGCCGGAATCGCTCCGGCAAGAATCATATTGGTGTTATTCAGCGAGATACCACCGAAAATGAATTCCCCTAAACCGCCTGCTGCTATGTATGCTGCCAATGTAGCTACACCAACATTAATTACTGCGGCAGTTCGAATACCAGCCAGAATCACAGGCAGGGCCAATGGTATTTCTACCTGAGTTAAAACCTGTCCGGGAGTCATTCCCAACCCCCGGGCAGCTTCCGTAATGGCAGAATCAACGCCGGTAATGCCTGTGTATGTATTTCTAATCACGGGTAACAAGGCATAGAGAAAGAGAGCCGCGATAGCTGGAATCGCTCCAATGCCCAGCAAAGGAATCAGGAAACCCAGTAAGGCAATACTTGGAATAGTTTGCAGAACTCCGGCTACTCCCAGCACGACTCCAGCCGCCTTCGGCTTACGGGCGATGAGAATCCCGAGTGGCATACCTACTGTGACGGATAGTAGCAGGGAAATACAGGTTAACCCCGTGTGAGTAAGTGTTTGTTGCCAGAGCTTGGGAGCCTGCTGCTGCATGAATTGCCATAAGGTCTGTTCCATTAGCTCTGATTTTTATACCGTTGATAAGCCGCCTGAAGCGTAGACGCATTAATTGCTTTCCTGGATTGGGTTTCCTCGTTGATAACCATCCCTGGTTTATTTTCGGATAACCACTCCATTGCCTCCCACAGGCTTTGCTTACTCGAGAGATAGTCTGCGATGGTTTCTTCACTATTTACAAGCCAGGGCCAAAGGTGACTTAACTTTAAAGCTTTTAATTCCAGCTGATACCGTTGGTGCTGAAAAAAAGATTTGACAAACGCATTGGCAGGCCTGAACATTAAGTCTACCGGTGTTCCCATTTGGCGAAGGCTGCCCTGATGCATCAGCCCAATCTGATCGCCCAGTTCAAAGGCTTCGGCCATGTCATGGGTAACCATCACAATGGTTTTGCGTTGCAATTCAGGTAAGCTTTTGAATTCCTGATGAATAGCCGAGCGTGTCAATGGATCCAGAGCACCGAACGGTTCATCCATTAGTAAAAGGGGCGGGTCAAAAACCAGAGCTCTGGCGAGAGCCACTCGCTGTTTTTGACCCCCACTTAATTCGTCTGGATATTTTTCCCGGTAGTTCTTGTAAGGAAGGTTTAATTGCTCTAATAAATGTTCCGTTCGCTGCTGTATTCTGCCCTTTTCCCACTTTAATAGTTTGGGAACTATCGCAATATTTTCGGCTACCGTAAGGTGAGGAAAAAGGCCATTATTCTGAGAAACGTAACCCATGCTTCGGCGAAGCTCTTGTTGTTTAATAGAACAAATATCTTTCCCCTGGACAAACACCTGACCTGAATCGGCC
>CAJYHS010000153.1 GCA_913774715.1 uncultured Siphonobacter sp. | reverse complement strand
GCTCCAGTGACTGGAGTTCAGACGTGTGCTCTTCCGATCTGGTCGCTCAGGCAACTTTCCAGGCGGGGAGTAAATCCCAACCCCAAGTAAGGTCTCTCCCTGCGATCGAGATGACAGCGGGGGAGGAGTTTGTTCCCTATCTGTCATCTAGAGCGAAGCAAAGGACCTTGCTGGTCTTCCGAAAACTTTCAGTTAAGAAAGTATAGCCCGATCCGGACTCAGGTGTCTCGATTCAACAAGCAGAAAAGGGTTTCGTGTGTATATACTTTTTTCGATATAGGTAAACATTAATCGTATGTAATATAAATACGGACATTTACTAAGATAACTATCTTTTTAGTTTAAAATTTATCCCTTATTATTCTCACATTTCGTAACGCGGCCTTAATATCCAGATAATATTGCTGTAGTCTCTTTGCAGGGAATTTCTTTCAAATTCCCATTGCATGAAAAACCTTTTATTTTCTGTCCTTTTACTTCTTTTGGGCACTTGCTGGGTTAGCCAGCCCTTGTTTGCCCAAACCACCCAAGCCTCGATTTCCGGGGTTATTTTAGAAAAAGAAAATACGCCACTTCCGGGTGCTACCGTAACGATCAAAAACCTTTCGACGGGTTTTACGACCGGAACGGTTACTAATGCCAAAGGTGAGTATTCCTTCAAAGAGTTACCCTTAGGTGGTCCTTACGATGTAAGTGCAACCTTCGTAGGTTTTGGTGAGCAGAAACGTTCGGGTTACATGCTCAACCAGGGCGATGCCGTTCGTGTGAACTTAACTGTTCAGGAAAAAGAACAAAGTCTTCAGGTAGTCGAAGTAGTGGCTTCCGGTCTGAAAAACAAAATCGAAGATCTGGGTACCGCCACAGCAGTTTCGGCTAAGTCGATGTTAACGCTGCCTGTGAATGGTCGTAACTTTACTTCGCTGACGGATCTGTCTCCGTTGAGTCGCGGAGGTAACCTGTCCGGTCAATTGGGTTCTTCTACGAACTATACGATTGACGGAATGACGGCGAAAAACCCGACTTCAGCGGGTGCTACGACTAGCCGAAGCGGTGCTCCTTACTCCATTTCGATTGAAGCCGTTCGGGAATTTAAAGTAGTAACCAACCAGTACGACGTAACCTTTGGCCGGGCCGGGGGTGGTACGGTGAGTGCAGTTACGAAGTCAGGTACGAACAAATTTACCGGAAGCATCTTCAACTATACCCGTGCCAACTGGCTGTCTAGCCCGTATGACATTCGCGGCAATCGCCGGGATGTTCCTTTCTCGACGAACCAGTACGGATTCTCTTTAGGCGGACCGATCATTAAAGATAAACTCCACTTCTTCCTGGTTTGGGATCACCAGCAGGATTCACGTCCATTAGTCATTGCCGACGTACAAACGCCAACGGATGAAGGTCGCTTTAACGTGACCACGGCTACGCTTGATCAGTATATTAACATTGCCCGTAGTAAGTATGGCATGTCGCCAGACGGTCGTCAGTATGGTTCTTTCGATAAAAAGCGTGGTTCAGATGCGGCCTTTGCCAGGATCGACTGGCAGATTAATAACAAGCACCTGTTAACGGTTCGTAATAACTTTACGTATGACCTTAATAAACTGGGTCTGGCTGATAATACGGCGATTAACCTGTACGAATCGTACGGAAATGACCTGAACTGGGATAACAGCTTCCTGGCGACTTTACGTAGTACGCTGAATCCCCGGATGACGAACGAACTGAAGGTTCAGCACCTGTATACCTATCAGAAAAGTAGTCCTGGAGATCAGTTACCTGCCGCTAACATTCCCCGTGCCATTGTTGAAAACGTAGCTTCTACATTAAGTGATGGCCGCACCGTGACGACGGCTATCCAGATGGGTGGTCACCGTTTTGCTCAGGAATCATTTAAGAATAACGTGATCCAGTTAGTCGATAACCTGTATTACAATACGGATAAGGTTCAGTATACTTTCGGTACGGACCTGATGTATACCAGTGCTTACTCGGTGTATGGTAGTGAGGTAAATGGTCGTTTCCACTTTAACGCAGATGCTAACGGAACGGCATTACAGAATTTTAACAACCTCAGACCTTATCGTTATTACCGGGAAGTACCTTTAATGGACGACTGGGGTGTAACGGGTAATACCCTGAACGTAGGTCTGTACGGACAAATGCAAACCAAGCTGGCTCGCGGTCTGGACATGACGGCCGGTTTACGTCTGGATTATACGCATTATCCTTCTTCACCTCTGAATCAGGATTTACTGAATGAAGTGGGCATCCGTACGGATCATAAACTGAAGTCGTTTGTAGTTCAGCCTCGTATCCAGTTTACCTGGGATGTGAATGAACGTCATACAGACTTCGTACGCTTCGGGGCGGGTATTTTTGCTTCCGACATCAATAACTACATGGTTATTAATAACCTGACTTTTGATGGCAAGCACCTGGCAACGGTGGATGTCCGCTCTCCAAACATTCCAACGCCTGATTTCAATGCGTACCGTAATAACTACAGCAGTATTCCGTCATTGGCACAGTTCCAGTTACCTACGATTAACACGTATGGCCCTGATGCTAAAATTCCAGTACTCTATAAAGCAAACTTTTCCTATAATCGCTTCCTGACAGAAAAGCTGCGGGTAGGCATTTCAGGGTTCATGGCTCTGGGGCGTAACAACTACATGTACGTAGACCGCAACATGGTAAAAGATCCATTCTTCCGTCTGGCGAATGAAGATAACCGTGGCGTATACGTTCCATTGAATTCCATGCCCGAAACGGGTGTTCCTGACTGGCTTCAGGGAAGAATTAGCCAGAAATATGGACGGGTACTGGAGCTGAACAGCGAAGGTAGAGTAAACCAGTTTGCCGTAGTTCTGGACGCAACCTATCGTTACTTCAAAGATGGAGAAATCACCGCCAGCTACACCTGGAATGATGCCCGTGATAATACTTCTTACAACGGTAACGTAGCCAACACGGCAACCCTTTCGCTTCCAGTGAAAGATGATCCACGTGATCTGAGCCGTATGACGTACTCGGACGGACATTTCCGCAGTAAAGTGGTATTCTATGGTACCTTACCTTCGTTTTATGGAGTAACCATCGGCGTTCGTTTCTCTGGTATTGGTGGCACGCGTTACTCGATGCTTTCAGGAGCTAACAATAACGGTGACTTCGTAGGTACCAACGACCTGGCGTATATCTTCAGTCGTAGCAATGGCGAAGTTCCTCAGAACATTCGTACAGGACTTCAGACCATTCTGGATAACCCCGAAGCCAGCCAAAGTATCAAGGATTTTATCCTGAAATACGAAGGAAAAATTGCGGAACGTAACGGCGGTATCAATGGATTCTTCGGAACGTTTGATGTACGGGCCAACAAGCGATTCAAGCTCTATAAAAATCACGCTCTGGAAATTTCTGCCGATGTATTCAATTTCGCTAACCTGCTCAACAAGACCTGGGGAATCACGAGAACGTTTGGCACTCAAACCCTATATGGTTTGGGCGTAGCCGCTACGGCTACTAGCCCAGCCCTTCCCGGGTTTGATCGGGCGGCTCAACGTTTCAACTATCGTGTCAATACGAACGGTGTGGTTAATCCATCCGGTAACCCTTACCAGATTCAGCTGGGAGCTCGTTATAGCTTCTAATAGCGACTGAATAATAGAAGTAAATAAACCCCGGTGACATTAATGTCGCCGGGGTTTATTTGTATTCGTCTTTAGGTAACTTCACAAAAAATGCAGTCCCCTGATTTTCAATACTCGTAAACCAAATGTGTCCTCCGTGGGCATGAACGATTTGTCGACAAATAGCCAGGCCTAAACCAAAAGGTTGTTCGCCCGAAGTGCCCGCTCGTTTGGCTGTCGTGAAAAATTCGAA
>CAJYHS010000152.1 GCA_913774715.1 uncultured Siphonobacter sp. | reverse complement strand
AACGGGCTCAGGCTTCAACGTATAATGTCTACCGCCAAAGAAGTCTCTCCTGGAATAACTTAGAAGTTCACCACACCAATTACTATCTCGTGGGCAGCGGGGAAGGCTCAGTGTATACCATGAAAGCAGCCTCGGGAGATTCGACCTGCGTCAAACTTAAAAATGCGGAAGTGGTGGCTTTCTTAAACGATAGCCAGGCTTCGGGCACGACCTATTCCACCCAGACGCTGAACTTTTTAGTGGGACAGGCCACGAGTGCCTCCCAGGCCTCCATCACCAGTAAGACTACGCGGTATTCTTTTGTCTACCACGTCGATAAAAACTATTACGAGTTCTACCGCACCATGAAGCGGCAACGCGAAGTGGGCGACAATCCTTTCGCCGAGTCAATGCCCGTTTATACCAACATCACCAACGGATTAGGCGTGTTTGCTGCCTACGTGACTCAGGTGAAGAGTCTGTAGTAGCTCCTGCCTTTTCCAGTTAGATTTTCCCTTGATCAAAACACGAGTATCCACTTATAAATGAAAAAGTCTACCTAGAAAGGTAGACTTTTTTGTCTCTAAAATGAGGACTAATTCTCCAAATGATTCCAGTTAATTAAAGCATTCCAAAGCATCACCGCGTCGTGGTGATTTTGAAAGCGGTGCAAAGGATTAAAGGTAAAAGCGACGACCTTACCTTTACCCACCGGTACGTTAAATACACTGCCATGACCAATGATGAGCTGCTCATTTTTCACCAGGCCCGAAAGCAAATAAGGCTCTGCACTACTGCTTTTCTTTTCCGTTTTGGCTTTCACGGGAGCTTCGGGCAGACCCATAATGAGTCCTTCATATTCAACCTCATCTTTTAAGGGCTTATGACCATATTGGAGCAGCATTTGACTCCGGTTGGATTTCTTAGTCTGTAAAAGCGGTCCGGCCCCTCTAAAAATGGGAAAGCTGTCTTCAAAGCCGTAGAGAATCGGGGTGTGTTCGCTTCGACGCTTAACCTGCACTACCGAGCCCGCGTGAAACAAAGCCGCCGTGGCTGGCACGACTTCCAAATCCCGGACTAGGCCCGTTCCTGCAATCATCTGCGAAGCGTTATCGAGCGTTATTAACACGCCCCCTTCTTCAACAAATCGCTGCAATTCTGCCAGGCCTTCAAAGCCGGGACCACCCGTCATGTCTTCAGTAGCATCGGGCATGCCGTGCGAGGGAAATTCAGCCGTTTTAGTGAAAGGCAGGGGACCGTATTTCTTATCGATTTCGTGAATAAAATCGGCTGCACTACCGCTCATGTGCGGAATCAAAATTACATCGAACTCATTCTTTAATCGACCTTTTTTCAAGGCATCCTTGCTAATGGACGTATAGGGAATGCCCCGCTCTTCAAAGGTAAAACGCGCCCAGCCTTCGTCTTGGGTATTAAACCAGCTGTGGTAAATGGCTACTTTGGGAAGAGTGACTTCGTGCTCTTTAGCCGAAGGGACGCTAGCCATTTTCTTAAAATCCAAACCGAATTTTTTACTTAGGGCCTGAGCCTGTGATTCAGAAAGCCCACTCATCAACAGTGAGCCCGCCGGTAAGTCCTCTTTGGTTTCTTGCATTACCTGCACTTTAACGCCATTATTTTTCGCCTTTAGCTCATACAACGCGGGTAATACCATCGTCTGGGCCTTATAGATTAAGGCATACACCGAGCCATTTCCGGAAATACTCCCTTCGTAGACGGCATCATTTTGTAGGAGTTCCAGTTCGCTGGCCGGGTAAGGTAAGACATTTAAGGGTTTTACCTCCACTCCGTATAAATATCCCATGGTCCAGGCCAGATCATCGTGGGGTGGGAATTTAGCATCTTTGGGTACTTCCTGCTTAGATAAAAGCGTAACGGCCAGATTACGATAGGGCTGCTCAAGCAAGACTACGTACTCGCCTTTTTTAGAGCGGTGTACCTCAATTTGCTGCTTTCGGAGCTGATTGACTAAGTAAGCCGCCATTACAGGATCTTTCTGCTGGGCGGGAATTATAAAGGCCTTCAAAGTTTCTTCTTTACCGCGTTTGATGTTATTAAGCCCTTTTTGATAGAAGTTTTTTAATAGCATGGTGCTATTAGTCGCGGCGTAAGTAAGCGAAGACAATACACCCGCCTGCATGTAGTTGATGTTATTTCGAAACGACCAGTTGACCTTTTCCGTGCTGGGCATGGGCCGGTACCATTCTTTACTCGTGGCAGCATCCCCCGCGTATTTTTGCTGGGAAAGGTCCCGAACAAACGTACTGGGTCCGCCGTTGCCGAAGGTTTCATAAAACCGGCCCACCGAGTTATGATTCACAGCAATCCAGAACTGATAGCCCGGATACCCACCATCGTAATACGCCCAGGTAAACACCCCGGGAAGCCCCTGAGCCGTTAGCGAAGTAATGTCATGACTAGCCATGGTTTGCCACTCGCCCATCGTGATTGGATCAGCTGATTCGGCAAAAGGCCCCGTCCCCGTCGAAACGTATAATAAGGGTACGGATTCGTGCAAATCCAGCATCACCGTAGGATGAAAGTCGTAGTAAATTTTATAAATGGCTTTAGAAACGGCCTGAGATACCTGAATGCCATCGCGGTTATTATCGTGATACACATACTTACCCCAGTAAGGAACCCTTGGAAAACCATCACCGTATTCTTTGCGGGCTTTGCCGTAGCGGTTATACCAGTCTACCTGCTTATCCCAGCCGTCTGGCTCAGAGACGGGATTAATGATGATGATCAGATTTTCCCGCATGGCTTTAATCTCATCGCTTTGAGCCGTGATGAGTCGGTAGGCTAGCTCCATGAGCATTTCCGGCGAACCCATTTCAGGTGAATGAAGCCCCCCGTTAATGAAATACACCAGCTTGCTGTCTTTAATAATGGCGTTCACATCCCCATTTACCTTTCTTGGATCTGCTAACTGGGCTAATTGCCGCTTGTAGTGATCCAGCTTTTTAAGCGAAGCCGTACTGGCAATGGTAATGAGCTTGATTTCCTTGCCTTCCTCACCCTTACCTACCGTTTCTACTTTCAGAAAAGGAGACGTCTGCGAGAGCTTTTGGTAATACGCGTAAATGTCTTTGGTGGGGTGCACAAGGTTGGGAGCGCCAATGATGTCGCCAAAGAAAGCTTTTGGCGAAGGTACTTTGGCATCCAGGGGCACGGAAAGCACTGAAGCAGGTAAAAAACGAGCATCGGTGGTATAGGCTTTAATTTTTTCGTCGTAAGACGCGTCGGTTTTTTGAGCATAAGCCGTCGATAAGCTCAGTAATGCTAAGGCCCAGGCTTTAACCGGCCAGTAGGAAAGGTTCATAGAGAGGGAAGAATAAAGTGACGATTTAAATCAGGGTTTCATTGACAAACCATGCCAAATCATATTTTAATAAATAAGCTATTTACTTTTATTAAATTCCAATGAATCAAACTTATTCAATATCATCTATTATAAAACCACTAATCTACCAGCTAGGCAATTAACTCGATAAGCACTAAAACTGCTTAGAGCAAAAAAGGCACCCGCTTTCGAAACAGGCACCTTTTTACAGTTCATCCCTTCATTTAAAGTTCTGCTAAAACCACCTCCTTGGGCGACTGAATCCGGTACTCTACTTGCAAGGCTTCGGCTTTACCCGCCGATAGATGTAGATTCCAGGTGATGAGCCCCGTTTCTTCATTTACTTGAGCCTTGGGAGCTTTTTTATTAAGGATTTCAATGCTTTTTACATTCGATAAGGGAAATTGATCGTAAACCGTCAGATTAATGGCCTGCTTGCGGCCATTGCGCAGATTGATTTCATAGGTAAAATCCTGACTGCGGTTGTTACCCCAAAAAGAGGTTTTACTAAATTCCTTAATGGATTTGCGCGCTACCTGAATGGAAGCATCCCGGCCCAGATTAAGTTGAAGCGTATCCGAAGATGCCGGCAGACTTAGCTGCGTTTTACCTACAAAGGTACCTTCTAGGAAAAGATTCATCTCGCCTTCCTGAAGCTGATATTTACTCCAGTCGGCAATCTCAGCTGTTAGCATCACATCGGAAGTTAATTTGGGTACGGCGGTATAGCAATAGCGAGCAGGCACTTCTTCTTCTTTGATTTCAACGGCGTAGGATTTTCCGTCACTGGCAATGCTGTAGGGCATTTCAATTTGGTAAGTAAAACTAGTGGGAGCCTGATTCTCCTGAATGGTTAGGGCAATACTGCTTTCTTTTTTAACCGCTACACTACTAGCCTTACCCGCTAGTAGATTCTGGGTTGTACCCACATTTTTTCCATAACCTACCACAACCACTTTTTCCAGAGCCACCCCATCTGAATGCATGAATACATGAGTCACCTCACTTTCAATGGGCCGAAATTCCGTTTTCATGCCAATCATGGTGTAAGAGATCTGTCTACTCTCAGGCGAGAGTTTGGGCGGAATACTTAAACGGTACATACCATTTGCATCCGTAACCGTTCCAAGCGTAGTACCCAGCAAAGCAATGCTTACGCCTGGCAATCCACTTCCCGCTTCATCACTTACTTTACCAGCAATCTGACGAACCGATGGGTTATAGAGAGCCAGGGCTTGCTTTCCCAAATCTTTATAGGTATTTGACCTTCCCGCATACCAGGGCTGAAGCTCAGGCTGGACATTTTTCCGACGTGGATCAGCCGTGGAAAGACTCAGCTTCACCTGATGCCAGTCTTCTCCCGAAAACTGAAACACCTGAGCTTTATAGCCCAGCTTTAAGGGTTTGGACAGATCATTGGCCCGCAAATCGTAACTGGGAATCCAGCCCGCATCACTCACAAAATAACTTAGGCTTAAGGGGGTAATGGCCACGGGCCTAGCGGCATTAATTGTTACCCACACTTCCGTTACCTGCTGATCGGCACTGGCTAACTGGACCGTCTGCTGCTGGTTTAACTCTCTTATTTCTTCAGCTAGAGCCTTTACCCGCCGCTCGATTTCTAATTGCTTGGTATACACCTCCGTTAATCGCTGCCGCTGAAAATCGGCGGCTTCCTTGATTTCACTGGCTTTCAAAGACTGCTCTCTTCCGCCCAATGCCTGATTTTTTAACAGTAAAGCCTCTTCGTGTTTGTAGACCTCTAAAAGCTTCAAGTCCACTTGCTGTTTGGCTTCGATTTCCGTTTTTCGTTTGTCGTATGCTTTGTTTTTGGCTAGTCGGCTGGCTCCAACTTCGTAGTAAGACTGCTGGCTTTGAACGGATACTACCGTAAAATCCCCCTCGGCTTTTAGCTGAATGCTTTCTTTATCAAGCTTAGGAGATAAGTTTTTAAAGTAAAACACGGATCTGCCCGCCGGAATGGCCGTCTGGGCTTTTCGACTAATCTGAGCTCCGTTTAAAAAGACCGTTACTTTTTCAAGTTTAGAATCCAGGCCCTTGGGTTCTACTTCGGCCTGACTCAAAAATGGCAGTACACACAAAAGAAGAAGGTATCGCATGGCTATTTAGGGTTTGTATTCAGCTCATGGATGCCATTGCCTTTCAAATTCCACAAAAGGCAGACTCATTTTTTTGATTGTTTGTAAAAGCCAGCCCTTCGGCCTTACTTCGCAGGGTAATCCTCAATCGTTTCGCTTTCCGTGTTTTTAAAAGTATTTCGCAAATCAGAATCTACGCCCGACGAATCGGAACTGCTCGCGCAGTACCGACAAAGCGGTGATTTGCAACTACTGGGAAAACTCTATCAGCCCCACATGGAAATGCTCTATGCGGTTTGCTATAAGTACCTTAAAGACGAAGACGAAGCCAAGGATGCCGTGATGCAGGTTTTTGAAGAAGTCATTGCCAAGGCCCAGCAGCATGAGATTACCAACTGGAAAAGCTGGCTGCATAGTGTCGTGAAAAATTACTGCTTGATGCGTCTAAGAAGCCAGAAAACCAAGGTTCAGGATTTTTTTGATCCCGAGCGTATGGAATCCGAGGCTCCTGAGCATCTAATCATGGAAGAATCAGCTGAGCCCCTGGACGTGCAGGCTTTGCAGGAATGCCTGGGTAAGCTAAACCCCGACCAGCACAAGACGGTGAGTTTATTTTTTCTAGAGGAAAAAAGCTATAAGCAAATCGTCGATGAAACGGGATATGATTTTAATCAGGTTAAAAGTTTTATTCAGAACGGAAGAAGAAATTTAAAGCTCTGTATCGAACGTATCCATGAGCGTTTGAGCTAAGAAACGATGGCTAAATCTCCCCTCCATATCACCCCGGATTTGCTTCGCCGCTACGCTGCTGGCCAGGCAAATGCTTCAGAGCAGCACGCCGTCGAGCGGGCCGCTCTGGAGGATCCTTTCGTTGCCGACGCACTGGAAGGATTTGAGGCGATGGCAGGAAAAAAGCCGGATTTAAAAGCGCTCTACGATCAGCTAGAGAACCGGGTAAGTCCTACTCCTGTCATTGGATTAGGCTGGAGAACCTGGGCTTTAGCCGCCAGCTTTATTGGGGTGTTACTAACAGGCTATGTGCTGTGGCTGCAACTCGAATCTAGTCCTGAAATCAGTCAGGTTTCAGCTCCTGGAGTGACTGGTCCTTCTCAGGCTGAAAGAAAGGATTCTCTTCGTACTCCAGAGATCACTCAACCAGAAATTAGTCTGGCAGAAAAGCCCCGGATAACTACTAAAAAGGTTCCCGCTGATGCAGTAGTTACCAGCGCCCCCCCGCAGGTAATGGCCATGCGAGTTATGTCCTCTTCTGATTCTTTGCCAGCAGCAAAAACTCCTGAATTAGCCGCCCGGAGCCTTAAGTTATCTGATTCTAATTTTTCCAAAACGGGATCACCCCAAGCTAAACAAGCCACTGATACCCTGACTCTTGCCTTACAGGGTAAAGCAGCAGACACTCAAGTTGCCGCTCAAACTAATGCCCCGGTAACTCGCCTGCCCCAAAATAGCGTAATCGTAGTCGATCAGGAAAACAATCCTATTGCAGGGGCTCTTATTGAGCAAAAAAAGGGAAAGAAGGCAGCCTCTACTAATGCTCAGGGCCAAGCCCTCTTACCCGATAACTTCGGATCCGAGCTAGTCATTTCATCGATTGGCTATAAAACGCAAACCCTGCTCGCTCCTTTTCCTTCGGTCATTACCCTTCAAGCCGATAATCAGGCTTTAAGTGAAGTAATAGTAGTCGGATACGGAAAAACCAAACGGAAAGCTGAAGCCGAGCCAGTTACTGGAATAGAAGCCTACCAAACCTATTTGCAGAAAAACGTACGCAAGCCCGAGTTAGCCAAAGAAAAAGGCATTTCGGGTACAGTACTCCTATCCGCTTACATCAAAGACGATGGTAGTGTCGGCACGATTAAAGTTAAAAAAGGCTTAGGCTACGGCTGTGACGAAGAAGCCATTCGTCTGATAAAAGAAGGGCCCCAGTGGAAGCCAGCTCATCGAAAGGGAAAGGCCATTTCAAGCTGGATAAAAATTGAAGTACCTTTTTCTTAATGCGGTCAGTTGGTAACTACTTTTTCTGATGCATTACTAAGAGTCTTTTTTCAGGTACCTGTACTATATTTTTATAATTTTTGAATAGTTAATCTAATATCTTCCCGTTTAACAAGCCCATCATACACATAAAGACAAGGTAAATCATAGACCGTATAACCGGAACAACCCTGCATGAAATGCTTAATATGCCAATCCATTTTCCCCTGATCATTTTTTAGTAAGGATTGAGATACGGATTGCCCTGATGTACACATCGCTTTGAAAAACGTTAATAAAACAGTCTGTTTAGTAAAATCAACGCCAGGAATTGATTGCACTTGACCACACTTAAATAACTTATCGTAAGTAGATTGATCAGAAATAATATACACCTGATTAGCCTCCAACTTTTGAAGGGAATCCAATAGGCATATGATCTGTCGGGTTGTGAAGAGTAATCCAATTGAAGAAATACGCGTAGAATCTGATACATCTAGAAACCCAAACTCTTCTTCTGGCTCAACTTCGGGTAAGCTTGCCGGCCTGCGACATTCGAAGCAGCACACCATGAAAAAAGCAGCAGCAATCCATATAACTAAGCCTTTCATAGAGAGGGAGTTTTAGAAAGTTGTATACCCGTAATCTAGTATACCATAAGCTGGTTTACAAAACCACCTCATTAGGGTTTCTTCTCACGAGTCTTTACTTCCACTTCCCGATTCGCTTCAATCAGGTAAGGCTGCTTTTCGGGCAGGGGTTCCAGGCTAACTACTTTCCCATTTTCAAAGTGGATGATATTAATCACATCAACCCAGCCATGTATATAGAAATTCTCTTTGTAATACCAATCTTCGCGAAAAACCTGATTTGTATCTTTATAATATCCTGACTTATAAGGTGAACCAAACTTGGCCAGTACTTCCTTTTTATCCATGCCCATGGGCACACTCATGGAGTTAAATTTACTGGTTTTCGTGGAAGCACATCCCAGAAGTAAAATCATTGGGCCTAGGATCCAGAGAAGGGTCATTTTTATTTTCATGATGGGTTTCATAGATTTAAAAGGCTCTTAAAGTTCGATAAGCAAGGATACGCGATTTCCGGCAAGCTTATCTTCCATACTTGCGACTTTAACGTTTTTTAATACCTCTCTAATGAAAATAGCTGCTCAATTGAGCAGCTATTAGTTCATCAGTTTATGACTTTTAAATCTTAAATTTTTCAGAATCCACTTCCTATTTTATTTCGAAAGCTCCGTCGAACGTTGTTGAGCCGAGTGCAGCCCAGCAATTAAAGATTCAGCCAGGTTCTTTTCTTCAAACGTCTTCAAAGCAGCCTCAGTGGTCCCGCCTTTGGAGGCCACGGCTTTAATTAATTCATCTAAACTTTTATCCGAAGTTTGAATCAGGTGATACGAACCGAGCATGGTTTGTTTAACTAACTGCGAAGACAAGCTCTCAGAAAAGCCCATTTGCTTGCCTGCTTCCACCATGGCTTTCACCAAATAAAAGAAATAAGCAGGACCCGAACCACTTACGGCCGTTACGGCATCGAGTAGACTTTCATCCTCTAAAAACACGCAGCGGCCCGTCGCATTAATCAGGTTTTCTACCCGGCGTAAATTCTGAATATCGACTTCTTTGGCGGCGGCAAAAGCCGTCATGCCCATGCCCAGCATGGCGGGCGTATTGGGCATAGCCCGCACCACTAACGGATGATCTAAAACCGTCTGAATTTTCTGAATGGAAACCCCCGCCATGATGCTTAATACCACCTGATTGAAGCGGATCACGGGTTTCAACTCCGCGTGAACCGTAGCAAAATCCTGGGGTTTTACCGCCAGAATGATTAAGTCCACTTCACTGATTCTCGGGCCGATGGTGTCTACTACCACGCCCGTTTTCTCCTGGCGGAGAGCCTGGCCGCGTTCGGCCGATTTTTCAATGAGGAAGAGATCTTCTTTTTTAACCAGATCGTACTGAATAAAGGATTTGGCAAAGGCCATTCCCATGTTACCGCATCCAATAATGGCAAGCTTCATGATGTATAAGGTAGATAAGCAAAGGGGTTACAAACGAATGCTAAGGCAGTAATTCTTTAAGCTTGGCTTCCAAGGCCTCGCCCCGCAGTTCTTTGGCGATAATGTTTCCCTTGGGATCCACTAACACCGTGAAGGGAATGTATTGAATACCATAAGCCATGGCCGCTGCCGAATCAAAATACTTGAGATCCGATACCTGCGTCCAGGTTAAGCCATCTTTTTGAATAGCATCAAGCCACTGTTTACGATCCGAATCCAGGGAAACACCGTACACTTCAAAACCTTTACTCTTATATTGATTATAGAGACGAACCACGTTAGGATTCTCCTTGCGACAAGGACCGCACCAGCCCGCCCAGAAATCAATCAGAACGTATTTGCCTTTCAGCGAAGACAGGGAAACAATTTTATTGTCGGGTGTAGGCAGATTAATCTCGGGAGCAGCAGAGCCAATGGCTAAGCCGTTTTTCTTGCTCTGCACCCGTCGAACCGTAGCTACAAAGGCCTGATAAATACTAACGTTAGGCTTATCCTTTTCAAAGCGGTCGGCTAGCTGCTCAAACATGGCAAAGTCCTGCTCCTGGTTTAGGAAATTCGTAGCGTATAAAGTAGCCAGGGATGAACCCATCTGCGGGATCAGGTTTTTTACCTGAGTAACCACCTCGGTTTGGCCCTGCTCGAACTGCTGCTGAATTTTCTGCTGAGCGGCTTTATCCTTTTTTTGGGTAGCCTGCTCGTAAGAAAGGTTCAGCCGCTCTACTTTAGCTTTGAAATTTTCATTCAAACTATTGAGTTGAGCGTAATACTCCATGTTTTTAGAGCCGGTTACTTTGGCTTTGCTTCCCGGCTTAGTATCAACCTCGACTTCCAGGCTTTCGCCCCCTTCCAGCAATAATACCACGGGCGGAATACTGCCCATGAGTAAACGATAAAACCCGCCCCCGTTTAAAACCTGCCCCTTCATTTCAAAGCCATTAGCCGTAATTAATGAAGAATCAATAGATACGGGCAATCCCCGATCATTCATAAGTTGCAGATACGCCTTTTCATTGACATTGGGATTAGTAACCCGCCCGCGAATAGTATAAGCCGTATGGTTTTGAGCAAACGCTGCAAAACTTGTAAACCACATTAGCAGGGAAACGACTGTTTTCATAAAGTGATAGCATCTAGGGATTGGATCACGAGTTGGTTCGTGACTTTAGGATCGGCCTGACCTTTGGATTTCTTCATAACTTCGCCTACGAATAAGCCCAAAAGGCCTTTTTTGCCCTTTTTGTATTCTTTGACTTTGTCAGGAAGACTCCTGAGCACCTCATCAATCAACGCCTGAAGTACATCACTATTGCCCTGCTGGATGAGTTGTAGCTCCTGAGCTAAAGCCAAAGGCTCGGCTTCGGGCTTTTGTAAAAGAGCGGGAAACAGCTTTTGGGCCGCCGCTGAGTTACTCACTTTGTTTTCTTCCACTAGGCCAATTAAAGCCGCTAGTTTAGCCGGAGCTAAGCCAAAGCCCGTAATATCCTGCTTGCTTTCATTCATCCAGCTCCGGACGGGGCCCATGAGCCAGTTGGCAACCGCTTTCGGACTTACCTTTTCAGCCACCGTGGCTTCAAAATAAGCCACTAATTCTTTGGACTCGGTAATGCTTAAGGCATCAGCTTCCTGAATGCCAAAATCCTGGGTATAAGTTTTCACCAGTTGCCGGGGCAGCGTAGGCATTTGCTGGCGGATCTCATCGAGTTTTTCGTCAGTAATAAGAATGGGCACTAAATCGGGTTCGGGAAAATAGCGGTAGTCATTCATGGTTTCCTTCACCCGCATGCTATAAGTACGATTCGTTTCGGGATCAAACATCCGCGTTTCTTGAATGATGGTCTCGCCCGCTTCCAGCATGTCTACCTGACGGTCGTATTCGTATTCAATGGCTTTTTGCATGAACCGAACTGAGTTCATGTTTTTAATTTCCACCTTAGTTCCCAGGGGTTCTCCGTATTTACGAACCGATACGTTAACATCCCCGCGAAGACTGCCTTCTTCCATGTTTCCATCGCAAATGTCCAGATAACGAACCAGCTTGCGAATTTCAGTCACGTAAGCTGCCGCCTCTTCGGCCGAGCGCATAGTAGGATCCGAAACAATTTCAATCAGGGGCGTTCCAGCTCGGTTGTAATCCAGCTGTGTATCTAAGGAATGCTCGTCGTGAATGGACTTGCCCGCATCTTCTTCCAAATGCGTATGGTGCATTTCAATGGCTTTCTCTGAGCCATCTTTCAGCTTAATCCAGATCTGTCCCCCCCAGCAGATGGGCGCTTTGTCCTGGGAAATCTGATAGCCTTTGGGTAGATCGGGATAAAAATAATTTTTACGGTCAAACACCGTCCGACGCGAAATTGTGGCATTCGTTGCCAGTCCAAAGCGAAGGGCCAGATCCACGGCCTTTTCATTAAGCTTGGGCAGCGTTCCGGGATGACCCAGCGTGATTACCGAGATATTACGGTTGGGCAGGGAGCCAAACTGATTGGCATCGGATGCAAAAATTTTACTTTCGGTAAGCAGCTGGGCATGGACTTCCAGGCCAATAACCAGCTCGTACTGGGATTTTATCTCGTCAGACGGCACAGAAAACAGGGATGTATTTAGGATAGCAAAGGTAAGGGTTTCTTTAGGGAAAGCCTTGAGCGCAAGGCTTCCCTTTACAAAATCAGGATTTATTCGCCCCGGGCCATCTCACGCTTGACGTCTTTTTCTTTGATATCCTGACGCTTGTCGTGCAGCTTTTTACCCTTGGCCAGGGCAATATTAATCTTGGCAAACCCCCGCTCGGAAATAAACAGACGCGTGGGCACAATGGTAAGCCCCTGATCCTTGAGCTTCTCTTCCAGCTTGCGAATTTCCCGCTTTTGCAGGAGTAACTTCCGATCCCTAAGAGGTTCGTGGTTATAATGGGTACCTTCTTCGTACTTGGAAATATTCATGTTCCGAACGAAGAGTTCTTCGTTGAGCGTCAGACAATACGCATCGGTTAGATTCGCTTTTCCCTGACGAATGGATTTAATCTCGGTGCCCGTCAGCATAAGACCGGCCGTGAAGGTTTCTAAAAACTGATATTCAAACGAAGCCCGGCGGTTTTTGATCTCAACGTGCTTTTGTATTTTTTCTTTCTGTGCCATAATGCGTTCATCACCCGGTTTAGGGCTTATATCTGGTACTAAGGGAGTTTCAAAGATACTATTTTCTAAAAAAGTATTCGAAACAGACCTATTAATCAAGATTGAGGCAACCTTAAAGTCATCTCTTGGTTAAGCAAAAAAAGAGAACATACATTTAAATGTTGTTTATTATCAACATTTAAATCATTTTTGATGATAATAAACAACATAACCTATGAAATCCAAGAGGCAAGTTCTGCTACCTAAATTCCAAAAGGTTTTAGAACAAATGGGAGAAAACATAAAATTAGCCCGTAAACGCCGTCGATTAACAACGCTACAAATTTCAGAAAGAGCAGGTATTGATCGTACCACTTTATATCACATTGAAAAAGGTAGTCCCAGCGTTTCAATGGGAGCTTACTTTAATGTCCTTCGCAGTTTAGGGCTACAGGATGATTTTTTATTACTAGCGGCTGATGATGAATTTGGTCATAAACTTCAAGACTTACAATTACTTCAAAAATAGTGATGTCTGAAAAAACAGACTTGTGAGTATATGCAGACTGGCAGATGAATTGAGCCTTGATCTTGCTCAAAGTGTAGGAATATATTTTAGACTGGAATTAAAAGATATGAAGCTCATAATAGCTCAAGTCAAAGATGTTGTTTCAACATGGAAACACATCGCTTCTCAAATAGGTATACCTCGCAATGAGCAATTATATATGTAGAGTGCTTTTAGGATATAACCTACACGACTTCAATTACCTATTTTTTCAAATACATATATTTTGCATTTTATTTCTTAAAAATACATTCATTATTCGCTAAATTATATACTATAATCAAGCTTTTTCCATTTGAATTATAAAATTACACATAGTATCTATTAGCCATTTGATCGAAAGTAAATACCATAAAAACCTTGACTATCTTAATAAAATCAACTTGTGAGTTAGGCTTATTAAAACAATTGATTAAGTATTTCAACTATCCCAATACCAATTTCATCTACTTTTCTGATCGAAATCAATTCGTAAATCTTATCATTAGGACGTTTGTAACCCTTCAAAAATGAGGTAAGCAGCTGGTGAGTCAGCGACTGATTAGAATGGTTGCTCAAATTTTGTAACAAATCCATGTCTTTTTTTAATAAGATAATCGGATTGATTCCGATTATCTTATTAAAAAAAGACATTTACTAATGTATAGTTTAGTATAACCAGTTACCAAAGCGTAGTTCATATAAACTATGAGCTTTAATGGATATATATAACTTAGTTGATTAGCTCGTTTATTTGCTTTTTAAAATAGGCTTCTACCTGCTTATCAACAAAATACACATAACAGCCTTTCATGCCCCTAGTCATGAGCGTGCGATAGGTATTCTTAATGATTTCTTCGATCATCTGGCTATTAGCCGGATCTTCTTTTAAAAGCTTTTTATATCCTTTAATCGAAGAATCTGACTTGGCTCTTTTTTCGGGTTTGGCATACAAGCGTCCCCTATCATCAATGCCTAAGTCATCTCCAACAATCACGCCAATGTAGTCTACTTCCAGACCCTGGCACGTATGAATGCAGCCGATTTCCTGAACGGAATTTGGAGCAATAATCCAAAGACTCCCATCGGTAGTTAGATTCCATCGCATTTGAAAATCGTACGCTGGCAGAATGACATCAAAGGCTTTGGCGTCTTTCTTACTATTCCACTCCCAGCAATAGCCGGCTACCATTCGGGCTTTATTATTAATTTGATTCTGATCGATGATGGCCGCCCGAAGATCGTTGGGATCCTCAAAAATTTTAAAGTCATAGCCTAGATCAGCTAGGGTATCATTGGCCGTTGGTCTGATTTGCAGGGCCTGATCTATCCAGGCCAAGTACCCATCCGAGCCACTGCAGCGAAACTGAGAACTCAGATCCAGACTTGTCACGCTGGCCTTCTCCGCTACGGCCCATTTTCTAATTTCTTCTTCTGAGCCAATGTCTTTTAGGTGAATGCGCTGGTTTTCATCCAAGAAAAAAATGGAACAAAGGGCCGTTTGGATGATTTCTTTGACCTGATTTTCACCCAGATTGCTAAAAAGACCCGACTTTTCATTGAGTCGGTGGGCTTCATCCACGAGTAATACGTCCAGTGAATTAGGCTTTTTATCGGTAAAGGACCCTGAGCCAATAAACAGGTTGGAGATTTCAGATTGTCGCAGTGTGCCCGCTAGTTTACTCTCGTATACTTTTCGGGGAGCCGAATTTTTAGAGGTATACAGCGCTACAATTTCTTCGGCATTTAAACGCACTAACAGGTTAATGGCAATGACTGATTTTCCCGTTCCCGGCCCTCCCCTCACAATCAAAACCTGCTTGTGTTTACTACTGGCTGCGCGCGCTAGGTGCAGAGCCGTTTCGTAGACTAGTTTTTGCTCATCAATGAGAATGAATTCATCCTTTCCCTGCATCATGGCCGATAAGCTATCGGCTAGATTTTTAGAAGGCTTGATCCGGCCCGCTTCAATTCGGTAGAGCAGGTTACTTCGGTCGCCGTATTTGACGTAGGATTTAATGAACTCCCGGAGTTTTCTGGCATCATTCTTAAAAAAAACGGGCGCTTGGGCTAGATACCTTTGATAAAAATCATGACTGATGACTTCATCATCGATGTAGTTATGCAGATAAGCGCAGGGTTTAAGCTCAATGTTTTCGGAGTAAACCGTCTCATTAAAGCTTTTAAGCAAACAGGCATACGACCAGGCTTGATACGAAGGATGGCTCGTTTCGGCCGGACCACGCTTAAATCTGGTTTTGACGATTCCATCCTTACTAGTGAGTTCTGCTTTTTGCCAACGCTTGAGCTCAATTAAAATCGCCAGATCCTGGCCCTGCTCGTTTTGACCCGTCAGTATAAAATCAATCCGCTTCGAGCTCAGGGGTATTTGGTATTCAATGGCTACGCCGCAATCCGCTGGAATTTCAGCGTCGCTCAGCACCCGGTCCATCTGCCCTAAGGATTCCCGCCAGGATTGAATTTCACTTTCACTGGTTAGTCGCTGGAGTCTTTTCTCAAAGAAGCTTAAAACAATCTCTTCAATAGTTCCCGATAAGACATCCTCAGTAAAGCTTTGCTTACTGGCTTGGTAAATGATCATGTGGGTTATTCTAATTCATTGTATTTCTTAGCCGTTCCTCTGGCCTTTTCAACGGGATACTTTTTCGCATTTAGATCAATCTTATCATGAATGATCTGCTCAATGCTTAACTCGTATTTTTCAGCCAGCAGTAAACAGTAGCAGAAAACATCGGCTAACTCTTCTTTTACTTTTTCTAGGTTCACCTCTTCGGGTTTCTTCCACAAGAAGAGTTCATTGAGCTCCGCAGCCTCGATAGAAACGGCTAAAGCCAGATCCTTGGCATTATGAAATTGGCCCCAGTCTCTTTCATTACGAAATTCGACGAGTCTAGTAGTTAATGAAGCAAAAGGGTCCATTTCCATGTTTCTAGCGTAGTTTGCCTAGCAATTTAATTCATGGTCAGCTATGAAAGGTAAACTCTTACGGGAAAAGCTTGCTTATTTTTTACTAGCAACCAATACGTACCATAAGGCGGAGTACATGAAGATGGTTGCTTTTTATTCGTATAGATTTATCTATACGAGTTCCTTGGAGAGAAGTCTAGAGTCCATTCTTTGTAAGAATTAAAGCTCTTTTATCAATACTCTCAATAAATTGCCAATTCGGTGCCTAAGTCTAATTTCAAACAGATTAAGTCACACTTATCAAACGTTCCTTTGTAGCAGATATGAACTAAGGGTAGCTTTCTACATGCGTTATTTAATTTACTTTTTCTTTTTCATAATCTCCCCCTTTTCCTGGGCCCAGACCCTCGACATTCAGGGACATCGAGGCTGCCGGGGATTAATGCCGGAGAATACGATTCCGGCCTTTCTAAAAGCGCTGGAACTAGGCGTTTCTACCCTGGAGCTGGACGTAGTGATTTCTAAAGATAAACAGGTTGTCGTCTCGCATGATACCCATATGAATGCTGCTTTTACAAGCAAACCCGATGGAAGTGAGCTCACCAAAGCCGAAGAGTCTTCATTATATATATATACGCTGGATTATGCCACCATTGAGCATTATGACGTAGGCATACGAAAAAATCCCTCTTTCCCTGAGCAGATGAGCACGGCAGCGGTAAAACCTTTGCTTTCTCAGGTCATCAAAATCTGTGATCAGTACGCCCGTGAGCATCAGTTTTCCCCTCCTCGTTATAGCATTGAAATCAAATCCGCTTCCAGTCAATACGGCATTTCCCAACCTTATCCAGAAGAATTCTGCCAGTTGGTTTACAGAATTGTGTCCCCTTTGCTTACGCCAGATCGGTACATTATCCAAAGCTTTGACTTTACTATTTTAAAGCATTGGAAAAGCCAGCAGCTAAATGGAAAATTTAGTAATAATGAACTATCGGTTCTGGTTCATCAACAAAGTCTAGCTCGCACGGAAAAAAAATTAGGCTTCAGGCCCGATATTTTTAGCCCTTTTTACCGATTCGTGTTTAAACGAAACGTTAAAAAAGCGAAGCAAAAAGGGGTAAAAATCATTCCCTGGACCGTCAATTCAGCTCAAAAGATGCTTCGTTTGAAAAAAATGGGCGTCGATGGATTTATTACTGATTTTCCGAATCGAGCGAAAAAGTTATAGATTTGGCTATCATTGAGCAAATACCCCACTGCCTAGCTGTTTAGTTAATCCAGTAAACCTTCAGCATGCCTATGCTACCCGTTTTTAATGATTCCCTCGTCTGGATTCTCAAGCGAAGAATGGCCCGGATTGACTCGTTTCGCCGCGATCCCTGGCCCGTTCAGGAACGTCAGTTTCGACGACTGATAGCCGCCGGACGCTCGACGCTTTGGGGTAAGGAGTTTGGCTACCGAAGCATACGCAGTATCGCTGATTTTCAGCGGCAAGTACCTATTTCAAGCTACGAAGATCTTTTCCCCTTCATCGAACGGGTGATGAAAGGCGAAGACCGCGTGCTGTGGCCCTCGCCCGTTCGCTTCTTTTCGAAATCTTCGGGTACCACTAATGCCCGCAGTAAGTTTATTCCCGTTTCGCGTGAGTCTTTGGATGAAGGCCATTTTAGAGCGGGAAAAGACATGATGGCCCTTTGGATTGACAACAAACCCACTACGCGCGTTTTTGAAGGTAAGGGCTTATCCGTTGGGGGTAGTCTGTCGCAGAATCAGCTCAATGAGCGAACCCTGACGGGCGATATTTCAGCGGTAGTGATGAAAAACCTGCCTAGCTGGGCTCAGTTTATTCGCACGCCGACGCTGAAAACGGCCCTGATGGATCGCTGGGAAGAAAAGATTGAGGCCATGGCTTTAGAGGCTTCCCAGGTGAATGTCACCAGTGCTCTGGGCGTTCCGACCTGGACCTTAGTTCTCATTCAAAAGGTCCTTGAAATCACGGGCAAAAAGAACATTTTGGATGTATGGCCCAACTTTGAGGTATTCATTCACGGTGCCGTTGCCTTTCACCCGTATCGGGATTTATTCCGACGGGAGATTTTCAAAAGCGACCACGTTCATTATTTAGAGACCTATAATGCATCCGAAGGCTTTTTTGGTCTTCAGGATGATTTATCTCATATTGATGAATTGCTGTTAATGCTCGATTACGGCATTTTCTACGAATTTGCTCCACTAGAAGAACTTCATAAAGACCATCCTAAAGCGTATACTCTGGGAGAGGTCGAGCTTAACCGCAATTACGCCGTGGTTATTTCAACTAATTCCGGTCTTTGGCGCTACCTCATTGGGGATACGGTTCGCTTTACGTCTAAGAATCCCTATCGCATTAAAATTTCGGGTCGCACCAAGCATTTTATTAATGCTTTCGGTGAGGAAGTCATCATTGAAAACGCCGAAACGGCTTTAACGACCGCCTGCGAAGCTACCGGGGCTACGATTTCTGATTATACGGCGGCTCCTGTGTATATGGGTAGTAGCAGCACCGAGCAGATCAAACGTGGCGGGCACGAATGGGTGATTGAATTTTCAACCCCACCCGATAACCCCGATGCTTTCGTTGAAATTCTCGACGATACGCTTCGAAAGATTAACTCAGATTACGATGCCAAACGTAGTTTTAATATTGCGCTGATTCGTCCCATCGTACATATGGTTCCCACGGGTACTTTTTACGAATGGATGAAACACAAGGGTAAATTAGGCGGTCAGCACAAAGTGCCCCGTTTATCTAATTCCCGAGAATACGTAGAAGAAATTTTAAGCATCAGCCCTGAGCATCTGGCGATTTAGTAGTATTCTTTATACCACTAAAAAAGCGGCACGAACAGGAAGTTCGTGCCGCTTTTTTAATGAATAAAGTTAATAATAACTTTAAAATCATTAGAAGGTAACTCCTACTGATAACTGAGCCGAAGTATTCTTGGCATTACCCATCACCTGCTGAGCTACGAAAGAATCAGCCACTTTTTGCAGACCAATGTTGTAACGGGTACTGATTAGGAAATTACCAAAGTATAAACTCAGACCCGCTCCCACGCCGTAATCAAACCGCTTAAAAGCGTCCGTATTTAAAGTCGTGGAAGAACTACCCAAAGGATTTTGGTTTTCACCCGCCGCCTTCAAAAGATAGGCTACGTAAGGGCCCGCGTGCAAATCCACAAAATTGCCAATTTTAAACGTGGCCAGCACGGGCACTTCGACGTAATTCAATTTGAAGGTGTTACTTCCTTCAAACCCAGCCACATTAAATTCAGCCCGGGTACCTTTATTGGTATAACCGATTTCCGGTTGAATGTAGAAAAAGTCGGTAACGACCGGAATCTGAGTAAATAAACTCGCGTGAAAACCGTAGCGGGGATTGCGATCCGTGAATTCTTTTAAGCGAAGGTTACTGGCGGAAAAGCCCCCGCGAATACCCGTACGGGCCTTGGTTTCCTGAGCAAAGGCTCCCAGCGAGGTGAGCACAAAAGCGATAACGAGCGTAAGTTGTTTCATGATGGTTGGTTGAATGAGCAGGAAAGCCTACACTTTCCTGCATTAGGTTGGCGATTAATTAGAGCTTTGAGCTTCCTGCTGCATTTTTTCGTTGGCCGAAATAGCAATCTCTACCCGGCGGTTTTGGCGGCGACCCTCATCGGTGTCATTGCTGGCAATGGGCTGATTAAAGCCGTATCCTTTAATGGTCATCCGGGAGGCGGCTACGCCCTGAGAACGCAGGTAACTGGAAACGGAAGCGGCCCGGCGCTCGGATAGGTCCTGATTGTATTCGGCCGTACCCCGGTTATCCGCGTGCCCTTCCACTAACAGATTCGTATCTGGGTTTTTCTGCAGGGTCTCAGCCAGCTTGGCTAAGTTTTCTTTGGTTTGAGGCGTTAATTCCGTGGAGTTATAGCCAAATAGGAGTTGTCCGTCCATGGTTACGCGGATTCCTTCTCCCACGCGTTCGACCTTAGCGGCCTCACCCATGTCCTTTTCAATTTGTTTGGCCTGCTTATCCATCTTGCGACCAATGATGGCTCCGGCCGCTCCCCCTACGGTAGCTCCCAAAATGGCTCCAATGGCCGTATTTTTAGAAGCACTACCAATGGCTCCTCCAATAACAGCCCCGGCCCCAACGCCAATACCGGCTCCCTTTTGAGTTTTATTTAATTTGGACTTTTTCTGTCCCTGAGCATTTTTATTACAAGAGATAAATGTTAGGCTGAGCGTGGAAGCTAACGTGAGCATCCACATTCCTTTCACAAATAGGCGTTTCATGGCTTTACTAAAGATTGATTACGGATTTACCTACGAAAAAAAGCTTGGCCTTAGATGCTCAAAGGGTTTTAGACTCAATTAAAATATGTTAATTATTCAATAAAATACTGGTTTTCAAGGCTTCCATCTGGTCATAATTCAAAATTCCCCAACTGTAGAAATGGTAGAAATAGTTACCCAATTTTTAAAATGAGCATAAAAAAACAGCCCATGATTTTTAGTTCATGGACTGTCAGCGCTATTTTTAAATGAGCTAAACGGCGAGTTTGAGCCGTTCGACGGGCTGATCATTGACAAGATGACTTTCAATGATTTCTTCGACATCTGATAATTGGACATTTCCGTAAAACACTCCCTCCGGGTAGACTACCAGGGAAGGGCCAAAGGCACACACGTCCAGACAACCCGTCTTTTGAGCCCGAATCTCAATGTGTAATCCCCGGTTTTTTAAGCCCTCTTTAAAGGCATCAACTAAAGCCATCCCTCTTTCTTCTCCGCAAGAACGCTTGGGGGCTGGTTTTTGATTGGTACAGATGAAAACGTGTTTTTTGTACTTCATGCTCGTTGGTAGATAAAGTACAAAAGTAAGCACTCTGCCGGGCTTTCCTTATCAGAGGTTCTTAATTCAGATTGAGTTAAAACAGCAGTAGTGTGCCTAATTAACGCACCACCACTAAAGCATCACCCACTTTAATTTCGCCTTCCTCAATAACCTTGGCCGTAATACCGCCGTGGCTTCGCATGGCGTTATAGCCTCCAAGGCCGAGCACTTCTTCCATTCGACTACAGGGGTGGCATTCGCCGGTGTATTCGAAGATGACTTCCCCAATTTGAAAACGCTTGTCTTTTAAAGCGTGCAGATTAACGCCCGTCACCAGTAAATTTCTTCGCACATCCGCTGGATCAATGTGGTCTTTACCCAAGAAGGAAGCCACTGCCTGCAAATGCTCCCAGGAAATAAGGGTAACCTGCCGCTTGCTTTCAGGCTGACCTTTATAGCGATCTCCATCCAGACCCGTCCCGATGCGTACGTAGGCTTTTTGAGTACCCACTACCGCTTTTCGAGGGCCCGTTCTTAGGCCAATCCACTCGAGTTTACCCGGCTGGGCAAAGTGATTCATTAAGGCCTGCATGGGTTTTTCTTCTGCCATAACGTATGTTTATTTTTAATTAAAGTCCATAAAAAAAGTGTTCATTCCCCAAGAAATGAACACTTTTAATTTAACTGGCAATGAACGCGGGTAAAGTTTTATACTTTGGGCGTTAGGCCTAACTTTTAGAGGAAAGCAGGATGAGGTTAGGATTACTTGATGAATCCTGGACATATCATTTCAAAAGACTCAAAACAAAAGTGATTGGGCCATTAGCCCAATCACTTTCATGGTATTTATTACTGAGCAGGGTAACCCGGATTCTGCTTGAGATTGGGGTTAGCTGCCAGCTGACGCTGCGGAATGGGATAAATATTCTTATTAGCATCATTAGTAGGAGTATGATCCCACCAGGAGCCCGTTGTGAACTTACCAAAACGGATCAAGTCTGCCCGGCGCTTGCCTTCAAAGATGAACTCGCGACCGCGTTCAGCCAGCATTTCATCCAGCGTTAAGCTAGCAGTCGTGTAAGGCACAAAGTCAGCGGCAGCAAAGGCCCGTTTGCGAACAGCGTTCACCAGCGTCAGGGCTTCGCCCGTGGCCTGACCACCACTCTTACGCATGAGAGCTTCGGCTTTGTTGTAATAGATTTCCGATAAACGGTAGAGTGACCAGTCATTGCTCCAATACTTAGGCTCTGACTGACGACCGGGACGGTACTTGTTAAAGCGAGCCCCGCTGTTTTCTTCACCCGTAATCATGCTCGAGGCCGTTCCATTTTCGCTCTTGCGTTGGATTTCCTTTACGAATACGAGTTGCTGGTCTTTGTATTCTTCCGTGCCTAATACCGGGCGAGTAGGATCAGCGGCGTAGAATTGAGGGCCAATTAAAAACCACTCTTTTTTGCGAAGATCCTTATCACTAAAAGCATCGTAAGCTGAAGGAATCACTACTACCCCATTGTTACCGTTAGCATCGCCATCATAAATAAAACGTTGGTTGAAGTGATAAAAATCACCGCTCCAACCGCAACGCGTAGACGTTAACTGAGCATCGTATACCAACTGAAAGAGGATTTCTTTCGAGTTATTGTTGGTATTATTATAGGTAGAAACCAGATCAGCATCCAGTACGGGAGCTCCGTTCAAACCGCCCGTCTGACCGTTGATGATTTTATCGCAGGCTGCAATACAATCATCCCAGCGAGGCGTTCCCGACCACACTTCGGCGTTCAGGTATAACTCAGCCAGCATAGCGTAACCCGCGGCTTTGGTAATACGGCCAATGTACTTTTGTTCCAAATTAGGCAGTAGGTCTACGCTTTCTTTGAGTTCTTTTTCAATGAAAGCGAATACTTCCGCCCGGGGACGCGTCTCAGGACTTGTTGGCGTTCCTACCGTAGTCACGATGGGAATGTTTCCGAACATGTCCATGAGCTTCATGTAGTGATAAGCTCTAAATACGCGTAATTCGGAAATGAAAGCGTTCTTATCCGTTTCACTTACGCCCGCTTTAGCGAAATCCACGCGGGTAAAATCTCCCAGAGCGTTGTTACAAAAGCCCACACCCGTAAACATCAGGTTATACGGGTTCCATACCGTGTTTTCCGTATACGACCAGCTGTGACCGTGTAGACGAATCCACTGAGCATCATCGTAGCCGTGACGACCTTTCTGCGGCCAGGCTAACTGATCGGCCGAGAGTTCGGTAATCCGCCAGTGACCATTTTGCGAAGTGGGAGCCGTCCAGGCATTGGCGTGCGTATAGGGACGTAATACCGCCGCTAGAATTTCCTGACGGTTATTATAGAATGCAGAAGCATCAATTTCATTGTATAGCGTCTCGTCCAGGTTTGTACAGGCATTCGTACCCGAGAGAATCGCCAGCAAGCCCGCAAATGCAAGCCCTTTATAGTAACGTTTCATTTAAACTTCGAGATTAGAATTGAACATTTAGACCAAGCGTGAATGATTGCGTACGTGGGTAGAAACCACGTCCGTCAATACCTGGGGCCAGGCCCGTATCTTCGATTTCCGGATCCATTCCACGGTATTTAGTGATGGTAGCCAGGTTACGACCCGTGGCATAAATCCGTAGATTTTGAATAACTGGAGATTTGAATTTCAAATTGTAGCCTAACGTCACGTTATCTAACTTAACAAATCCACCGGGCTCCAGGTAATAATCAGAATACTGAAGCGCATCGTTGATCTGATTGTTACGGCCCAAGGCGTCATTGAGTACGTTGGTAGGCAAGTATACTTTATTACCAAAGAATACTTGTTGCAGGTTGAGAATATCATAGCCCAACTTGCTACGGAAGAATACCGTCAAATCGAAGTTCTTGTAGCGCAGGTTGTTATTCCAGGATAAATACACCTTAGGAATACCGTTACCGATGTAGGCGTAATCTTCGTTAGCTACAATTTTATCGGCTGTTACGGCCTCTCCTGAAGCTTTATAGAACAACCACTTTCCTTCGGGAGTAAACCCTGCAAAACGCTTGCCGTAGAAGCTACCCAGCGATCCACCTTCAATCGTACGGATGGCATCACCCAAAGCACCCGTTCCACCGATTGAACCGAAGTTCAGGAACGTTGCTTTAAACACATCACTGGAAAGCGATACCAGACGGTTTTTCTGCGTGCTTCCTACTAAGTCGACATTCCAGCTAAAGTCTTTCTTCTTAATTACTGAACCACTCAGACTTAACTCGATACCGTTGTTATCAATGGTACCCACGTTGGTAAACAGGGTAGCCTGGATGTAAGGAGGTAACTGAGTGTTAAAGTCACCCAACAGATCCGTGGTGCGGCGGCGATATACGTCAAAGGTACCACTTAAACGACCTCTGAATAAAGCGAAATCCAAACCGACGTTGAATTCAGCCTTACGCTCCCAGCGAAGATTCGGGTTGGGGTTATTAGAAGGTCCGTAGGTTTGACGCCATACGCCATCATCATTTAAGTAGAAGTTACCCGTACTCAAACGTACCAGTGAGCGGTAGTTAGGAATACCTTGGTTACCCGTGATACCATACCCTGCCCGGAGTTTTAAGTCATCAAATACGCGAACGGATTTGATGAAATTTTCCTGAGCCAGATTCCAGCCTACTGAAGCAGCGGGGAAGTTACCAAACTTGTTATTGGCTCCAAAGCGGGATGAACCTTCACGGCGTAAAATGAACTGAGCGATGTATTTACCTTTATAGTCGTAGTTTAAACGACCAAAGAAGGCAATCAGGGTGTTATCCTGCTTAAAGCTACTTAGAGATGATTTACCCAGGGCTAAAAAGTTACCAGCTCCTAAGTTATTTTCCTGGAAAAGATCATTCAGGAACCCACTATTGGTAGCCGAAAAGTTAGACTCTACGTAGTACTGGTAACTGTAGCCCGCCAAGGCTTTAAATCCATGGTCCTGAGCAAACTTAGTCTCGTATTCCAGCGTGGATTCAAACGTAGTTTGCGTACCAGTGAAGTTGTATTTACGAGCGTAACCTGCACCATTAATAGGGGTACCATTCAAATTGTCGAGTATGGAGGAACGTGAATTACGTTGACGATACTCGTTATCATTGATGGTATTTTGCTGGATAGCTCCGAATGCACTGGCTTTGAATCCTTTGAAAGGCTCCAACGTAAAGCGTACATCACCAGAAGTCGTTTGTTGATCCCGGCGTTTTTTCTCCTGGGCCAAACGTCCCAAGGGGTTAACCGTCGATCCTTCTTCATAATAGCGTCCCGTGCTGTCAAAAACGGGCTGCGTAGGGTTACGACCTAAGGCATTCTCTAGATCATCATTATTTACAGTACCATCGTTATTGAGCAAGAGGATATTGGCTTTATTAAAGTTAGTCGATAAGTTAACCTGAGTGCTTAACAAGTTATTTAAAGACTTCTGGTTAAAGCTCAAACGGCCCCCAAATTGCTTACGCCAGTTTTCCCGGCGAATCGGATTAGCCTCATTGTAATACATGGAAACCCGGTAATTGCTACTGGCCGTTCCACCCGAGAGAGCTAAGTTATGGTACTGACTCAAGTTACCTTTATCCATGAGTAAATCGTAGAAATCCGTATTGGCACCTAAATCCCGCATTTGGCTGGCCTTAGGGTTATTGGGATCTCTCATGGCTGCCCGCCATTCATCAGCGTTCAAAAAGTTAGGACGCTTAGAGATTACTTCGTGCTGAACGTAGGAAGAATACGTTAAACGAGCGGGACCTTCTTTACCTTTTTTAGTGGTAATCAAAATTACCCCGGCGTTACCCCGAGTACCGTAGATAGCCGCCGCTGAACCATCTTTTAATACATCAAAAGAAGCAATATCATCTTGCTGAAGAAGATCCAGGTTACCCCCAGGAATACCGTCAATAACAATTAAAGGTTGACGGTCGCCATTGATTGAAACGATACCACGCAGCTGAATGGAAGCGGCAGAGTTTGGGTTGTTACCTTGGTTACGGGTAATTTGAAGACCCGCTACCTTACCCTGGATCAAATCCATGGGACTACGCGTACCACCCTGGTTAAAATCTTCCGTCTTGATGGTAGATACGGCCGAAGTAACTTCCTGGCGACGCTGTGTACCATACCCAACTACCACGACTTCATTTAAAGACTTGATGTCTGATTTTAATACGACATCAATCGTGGTGCGGTTGGCTACCTGAATTTCCTGAGCTACGTATCCAATCGAGGAAACCACGATCGTAGCATTTCCATCGGGGATATTCAGCGTATAACGGCCATCCGCATTCGTGACCGTTCCCACATTAGGCGTACCTTTTAAAAGGATGGTTGCACTGGGAACCGGCCCACCCGTTTCATCCGTAATCTGACCCGTTACGGTAATCAGTGGACGACCACTCTCAAGCTTGCTGGGCATGACAAGGGTGATATACCGATCAATAAAGGTAGGCTCCATGCGGTTGGCACGGGTAAGAATAAAGCGGTTCCCCACCAATTCAAATTTGATTTGAAGCGGTTGGAATAAACGACGAAGCACCAGATCCAGACGCTCATTGGCGGCGTTTAAATTCACTGAACGCTGCGATTGAATCAGATCTGGGCTATAAGAAAATTTAATGTTTGCGGCCTTTTCAATCTGGGAAAGGACTTCGCTTACACTCTTGTTGCTTAACTCTACCGAAATCTTTTTATTTAACACCTCCTGAGCCCGACTGTCTAGGGCTAGCGACGCATTGGTAAACAAGGCTACGATAAAGAATTGGAGTACTGTTAATCGCATGATCTTCCACCCAATCTCTTTGGAAAATAACGGTTGTTTCATACATTTGAAATGGTTTTTTTTAATCGAAAAACACAAATAGATCCCTGCATCCGTGAATGCGGATGGGCAGTAGGACAGCTTGAAAGGGGATTGTTTGGAAGTCAGTGGTGGTAGGACACCGCTGGCTTCTTTTTACGTTAGCAAGAGGTATTACGGCATGTAGTCAATAAAAGCGGTTTGTTTAGTGTATGGTTTAGGTAATGAATGTTTAAGGACGACAACCCCGGCCCGTAACGGCCACATATTCAGCTTCTGTGTTCCAGGTAGCTTCCAGGGTTTTGCAAATAATATCTAGTTTCTGCGAGAGGGTTCCCTCTTTTAAATCCGTAGTAATGCGACAATTTTGAAGCGTAGGATCTTTAAAAACCACCTTAATCCCATACGCTTTTTCAATCTCGGTAAACACATCCCCAGCGGGCACGGCGTTAAAGACCAGATTCACCGGACGAATCACGAAGGTCTTGCGCTCGGCTAAGGCATTTACCGGACTGCGGAACATCTTGGATTCTTTAATAGTAAAGACCACTTGTTCGTTGGGCGTAAGTACCATATTCTCGGACTTCACTTGAGTAGTTTCTACCGATTGTTCCGGCGTTACTGAGACTTTACCCGTACGAACCGTGACAATGACGCTGGCATCCTTTTGATACGCTTTTACGTTAAAGCTGGTGCCCAATACCTTAGCCACTAGTCCATTGGCATAGACTGTAAACGGCTTATGGGCATCCTTAACTACCTCAAAATAGGCTTCACCTGAAAGAGCAACGGGGCGAGATTCCTTGGGAAATGGATTTTCGTAACGAAGGTTACTTCCTTTTTGAAGAATAACTGAACTACCATCGGGCAGGGAGACGAGCCGTGGTTTCTGCTCGGAATTACTAATCATCACCGAGTCGGTGACGGGAATACTAGGTTGCTGAGCAATCGTTTGTCCAATAGGTACAGAAGGCTCTTCAAGATTGCTCCAAAGCAGTCCACCCGCCAGCACTACCGCTGCGGCAGCGGCCCAACCCCAATACGAACGTTTCCTAAGGACGGGTATTTCAATCTGGCTTTTTACTCGCTGCCAAATCTGCTCTTCCTGAGCAGACACCTCTGAAACTTCAGCTAATTCCTGACTGGCCCGGCTCAAGCGTTTAATTGACTCGATAGCCTGGTTAATTTTTTCTTTTTGCTCGGGGTGTTCACGCAGGTAGTTTTCCCAGTAAATCGAGGTCGATTCATCGGGATTTTTTACCCATTTAAGGAAAGATGGATTGCGAAGAAATTCTTCCTGTGAGTCAGGCTTTTGATCCATGTACTACGAGCGTTTCTAGTAGAGATAGCAGTGGTTCTGCGGTCTCAACTCAGTTTTTTAAATTATTTTTTCTAATAATTGGACTTCTAGAGGCCAGAAAGCAGAAATACCCTTAAAAATTGATGCAGAAAAATGACAGCAGAATAATGGAATCCGTCAGAATTTTACGAAGTGAGCTGTAGGCTCTATTGAGGTGATTGTTAACCGATTGCTGGTTAATTCCCATAATTCCTGCAATTTCTTCGGTTCCGAAATTGTCGTAAAATGCCAGTAATACCGCCTCACGCTGCCGACTGGGTAAGTCGCTGATGGCTTGTTTGAGACGGGCATTCTGATGCGTAGTGGATTCTTCCTCAATTAAGTGGGCCTCAATGGAGGGACTGAAGTAATCCGGGATTTGATCTTCTGGAAAGTCAATGTCTTCCTGGGGAAGCAGCAGATCCGCCTGACGAAGGTTATAAAGACGGTTTCGCAGTACCCGAAATAAATAAAACTTAATGGTATGTAAACTCTTAAGGTTTTCTCTACGCTTCCAAAGTTCTACGTATACATCCTGAATCGCATCTTCAACCATCTCTACGTCACTAGAAATCCGCTTTCCATACGAAAGGAGCATGGAAAAATGTTTTCGGTAGATTTGTTCAAAGGCATTCAGTTCGCCTTGCTTAAACGCAAGCCAGAGCTCTGTATCGTCCGTGTATGTCAATGATTTACTCAATGATTGGTATTTCTAACCTCGAATATAAGGCTGAAAAATGCTTACAAAAAAATATCATTTCTGTAACATTTCCCAGTCCTGTTAAGGCCTTCTTTTTTCTGGTATGTTTTTTGAGACGCTCTTTTGCTCTACCAACCCATAAAAAAATGCCCTGGACTAAATCTGAATATCCCGACTCCTTAAAAAATTTCATGGCACCCATTCGCAACAAAGCCATTGAAATTGCCAACGCCCTGCTAGCCCAAGGCCGACCGGAAGACGCGGCCCTTGCGATTGCTACGGAGAAAGCAAAAGAATGGGGTGAAAACCGTGGCAAGAAAATCAGAAAATCACGCTAGTTTTTAGTACTGGTATAAAAACGAGAGAAGCGGCCACTTGAGCCGCTTCTTTTCAAAAATTATCACTCCTTTTTACCTGCTTTTTTACTGGCTAAGTTCAAATCGATTCACCTGGTTAGAGATCGGATCAAGACTTTTCAAATACGTAAAAATAGCCCCCAGGTCCTCTTCTTTCATTCCCGCGTACATGGTCCAAGGCATGATCGTTTGAAAATCTCCCATGTGCAAACGGGGTGCTGCACTTGAATCCGTATACGTTTTAAACCGGGCGATGAAGTCTTCTTTACGCCAAGCCCCCAAACCCGTTTCATCGGGCGTCAGGTTTGCACTGTATAAGGTTCCCATCTGGGCTTTAAAACCCCGACCTCCGGCAAAAGCCGTTTCTTTTACTACCTTTCCATTCACTACCTTGGAATGACACTCCCGGCATCCGGCGGCATTGGTTAGATAAGCCCCGTAGGCTAACTCATCGCTGGCATCGGGCCTTTGCTGAAAGGCAGGCCTGGCAGGAATGGTATTGATCATAAAGTTGAAAGGAAAGCTTGGCTTACTTTCAGGTACCTGATTTTCAAGGGCAGGAATACTTCTTAGGTAAGCGATGATGTCTTTAATGTCTTGCGGATCCATTTGGGCGTAATATTGGTATGGCATCACGGGAAACAACGCGTGCCCATCTTTACTTACCCCGGCAGTAATGGCTCTAAAAATTTCTCCGTCTGACCAGCTTTCTAAATTTGCTGGCGTAATATTTCTGGCATAAAATGTACCCGGAAATCCTTCGGCCTGGGAAAAGACGCCTCCCCCCTTCCCCAGACTGCCATTAACCATGGGGCCTGAAAAACGGTTAAAATCACGCGTGGAATGGCAATCCATGCATACGGCTACGTGATTAGCCAGGTATTTTCCCCGCTCGATACGCTCAGTAATCCGCTCTACTTTCATTTCTAGGGGCGGGCCCACATCGGGAAGCGCTAGTTTGACGTAGCTTAGCCCAATTATCATCATCACAAGCAATACCACTCCCGTAAAGGCAAGGATTTTTACCAGTCGTTTCATGTTTTCCCGTTGATCTGAAAAATACGCTTATGAGGCCTATCTGGCTAAGAGAATAAGTGCCAAACCTGCATGATCTTCAAGCTAGCCAATCAAATGTATATACTAATAAGAGGAAAACTTTTACCCTCTGCCCTGTATTTCGTAAGTGGTTATGTTCATCCCTGATCAAGTAAAGGCCAAAGGCTATTTACACTAAATTTTTCACAAATCCCGTTTCCCTATATATTTTGAAATTCTTCGGTTTTTACCCTATGCACTTACGAACCTTTTTCACCGCAGGTCTCTTGATGGCCTCTTTTTACACTTATGCTCAGGACGCAAAGAATCTGTTAGATGAAGGGTTAAAAAAGGCTCAGGCTGGGCAGGTCACCCAGGCCCTTTCCCTATTCAACCAATCCCTGGCGATGAAAGATGACTATCCCGTCCGGCAAAGCCGGGGTATGGCCTATTCGCTCTTACGGCAGTATGATCAGGCCGTGGAAGATTTTACCAAAGCCATTTCCTTTAAAGCGGATGCCAAGAAATCCATGGTAGCCCGGGGCGTAGCCCGCAAAAAATTAGCCGATTATCAGGGAGCTATCAGTGATTTTTCAGCCGCCATCAAAGTAGATGGTCAAATGGCCGAAGCCTACTATAATCGGGCTTTAGTCTATGAATTATTAGGCAATTCAGAAAAAGCCTGCTCAGATTATAAATCAGCCCTGAGTCATGGCCTTAAACCAGCCGAACTAAAAGTGGAGAGTTGTGCTAATCCTACACCTGAACCTGCGAATCGTAAAGCTCTTTTGCAACTCAGCGGCGTAGCCACTGATGCCCAATACGGGACCAGTAAAAGCAAACCCATTAAGGTAGGCACGAGCCCCGCCGGTGAATACGAAAACCTATCGACCTACATGGATTTACTCAGGGACGGGCAAAACAAAATGGTTGAGTATAAAAAAACGGCCAGCCTTCCTTACGCTTCCAATTATGCCCCCAATGGCAAAGGCACCATTGAAGTGCTTGAAGTAACCTATAAGGACGCCAAGAATGTGACAAAGAAAACCAATCTTTACCTTACCATTTTTGATTTTGAAAGTCCCAAAGCCCCGCTGGGCTTTTCAACGATAAAGGCTAAAAAATAGAAAAGGGCTAGCTTTCCAGCTAGCCCTTTTCCTATGTTAAGAGTAAACCTTTTACTTATATACCTTGTGGTAATGGACAGTCTTGGCTAAAAGGCTCATGATATATATACCAGACCTGGGTTCTATTATACTCTTAACTTTTAAATCTTTTCCTCTACTTTTTTTACGCCCACTTCTTTAAAGAACGTTTTCCAGTATTCACTCACGTTTGGATTATTGACCTTGGAAGAAGTTGTGGGCTCGAAAGGCAGTACAATTGAAACCTCTACCGAGCTTAAGTTAGGGTAACGGGCTTTTAAAGAAGCGGCATCCGCCTTAGCCCATGCATCTGCTTCGGCGGTAGTTTTAGGAGGCGTTTTATGAAAATCACGCCGATCGGCCTGTTTCATACTTTCCACCATATCCGAAAAGTAGTAGACCTTGACGGCATACCCCTCGCCTACCCGCTGGTTAATGGCGGCCAGACTCGCCTGAATATCCGTCTGCTCACTGCTTTTGCCCACATTGGGAGTAGCTAGCTGAGAAAGTACCTGTTTAGCAAAATTCAAGCGTTCGCGTTGCAAGGCCAGATCATAGCTGGCCTCGGCCGCTTCCACATCCGTCTGACTCATGCCTTCGGTAGCCTCCAGGGTAGTCTGGCTCGTTAAATCCAGCGCTTTACTCTGAGCCGTGTTTTCATGAATCAGCCAAACCTGAATATTATCTCCAGCCCGGCGAATGTCCTCCTGCACTAGTGAGGTAAGAACCTTGCTGTATTTTTTCTCAACAAAGTCTTTATCCTCATTGACGCTACGGGATTTATCTAAAAAAATGAGCGTACTGGTTTTACTGGCCGTTGCAGCCGCTTCGGCGGGGGCTGTTTGCGTGGTTTCTTTTTCTTCCTGAGCACTGTTTCCTCCGCAAGCAGACAGTAGGATTACAGTTCCCCAAAGGAGCCAATGTTTTTTCATAAGTAAGCGTTTCTTAAGTAATCGAATTGTGTGGCTTTTCGAATACCTACGAAAAACGGCTTCTCAGGGTCGGAATGCTGTTACAATCAAGCCCAGCAGTGCGGGCAGTGCCTGCACAAAAAAGATTGACCGCGAGGCCGTCAAACCTCCGTAGGTGCCCGCAACAAAGACGCAACCTAAAAAAAACAGCGCCACATTTTTGGACCATTCCGGATCAGAAATTCCTAGCGACCAAACTAAACCCGCCGCCAGAAAGCCATTATAGAGTCCCTGATTAGCGGCCAGTGATTTGGTAGGTTCGAAAAGATGGGCAGGTAAACTTTTAAAGGTGGCCTTACCTCGGGTGGTCCAGGCAAACATCTCCATCCAGAGAATGTACACGTGCTCTAGAGCCACTGCAGCAATTAAAATCAGGGAGAAGGTCGTCATCTTCGTAACTGGTTTTATAGAGTAGGAACAGATTTTTTAGGAAAAAAATTACCCATTTCATCCGCCTAAAATTAGCTTTTTTGCTCCTTTTCAACCTAGCTTTTAAAAAGAATAAAGGACAAAAACGAACCTATAGGCAACGGTGAGCCCCGAAATTGCGTAAGTATGGATACGAATGGCAGTAAGCAATGAGAATCATGTCCCTTTACGCTCGCCTTTGTGCTCTCACCCCATTCCTTAATTAGGTAAATTATTATTTACACTACCGACTCATTATCAAAGGATTACCTTTTACTAGTTCGTAAAAAATCCAAAAATAACGTACCTATTCCAACCTTTTCACATGAGGCCGGGTCTGTTTAGTAATTTTTAGTTGACAAGTACTAGGAAAGAAACTATTTCTGCTCTACCCATGAACCAATCCGTTAAAAAAGCAGACGTCATTTTCGACTGCGAGCGAATGAGACATTCTCACACTGGACTGTATCATTTCTGTCTGCAACTGGGCAATGCTTTGATGCTTAACAGAAATCACTTAAATCATCGCCTAGGTTTTTATTTACCAGCTAAAGAAGCAAATCTTTTTGGCGAAAGCCCTTATAATAAAAATCACAGTTCGCTTCATAAATACGCCATGCCCTTTGCTAACAAGTATTCGGTCTGGCATGGAACCTATCAGGATTCTAATTACTTCCCCCT
This sequence comes from uncultured Siphonobacter sp., assembly GCA_913774715.1. GTDB lineage: Bacteria > Bacteroidota > Bacteroidia > Cytophagales > Spirosomataceae > Siphonobacter. The sequence continues at coordinate 78,030 of CAJYHS010000152.1, read as the reverse complement.
GAAGAGCTCCACGAAAAAAGTATTAACGGTACATGATTTAAATTTCCTTCACGAAAACAAACCGGCCGATAAAATTGCCAAGTATATTAAGAACTTACAGGCAAAGATTGACCGCACCGACCGGATTGTAACTATTTCCAATTTTGTAAAAAAGGAAATTGAAGAAACCATGGATCTGAAAGGAAAAGAGATTCAGGTTATCTATAATGGCTGCAACATCAACGAGCACATCCGGCCTATTAAACCTCAGTTTTCGGTTGAGAATCCTTTTCTTTTTAGCATTGGAACGGTAGCTCCCAAGAAAAATTTCCACGTTTTACCGGCCATGTTGCTCGACAATGATCTGGATCTCATCATTGCCGGAACAATGTTTCATAAAGATTATCACCAGAAAGTATTAAGCGAATCCAAGCGTTTAGGCGTGCATAACCGCGTGCACTTGACGGGTCCCATTACGGAAGCCGAGAAATACTGGTTACTCAAGAACTGTGATTTGTTTTGTTTTCCTTCCTTGGCCGAAGGGTTCGGCTTACCCGTGATTGAAGCCATGCATTTTGGAAAGAACGTAGTGCTTTCCGATGCTACATCCCTACCCGAAATTGGCGGGCCCCACGCTCATTATTTTGACGGATTCGATCCCGATCAGGTGAGTATGCTAACGACAAAAATTCTGGAAAGCATCGATACCCAGGCCGAAAGCCAGCAAATCAAAGCCTGGGCTCAGCAGTTTAACTGGAGAAATACGGCCGAAGAATACTGGCAGATTTATAAAGAATTGTTACAAGATTAACTTAAAGAGAAAGCGGTATCAGAAACACTGATACCGCTTTCTCTTTTTAAGTAATCGTTTTAGTCATGGCTTTGATTTCTGTTAAGAACGCTAATGACGAGTTTCTTTACCGTTTCCATTTCTTCCGGTTTACTTGAAGCAATAAATAACGTTAGACTTGCCAAGGCTTCATTGCTAATGAGCGCTATTCCCTTTTCATTATAAAGCATACCATTCTCTTTTAAAAAGAGAAGAAAACAGGCCGCCGCAATGCGTTTGTTCCCATCCACAAAGGCATGGTTTTTGATAACTAAATATAAAAGTGTAGCCGCTTTTTCTTCAATAGAGGGATAAAAATCAGTATTGCCAAACCCTTGGGCAATCTGTAAGGTTGCACTTTGAAAGCCTTGATCTTTTTCTTTTCCAAAGATGCCTGATCCAAAGTCCGTTCTCATGGAATCAATCAGCCGGAAGTAATCCTTAAGCTCAGGATAAATCGCCTGACGCTTAGTAAGGCCCGTAGCATCGAGCTTTTCATGATCATAGTCATCGAGTAATTCCAGTCCAGTCGAATACCAACTTAGCCAGTTTATATCTTCTGACTTACTTTTACTCTCAATGGCCCGGCTCAGGATCCGAATACCTTCTTTTAAGGTTTGTAATTGCTGTTGCTGCTGCCCTAGACGCTTCTCATTGAGGGTATATCCTTGTATGAGGTAATCCTTTAGACGCTGAGTAGCCCACTGACGAAACTTAGTACCTTGTTTAGTATTGACTCGGTAACCTACCGCTATAATTACATCTAAATTATAATGAACTCGGTCACGTTGAATTAACCGTTTACCCTCTCGCTGAACTGTTCGGAATTTCCGAACAGTTGATTCTTCATTCAGCTCTTCTGATAAAAATATATTCCGAATATGCTCGCTAATATTTGCTTTACTTGATTGAAATAACTCTAATAATTGAGTATTAGTTAACCATACCGTTTCCTGGTCAAATTTTACTTCAATTTGAGTAGCCCCAGCACTATTCTCATACATTTCAATTTGGTGGTTCATACGCTCCATTTTAGGTTTTTGTAACCAGTAGTAACGTACGATTTATTACTTGTATTGCCTGAAGATAGATTAAGGCTTATTTATGTAAGGATTAACAAAAAAGGGTACGGCTATAAGCAGCCGTACCCTTTGTATCAAGATATTAATTAACTAAGGATTTGCACTCACCGGAGCATTCTTTAATGAATTAATCCAGGCGGCGATTTTCAGGGCATCCGCCTTGGGAACCTGGGGCATGGGTGGCATTTCTGTCGCATACCCAGGCCAGTTTTCAGGCTTAGGGTTATAGATTAAATCCACGATTTTCTCATTGGAGTAATTCCGCTTGGCTACTTCCTTGTAGGCCGGGCCTACCTGACGTTTATCGGCGTTGTGACACGCCAGACAGGTATGCTTGGATAGCAGGGGTTTTACTTCTTCGTAAGTAGGCACTTTCGTTTTCGCAGCACCAGCTTTGCTTACATCCGTTTTAGATGCTTTGGCTGGCGTAGCTTTTGCAGGGGCCGACTTAGCGGGCGTAGCGGCTGAATTTTTCGTGCTGGTTTGCGAAATAGCTAATTTTTCTCCCGTTGGGATATTATTAAGGGTATAATACGCATTAGGATGAACCAGGCTAAACTTGTTGGTTTTTTCGCGAATACCATCCAGAGTTAACTGGTGCACGTAATACTGGCGAAGGTTATCGACAATGAGGCGGGCCTTGAGTCCATCAGCCGATACTTTCACCCCTTTAACGGGATTTTCTTCTTCGTTAATCGTAGGACTTCCGTAGGTCGAGTGATACTTATAGATGAAGCTTTTTACTTTGTAGCTGGCTAAATCCTCGGCACTGGCCGCGTCAATGGGCTGAGTAAATTCTACTTCAAATCCATCGGGCATGGCACGAACGGCCTTCATTTCAAAAGGAACTTTATTCGTCCACACCAGACGCTGCAACCCTTCATTGGCTTCACCCGCCGAACCCCAACCCCGGTTGGTTTCTCCGACGAATAAAGAGTTGTCTTTCCCAAAAGCCATGCGAAGTACGCCGGACTGGAAACCGGAACGGAAATCAAAGGCCGCTCCCTGGAATTCGCCGTTTACTTTTTCCATGAACACCCGCATGATCTTCGACTGTCCCTGATCGCCTACCAGCATTTGGCCCGCGAAAGGACCGAATGCTCCCTTGGTATCATCCGTAATGATCTCTGAGTTAGAAATACCCAGCACGCCGTGAGGTAACCAAACGACGGGTAACTGAATTTCAGGGAATTTCTTCTTGGCTTCAAACAAAAGCAAAGGATTCTTCTCAGAGGCATCGTTTTCGGGTTTAATCGCCCGTCCATTCGCATCCCGACGACGACGCTCATCGTAGGTTTTATAAAATTCTTCCTGGGTAAGTTTGACGGGTGAACCAGGCAAGTTCGTCCAGCGTAAGCCGGCAGGGTGACCCACGAAGGCTCCTTTTTTCACGTGCCAAACGCCGCCTGAACCCATCCAGTCGCCCTGGTTATCGGTGTAGAAGAGTTCGCCGTCAATCATGCCTAATCCGCATGGAGAACGCATACCCGTTGCCCAGGGCTCCATTTTTCCGTCGGGAGAAATTTTCATCACCCAACCCCGGTAAGGCACTTTACTTTCCCCTCTCCACCACTCTTCGTTACCAAAGGCTACGTTAGCACTGACAAAGAAGCTACCATCGGGAGCAATTTTAGGTCCGAAGCTGTACTCGTGGTAGTGACCTGAAATTGGCCAGGCGTATACCGTGTGATACTGATCGGCTTTTCCATCGCCGTTGGTATCCGTTAGACGCGTTAACTCGCCGCGTTGCGCGCAGTAGAAAGAGCCATCTTTGTAGACCAGACCCAGAATTTCGTGCAGACCGCTGGCAAATTTGCGAAAGTGCGGTTTAGCGCTGCTGGGGTTTTCAATGACCCATACATCACCCCGACGCGTCGAAACGGCTACGTCCCCGTTAGGCAGAGAGGTAACCCCGCCAATTTCGAGTACGATTCCTTCCGGACTACTTACTTTAACAATTTTATAGAGATCGCTTTCAGCGGGAGAGCTGTCCTGAGCCAGGGCAGCACTCGTTACTGCCAGACTCAAAAGCGTCGCTTGAAGAATACGTTTCATTGATAATACTTTATGAGCTAGGTGATGATTCGCTTGAAGAAAGCTTTTCCTTCACCGGCCCTATTAGAATAAAATTTCGTAGTTGATTTTACTGGCCGAAACGGGCATGATGAGTTCCTGACGATCACCGGACTTGCGAAGGGTGGCTCCTTTCACGCGTACGTAATAAGACTTGCCATTAACGGCATAGAGTCCGGGTTGCACTTCGCTGATCTCTTCGCCCGTAGCTACCAAATGATAGAGGTTAGCCGCGGGGTTTTTCACGGTGATTTCCCGGCTCAAGGCTTTATTGCCGTCCGCTAAACGAATGGCATCACTTACCTCAGTAGCACCGTAGGCATACAGGAACGTGGGATAACCCGCTTCGTCCACGTCATAACCCATGGGTTTATAGTTTTCCTTCCCTGAAAGCGTATCACTCCAGGCGGCGGAAGAAGAACCTAAGACGGCAAAGTCAGGAAAATCGTTCAAGGATACGACTACACCACGGGGACGGGAAGAACCATCACCCCGGTTATGCCACATCGGCGTAGCGTCTAAGAAATCACCTTTCCAGGCCTGAACCAAAGCTCCGTTATCCAAATCAAAGGTATAGTGCAGACCCTGAGGAGAACCTACCTGCACGGAGTGAACCACTCGCTTGCCTCGACGTCCTTCTTTGGTATATAAATCCATGAAACTCCGCGTAATGGTTGCTTCACGGGCATCGATAAGAATCGGATCCGTAGCCGGATTGGTTAATAAAGAAGAAGCCGCAGTTAGGGTTGCGTGGCGAAGACCGGGGCCTTCCACTTCAATGGCTAGACCGGGACGCACCCACTCATCGCGTTTGACGTAGTCTACTTCCAGGGTAGCTTCACCGGCCGGAAGTTTCACTTTACCCGTACGGAACTGACCGGGCTGACCGAATCCTTCCGAAACCACGACTTTATTATTGACTTTCAAACGAGCCGTACCGCCCGCGGAGAGGTAAAAAGTATATTCTCCTTCAGTAGGGATTTTTACTTTCGAGCTAGAAACCACGCCGAAGTTATTCGTCAGGTTAGCCACGTCCCAGGTTACTTCCGGGCTGCTTCCGCTGCTGCTGGCTTTCAGCTTTGAAAAATCAGGAATCTTAGCAAACGTATCATCGTTGCTAGGCTGATATACCTTATACGTGTTGCCCGTTAATTGCAAAGGCTGAGCATTGTAGTTACGGTACTTCATATTTTTGAAAGCCACCGCACCGTGATCGCCCTGAATCATGACGGGGCCTTTCGCTGCTTCTTCCTCAGAGATAGGACCGCCCGTAGGGCCTGAAAGCTCTACGTTTTCTTGGACCGTCACGCCGTTGAGAACTAACTTGAGAACTTTAGCATTTTCGATTTTTTTGCCGCTGGCATCAAAACGGGGGGCCTGGAAAGAAATTTCCATGTGCTGCCAAAGGCCGGGAGCCTTTCCAGCGTTCAGGCGGGGAGCGTGCCCTTCGTATAAACGACCCGAAGGCAGTTCGCGGCGTTTGTAAATACCTCCTACATCCCCGTAGGTAGGCACGTTTACGCCCCAGCTATCCAGGAGTTGAATTTCGTAACGGCCCTGTAGATAAAAACCTGAATTGGAATGCACGGCCATCATGAAGTCAAATTCAAAATCGGCATCGCCGTGCTCGAAAGCGGTCAGTAAGTTGGCCCGGTTTTTATCACTGGGCTGATTCACTAAAACGCCCGATCCGGTTTTGGTTGTTAATACTTCTTTCTGCTGAAGATCTGCGGCTGCGTCCCCGACAATTTTCCAATTGCCAGCATTGGTGGAACGAAACGCACTCATGTCGGTTAGGGTAACAGGTTGAGCAGGGGTACCGAACTGAGCCGAGGCTACGGTGCTCAATCCAGCCACAAGCCATCCGGCAGCCCATAGCCCAAGAAGAGGTTTTTTCATGTTAACGTTGAAATGTGAAAACTTAAACAACTACAAAACAAAGCAGTTTTAAGCTCTTTTCAACTCATGATTCTTCCAAAAAATTAAACTTAATCTACTCTAATCACAATTTCACTCGTTTCAGCTAAGGCCGTACAGGTTAGAATCTCACCATCAGCGAGTTCACGCTCGGTTAATACGTCATTGATGGTCATTTTTATCCGTCCCTTTTCGCAGTGAGCCACGCAGGTGCTACAGCGGCCACCCCGGCAGCTGTAGGGTAACTCTAGGCCGGCTTTTAAGGCAGCCGTAAGGATATAAGTCCCCGCTTCCACCTCCAGCTGATGCGACTGCTGTCGGTACTGAATCGTTACTTTAGAGGCTACGCCAAAGCCTTCGGGAACGCTAGGACTGGCCAGGGGAATAACGAAATTTTCCCGTTTGATGGAATCCGCTTCAAAACCCATGAAAATAAGCACGATGCGAATCAATCGCATGTAATCTTCGGGGCCACAGAGGTAGAACTCAGGGCGTCCGTGCCGGGCCTGATGATACTGATTGACCAGTTTTTCAAGTAACGTATTGTTAAGCCGGCGACCCACCTGCTCGCCCAGGGGATTACTCCAGATATGTTCAATAATCAAACGGTCGGGATATCGCTGTTGCCACTCTTCAAGCTCTTCAAGAAAAATGGTACTCGAAGCATGGGCATTACTATAAATAAGAATAACGCGTCGTTGAGTCTGCTGGGTTAAAACCGCTTTTAAAAGGGAAAACACCGGCGTAATGCCGCTACCAGCCGCCAAAAGAAAAACATCGGATTTCTCCTCTTTAGTAGCACTGAGCGTAAAACGACCCGAAGCAGGTAAGCTGTAGAGCAGGGAACCCACGTGCAGGGTTTGCAAAAGCCGGCGGGAAATTTCCCCGTTAGCAACCCGTTTAATCGTTAATCGGGCCCGGGCATCGACACCCGGCGTGGAGCTCAGCGAATACGAGCGTCTCACTTCATGGCCCTCATGCTCGAGAAGTAAGGTTAAAAATTGTCCAGCCTCGTAGCGTAGTGCTGCTTTATCAGTCCTTTCCAGGGTGTAGGTTTTACTTTCTGACGTTTCCTCTTGAACCGCTAGTACTCGAAGTTGAATCCGCTCCGCCATTTTTCCTGTGTATTTAATCAAATTCATACCTTGATAATCGCTGCTGACATAGGGTTGTCAATGCCCAGGTGTACTTTTGAGTTAGCAAGCCCGAATGAGCGAATTTAATACTCAAACGTACCATCTTAGTTTTCGTTTTCGTGTAACAACATCATTTTGCCTAATAAAAATATATTTTGAATAAATTAGACAACTATTTAGGTGGTTTTAAAGAATAATCACGAACTTTCGAACCGATTCAGCCAAATCTTCTAACGCCTCAACTCTATGTACACGCCCATCTTTGGTTATGCCTTTACTCGCCTGCGAAAATAAACCGTTCAGGCCGTTGCTTTCTTCGTAGTCCATCCCGAAAAATCCCCGTTCCACCCAAAGCGGTAGCAGGCAAAGTTTTCCCGGGAGATGTTTGTATCTGAGTTGCTTGCCTACTAAGCGATCTGCCCGTCAGGCTGCTTAGCCTGGAAAAAGACCAGGCCGATTTCATGTATCACTATAAACGCCCCGTGTTGACTATTACCAGGAGTTCTATACACCTATCTATGTCTACTCCTCAGGTAAGCCAACGTACCCACTGACTCTGCTAGCCCTTCAAAGCTACAGACCGCATGGCATTATCCTCGTTCACCTTTACTTACCCGCCACGTGAGAGTACTTCTCTCTATGCGTGCAAGACCACCATTCCCAATGAAAAAACTCTGTCTTCATCGATGGGGCTTACTGCTGTGTATCCTTTGGGCAGGTTATGGCAGTTCCGCTCAATCTACATTTTCACTTCAACAAGCCATTGAGTATGGCATCAAAAACAATCGTAATGTTACCAATGCCCAGCTGGATCTAGCCATTGCCAAGGCCCGCATTGGTGAAACCAAGGCCATGGGCCTGCCCCAGGCCAACGTAGCTCTGGGCCTTTCGCATACCATTAAGCCTCAGCCTTTTTTCATGCCGCCGGGCATGAGCTTTATTCCCGGCGAGCCCGCTCCCCCCGGGGATGAAGAGATCGCCCTGGCTTTTGGCGGGGTCCGCTATAACTCGAGTGCAGTAGCCAACTTGAACTGGCTTTTATTTAGTAACTCGTATTTGCTGGGATTGAAAGCGGCTAAAGTCTACACCGAGCTAGCCAATAAGAACATTACCGCTAGTAAGATCACCGTCGCTGAAAACATTACCAAGGCTTACTACGCAGTTTTAGTCAACGAAGAACGCTTGAATTTACTCGACGTAAACGTGCGCCGACTCGATACGCTGCTTCGCGATACGAAAGCTTCCAATCTGGAAGGACTCGTCGAGAAAATTGACGTACAACGCATTGAAGTCCAGCGTAATAATCTGGTTACCGAGCAACAAAACGTGCAACGCCTTCAGGAGCTGGCTTATATTCTACTCAAGTATCAAATGGGACATCCATTGGAGGAGTCCTTTGAGCTGAGTGAAAAGTTAGCCAAACTCTCTTTCTCAGAAGAAATGATTCAGGCGGTGAAGCGTCCCTTTCAGTACGGGGATCGCATTGAATATGCCACGCTCCAGACGCAGCGGGATTTACAAGCGATTGACGTCAAAAACGTGCAGAAAAGTCTCTGGCCTACCCTATCACTGCAGGGCAACTATGGGTATTTTAACGGCCGTCAGAGCATTGCCCGTTTTGTTACCCGCCCCTGGCTGGATGCGGGTTCGATTGGCTTTGCCATCAATGTACCCGTTTTTGATGGATTCACCCGCCGCTATAAACTCTCGCAGTCGCGCAGTAACCTCTTGAAAGTAGACAACAACCTTGAGCTCTTAAAGCAAAGCATTGATCTGCAACTGCGTCAGTCAGAAATTCAGCTTCGCAACTACTACTTCACCCTTCAGGAGCAGCAAAAGAATCTGGATCTGGCTCAGGAGGTCCTGCGGGTCACTCAAATCAAGTACAAAGAAGGCGTAGGCTCGAACATTGAAGTCATTAACGCTGAAGCCAGCTTCCGCGAGGCTCAAACCAATTATTACACGGCTCTTTACAATGCGATTGTAGCTAAGGTAGACCTGGATAAGGCCGCCGGAAAGCTCTACACTGAATAATCCCATTTCCTATCATCCCAAGAAAGTATTGAATATGAAAGTCTCTTACTTATTACTTATCACGGCCCTTGTAGCGGCTTGTTCTCCCAAAAAAGAGGGCCTGGAAGCCAAAAAAGAAGAATTAGCCGAGCTCAAAAGCCAGCAGTCCGAAATCAGCAGCAAAATCAAAACCCTGGAGGGAGAAATTGCCAAGCTTGACCCTAAAAAAGCCGAAGATGCTAAAATCAAAGCCGTCTCCGTACAGCCCCTGCAACCCAGCACCTTTGCCCACATGATTGAAGTGCAGGGAAGTGTGGATGCCAAAAACAACGTGCAGATCAGCCCGCAGGCTTCGGGTGTGATCAAAGCCATTAGCGTCAAAGAAGGTGATGCCGTTAGCGTAGGAACGACTCTGGCTCGCATTGATGATACCATCTTACGGGAGTCCATCGAAGAAACTAAGAATCAGCTTTCGCTGGCTCAGACGCTTTACGACAAGCAAAAGCGGCTTTGGGACCAGCAAATTGGCACGGAGATTCAGTATTTACAGGCCAAGAACAATAAAGAGGCACTGGAAAAGCGAATCTCGACGCTTCAGGCTCAACTCAATCAGTCCCGCGTTTCAGCTCCTATTGCGGGAACCGTAGATCAGGTGGATGGAAAAGTCGGTATGATGGCAACTCCGGGCGTACCCTTGATGCGAATTGTGAATTTAAGCAGTCTGAAAGTGGTCGGTAAAGTGGCCGATACCTACGTGGCCAACATCCGCCGGGGCGATGCCGTCACCATCAAACTTCCCGATGTCAAGAAGGAAATCAAAGCCAAAATCACCTTCGTTTCCAATACCGTTGATCCGCTTTCGAGAACCTTTACCATTGAAGCGACGCTGCCCTCCAGCAAGGATTTCAAACCCAATATGCTGGCTCAGATGCTCATTAACGATGTCACTAAGCCCCAGGCCCTAGTCATTGAGCAGAACCTGATTCAGAACACTGAAAACGGACAGGTGGTCTACGTAGCCGTAGCCGAAGGCGGTAAGAAAGTAGCCAAGGCTAAGCCGGTGAAAACGGGGCTGAGTTACAACGGAAAAATTGAAATTACCGAAGGCCTGTCGGCGGGTGATGAGCTCATCACCGTAGGCTACCAGGAGTTAACCGATGGACAGCCCATTAGTTACTAATCCGCCATTTAACCTTCATTCGGAATGAAATTCGAAGAATATAAAACCCTCGGTTTTACCAACTGGTGCGTGGAAAACCGAACCACCGTCTACATCTTCACGGTGATCATCACCATCGCGGGGTGGCTGGTGTATAGCAACTTGCCCAAGGAGCAGTTTCCCGACATCAAAGTGCCGCAGGTGTACATTAATACGGTCTACTTTGGTACGGCTCCCGCTGACATTGAAAACCTGATTAACAAACCCATTGAAAAGCAACTCAAATCGCTCAATGGGGTTAAGTCGGTCAAGTCCAATGCGCTCAATGACGTGTCAGTTATTCTGGTAGAGTTCTTACCCGAAGTAAACTCGGAAGTAGCCCTGCAACGAGTACGCGATGCCATTGATAAATCCAAGCAGGACTTGCCCGTTAAGCTTGATGCGGGCCCTACGGCTCAAAACGTAGAGTTTTCCGAGTTTCCCATTATGAACGTCAATCTGGCGGGAAATTTTCCGCTGCAAAAACTCAAGGACTACGCCGAAGATTTACAGGATGCTTTTGAAGGCTTACCCGAAATCAGCCGCGTGGACATTGTCGGAGCCTTAGAGCGGGAAATTCAGATCAATGTGGATCTGGCCCGCATGCAATCTTCGGGGCTGACGTTCTACGATATTCAGCAGGCCGTTCAGGGTGAAAACATTAACATCTCGGGCGGAGAATTAAACGTTAATGACGTGAGAAGAACCCTGCGGGTGAAAGGCGAATTCACCGACGTTGCCCAGATGCGGGAACTTCAGATTCGCACCTCTACCGGTGCTACCGTTCGCTTAGGTGACGTGGCTCAAGTGGAAGACAGCTACGAAGAACGTCAGGATTTTGCCCGATTGAATAACAAATCCGTGGTCACGCTCAACGTGATCAAGCGGGCGGGAACCAACCTGATTTCAGCTTCGGAAGGCATTGAAAAGATCATTGAAGAATATAAAACCAACCAGTTACCCGCCGGACTAAACGTCATTATTACCGCCGATCAGTCCGAGCGGACCAAGGCCGATATTCACGATTTGATTAATACCGTAATCCTCGGTTTTATCTTCGTAGTACTGGTATTAATGTTTTTCATGGGCGTTCGGGACGCCATTTTTGTGGGACTTTCCGTGCCGCTTTCTACGCTGGTGGCGTTTGTGTGTTTTCCGCTGGTGGGGCCTTTGATTGGTTCGGTCTTTACGCTCAACACCCTGGTCTTATTTGCCTTCCTGCTGGGTCTGGGTATTGTGGTTGATGATGCCATTGTGGTAATTGAAAACACGCACCGCCTCTTTAATCAGCACAAAGACTGGGACATTAAGCAGGCCGTGAAAGCCGCCGCTGGGGAAGTATTCGTGCCCGTTCTTTCGGGAACGCTGACAACGATTGCTCCCTTCTTTCCCCTTTTATTCTGGCCGGGCATTGTGGGAGAGTTCATGAAATTTCTGCCCATCACCCTGATTATTACCCTGTTTGCTTCGCTGTTTGTGGCCTACGTAATGAACCCGGTGTTTGCGGTAAGTTTCATGCAGCGTCACGACGATCAGCACGGAGCTCACGTAGAGGTCAATCACCGCAAGGAGTTATTTAAGCCTACCATTAGTTTGCTGGTTGTAGCCTTCGTGGGGTACTTGATTCACCGCGGCGTGGGTAACTTCTTTATTTTTCTGCTGCTGCTGTATTACTTCAATCATTTCATCCTGACGCCCCGAATTCTGGTGCCTTTTCAGGAGAATATTTTACCGAAACTTCAGCACGGCTATCGCAAGTTAATCAGCTGGGTTATTACGGGGTATAGACCCGTTTTTGCCGTACTGTCAGCGGTCGTTTTGCTGATTATTTCTTTCATTGCCGTGGCTATTCGTCAGCCCGAGGTGGTGTTTTTCCCCAGCGGCGAGCCGGATTACGTCTACATTTATAACGTCATGCCCGTAGGAACGGACGCGGTAGTAACCGATAAAACCACCAAGGAAATTGAGCGTAGGGTCTTTAAGATTCTTGCCGATAATAAGGCCATGGGAGCCGTGAACTCGGTCATTTCCAACGTGGGCAAAAACGCAGGCGATCCCTTTAACCCCGACCGCTCCGATACGCCGCACAAATCCAAGGTGACGATTGCGTTTGTCAAAAGCGTGGATCGAAACGGCGTTTCCTCGCAGGCCATGTTAGAGAAAATCCGAACGGCGGTGCAGGGCATTCCGGGAACAGAAATCTCCGTGGAACGCGAACAGAACGGCCCGGCCACGGGTAAGCCCATCCAAATCGAAATCTCGGGCGATGACTTTGAGCCGTTGATGAAGATTGAAAAGGAATTTCGGGAGAAAATCAAGCAGGCTGGTATTGAAGGCATTGATCAGTTAAAATCGGATCTCATTACCAATAAACCCGAAATCATCGTTCAAATCGACCGCATCAAAGCCGAGCGGGAAGGCATTAGTTCCCAGCAAATTGCGGGCTCCATTCGCACGGCTTTATTTGGGCTGGAGATTAGTAAATTCCGCGACTCCAAGGATGAGTATCCCATCATGCTTCGATTAAAACCCGACGATCGTTCGCAGATTGAGCGATTGCTGAGTCAGGAAATCGTCTATCGGGATATGAACATGGGCGGCCAGCTTCGCAAGGTTCCCTTATCGGCGGTAGCCAACATTAGTTACTCCACAACCTATAGCCAGATTAACCGCAAAAATCAGCAGCGGGTGATCACCCTGAGCTCGGATGTGGTGCCCGGTGCCAATGCCAACGCCATTAACCTGCAAATTACCCAGGTGATGAATCAGATGGAGCTGCCCAATGGCTATCACATTCAGTTAGGTGGTGAGCAGGAAGCTCAGGCCGAAACCACTGATTTCCTGGGCGTGGCTTTCCTGGGAGCGATTATGCTGATTTATCTGGTGCTGGCCACGCAGTTCAACTCGGCTGTGAAACCCGTCATTATCTTCAGCACCATTCTGCTTTCACTCATTGGGGTATTACTGGGCTTTTCCATCTTTAATCAGAAATTTTCCGTCATCATGTCGGGCGTGGGGATTTTTGCGCTAGCCGGAATTGTCATTAAAAACGGGATTCTTCTGATTGAATTCACCGAAGAACTTCGTCAGCGGGGCTTTCCCCTGCGAAGAGCCATCATCGAAGCGGGCGGTATTCGGATGACACCCGTCCTGTTAACGGCTTCGGCCGTTATTCTGGGCCTGATTCCCCTGGCCGTAGGCTTAACTGTAGATTTTGCTGGGTTCTTTTCCGACTTTAATCCTCACATTGTCGTTGGCGGAGATAGTGCCGTGTTTTGGAACATTCTGGCCTGGACGATTATCTACGGGGTTATTTTCTCGACGGTGCTTACGCTAATCATCGTGCCCTGTCTGTATTACATCAATGAAAAGGTCCGCATGAAATGGTTTGGAAAGGTTGACCCAGCCGAAGGAATGACGGTTGCTGAGTCGGCGGAAGCAGCCATTTAGGTTTGATGCATCCAGTGGCGGATAAGGAATCCGCTACTGGATGCATCTTAATTTACCTTATTTTTTATGCCTCTGTAAAGCTTTAAAGACAACAACACCCTACATATGTATAAGTGATGAATGATTCAGTTTTTAAATGATTACCAATCGCATCAATTAATTTTTGACCTCGCAGGTTTCTTTCGACGATCGTGCCATCGGGGCTGATTAACATATTTGAAGGTATGGCATTAATCACATACCGATCAATCACATTATATGTTGAGTTAAGATCGATGATTAAGTGAGTCCAGTCTCCTATCCCGTCTGATTCTATAGCCGCAAGCCATTTTTTTCGGTGCTCCTGCTTATCGATTAAAATGCTAACAATTGTAAAATTATCTTTCCCGTATACACTAAAAGCCTTTTTCAGGGTAGGATTCTCTTCACGACACGGCTTGCACCCGCTTGCCCAGAAATCGACAGGAATCAATTTACCCTTGAAGTTTTCGTTCGTAACTACATCATTTTGCTCATTTCTTAAGGTAAAGGGTAAGTCTTTTCTATTCTTTAAGGTATGGGAAATGATATTCTGTTTAACAAAGGCTGTATACAGATCTTGTATTAATCTAGATTTTGAAAACCTATACTGGGCATGTTTGTAAGACTCAATAAGGTCATTGCTAAGCTGATCATCTTCTGCAACTGAGTACGGGGCAGTTTCCATAATGATTAAAAGCAGTCACCGGGCTCATGGTATTATCCGCTCCCTGTTTGCTTGTATAAGCATGGGTGCCATTTTTGGGAGGGATCTCAAGTTAGCTAGCCATCTGGATGGGATAAAGGCTTTTAAACTTATGGACTTTACCAGGGTTAATAGAAAGGTTTATTAAAGCTCAGGCATGGAAGAATTCATAAAGTTCATTAAAGAAATGGTCTGGATTGATGAGCTAGATCTACAGCTCGTACGCTCCAGATGCAAAGAAAGGATGATTCCTAAAAACAAGCTGATTCTACGAAAAGGGCAAATTGCCTCTCAGTATTTTTTCATTATATCCGGGGGTGTGCGTTTTTTCTACGAACTCCATGACCAGGAGAATACCACCTGGGTCATGTTCAAAAATGAGTTTTTTACCGAAATTTCAAGCCTGCATCCCCAAAAGCCTTCCCGCTTTAATATTGAAGCCATTGAAGAAACCAAGCTGATTGTAATTGATAAAAAGGACATGGACTTCCTGTATCATCAGCTACCAAGCTGGGAAGAATTTGGCCGAAAGATTTGGGAGGCCACAACCGTTCGGATGATTGATCAGATCATGAACTTTCAGACCATGTCGGCTGAAGAAAGGTATCTGAATTTCATGACTCATTCTGACCTGATACAAAAAGTACCAGTCAAGCAGGTAGCGGCCGTACTGGGTATCACGCCCAATGCCTTAAGCCGAATCAGGAAAAAAATCCGGTAAAAGTCACTCTCTACCATTTGGTAGATTTGCCCCTTCATGACTAGGGTACCTTTGAGCCATCAAAAACAAAGCGATGCCTCATCAAAATTCTACTGCGCCTCTACATCCGTATTCTGACGAGGCTTTAATTCATCACCTTCCGGGCTTTACCAATCACTACGCAACTGTGAATGGGGTGCGATTACATTACGTGGAAGGCGGCTCTGGCCAGCCTTTAATCTGCCTGCCAGGCTGGCCCCAAACCTGGTATTCGTATCGATCCGTTGCCGGAGAGCTGGCCAAACACTATCGGTTACTTATTGTCGATCTTCGGGGAATGGGTAGCTCTGATAAGCCTCAGTCTGGCTACGATAAGAAAACTATGGCCTCTGATATTAAGGCCCTGTTGCAGCACCTAGAATTAACCAGCGTTTACCTCATGGGGCACGACATCGGGGGTATGGTCGCCATGAGTTTTGCTTTCAACTATCCCCAGTTGACCCAAAAACTTGTGGTTCTCGACGGCTCACATCCCTCGGAAGGAATGCTACAGATGAGTCTGATTCCGCCAATTGGTACGTTCGGCGAAAAAATGGACGCCAATCGGCCTTATGCCTGGTGGATGGGCTTTAATCAGGTGAAAGGTTTACCGGAACAGCTACTGGCCGGACGTTTCCAGTACCTGCTGGACTGGCTTTTTCACTACGTCATGATCGACGACACTAAAATGACCTCCCTGGAAAGGGAGATCTACGCAGCTTCTTACAACGATGCCGAGAGCATCCGGGCCGCCAACGCCTGGTATCAAACCTTTACTCAGGACATCGTTGATGCTCAAACCTATCCACTCCTTGACATGCCGGTACTGGGAATTGGCAGCTACGTAAGCTATCAGTACATGAAGATGGGGATGCCTTACCTAGCCAAAGACGCTGAGATGGTTGGTATTCTGGATAGCGGGCATTACTTATTCGAAGAAAAACCCGACCAAGTCCTGGAGACTATTTTAAAGTTTCTGGCCTAATGAGTTAATACATCACTTTGACAAGAACGCATCATGCAAAAGAAAATCATCGTATTTGGGGCTACTGGCAATTTGGGAAACCGAATTACCCGTGAGCTTCGGCAAAGAGGGGCCACGGTAGAAGCCATCGTGCGACCCACTACGGATCCCGAAAAAACAAAAACGCTGCAACAAAGCGGGGCAGTGATTCAGGAAGTTGATCTCAACGACGTAAACGCTCTGGCTCAAACTATGGTGGGCTCCCACTGCGTAGTATCGGCTCTGGCCGGATTAGGTGAGGTCATCATCGATTTACAGAAAAAAATTTTGGAAGCTGCTCTACAGGCCGGAGTACCCCGGTTTATTCCGTCTGACTTTTGTACCGATTATACAGATTTGGTACCGGGCGAAAACCGGAATTTTGATTTACGGCGGGAATTCCGAGCGCACCTTGACGGTATGCCCATTCAGGCTTCTTCTGTTTTCAACGGTGCTTTCGCCGATATACTCCAATACAACACGCCGATTTTAAACCAGAAAGACAAAAGCATTGGGTATTGGGGAGATAAAGCCGACTGGAAACTGGATTTCACGACTATGGATGATACCGCTGCTTTTACGGCCGAAGTAGCTTTGGATGACCAGAGTCCGCGGGACTTACAGATTGCCAGCTTTCAGGTAAGTCCTAGGGATTTATGGCAGGATGTGAAGGTGGCTACGGACCAGGAATTCAGACTACAGTCCTTGGCCAGTCTCGAAGATTTTGCCGCCTTTATTAAAAAGCAGAGAGCCGATTACCCTGCCGGAGAAGGTGAGTTATACGCCAAATGGCAGCAGGGGCAATACATGTACTCGATGTTTACGACCCACCATACACAGTTAGCCAACGAACGGTATCCTAATCTTACCTGGACTAACAGTCTGGATTTCATCCAATCTTTTCTCAGGTAAACGTTGTGGCAGGGCAAGCCTCAGGTGTTTGGGGAGGTAGCAATCTACCTCCCCAAACACCTGAGGGAATGTTTGTCAAATGCCTATTTCGCTTTCATTCATCCGGAGATAGCCGTCAGCAATCCTTGTTTATAGGCCTCGAACAGCTTTTAATGACTCCTGCTCATTCACTATGAGAAAATGGGGTACCTACATGAACTGCTCATAAGTTAGCAGGGATCAAATTATCGCTTTTGTAAAGCTTAAATCAGCAGTCGTATGATTGGCATTGCAGCACACAAATGAGTGTAGTGTCGATTTTTAACTCTATCAACCTTTGCAACAACAGACTCATTCAATCTTCTAAAAGATGCGTTAGCTTTTTAAAGTGCACAATGGGTTATACTATTATATTTTTATTACTATCTATACCTATCCGCTTACTCTACAATCTATTAT
This sequence comes from uncultured Siphonobacter sp., assembly GCA_913774715.1. Taxonomy (GTDB): domain Bacteria; phylum Bacteroidota; class Bacteroidia; order Cytophagales; family Spirosomataceae; genus Siphonobacter. Next base: position 60,537 of record CAJYHS010000152.1, on the reverse strand, counting down.
AGAAAAAAATATAACCTGCCTTCCGGTTCTAAAACCAGCAACAGGCTAGAGGGTTGGTTTAACTCTCCTCTAAGCTAGTAACCATTTACCGGCCCAGAGCTCTCTTTTATAAAGCAGCGATCTAGGCCACACCAAAGGCCTGTATAATCGCCAGAACGGCCTTGGTTAAAACGATATTTGAAAAGCCCTCGGCTTACTAAATAAAAAATCATTTAAAATAGTGCTTATCTAGTGCCTATAGTTTACCTCCTATTAACGTGTATCAATCAATAAGATTAAAAAGAAAACCCATCAAACATAAGTACGTTTGATGGGTCTGATAACAGTCTGTTTACTGGGGTACTTTTGTTAACGGCTGATCACATTCACCCGGTAGTAAAAGGGCGAACTATAAAAAGCACCGCCGGTAATATTAACTCCGGTGTTAGTAGCATTAAAACTCTGGCCCGTGGTGAGTTTCATCGTTCCACGGATTTCAAAGTAATCTCCCACATTTACACTGTCAGCGGGAAGTTTCAAGGTCGATAGGGCCTCGGCAGCCGTTACCAAAATCACCGCCCGTGGGTAACCCGTGGTATCGTTTTTGGCAAAGGCCGAGGCAGCAATGGATTTCAAAGCCAAGGGATTCACCGACGCATTACTGCCCTGACTTCGGGTATTATCGACAAAACCGACGGTTAACTCATAAGAAGAAAAGAAGCTTCCCTGATTAGCCGTAATGGCTTCGGCCACAAAGCTCATGGCCGTATTTGAAAGAGCCGCCTTGTTGAAGAAAAAAGTGCTCGACAGAACCGGATACGGTGTTACGGTACGAACATAGCCGCCATTTTCCATTTCAGCAGCGTCAATGCGGCCAATCATATCGGATTTACAGGCCAACATGGCCATCGCCAGCAAACCCAGCAGTAGTGTATTTTTCAGTGCAATCATGTCTCTGGTTATCAGTGATTTTACCTTCATTTTAACAGATTCGCTGCGTTAGTATCCCAGAAAACGGGCACGGTAACGCTGGCTTTTTGCTTGGCATTGGCATTACGAGTGATGTAGGAAGCCGGGTAATAAACCGAGCGGGGAAAAGAGCCCGGATTAGCTTCCAAGGCGGGTTGCATGTTGGCGGGCTTACCCGTTCGGCGGTACAGGTTATAGGCTTCCATGCCATTGCCGTATAAAGCCAGCCAGTATTCCGTAGCAATCACGTTCAGGCGGGCATCATCACTGGTGGCAGCGTCGTAGTTAGAAAGAACTTTAGCCACGTATTTATTGACTTCATCCGACCAGACAATATTGTTAGCCGCCTCGAAAGTGGTGATCTTACTACTTTCCGTAGTCCCTAAAGCCATGGCCCGCACATCGGCCATCGACTTTTCAACGGCCGATTGCAAAAGACTGCGTGCCGAGCCCGTCGTACCCAGCGTAAGGGATGATTCAGCCAGCATAAAGTCTACAAATGAACGCATGAGAATGGGCTGAATGCCCGCTCCACCCGCTCCGGCTCCTAAAAACACGCCCGTTCCGGCATTGTTATCATAAAGTCCACCAGCCGGGTATACACCAAAGCCCGTTCTGAGTAACCCGTCGGGTGGAATACCTTCGTTGTTGAGGTGATCGCGTCCCCAGTAGCCCACATCCGTTGGCAGACAGAAAAAATCAGTGGCTGAAAAGTGATTAGGTTTTGAATTAGTGATGCAGCGGAGAGCGTTTACATCCGTTGGATTCTTAATGGTTTGACGGTAGAAGTAAAACCGCATCCGGGGGTCAACAAAACCCTTGGAATAATACATGGTTCCCATGTAAGCATTCGACTGATAATCCCCAGCTCCCGTGTTGCTATACCCATATCTAGGGTGACGGGTATCGGGATTGGTCAAATTGGAGCCGTACTTAAAGGTAAAGTTCTGAGCCGCCGTCGAAATGAGTTTTCCTTCCGCAATCAGGGCGTTAATGGCCGAGGTTGACCCCGCTTTATCCACTAACCGACGATTCAGGTAAGCCTTTAGCTTCAGTGAATTTGCCGTTCTCGTCCAACTGTCTTTACTCGCAGAAAAGTACAGATCACTCGAGGGCGTGCTGGCCGAAGTAGCCGCAAAATTGGCAATGGCATCGTTTAAATCCTTGATGGCCACTTCATAGATGGTAGCGCCAGCATCCACCTTGGGATTGAAATTGGCCGGATCAATCGCTTCGGAGTAAGGTACATCGCCGAACATATCGACCAGATTCAACAGAATCGAAGCCCGCATGGTACGGGCAATGCCCGCGTGCACATACAATTGCGAGCTCTCGGCCAGCGGAATGATCGTTTTGATGTCGGTGAGCAAACTGGCATACGCCGTATTCCAGATGCCATCGTAATTACCCGGGGAAACGGCATTTTCATAAATAGCCGACCCCTGATTGAGCATTCGGGTTAATCGCATGCCCGGATCACTTACCTGATTGAAGTGGTTAGCATACGTCAGTTGAATATTGTTGAGCAAATAGTTGATGTCTGTATTGCTGGTCGTTACGGCATTGGGATTATCGAGCAGATCCAGCTTACAGGAGCTTACGCTCAGTGATAGTGCCGCCAGCAAGGCGAAACTTAATTTCTTGATCATCTTTGTATCGTTTCGGATGAGTGTAGATCTAAAAGGTTAGCTTAAGGGTACCTCCCAGACGGCGGGAACTCGGTCCCGTCAGGAATTCAAAACCCAGCCCGTTTCCTACGCCCAGACCCAGGTTATCGGTATCAAAATTGAGTCCTTTGGGAAAGTGAATGGCCCTATACCAAAGGTTGTTACCCGTAAAGGAGAGCGAGGCTCCTTTAATAGACAGCTTACTAAGCCAGGCTTTCGGTAACTGATACGACAGCGAAGCCTCCTGCAGACGAATCGTCGAGCCGTCGTAAATGCGGCCTTCATCGCCAAAGAAATAGTAATTATTAAAGTAGAAATCCGAGGCCGTTAACTGAATATCATTCGGGGTCCCGTCTAGTTTCACACCGGGGACAATCACAGTCTGTGCCCGGTCAAAACCGCCGTTCTTTCCCATATCCAGATCTACCATTCCCCGGCCCAGCAGCGACCCTGCCGTTGTGGAATACATCGCTCCGCCGTGACGATACGAAATCATGAAATCAAGCGAAAACCCTTTGTAAGAGAAGCTATTAATCCAGCTCGTGGTAAAGGCCGGATTAGGATCTCCCAGTACCACGGGACTAGCCGTAGCCAGCAAGTATCCATCCCCGCCAACAATGTACTGCCCCTGTTCATTGCGACGAAAACCCGTACCTTTAATAACGTTAAAGGGCTGACCTACCACGGCATAGTTACCCAGCGTTCCACCAAAACCAGAAATTTGCACTTCCTGAAGTGCTCCGCCCAGATCTAGTACCTTAGGCTTACTACGGTTATACACCAGCGTCGCATTCCAGGTAAAATCTCCCCGGCTGATGGGCGTTAGCGTCACACTGGCCTCGATACCCTCGTTTCTGATCTTACCAATGTTCGTCGTCGTGGCAGTGTAACCCGTGGAGGCATCCAGGGGGGAATTGGTAATTAAATTCCGCGTAATGCGCCGGTAAGCCGTCAGATCAAAACTCACTTTATTATTCAGGATTTTACCTTCCAGACCCGCTTCGTATTCGGTGTGTAGTTCGGGCTTAAGATTGGGGTTACCCAAATTGTTATTCACCGACTGCGACTGCAGGGCGGTTCCGCTGGAAGAGAGCCAGGCCCGTGCATTCTGATCCAGAATGTTTCGGGTCGAGTAAGGGTTAGGAAAACCAGCGGATGTTCCAACGCCCGCTCTTACTTTAAGAAAATTAACGACATCCGACTTCATTCCGAAAGCCGTCGTGGGTACGAAAGAAAGACTGGCCGAGGGATAAAAAATCCGGCGATTGGCCATTTCTACGGTAGAAGTCCAGTCGTTACGACCCGCCAGATTCAAGAAGAGATAGTTATTAAAGTCGGCGGTGACTTCGCCAAAGATACCCATCCGGGTCTGCTCGACTTCACTGTCAAAAGCAACGTTATTAATAAAATTGCTGTGACGAAATAGATCACGAGCCAGCTGGTTTTCACTCGTAGCCCCCGAATAACGCGTGTAGTCATTTCGCATATTTCCACCTACGCGAGCCGAAAAACTAAACTTGTCACTGAAGGCTTTTGAGTAGGAAAGAATCATACTGTTGTCCCAGATCGTATTCTGAATGTCGTTGGTGGCATAAAAGCCATTTACGTAGGAAACGCCGCCTTTGTTAAGCATGTAGCGCTGCTTTTCAATGTAGGTATCCAAGCCTACTTTATATAAAAGCGTCAGGTCTTTAGCCAGATCGAAGGTGAACGTAGTGGCCGAGAAGATCCGGTTTACCTGACCCGTCGTCTTGTAATTTTTAAGAATCCAGCGGGGGTTTGGAATATCATTTCCACTTCTAAAATAGACCGTACTGCCATCAATTGGGTTCTCATAGGGCCAGCCCATCAAATCTACCTGACGTGGGGTATACATTACGTTTGCCAGTACCGAAGGAAAGTTCAACGCATTATTACCCGTTCCTCCACTCAAGGGGGGTGAATACTGATCGGTATTGGTAAAATTAAAGGAAGTGGTCACCTGTAGTTTTTTGGTTAACTGAGCATTCAAACCCGTTCCCAGCGTGATCTTCTTGATACCGTTTCCAGGAATGTAGCCCTGCTCGGCATTGTATCCCGCCGAGATATTATAGCTAACCCGGTCCGTTCCTCCGGAGATATTCAAAGACGTATTGGAAATCTGTCCGGTACGAAAAAAATCACGTACGTTGTTAGGATACACCTGCATCCGGTAAGGACTTTGAGAAGCCACGTATTCAGCAAAGGCTCCCCGCAGTGCGGCGTTTGAAAAATTAGCGTAAGGATGAGTCGATAAGGCCGTGTTTTGGTTTTGAGAAGGATAAGCGTAGGCTTCCTCGAGCGTAGGACCGAAGTTACTAAAGAAGTAGCCCAGGTTTTGCTGAAAGCCGCCGATGTAATCGTTGGTATAATGCGGTAAATGAGCCCGGTTGGTAAAGTAAGACTGCGTGAGGGAAAACTCCGTCGGACGAGCCTTTTTGGTTCCGTTCTTAGTCGTCACCAGAATGACCCCGTTACGGCCCTGATCTCCATAAGTGACCGTTGCGGCCAGACCTTTGAGTACCGTTACGTTTTCAATGTTGTTGGGATCCAGATCCATGAAGCGACTGGAAGACGACTGCCCCCCTTGCGTAAAATCACCCCGGCTGTTGGTATTGGAGTTAAAGGGTACGCCATCTACTACAAACAAGGGCTGGGTAGAACCCGTAATGGAAGAGAATCCGCGAATGTTGATGCTTGTGCCCGTACCAGATACGCCGGAAGTAGAAGTAATGTTTACGCCCGGAATCTTTCCCTGTAATACCCGGGCAATGTCGGGCTGGGGCCGGTTTTCAAGCTGTTTTTGCTCCAGAGTCGTAACCGAATAGCCCAGAGCTTTCTTTTCGCGGACAATCCCTTGGGCCGTTACGACTACCTCCTGTAATCCCTTGGAATCCGAAGCCATCGCTACATCTATTACCGTTTGATTACCCACCGCTACTTCCTGAGTAATCATACCCACCGAACTGAAAACCAGCGTGGTACCACTTCCCGAAATACTAAGGCTAAACATACCACGGGCATCCGTATTGGTACCCGTTCCGGTGTCTTTGATTCGCACCGTGACCCCTGGCAGGGCCGTTCCATCATCGGCAAACGTAACTTTACCAGTGATTTTGCGATCTTGGGCCCAAGAGGACATACAGGCCCAGCACATCATCCCGAGGATGAGGTACATAGATTTTTTCATATAGGGTAGTTTTGGTTTTGGGGTAACTTCAGTAAATATATCAATCACCTTTAAAAATTTTATAAAGGCATATTCGTAAATAATCAATACGTTATTTAAGTATCAACGCACGTTAAAAAAATATAATTTGGCAATTGTTAGCATTCATGGAATTTTAAAACATACTTATTATTTGGTATTTTCTAAATGATAATGCATAAGAAAGCCTGCTCCGCCCTGATTGAAATCAGAGTTAAAGCAGGCTTTGCAAACGTTTCTATGGATAAGAATGGATCGGTTAATGAATCGGTTCTTTCTCCTGTCTAAGTAAAGAATAAGAGGGCCGGCAGACAATTAAAATCCATTTACGCAAGCTTTCGTTAGGGTCATTGAGACAAAAAAATTGTTTCTATCTATTAACTTGGGTATGGTTTTTTAGCCCTACTTAGATAACAAGTAAACCTTTACGACCATGAATACCAATGAAGAACGGAGTAAAGTCACTCCCACGCCCCAGCCTAAACCCAATTACGAAGGCAATCAAGAAGAACCTTCCAGTGTAGAAACTAGAGAGAATTCTGATTTTCCCAATGCCGATTCGACACTGCTTGAGAAAATCATCGAAAACATCGAAGAGGGTTCTAAAAAATAATCACTTCCACCTGGTAAAAAGCCGTCCGCTGTCAATTGACAGGAACGGCTTTTTGCTATTTAAAGGACTTCTATTCTTTTATTTACCGGCTAACCATCCTTCAGGATTGAGCTTTCCATTCCCTTTCCAAACCTGAAAGTTAATCTCAGCCCCCCCATCGGGATCGGGTTTAGCCGTGCCAATAGCCTGCCGGGCACTTACCCGCTGGCCTTCCGAAACGGATGCACTGGCTAGTTTGGCATAAATAGTGAAGTATTCTCCGTGCTGAATCATGACGACCGTGCCTACACCAGACATGGAAGTGACGTTTCTGACAATGCCATCATAAACGGCCCGGACGGGTTCGCCTACGTTGGTAGCGATGTCAACCCCCAGGTTCCGCATCGAAATCCCGGGCATGGGTGAATGCACGCCAAAATGCTCAGAGATATAGCCTGAACGTACGGGCCAGGGCAAACGGCCCCGGGAAGAACCAAACGTAGCTCCCGCTTCGGACTCAGGAGCCGCACTAATGGCCCGGGCTTCTGCCTTACTCTTGACGACTTCTTCCGCTGAAGGGGCCTTAGCTAAGGCTTCGTCGGCTTTGTCTAAAATTTCTTTTGCTTTCTCAGGCGTGGGGGCCGCTGCTGCTTTGGCGGCCGCCTCAGCACGAGCCTTGGCGGCGGCTTCCCGTTCTTCGGCCTGCTGACGGGCAATCCGCTCCCGGCGAAGGCGTTCCTCCCGCTCCCGGGCAGCCCGGCGAATTTCCCGCTCAATGACCAACTGAATCATGTTATCAAGTCGGTCAATGGATTTGCGACGTTCGTTGAGTTCCGATTTGAGCGTACTTTCCTGCTTGCTTAATTCCTGAACTACCACCGCCTGACGATCCTTGGTGGCCTCCAAGGATTCACTTTCCTTCACCTGAGCCGTCAGAACATCTTTCTTGCGAACCTGCTTGTATTTGATGGTCTGCTGTTTGGTATTCAACTCCCCTCTGACCTGTTCAATATGCCGGGCCTGATTTTTGCGGGCATCGGTGTACTGACGCAGGTACTGATACCGCATCACCAGGGAGTTAAAGCTATTGGCGGAGAAGAGAAAGCTTAATTTGTTGTACGTATTAGCCGTTTTGGAAGCGGCAAACACCATCGCTGCGTATTCTTTCTTAAGATTTTTTAAATCCCGGGCTAATCCCGAAGACTGCACGGCCAGGCCCTTCATTTCCGTATTCAGTAAGGAGATGTCCTGGGAGAGCAGATCAATTTGTTTGGTCTTGGTTTCAATCTTACTGTTGAGGGCTTTGAGCTCAGTTAACGTCGCCGTTTTTTTCGTCGCGGTCTGATCCAGTACGCGGTTGATTTCAGTAATTCGCTCCTGATTTCGCTGTTTTTCAGCCTCGAGTTGCTGGCGACTTTGCTTGATTACAATCTCATCGCCTTCCGTAGCAGATGATTTACGCGCTACCGGCCGGCGCGTCGAAACGGTCTTTTTTGAAACGGTCTTCTTTTGAGCTACTGGTTTTTGCTGGCGAGGAGCCCCTTTAGCTGAAGCTTTGGAAGCAGGAGCTTTTTTGGTTTTACCGGCGGGCTGCTGACGATGAGTCGCTTTTTTACCCTTTTGAGCGTGTACTTCCGGCACGCCCACAAAAAATAGGAGAAGCCCTACACTTAACAGTGAGGGCAGCCGAAGCCAATGAAAGATAGAATGCCGATTGGGGGTACGCAAAATAGTCAAAGACAAATAAGTTAAACCTTTATCATACAAACGTTTACGTTTGTTTATTTACGGGTGTATTTAGAGGGAATACTAAAAGGAAAACTCTGTTTTTCTTCCGTTATATCCACTTTTTTATGCCGCAACTCAATAGAGGTCTGAGCCGTTGTTCCATCGGGTCCTTGGGCCTGAAGTTGCAACTGGCTCGTAAAGGGAAATAAAAAGGACTGCAACGCATTAAAATCTGAGAAGGCTAACGCCAGGGTTCGGTTTCCCTGACTTGCCTTAACGCTGGTGAGCTTATTGTTACCCGCGTCAATCTGATTATCAATACCCAAGGTGCCTTTTTGTTGATGCACCAGATACGATTCCTTTTCTTTAGCTATGGAAGTGGGTTCATACTTCCAGGGCATGGTACCAATAATAATGGCCTGTAAGAGATCAAAATCAAGCTCAATTCCAAAGCGGGCACTTAATTGCTGAAAACTGAGCTGGGTATAACTTCGATCCAGCACATTGACAATCGTCACACTATCGCGAGTAATAATTCCCCTGGCTCCCGTGATGCCGAACTGACCGGCGGTAAACCAGATGAGGCTATCTTTTTTCATGCGAAGGGTCAGATCCGCATTATCAATCCCACTCTTACCGGCCTTAAATCCCACTTTTGATCGCGTTGTCAGGTATGAAAAATCAACGTCTTTGATGGAAAACTGTATTTTTTCATCCGTTTTTTTCTCAGGACTACTCACCGACACTTCTCCTTTTTGCAGCGTGTCTACGCGAATCTCCGTTGATGATTTCTGCATTTTATGCCGCTTACAACCGCTGGTGATACCAACGATTATGGAGGCTACTACTATCCAGTATTTCATTGCTTTCCAATAGAGCTCACGCGGAGCGGTAACCAGGTTAAATGGAACCCGTGGTGATCTTTTTTTCCAGACGATCCGAAGGAGCGCCTAGGGATTTGGCTCTTTTCCACTGTTCCAAGGCTTTTTCTTTCTCATTCAACTGAAAAAGAACATCGCCGTAATGCTCCCAAATCGTTGCATTTGCCGCATCTAACTGCGTCGCTTTTTCAAGTAACTTCCGAGCATTAGCATACTCTCCTTTCACAAAAAGCACCCAGGCATACGTATCCAGATAGGTAGCATTTTGAGGAAATAGTTTGACCAGCCGGCTCGTCATCTCTGAAGCTTTATCCAACTTGGCTTTTCGAAGAGACAAAAAATAGCCGTAATTGTTTAAGACGTGTTCGTTATTGGCATCGAGCTTTAAGGCTTCCTCGTAGGAATTATCGGAAGCTTCAAACTTGCCCATGGCGTTATAGGCATCCCCCAGTTGAGCATAGATAAAGCCCAGCATTTTAGGATCCGTCGTCAGACGACGAGCCTCTTCCATGGATTCACTCGACTTTTTATACTGCTTTTTAGCCAGATAGGCCGATCCATTGGCGTACCAGAAAATGCCCTGATTAGGAAATACTTCCAGCGCTTCTTCGGTATGGGTAATCACGCTATCCATTTCATTGAGATCCCCATCCAGCTGAATCACCCGTTGCCAGACCTCATTGAGTGACTTATCGAGCCGGGCAGCTTTGATATAACTATTCCGGGCGGCGGCTTTGTCATCCCGCTGGGCTAGTAAATCACCCAGAATGACGTGCCCCTGAATCTGCTCGGGATGGTTTTCAACCAACGATTTGGCAAACTTTAAAACTTCGTCGTTTTTGGTTTCCTGGGGCAACATGGCAATGTAACTCGTCAGCACCCGGGCTTTGGTGGTGGCATCGAGTGAAGGGTCCGAAAAGGCCTTGGCTAATTCTTCATTGCAACGCTTTAAGTCCCCTTTTTTGCGGTATAACTCCGCCAGCATGATGTGAGCCTGGGCATTATTACTCTGAAGCTGGAGAATTTTCTCCAGCACCGGAATCGCATCATTGGACCGGTCATGCGTCATCAAGAGCTCGGCCTGCTGTACCAGATACTCCACCTCTGCCGGATCCGAATTAATCAATCGCTGGCCCTCACTAACGGCTTCATTGACCTTCCCCTGCTTGAGCAACACGAGTTGCTTCTGGCGGCTGATTTCTTCGGTAACACCCAGAGATTTTTCCAGACGTTCGTATACTTTCAAAGCCTCCGAGTACTGATCCTGCTGCATGTAAAGCGAAGCTAGTTCCAGCGCATATTCAGCATTGTCAGGATACCGCGTAAAGAGCAACTGATAGAGTTTGGCAGCTTCGGCAAATTTATTTTTCTTTTCGTATAAATCGGCCAGTAGCAGGGTCGAATAGCGATTCTCAGGCGTGCGTAGAAAGGCTTTTTCCGCCAGGGGTAAAGCCCGGTCCGTATTTCCTTTTTTCTCGTATGATTTGGCTAAAGAAAACTGAATCCCCGAATTTTCAGGCGATAACTCCAGGGCTTTTTCAAAAATGGGAATAGCCTGATCGTATTCATCCTGCATAAAGAATTTCATGCCCTCGGTAAATACCCGTTCGGCCTCAGCTACCTCTTCGGAGGTAGGGGCTTCTTTTTTCTTCTTCTGTTGAGCGGAAACTGGCAAACTCAATACAGCCATCAATATCCCTAACGCGATTGCTTTCATAGGCAGCTGTGCGGGCTTTAGCTCCAAACTTCTTAAACTCACTTTGAGACAAGCTCAATCTTTAGCGATTGTACTAACGCTGATGTGTAAACTTTGAAAGAGCCCCTTTGGTTAGGGGTCCACAAGTGTTTCTTTGCAAGAAATGACCTTTTCAATAACTCCCTAACAACGATGGGCCAGATACAATTAATACTTTTGCCAGTGAAGATAATTTCAATAGCAAAAGTATTAATAAAGCGAAGCCTAATTTCTCGAACCTTGGGTGGCTGACTTCCTCACCAAGACGATCGTTTTACACCGTAATGGAGTTATAATCTCCCACACTTAAATCCGCTGCTTTGCTGGTCAAGTGCACAAAATTACCCACCATTGAATTCTCCAAATTGACACTTTCAATCACGGTATTTTCCTGAACAATCGAATTACGAATCACGGAATCTTTCACGCTGGTTTTCTTTCCAACCGACACGTGAGGTCCCAATACCGTATTTTCAATGACGGCGTTTTCACCCACAAACACGGGTGGGATGACCACCGAGTTGATGAGTTTAACCGAAGGATGAATCAGATTCTGGTCACTGACAAATTCCAGGTAGCGACGATTGGTTTCTACCGTGGCCTGTTTATTCCCACAATCCAGCCATTCCTGCACCTGACCGGGAATAAATTTCATGCCCTTGCGACGCATGTTTTCAATGGCATCGGTTAACTGGTATTCTCCCGATACTTTGATATTATTATCTACTAAATACTGGAGTTCATTCCTTAGGTTTTCTCCATCCTTGAAGTAATAAATACCGATAATAGCAAGATCTGAAACAAAGGTTTGGGGCTTTTCTACAAAGCCAATAATCTCCCCAGACTCATTGACCTGAGCAACGCCAAAAGCACTGGGATCTTCCACCGCCTGCACCCAAATGATGGCATCCTGCTGGGTTTCCAAATGAAAATCCGCCCGAAATAGCGTATCAGCGTAGGCAACAATGACATTTCCCGTCAGACTTTCCCCACCGCATAAGATGGCGTGGGCGGTGCCCAGGGGCTCATGCTGGTAACAAATACGACCCCTTGCCCCTACTGATTCGGCAATAGCCAGCAAACGTTCTTCTACTTCCTGACCAAAGTCACCAATAACAAAGGCAATTTCATCAATAGGAGTCGCACAAACTTTGGCAATATCTTCTACCAAACGTTGTACGATCGGTTTTCCAGCGATGGGAATCAGAGGTTTGGGAATACTCAGCGTGTGAGGCCGCATCCGCTTGCCCATCCCCGCCATGGGAATAATTATATTCATGACTTAAACTAGTACGCTTCTTGAATGTAGTGAATAATTCTTAAGATAACGATTTTAAATATGCGGCAGTTATCCGATTCAATCTCATTTTCTAATAGAATGCGTGCAAACATACGGGGATAGTTCTGCTTGAGCAACTTTTACCTGTCCTGAGCCTTTCAGATTTTTTTTCATTTTTTTTCACACTGATAGTCAGTCACTAATGAGTTTTTTTGAAAATATTTTCAGTCAGGTATTGCATTCGCCTATTTCAATCACTACTTTTGCAGTCCCAAAACACACCAGTCAGGGAAAAGAAAATAAGGTGAAGTAGCTCAGTTGGTAGAGCAACGGACTGAAAATCCGTGTGTCGGCGGTTCGAACCCGCCCTTTACCACTTTCTTAAAAAACGGCATTGATTCATTTCAATGCCGTTTTTTGTTATTCCTGGTTATGTTACCTGTACCCTTCGCTGCCCCTTTCGGCAAGAGCCAGTGCTTTCTTATCGGCTGAATGTATTCTCTTCCTAAGTTTTTTTAATACTCTTCTAATCTACATTAGTTGCGATTCGTCCGTAAATCCACTCTTTTTGCCCTTAGTATCCACTCCTAAACCTAACGACTCATTTTCAACCACTTTCACTCAAAGCTAATCGACTTCATTTTACCTTTTTCACTTCTAAAAACGCTAGAACGGGTCATTTGACTTTGACACCCTTATCACGTCTTATCCCTGCTATCAAGCATTGAGTTAGCCTTGCTTAGGCTTCTAGAAAGGCTTGATTTCTTATATCCCAAAAACTTTACTACGTACATGAGAATACAGGCACTGACCCTTGGGTTGGTAATGCTTATTGTGGGCTCTAGTTGGGGCCAGACGCTGTACTCGTTTCGCAAAACCCTCGAACAAGTCCGTCAGAGCAACCCTACCCTTCGGCTGCAAAGTCAGGATATTGCTGCCACCCAGTCGGATGAAATCACGGCCGGATTGAAGAGTAATCCTTTCCTGAATAACCAAACCCTTTTCCAGCTTTCCCCCCGGCATATGCCCACTGATGGCACGTTCTTAAGCCGGCAGAACCGACAATTCTGGCTCCAGCTCACCAAAGAGTTTGACGTGTACGGTAAGCGTAGTAGAAGAGTAAGTCTGGCCCAGGGACTTACGCAGCTGTCGGCTAACAATGTGAAGGAAACCTCTAGAAACGTGCTTCGCGAGGCGGCCCTTCTCTGGCTGGATGCCTGGTATGCCTCCACCAAAGTAACCCTGTTGGAACAAACCCAGATCAATCTCGACAGCCTGGTTTATTTGAACCGCGTACGGCTTCGTAATCAGGTCGTGAGTAGCACTGATCTGACCCGTACGGAAGTATTATCCACGCAAAATGCCCTGCAACTTCGTACCGCCCGGCAGCTCTATCGCAATGAAGTAGCCCAACTTACCATTCAGCTGGGGCAAGCTGACAGTATCGGGCTGGATGTAAACGATCCAGTCCTTTCGCCCTTCAGCGTAGATAGTCTGGTTTCCTATTCCCTGAATCAGCGATCGGACGTAGTGGCGGCCCGTAGTGGTCTTGAAGCGGCCAATCGCAATATTGAACTTCAACGCGTACTGGCCAAGCCGGCCAATGAGATGGGAGCCATTTGGAACCCTCAGAATGCCGTTCCTTACGCAGGAGTGTTTCTTACCTTTGAGTTACCCGTATTCAGTCGCAATCAGGGGGAAATTCAGAAGTCAAGAATACTTCAACAACAGGCTCAGGATCAGATCACTTTTCTGCAAAAACGTATTACGATAGAGCTAAGAAATGCATTAACTTCCTTTCAGAATCACCAACAGACGCTTCAACGCTACGAACAGCTTCTTGCGCAATCCGACAAGGTATTAGCTTCCGTTCGTTACGCCTACCTCAAGGGAGCAACCACACTTGTGGATTACCTCGAAGCCCAGCGAGCCTGGTATGATACGCGTCAGACCTATTACGATGCCCTGTTTGAATACCGAAAAAGTTTTGTTGACGTCTTATACAGTTCTGGATTAATCTCACAATGGTAATGAATCAATATATCGCGGCGCTGGCTTTACTGCTGAGTGTAATGGCCTGTCAGAAAACCGAAAAAAAAGCTCCGCCCGAACTCTTACGTCCCAGGGTTGAGCAGGACGGCAAAGTGGTTATTTTACCCACGAAGGAAATGGCCTCCGCTTTTAAAACCATTACGGCTAGTACGAGTAATCTGGTGGCTCATTTCGAAGCTCCCGCCCAGGTAGCCGCTACCGTACTGGCTTCTCAGGAAAACCCTAATCAGAATCTGGTTTTGTTTAATGATGCTGAACTAGCCGCCCATTATACCCAACTGCTTCAACACCGGATCAATATTCGAACGCTTCGCGTAAACGTAAGCCGGGCCAAAGACCTGGCGGCTAACGGTGCCGGAACGGGCAGGGATGTACTCGAGGCCGAAACGCAGTTAGATAACGAGCAAGCCGCCGTCATCGAGCACGAAGCCCGCCTGCAAATGGGTGGTTTTCCAGCCGAGTTACTATTAAAAGCCCGGCCCCAAACGGCCTGGGTAGTTTGCGAGGTTCCCGAGAGTCAACTCACCCGGGTAAAAAAAGGCCAGTCCTGCAAGCTGACCTTTACGGCTTATCCCAACGAAGAATTTTCAGGAGTACTACAGGCGATCAACGAGATCGCTGACGTTCAGACCCGCATGATCAAATTGCGAATTCTGGTCAATAACGCGGGAGGCAAACTCAAAGCGGGCATGTTTGCCATGGTACGTTTTGGACTAACTGAAGGTAATTACCTCTCGGTTCCTCAATCAGCCCTGGTCACGATTCAGGGCAAGGATTATCTCTTTGTAGAAACTAGGCCCCTTACCTACGAACGCCGCTCGGTAAGCACGGGTCAGCAAACGGGTAATGCCATGATTGTCTTCTCGGGCTTGAAAGCCGGGGAACAGGTGGTAACGGAAAATGCCATGCAGCTCAAAGGCATCAGCTTCGGGTTTTAATGTTTCAATTTAGAAGCAGTGAAAGATCGAATGAGTAAGGGTCAAGTTTTCCTAACCTCTAGTCTTTACTGATTCAAAAACTGAAAACTCTTCATAAAAACTGAAAACTACCATGATGCTTCAGGCTCAGATCTTACTCAATAAAGACGAAATGGATGCTCACGGGCACCCCTTGTACTTAACCTTGCTGCAATGGCTGGTCACGCACGACATTGCTCAGGCTTCGGTCTTTGAGGGCATTAGTGGCATTGGCAATCACCGCATTATTCAGCCCGGGGCTTTGTTTTCCTTTGACGAACCACCCGTAGTGATCCTGTTTGAAGAAGAAGCCGAAAAGGTAAGAACTACCCTTCGGGAAATTCGCGGCTTTTCGCCCCGGATTCAGATCATTGCTTACCCCATAGAAATTTTCTAACCGACCCTTGGCTCTAGGCCAATCGTCTTTGCTAATATTCCCGATGATTCGCAGTTTGTTATTGTTTTCCCTCAAGAATCGGTGGGTTGTCATTGCCCTGGCTACGGCCATGATGGGCCTGGGCTACTGGTGCTTTCGTATGCTCAAAATCGAAGCCTATCCAGACATTGCCGATACCAACGTTATCGTCATTGCCAAGTACGATGGCCGGGCCGCCGAAGAAGTCGAGCAGCAGGTAACCATTCCCATTGAACGGGCGCTTAATAATACCCCGCACGTAACTGACCGCCGCTCACGGACGATTTTCGGTTTATCCGTCGTACAGCTCAACTTCGATGAAACCGTAACCGATTATTTTGCCCGTCAACAGGTCTTAGAACGCATTGCCGATGCCGAACTACCCGATGGTGTCACCACTGAACTGGCTCCCTTAACTACGGCGGTGGGTGAGATTTTCCGCTACGTTGTGGAAGCTCCCCCGACCTATACACCCATGCAACTCAGGGATTTACAGGACTGGCGTATTGTCCCCCAGCTTCTGCAAGTGCCCGGCATTGCCGACGTGGTTACGTTCGGCGGACCGTTAAAAGAGTTTCACATTCTGGCTGACCCCGTTAAGCTTCGCAAGTATAATTTGAAGCTTACCGATGTGATGGAAGCCGTTAGTAAAAACAACCAGAACACGGGCGGTAACCTCATTGACCGCGGCGGGCAGGGCTTTGCCGTGCGGGGTTTAGGCGTTTTAAAAACGCCTAAAGACATCGAAACCATTGTACTCACGGCTATTGATGGGGTACCGGTATTCCTATCGGACGTAGCCCGGGTAGAAATTTCGCCGCCCGCTCCCTCGGGAATCTTAGGCTATAATGTCCGTGAAGCCAAGGTAGACATTACGGGGTCAACGGAAGGAATTGTGGTACTGCGGCGGGGTGAGAACCCCAGCGAGGCTCTGGAAGCCCTGAAGGCTAAAATGGCTGAATTGCAGGCTCGTGATCTGCCCAAAGGAGTTACCCTACGGGTGCTTTACGATCGAAGCTTTTTAATTGACCATTCCCTAGAAACAGTAGCCCATACCCTGTTTGAAGGCATTTCGATTGTCATTGTGCTACTAGTACTGTTTTTAGGCAGTTTTAGGGCGGCCCTTGTTGTTACCATTACGATTCCTTTTTCACTACTTTTTGCCTTCATGCTCATGAAGATTGCCGGAATTCCGGCCAACCTTCTCTCCCTGGGAGCCATTGACTTTGGCATTATTGTCGATGGGGCATGCGTGATGGTTGAGCACTTGATTCGAAGGTATCGCTCGGCAACGCAGGAAGAAAAACAACGCGGCATTGTCCCCCTTACCTTATCGGCGGCTCAGGAAGTAGGACGGGAAATTTTCTTCTCCGTAACCATCATTATTCTGGCCTATCTGCCGATTCTGCTCATGCAGCGGGTCGAAGGAAAGTTATTCAGACCCATGGCCTTAACCTTGGCTTTTGCCGTAGTAGGCTCCATGCTGGCCGCTCTTACCTTTATTCCGGTGCTGGTTTCTTTTGCTTTTAAAAAGTCGCTGCAGCCTTCGGCTAAGCCCGAAAAGGAGCACAAAAATTTCCTGCTCAATCCCTTTGAAAAAGCCTACGCCCGTTTGCTCACGCACTTACTAAAAGGGCCCAAACTGGTCTTAAGCCTTGGGTTTGCCATCGTTTTTACCATGATTGGTCTGGGGGTGAAACTAGGCACTGAATTTCTTCCCGAGCTTGATGAAGGATCCATTTTCCTGCGTTCATTTATGCCTTCGGGCGTAACCATTCAGGAAAACGCTAAAATCGCTCCTAAAATCCGGCAGATCATTGCCAAGAATTATCCCGTCGACTTTGTTATTACCCAAACGGGCCGAAACGATACGGGTACGGATCCATTCCCGCCCAACCGGACCGAAATTCTGGTGGGTCTGAAGGATTATTCCACCTGGACGGATAGTCTGAGAAAAAAAGATTTAGTTGCCCGGATTCAGACGGAGCTTCAGAATACCTTCCCCGGTTCCTTCTTTTCTTCGGGACAACCCATTATTGACCAAGTCATGGAAATTGTCACGGGATCAGCCGCCGATTTAGCCATTTCCGTGGTGGGTAGTGATCTGGATCTACTACGCACCAAAGCCGATAGCATTGCCGCTATCGTCAAGCAGACCAAAGGAGCCGTGGCCGTTAACATCGAACAGGAAGGTCCCCAGGATCAGCTCTCGATTCAGGTTAATCGGCAGGCAGCCGCCCGCTACGGCGTAAACGTTTCCGACGTAGAAACCATGGTGGAAGCGGCCATCGGGGGCAAGGATGTCGGTAAAATTTACGATGAAGACCGTCGGTATGATTTAGTGATTCGCTTTACCCCGGAAACGCGAAATTCCATTGATGTCATTCGTGAATTACAGGTACCGGCCGCTTCGGGTGCGTTGATACCCATGAGCGAACTGGCCGATATTAAATACGTACAGGGACAAACCAATATTTACCGCATCAATAGCAAACGCATGGCTACCGTCCGCACCAATATTCGCGGCCGGGATCAGGGCGGTTTCGTAGAAGAAGTACAGCGTAAAATTCAAACTCAGGTTCATGTTCCTGAAGGCTATGAAGTCATCTACGGTGGGCAGTATGAAAACCTGGAGCGGGCCGGAGGACAGCTACTATTGACCATTCCTCTGACGGTAGTGGTGGTGAGTTTGTTTTTGTACCTGCTCTTTAAAAATTTCCAGGATACCTTCCTAACTCTAACCTGCATTCTCTTTGCCTTGGGCGGCGGCATTACCGCTCTCTTGATGAGAGGCTATAACTTCAATGTATCGGCCGGGGTTGGATTTGTATCCATTTTTGGCATTTCGGTTATGGCGGGCGTCCTGCTGGTTTCGGCCCTTAACCGGGCGAAAGCTTCGGGAGGTGAGTTAGTCGAGACCGTCTATGAAGTCTCCAAAGAACAGCTTCGGGCCATCATGGCCATCATGGTAGTAGCCATTATTGGCTTAGTGCCCGCCGCCACTTCTTCAGGCATCGGCTCTGATGTACAGCGACCCCTGGCTACGGTAATCATTGGTGGGCTTACCTCTACGCTTTTGTTTGCTCCCTTATTAATTCCGCCTTTATTTTTGGTATTGGAACGCCGGGCCAGGCGTCGTCCGGCGGTGATTAGCCCCAAAACAGAACTCGAATAGAAAAAAGAACAACCGCTACTGATAACCTTTTTAGGGGAGTAGCGGTTGTTTTGGATACTGTAGCATCCGTACAGATTTTAGCATTCATGATGAGAAAACGTCTTGAATGCTCTTATTTTGTTATTCAATCCGATCCTTTCTGGTTTACATGAGCGTACGCCTACTTTTCTTTTTCTGGTTATGTGTGTGTGGGCAGGTTAGTGCTCAGCAGAGTTCTCCCAAGCGGGAATTACGGGCCGTGTGGATTGCCACGGTTAATAACATTGACTGGCCCAAACCAGGCGATTATAATCCGGCTTCTCAGCAACAATCGTATCGACAAATCCTTGATCAGCACCAAAAATCGGGCATGAACGCTTTGTTTGTGCAGGTTCGCGATGCCGCTGATTCCTATTACGCCAAGGGGGCCACTGAACCCTGGTCCAAATGGCTTACGGGTCAACAGGGAAAAGCGCCGGAGCCCTTTTACGATCCCCTCGATTTTATGATTGAGGAATCCCATAACCGCGGCCTGGAGTTTCACGCCTGGCTCAATCTCAACCGGGCCGTTTTCAAGGGTCATGCCAATGTTACCTCCGATCACATCAGCCGTCAGCATCCCGACTGGATGCTGAGTTATGACGGCATGAAACTCTTTAATGTAGGCATTCCCGAAGTGCGCAATTACATTACCCAGATCGTGGTTAATCTGGTTAAAAACTATGATCTGGACGGCATTCACTTCGATGATTATTTTTATCCCTATCGCGTGGTAGGACAGGTATTAAACGATCAGGTCAGTTTTTATAAATACGGAGCGGGCTTTGCCAGCATTCACGACTGGCGACGCAATAACATTGACCAGCTCATTCATCAAATTTCCGATTCCATCAAGGTTCATAAACCTTACGTTAAGTTTGGCATTAGTCCCTTTGCCATTTGGCGCAACCGCAGTTCCCTGGCTCCCGACGGCTCAGAAACCCGGGGGCTAAGTTCGTACGATGATTTATACGCTGATACGAGAAAATGGCTGCAAATGGGCTGGATCGACTACATTGCTCCCCAGGTGTATTTTCACCGGGATCATCGGTTGGTTCCGTATAAGCCTTTGGTGGAATGGTGGCGAAAAAACTGCTTTGGCAGGCATCTCTACATTGGTCAGGGAGCCTACCGCATGAACGGAGAAAACGGCTGGGAAAAAGCCGATGAAATGCCCATTCAGATTCGCTTTAACCGTATGCACCCTGAAATTCAGGGAAGTATTTACTTTAGCTCCCGTTCCCTCATTAATAACTATCAGGGCTTTCAGGATACCCTTCGCCAGAATCTCTACCGCTTACCCGCGCTGGTTCCTACCATGCCCTGGAAAGATAAGACCCCGCCTTTGCCCCCGCAGGAATTTGAAATCAAACGGCAGGAAAATCAGATAGTTTTAAGCTGGCAAATGCCTCCCGCCGCCGTAGACGGCGAACGCCCTCGGCAATTCATCGTTTACCGATTCAAGGAAAATGAACCGATTGCCCTGAGTAACCCGGCTAAGATTCTATCGATTGTCAAAGCCTCCCAGCTCTCGTACACGGATATTCCACCGGCCCGGGGAAATTACCGCTACGTGGTTACGTCTCTAGATCGTCTGCAAAACGAAAGCTATGGGGTAATGACGGACGTGGAGTTACAATGAGTGCATTGTAAGGAAGTAAACGCCGCGGGTTGCTTACGCTGTTTTTATCCTTTAGGTTTTTTTAGAACCCCATCAGCCCGTAATATTGAGGTAGATGGTATCGAGAATACGAACAAGATCATCAAAATCCTGATCGGAAAGATTAGCCCAGCCGATTTTTCTTACTTCGGCCACTACGGGGAAAGCCGCGTGAAATTTGTCAGTTCCCGCCGGCGTTAAATGCAGATTGAACTTGCGGCGATCGGCTTCGGCCATTCGCCGCTCAATGAGTCCTTTTTTAACCAGAATATCCAGAATACGGGTAACGGTGGGATTGTCCTTGGCCGTTTTTTCAGCCAAAGCATTCTGGCTAATACCTGGATAGTGCTGAATATGATCGAGTAATACCCATTGATCTACCGTAAGTCCCATCCCGGCCTCATCTAATCGCTTCTGAAAAACGTAACGGACTTTTTTAATAGTCGTATCAATCTTAAAAAAGTAGGCTCGTTGATCGGAAGCTGTCATAATAATCTTTTCGTTGATGAAGCAGTTAGGGGTACCTGCCCAGTGATTTAACTTCAAATGTAGGATTTGAAAATTAAAAATAGATATTCCGACCTACGTCGTTATCAGAGAAAGCCCTACAGGTAAGCTTTTTTAGTAGGAAGAATCCGGTAAGTTGAGAGAGAAAGTCCTACAAGCCCTATGCCCAAATACTTGGGAGATTCAGGCAAAGGGTGTTGTAGAACCGCTGTTGATGAAGTATAAGCGAATAATTAGCAAAGCAACTATTCGTATGCAAAGAGAATACTTGAAACTGGTAATGTCAATACATTCCTTCACATTTTCTGGAAAACAAGCATAAAAAGCCCTTTGCTGGCCGCTAAAAGCCTTTACATTTGTGGACTAACTATTAGTTTTGAGTATGCAGAATCCCGAAGATTTGGTGTTGGCAAGTGTAGGAAATCGTTTCCTTGCCTATGGAATTGACTTTATTATCGTTTTTACCCTTACCTATATTACTGCCTATTTTGTAGGTCTTCCCCTATTTGATCCCGAAAGTGTAGAGAAGCTTTACGAAAATCAAGAGCTTTTAGCGGAGGTTTCCAGCACGCTGATGCTCATCATCACTCCGATCCGCTTTTTTTACCGTTTCCTGCTGGAAAGCTCTTCCTGGCAGGCTACCCTGGGCAAGAAAATTCTCAAACTCCGCGTGGTAAAAACCAACGGAAATGCCCTTGAGTTTAAAGACTCGTTTATTCGCAATGCGGCCAAAGAACTCAGTGATTCCTTTCTCATGGTTTTTTCCTTTGGCCTTTTCAATCCATTGCATCAGTGCTTGCACGATTTGGTAGCCAAAACGTATGTAGTAGATAACGTATAGCCTCTGGTTTCCATGCGGTTAAAAAAAGCAGTGTGGATCGGCTTGAGTGCAGCGGTGAGTTTGTTACTGCTGGATCTAGCGTTTCCATTCCGGATAGAGCCCCAGTACTCTACCCTGGTGGAGGCCGCTGACGGCTCGGTTGTTCATGCCTTTTTAAATCAGGAGGATAAATGGCGACTCTATACCGAGCTACAAGAAATCAGTCCTACGCTTCGAACCACGCTTATTCACAAGGAAGACCGCTGGTTTTATTACCACCCTGGCGTAAACCCACTGGCTCTGGGCCGGGCTTTGTTTACCAACCTTAGTCGTCATAAACGAAGTTCGGGAGCTTCAACCATTACCATGCAGGTGGTACGGCTTTTGGAGCCTCGACCTCGTACCTATCTCAGTAAGGCCATTGAAGTGCTGCGGGCTCTTCAACTGGAAGCTCATCATAGCAAAGACGAAATTCTTCAGCTTTACGTCAATCTGGTGCCCTATGGCTCTAATATTGAAGGAATAAAGGCGGCTTCTCTGCTCTATTTTCAAAAGCCACCCGAAGTATTGAGTCTGGCCGAAGTCATGGCTCTGACCATCATCCCCAACCGGCCCAGCAGCCTTCGGCCCGGCAAGAGTAATACCTATTTACTAAGTGAACGCAACCGCTGGCTGGAACGCTTTAAGCAGGAAAATTTATTTGATTCTCAAACGATTACGGATGCCCTTGCTGAACCCTTAACCGCCAGACGGGTAGCGGCTCCTCAATCGGCTCCTCACCTGGCCATACGGCTGAAGAACGAATTTCCCAATACGCCTATTCTCAAAACAACCCTTGAGCGGTCCAAGCAGTCTACGCTTGAAAAACTAACCTATAACTACGCCGGCCGCCTAAGGGCTCTGAACATTCGTAATGCGGCCGTACTGGTGATCAATAACCGCACCATGGCCGTAGAAGCGTATGTGGGGTCCGCCAATTTTAACGATAACACGGATGCAGGGCAGGTCGACGGCATTCGGGCCATTCGCTCTCCCGGTAGCACGCTTAAGCCCTTGCTATACGCAACGGCTTTTGATGCGGGACTAATTACACCCAAGTCCGTTCTCTATGACGTACCCACTAATTTTCAGGGCTTTGAACCCGAAAACTTTGATCAGCAGTTTCACGGAAAAGTAAGCGTAGAGTTTGCTCTGGCGAATTCCCTTAATGTACCTGCGGTTGAGTTGTTAAGCCAAGTAGGCACCTCGCCTTTCGTTGAAAAACTCAAAAAAGCCGAATTCAAAACCATTCAAAAGCAGGCGTCCAAACTGGGACTTTCCATGATTTTAGGCGGCTGCGGGGTTACCTTGGAAGAGCTAACGACGTTGTTTGCCAGCTTTGCCAATCAGGGACAGTTTAGTAAAGCCTACTACCTGCAAAAACCCGAATTTCATAATCCAACTTCGCTGATTAGTCAAGAAGCTACTTTTCTCATTAACCAGATTCTCACCCAGCCCACTCGTCCTGACTTACCCCACAACTATGCTTATACCTACCGTCTGCCCCGCATTGCCTGGAAAACGGGTACTTCGTTCGGAAAAAAAGATGCCTGGAGCATTGGGTATAATGCCCATTATACCGTTGGTGTTTGGGTAGGCAATTTTTCGGGCGAAGGCGTTCCCGAACTCAACGGAGCCAATATTGCGACTCCGCTTTTATTCGAGATTTTTAACAGTATCGATTATAACTCCACGGCTGGGTGGTTTTCTCAGCCCTCAGGACTTTCGCACCGAATGGTATGTCAGGAAACAGGACAGGTTCCCAGCTCTTTTTGTAGGCATCAAATCGAAGATTATTACCTACCGGGCGTATCCAATACCAAAGCCTGCGAGCATAAAAAACGAGTCTGGGTTGATATCAGACGCCGTTTGAGTTACTGTCCTTACTGCCTGCCCGAAACGGGCGTGGAGTCGGTTTTTCTTGCCAATGATCCTCCGCAACTAACCCAGTACTACGAAAGCAGACACATTTCCTACGAAAAGATTCCGCCCCATAATCCGGCCTGTACCCGGGTAGTTGGCAATGCGTCTCCGCTGAAAATTACGTATCCCGTAGCCGGTTCTACGTACCGGCTCAGCCGGAAAGACCAGACGAAACTAGCCTTAACGGCTCAGACTCTCAGTGATACCAAGACGCTTTACTGGTACGTGAATGATGCCTTGGTGGGCTCGGTAGCTCCTGACCAATCCTTTTTTTGTCAGCCCACAGCGGGCCAGGTAAAAATCTCCTGCGTAGACGATCAGGGCCGGGTTCAAACGATTGTAATCGAGGTTCGCTATGAATAATGTTTGTCAAAGAAAAATCTCTGATCTCATTCCTGTATCCAGCCCCCTGAGCGGTAAATAACACGTAAAATGGAACTATAAATAATAGGCACAGGTTGTGATCTCAATAATTAGGTTTAATTTTACTGTCTAAAGGTCTCTGCCTTTGCTACTTCTGGTTTAGTTTGGAATATTTTTCTTCCCTCTACGCAGTTTTCGCTTTCTCAGTTGCCCCATCACTACCCTGCCTATTTAAAACTTTTAATACGCATTTTTCCCTGTTATGTGAGTGTAGGTTACCTAAAAAGGTAGGTTCTATCGTCCGGGTAATAGGCTACATGTAATGATTTGATAGTCGATTCACGTAAATATTGTATAAGTAACACGATAGCTCATTGTTTACTGGTGTATTTTGCTGATTATCAGGGATCATATAAAATAAGTTGCTTTCACACCATTAAGTTGAACCAGCGCTTCATGCTATGAGGATACGTAATGAGACTATCAATAGCAAAGGATGGTTTTGGCAAGCAGGTTTCCTAGTATAACATTGGCTTACAGGCTGATAAATCAAGCAAAATAACGAACCGGTATTCCGGTACACCACTAATGAACTTTCAGGAATTTAATTTAATACCACCCCTTCATAAGGCTCTCGAGGAAATAGGATACACGAAGGCTACCGACATACAATCCAATGCCATTCCTAACATTTTAAAAGGTAGTGACCTCATTGGATGTGCCCAGACGGGAACGGGTAAAACAGCGGCCTTTGCCATCCCTATTCTGCAATTACTTCATACGAACGCTCAACCCAAGGCTGCTATCAAAGCCTTGATCTTAACGCCAACGCGGGAGCTAGCCATTCAGATTGATGATAATTTCAAAATGTATGGCAAGTATATGCCGGTTAAACATTTAGCTATTTTTGGCGGAGTGCCGCAGGGTAAACAAGTCGCTGCTCTCAAAAAAGGGGTGCATATTCTTATCGCTACGCCAGGCCGGTTACTGGATTTACTTCAGCAAAAATTGATTAGCCTTGCTCAACTCCAGATTCTGGTGTTAGACGAAGCTGATCGAATGCTGGATATGGGCTTCGTGAACGATGTCAAGAAAATTCTTACCCAGGTTCCCTCGAAAAAACAGACGCTGTTTTTCTCGGCGACCATGCCTGCTAGTATTCGGAAGTTCGCCAATACAATGGTGCGGCAACCCGTTGAGATCAATGTTACCCCCGTTTCATCTACCGCAAAAACGGTGAAGCAGG
Source organism: uncultured Siphonobacter sp. (assembly GCA_913774715.1). Taxonomy (GTDB): domain Bacteria; phylum Bacteroidota; class Bacteroidia; order Cytophagales; family Spirosomataceae; genus Siphonobacter. Next base: position 35,307 of record CAJYHS010000152.1, on the reverse strand, counting down.
GCGTCTATTTTATTAATAAAAACGAGAAAACTCGCCTGTTAGGGCAGTTACTTAAAGATACGTCCATTCCCCGTAGTCTGGTCTTTACCCGTACCAAACACGGAGCCGATAAATTAGTCAAACAGTTGAGTAAAATGGGCATTCATGCGGCAGCCATTCATGGTAACAAATCACAAAACGCCCGGCAACGGGCCCTGAGTGATTTCCGCGATAGCCGTATCCGGGTATTAGTCGCTACGGATGTAGCGGCCCGGGGCATTGACATTGAAGAGCTTCCGCACGTAGTGAATTATGAAATTCCTAATGTGCCCGAAACGTATGTACACCGCATTGGCCGCACGGGCCGGGCTGGAATGAGTGGGATTGCCATTTCCTTCTGTGATCAGGAAGAGAAGGCAGATTTCATTAACATTCAAAAACTCATTGGTTTTCGCATGCCCGTTCTACAGTAAGCTAACTTCGGCTATCTTTGCAGTCATTAGAGATCTTGAAGCGATACAAACCTCTTCAAAACTTTCCAAGTCTTTAGCCTTGGAAACCCTCTTAAAAAAATAACAATCAATTTTTAATTTAATCAACAAGTACCATGCAAGAAGGAACAGTAAAATTCTTTAACGAAACGAAAGGTTTTGGCTTTATTACTCCTGCTGAAGGTGGCGAAGATATTTTCGTACACATCACAGGCCTCAATGATGACATTCGCGAAAATGATCGCGTAACTTTCGACGTTCAGGAAGGTAAGAGAGGACTTAATGCCGTTAATGTTAAACGAGTATAGTTTGGTAGGGTTACCATCTTCACTTGTAAGGTGTTGACCTGCCCACTATTGTTTGATATTATTTCTTATACTTTACAAAGTTGGTATGACTAGCTTTTTATAAAACTAGGATATACTTATTAAGAAAACCCTCTTGAAATGATTTCAAGAGGGTTTTCTTTTCCCTCTAACTATAAGCAGAAGATTGTAAATAGAATTGTTTCTATTAGCTACGATCAAGATAGACGTGAGGGCAGGCGTCTTTATAATCTTACCCGACTTTCAATAATACATTCAATAAAAGTACCTTTGCTGCCTAAAAGAAAAACCTCCCGAAACGGCATTACTGTTTTCGGGAGGTTTTTTATGGTTCTAATCTTCTTACCTTAATCTTCAGCGGCCGCTCCTAAAGCACTCGAAACCAGCGAGACTATAAAACTAAATATGAGGGCAATGAGCCAGTTATCTACGTGGAAGCCATCGACCAGGGCGGCGGCTAACTTGATAATGATCACATTGATCACCAGTAAAAAAAGACCCAGCGTTAGGATGGTAATGGGTAAACTAAGAATCTGTAAAACGGGCTTAACAAAGGTGTTGAGCAGTGCTAATACGATGGCAACGATTAAAGCCGTGCCAAGACCAGCCACGGACACGCCCGGCAGAAAACTTGCCACCAGGTATACCACGACGGCATTAATTAATAATCGGACAATGAGACCCATAAGGAGAAGGATTAAAGTTTAAGCAATACTAAAAAAATTTCGTACCAAAATCCCTTCCTTTAACTCAGAATCGCTGATTTTACTTCCGCTGCTGATGCCGTTCTTCTAACACCGCAATGATTTCATCGAGGTCTACGTTGCGATCTTCCAAAAGAATTAAATAATGGAAGAGTAAATCGGCCGCTTCGTTTTTGAAGAGCTCATCATTATCAGACATGGCTTCAATGACTAATTCAACGGCTTCTTCACCCACTTTCTGAGCGATTTTGTGCGTGCCTCTAGCGAAAAGTTTGGTCGTATACGAACTTTCCGAAGGCGATAGTTTTCGCTCGCGAATGATGGCTTTAAGGGTATTTAAGAACTCAACTGACATAGCAGATTTGATTAATACTAGTGAGGTATATTAACGGGGATTTTCTTCAGAAAAACAGGTATCAGCTCCCGTATGGCAAACCGGTCCCACGGGTTCTACTTTAATAAGTAATGTGTCCTGATCACAATCCACCCGGATTTCTTTCACGTTGAGGAAATTTCCTGAGGTTTCGCCTTTAGTCCAGAGTCTATTTTTAGTCCGGCTAAAAAAGGTAACGACTTGTTCGGCCTGAGTCTTTTCGTAAGCCTGCTCATTCATAAAGCCCAGCATGAGGACTTTATTAGTTAGAACATCCTGAATAATGGCGGGAATAAGCCCCCCCGCCTTGGCAAAATCCAATGATTCCATGACTTAGATGCGAATAGGAAGTCCTTGATCTTTGAGGTAATTTTTTAAATTCGGAATCCCGATTTCACGGAAGTGAAAAATGCTGGCGGCCAGTCCTGCATCGGCTTTACCCGTGGTAAAAACCTGCTGAAAATGTTCCATAGATCCCGCTCCGCCCGAAGCAATGACGGGAATACTCAAGGCTCCAGATACCGTAGAAGTTAAATCCAGCGCAAAGCCGGCTTTCGTGCCGTCAGCATCCATAGAGGTGAGTAGAATCTCTCCCGCTCCCCGCTCCTGGGCTTCTTGGGCCCAGGCAAGGGTACGAAGCTCGGTGGGCTTTCTACCTCCGTGGGTATGAACGATGTGCTCGGTCATGAGCTTTTGATCGTGCGTACTGATTCGTTCGGTTCCAAAGCGGCCCGTTACATTTTCCTGATGACTGATGGTCTCAATCGGTACGGAGATCTCGCGGGTATCAATGGCGACGATAATACACTGGGAACCAAAGTTTAACGCCAGTTCATCAATCAGCTCCGGCCGGCGAACGGCCGATGAATTGATGGAAATCTTATCGGCTCCGGCATTAAGCAAAGCGGACACATCTTCAATCGAGCTAATGCCTCCACCAACGGTAAAAGGAATATTGACGTGCTGAGCTACGTTACGAACCAGATCAATAAGCGTTTTGCGATTATCAACCGTGGCGGTAATGTCTAAAAAGACGAGCTCATCGGCCCCTTGCTCGGCGTAGAGAGCCCCCAGCTCAACGGGATCACCCGCGTCACGGAGATTAACAAAGTTGGTGCCCTTTACCGTGCGGCCATCCTTGATATCTAAACAGGGTATAATGCGTTTGGTTAACATACCTGATTTTCTTTAAACAAAGCTGCGTAAATCACTTAAGGACACTCTGCCTTCGTAAATGGCTTTGCCCACGATGACTCCATAAACATTCATTTCCGCCAATTGGGTTAAATCGGCCATGTTACTCACGCCACCCGAAGCAATAACGTTGAGCTCAGGCGACTGCTCCTGGAGTTTTTTGTAGAGATCAAAACTGGGTCCCTGCAAAAGTCCATCTTTGGCTACATCGGTAGAAATAATAGACTTCACGCCTTTTTCTTCCCATTTTTTCACAAAATCATAGACCCATAACTCGGTACCTTCCTGCCAGCCACTCACCGCAATGCGTTCGTTTTTGGCATCGGCTCCCAGAATCATTTTTTCGCCACCAAAGCGGCTCAGCCAGCTTTCAAACAGATCAGGATTCTTGACGGCAATACTGCCGCCTGTGACCTGCTTGGCTCCGCTTTCAAAGACTACCTTTAAATCTTCATCGGATTGAACCCCGCCGCCAAAGTCTACGTGCAGCGAAGTCTGACTGGCAATGCGTTCTAATACTTTATAGTTAATGACCTTTTTAGCCTTGGCTCCGTCCAGATCCACCAAATGCAGACGCGTCAGCCCGGCTCCTTCAAATTCTTTGGCCACCTCCAGGGGATTGGCATTGTAAATGGTCTTCTGGGAATAATCGCCCTGAGTTAACCGCACGGCCTTGCCTTCGATTAAATCAATTGCGGGAATAATATGCATTCCGTTCTCTTTTATAAAGACGTGAGGCTTCACGTCTGATTCTTATTAGGATAAAGCCAGGAAGTTTTCCAGAATCGTCTGTCCTTCTTTCCCACTGATTTCGGCGTGAAACTGAGCCGCATAAAAGTTGTCTTTGTGGAGCATGGCCGAAAAGGGTACAACATAGTCACAACTCGCTACCGTGTACTCATTAACGGGAGCGGCATAGCTATGCACAAAGTATACAAATGGATTTTCCGTCAGCCCCTTAGTTAAGGGTGATTTCAAATCATAGAGATTATTCCAGCCCACGTGCGGCACTTTCAACGATCCACTGGGAAACCGTTTAACATCGACGGGGAAAATGCCCAGAGCCTGCGTATTATTCTCTTCCGAAAAACGGCACATCAGCTGCATCCCCACACAGGTTCCCAGCACGGGCTGAGTTAAGGTAGGAATGACTTTATCGAGTCCTTTTTCCCGCAAGTACGCCATGGCCGTGGAAGCCTCTCCTACGCCGGGAAAAATGACTTTATCGGCCGTACGAATTTCCTGCTCGTCATCCGTCCAGAGGTAAGACGCCCCGATTCGCTCCAAAGCGTAACGTACACTCTGTACGTTGCCGGCGTTGTATTTGATAATGACGGTTTTCATTTCGTTTGAAAGGGAATGAATAAAAAACGCCCGATTCATTGAATCAGGCGTGAGTATCTGTTATTCGGTAGTGTCAGTACAGGTAAAACCGGAATCACATCAGCCTGTTCGAGCGGATTAATGCATGAGGATGATGATGAAATACGGTGCAATTCATAGAGCAAAAGTAGACTATTTTTTTAAGAAGTAGGTAACCAACGCAGATAATTCTAGCCAAGCTAGTCCACTGCAAACATTTTATGGACAGTCGTTGGATTCCTGGTCCGGTTCGGGTTTGGTTTTAAAACAATTCCATTTGATCAATTTTGGGCAGAAACTTAGGTGGCTTTAACTCTAGTTGTAAATGTTCATTAAGCTGTTCAACCCAGTAAGCCGCCAGTTCGGGAGCACATTCGCTTTGTCCGCAGTGAATAAAGGCGTATAATTCTTCAAGGCCCCTCTCTTTCCAATCTTTTAAGCGTTGAATCCAGGCATCCGTCCGGCTGTAATCGCTGGGATGTAATTCATTACCGACAAAGCGAAGAACGGCTTTAGGGATCGTCAGACTTTGATGCAGCACATCCCGGCGGCCCGACACATCCGTTATTACCAGCGCGTGCCCGGCCTCAGCAATCACCTGGCAGGTGCGAGCCCAAATCCGGGGTTGATTAAACCAGTCGGCATGTCGAAGTTCAACCGCAATGGGAAGGTTACTGGGCAAATACTTGAAAAATTCAACTAATCCTTTTCCCTTTTGAGGCGTATAGCCCGGCCCCATTTGAAGAAAAGGAATGCCCAGATACTCTTCCAGCTTTAGAATCTGCTGGCAAAAATAAGCAGTAACTTCTTCAGCATTTAATAACTCTTTGTCGTGACTAATCACCTGCGGAAATTTGGGACAAAAGGTAAATCCCGGCGTGGCCGCCTGCTTCCAGCGCTGGATGGTTTCGTCACTGGGAATCTGGTAATGCGTGGTGTTGAGTTCAATGGTATTAAACTGCTCGGTATAGTGCGTCAGGGCTTCTTTTTCTTTTAACCCAAAGGGATAAATTTTTCCAAACCAGCTCTTTTCATGCCAGACCGGGCAACCCACGTACGCCTTGAATTCCTCAGCAGGTTTTCCTCTTAAAATTTGCTCATTAGCTGGATCGTCTGGCGGCAGACGAAAGTCTATTTTATTGATTTCTGTGGGTGCAACTTTACCAAAGTCCATCTTCTACGTGCATTTGCTGGCTAATGGAATTAAAAACTCCGATCCACGTTATGACCAATCCTCACCGAGTATTTTCCAGACTAAACCCGACTCATATCCTTTTCCAAGAGCAAAGCGAACCAGCTTCTGCTTTCGCACCCGAGGATCTGTATCTTTTAAAGAGGCGGCTTTTTTAGATAGTAAACTCTTCAAAGATTGCAGATACTGGTTTTCATCAATTTCCTCAAGTCCCGTTTTGCGATCTTCACTCTCTAGGCCTTTGCGACGCATCTCCTGCTCAATTTTCAAACGTCCCCATTGCCGGGTTCTAAATTTACCCCGGGCAAAAGACTGAGCATAACGCTGGTCACTCAAATATCCATCTTCGATGAGTCTTTGAATAATTGCTTCCGTGTCTTCCGGGGATACATCCCAGCTATGAAGCTTCTTTTTCACATCCTGTATCGTACGTTCCTGATAGGCACAAAAGTGAGCCGCCTGTAATAATGCATCCTTATTCATTCGTATCACTTGTTAGGGTTATGGCTTCATTTGTCAAAAATAACTTCTAAGCAGCAGCAGACCTTAGGGAATCATTACCTTTATTCCTCTTTCCCCCTTTGGTTATGGTTCTTGCAATGTATCGTTCCGCCTACAGCGGGCTTTCGAAATCCATATGGCTGCTGGCAGTGGTCATGTTTATTAACCGCTGCGGCACGATGGTCATTCCCTTTCTGGGCGTTTATTTGACCGAATCCCTGCATTTAAGCATTGATAAATCTGGTCTGGTGATGGCCCTTTTTGGGGTAGGCTCCATTGTGGGCACCCTGGTGGGTGGGCGGTTAACGGACCGGCTGGGTGCTTACAACGTCATGTGGATGAGTTTAGCATTGGGTGGACTCATGTTCATGGTCGTAGGTCAGCTGCAAAGTTTTGAATCCCTCTGCGTGGGTACCTTTATACTGGGTAGCGTAGCCGAAGCTTTTCGGCCTGCCGTTACGGCCTCCGTAGCTTTATACAGTACTGTAGAAAACCGGACCCGCTCTTATTCACTCAATCGACTGGCTCTTAATTTAGGCTGGAGCATCGGTCCGGCTATCGGAGGATGGTTAGCTTCCGTTGATTATTCTCTTTTGTTTTGGGTGGATGGCTGTAGCTGTATCGCCGCGGCCGTATTATTACGGTTGATTTTACCAAAAACATCCGTTTCCTCGGAAGAAGTAACCCCGCAAAGCACCCCTTCAGACTCGGCCTTCCGGGACTACCGATATCTGGTTTTCATGATTTTTGTCACGCTTTTTGCCATCAGTTTCTTTCAATTATTTTCTACCGTTCCCCTGTATTACAAACAGGTCTATCATTTACCCGAAGATCAGATCGGTACGCTCATGGCTCTGAATGGAATCTTGATTGTCTTCATTGAAATGATTCTGGTCCACAAGCTCGAAAATCGTTATCCATCGCTTCATTTAATGGCTTTTGGAAGTTTGCTAGTGGCCTGCTCTTACCTTATTTTCAATGTATTCTTTGGGCTTTGGTGGTTAGTTATGGCCATGATTACAGCTACGTTTGCCGAAATGCTGGCCATGCCCTTTATGAACACGTACGCACTACAGCGGGCTAAAGCGCATAATCGCGGGCAATACACGGCTATCTATACGGCCTCCTGGTCCATTGCTCAGATATCAGCTCCCCTCATCGGAACGCAGTTCATTAGCCGATTAGGATTTTCAATGGTCTGGTGGTTAATGGTAGTCCTCTGCGTAGGGGCGGCCATCGGATTTTGGGCGATTCATTACCAAACTAAAAAAAGAGAAAAACTTTCTTGAAAATAATAAGACTATTTTTCAAAGCTGAAACTTTACTACATGCTTCGTCGTTTTACCTACAACTCAGCTAAAAAAAAAGACACGTCTTATCCCAGGACGTGTCTTTTTTTTAGGAATACCTGCTTTTAAGAATTCATTGACGCCTCTTTTTCTTCGTGCTTGATAAAGCTTTTCAGTCGTTCCACGGAGCTTTGCAAAGCCGCGTGTTGTTTTGAAACCAAATTTTGAATCCGTTCTTCTTGTAAAGCGGGACTTTTACATTCCTGAGCATATTTATCTAGATTAGCCTCTTCAGCACACAACAAAGCCGACAAAATCACTTGGGTATTGTGACCGGAGAGTTTGGAGCGAAAATCAATCCAAAGGTTATGTAAATCGCCCGAAAGCGTGCTTTCTTCCTCCCATTCCAGGCCTAGTTCCCCTAATAAAGCATGAATATCGCTCAGCATTTCTGCTGACTCCTGCTCACAATGGGAAAGCAGTTCTTTGAAATGCGGCTCTTTTATTTCATCCTGAGCATTTCGGTACTGCTCCAAGCGATCACTGCAAACGGCATATAAAAAATTAAGTACTTGTTTCTCTTCGTTTGAATCCATTTGGGCGGGAAGTTAAAATGTATCAAGTCTATCTACTACCGGTTCTTAATTGATGATTTTGAGTAAGATGTCTAGGCTATTTTTAAAATTTAGTGCCACCTATTGCTTATTTTTACCCACGTACATGTAAGTAAAACTGGCTCATCTTTTTCCCGTTTAGCTCCTGTTGTTTAATTCCACCCCTTATGCTCATTGAAGCTCGTTGCCAGATTGAATTAGAAGCCTTGTATCTAGTTCCGGCTGTCTTTATGCTACGCCCCCGCAGTGGTGTAGGGCAGTTTGTTTTAAAAGAAGAATACATCGTAGATCCGCTGGTTCCCATTACCGAGTATACCGATACGTATGGCAATCTGTGCCAACGCCTGATGATACCGCCGGGTCCCTTTCGGCTGGAGTCCAAAGTAACCGCCGACTGTGCTGACCACATTGACATTCACATGAATGCTGATTGGGTACCCGTATCCAATGTTCCCGATGATGTTATGCAGTTTCTCCTGCAAAGTCGCTACTGCGAGGCTGATAAATTAGGCAGGCTGGCAGCTGACATTACGAAAGGATACTCCCTGGGCTATGCTCAAGTAGAAGCCATCCGGCAGTGGATCCATCAGAATATTCGCTATGAATACGGAGTCACTAATGCTTCCACTTCCGCTGTCGATATTACTCAAACGCACGTAGGAGTTTGCCGGGATTTCGCTCATTTAGGCATTGCCTTGTGTCGGAGTCTGAATATTCCTGCCCGCATGGTCGTAGGCTATCTTTATGAACTAGATCCTATGGATTTACACGCCTGGTTTGAAGCTTATGTGGGCGATCGCTGGTACACATTCGATGCCACTCAATCCGAGCCTAAGGGCAATCGACTCGCGGTAGCTTACGGCCGTGACGCTGCCGATGTAGCCTTCGCCTCTTATTTCGGAGCTGTGAATTTTAAAAGCCTGCAAGTACAGGTGCAAGCGGTGCAGCCCTCTACGCTATCTCATGAATCCAATTGATGAAATACTGTAGAAATAATTACACATTATCTCTACTAACCCCTAATTTTAGGTAGTATTCAACTCTAGCAGAGAATGAATACTTGGCTGTATACTTTTTTTTAATGCGTAAGCAAGTAACTATATCTCCCTTTTAAAGTACTTACTTGATTTACCATGAAAAAACCACTCATTTACCTAAGCTCACTTTTCTTACTAACGGCTTCTCTGAACGCCTGCACGCAGGAAGACAAGCATAAAGTCGCCGATGACGCCCAACAGGCTCAGGATAAAATTGAACAGGCAGCCGATAAAGCCGCTGAGAAAACCAAGGAAGCCTACGATGATATTGCTTCTGATGTCCGGCAGGAAAGCAAGGAAAGTAAGGCAGATCTCGAAGTAGAGCGTACCGAACTGCAGGTAAAAATACAGGATCAGAAAACGGCTTTGCAAAATGAAATCGACCGGATCGATGGAAAGATAAAAGTCGCCAAGGCTAAGGAAAAAGACCGCTGGCAAGAACGTAAAGCTAAACTGGAAATCGAACGTGATAAACTCGATGTTTCATTAAAGGAATTGAAACTGAAAGTTGAATCAGACTGGAAGCAATTCAAACGGGAAACGAATCGTACAATTGAAGAAACCAAGGCGAGTATTAATAATAAGTAATTTTACTTACTGTGGAAAAATTCTCCCGATTCTTTCAAGATGGGGAAAATCGATTAGAAATAGAGGCTAGTTTATAAAAGAAGAGATCACGCGTAGGGCTACGCGTGATCTCTTCTTTTATAAACTAGCTGATTTACTTAGTTACGTAGCTATTTATTAACAAAAAATAAAGCTCAGACCAATAGCCCGAGCTTAGCATCTATATATTAGTTGACAGGTTGCATTAATCTAATACCGATTCCACCAATCTGAAACTAAGTGGTTTCTCTAAAAAAGCGTCCGCTCCGGAGGCTAATGCCTTCTCACGCAGATTACTCATGGCACTAATCATCACGATTCTGCTGGAAGGATATAGTCTTCGCCAGTTAGGCAATGCATCCAAACCCGTTCCGTCAGGTAAATTATTATCAAGAAAAACAACGTCTGGGTTCACACTCATCAATTGTTCATATCCACTACGAAGGTTGTTAGCATAACTTACGTCGGCTTTTTTTCTCTGAAGAAAGCTGCCTAATAACATACACAGATCTTCTTCATCATCAACGATTAAAACCTTCATATTATCACCATATATACTCTGAAGATACGTGGGCATATCTCTATTAGTTAAAAACATAGGAGCTGATCCTAAGTCATCCGTGTTACTCGTTAGTTATCAATTATGCATTATCGGAGTGTGATTAAAAAAAGATTGGGCAAATCCGGTGGACTTGCCCAATGCCGATCTTCCACCTAACCTAAAACACCTGTACGGTGCGGTATCCGGGATTCTATTTTAAAATAATATACCAAAGCGGTTTTGTGTGAGAAATTCCCCAATCTGGTTCATTTTGTTCATAAAGTACTGCGGAGGCCTTAGAAAGGCGTTCTCTCAATCAGCTAAAATAAACTAATCATTTATCAACAAAAACAATTAAATACTTATTTTTTTGCCTTTTTTGCTTACTGCAAGTTTTGGTGGCACGGGTGTTTCAAGGATCTATACGAATCAAAAGTTTCACTAAATAAACAGGAGGATATCATGTCAAATAATGGAAAAATCTTTTTGGGAATTGTAACTGCAGCGGCAGCTGGTGCTGTTATTGGTCTGTTATTCGCTCCCGACAAAGGAACTGATACACGTGGAAAAGTAAAGAAACAAGTGAACGATATTGCCGATGAACTTCTGAAAGCAATCCAGAAAGGCAAAATTTCTCTCGACGACCTGAAATCTCAAGCGACCACTAAAGCTGACGATCTGAAAGATAAAGCTCGCTCTAAATTCGACGAACTACAGGGCAAAGCTGAAGACGTTGCTGATGTAGCGAAGAAAAAAGTAAACGAACAATTGAGCTAATATCCCAATTGATTCGTCTAGGCATCAACGGGGAACTCAGGCTTGGGTTTCCCGTTTGTGCTTTTATTGAAGACTACTCTCCTCACTATATTCAAAGCGATACTTTTGAAAAAAAATTATCTACTTCACCTGTATTAAATTTATGGACTCTTTAAAAGATTTACGGGAATCAGCCGAGGATTTATTTGAACGTATTACCGAACATATTGAAGCCCGCTGGAACATGGCTGTGCTTCAAACGGCTGATAAAACGGCCGATATTGTATCTTCCATTGTTGCGGTACTGATTGTAGCCGTCTTTGGAGGAATGGTTGTTCTCTTTGGGAGTATTGCTTTAGCCTGGTGGATTGGTGAAAGTACGGGAAGCGTGGCCGCTGGTTTTGGGCTGGTAGCCTTAGGCTATGCCTTAATCACTTTACTTTTATTCCTGGTGCGGGATAAGTTCATTAAGATACCCATTCTTAACACGTTTATTAAACGTTTCTATTATAAACCAGAAGAGAAATAGCTAGGTGAGTTATACATAACGATATTAATTACGCCATCTATCATGGAAAGAAAAATTGAAAATCTATCGGATCTGCAGGCCGAAAGAGCCCGACTGAAAAATCAGCTGGAGGTATCTAAAGTCCAGATCAAGCAACAATTCGATGGAATTAAAGAAGATATAAATCCTGCCCGGCAGGTTATCAACACCGTTTCTGGCTTAATGGCTAAACCCCAGAACAATTTGTTTAGCAATGGCGTAGGCCGCAGTATAGATCTGGCCTTACAATTCACGCCGCTGGGAAGAGCTGCCTGGCCCATCCGAATGCTGATGCCCTTTGTCGTTAAACGCGTGACTACGAATTTTCTAAATTCAAATGGACCTCAGGTGTTGGAAAAATCACTCATCTGGGTAAAAAATGTAACGGATGAGCGTCCAGCCCTACCCGCTACTCTTTCCATTAAACCAGAAAAGAGTTTAAAGGAAAAGTTTTTCAGCTGGCTTAAGAATGCCACTGAAGATCATGATCCTCAACCAGCAGAAGTCATCGAAACGCTCCCTTTAACCTATACGGAGACGGAGACTACGATTCGTACGCCTTTATAAATAAAAAAGCCCACTCGCTCGTAGCGAATGGGCTTTTTTATTTGCCCGGAACGGAAGCAATATTTAACCAGAACTGCCCGAAGCTTTTTACAATCTGAAGTAACTGATCAAAAGAGATGGGCTTGGTGATGTAGCAGTTCGCTCCGGATTCGTAGGTTTTAAGAATATCACGCTCTGAATTAGAGGTGGTCAAGACTACCACCGGGATTGCTTTAAAGTTGGGATCTTGTTTAATCTCACTCAGAGCCTCCCAGCCATCTTTTCTCGGCATATTCAAGTCCAGAAAAATAATTCCGGGACGGGGAAACTTGGCCGTATCTTCATAAGGTCCCTCCTGGTGAAGATACTGCATGAGCTCTACACCATCGGCTACGAAAAAGATATCATTGACAAGCAAACTGTCTCGAAAGGCCGTTCGGATCAGAAAACGATCATCTTCGTCATCGTCAGCTACTAATATAGGAATCTGATTATTCATAGATTAACACAAAAAACGTCTCTTCTTACGCTCCATGGATGGGTTCAACGGTTTGCTTCCTTAAAAAGCTCCTACCATCTCCTGATTGGCAGTTTCCAAGGGGAAGTAAATAGTAAAGATAGCACCTTCTCCCGGTTTTCCCTCCGCAAAGATATACCCGCCATGATTAGTCACCACACGGCGACAAATGGCTAACCCAATTCCAGTGCCGCCGTAAGCCGTTTTGGCATGAAGTCGCTGAAAAATGACAAAAATCTTTTCTGCGTACTCGGGCTCAAAACCAATCCCGTTATCCCTAATGCGAATGCGGTGGTAGGCCTGTTCTTTCTTTAGATGACTATCCAGGTTAGGAATATCCTCACCCCGTACTTCTTTATACTCTACTTTTACCTGCGGGAAAACCCCGGCCTTTTGGAATTTCAGAGCGTTACTTAATAAGTTAAGAAACAGCTGTCGGATCTGCGTTGCATACACCATCATAGTTGGCAGGGGATCAGAGTCAATCTGAGCGTTTTTTTCCGAAATCGTCAAGGACAAATCAGACTGTACATCCTCAAGTAAGGTACTGAGATTAACAGCCTGAGCCTTGTCGGCTTTGCTTACCATTCTGGAATACGTTAGCAAGTCATTAATGAGGCCTTGCATGCGTTCAGCCGCATTGGAAATTTTATCCAGCATGGCCTGCCCATCTTCTGATAAACTATCCCTTTGCCGCATGAGCAGGCGATCGGCAAAGGCTCTGATTTTCCGTAAGGGTTCCTGCAAATCGTGCGAAGCTACGTAGGCAAACTCTTCTAATTCAGCGTTGGAACGATTCAATGCTTCTATTTTCTTTTCCAGGTCCTTCTGCGTTTCCCGGCGGCGTCTTAACTCGATATTGAGCATGGCCGCTGAGATAATGAGCAGCAATACCGCCAGCAGGGCTAGTATCAATAAATAAGCTGGGGCTAAGCTAAATTCCCGCTGGCGAGCTTTCAACCGGCTCTGCAAAAGCTTACTTTCCTCCTGCTGCATTTCTAGAACCACCTTTTGCATCGCATCCATGATGGCTTTACCTTTTAATACATTGGCTTCAAGATTTTGCTTTTTCAACTGGCTCTGCAAACGGATATTTTCATCCATCGTTAGCCACTTATCTCGTGCCAGATTTTCAAAAATGGCTAGGCGACGGGTCTGATGCACATTATCTATGACTAAGGCTTTCAATTGCTCCAGGGAACTATAAAACTCCCGCCGGGTCTTCTTATACGTTTTAAGAAAGGTTTCATTAGCCGTGATCATGTACCCCCGATTACTGGATTCAGCCTCTTTCACGTGAGCCAGTAACTGTTCACTTTCATTAATACTACGATAGGTATGCTCCACCCGCTCGCTAAACCAGGCCGTGGACTTCACCTGATCTAGTCCCAAATACGTCAACAGAACTAAAATGGCAATCGCAGCGGCAGCGGAAATGTTAAGTAACCAGATGCTAGAGGACTTCATCCATTAAAAATACAAAAGCTAGTGGTAAATTTTCTACAACATGGGGAAATAGGAGGAGGAGCATTGAAGCCACCAGCTTTTAGAAAAAAGCCGCATTTGGAAAGTTTAGTGCATCACCAAATTTAAATCCTTAAACAAACTCATTGATTATCAACAAAAAAAGTATGCTAAGGCTCCTAATTCCCGGCCGAATATGCAACATAACTTTTAAAATGAAGCACATGGCTTGACTTTATGATAAGGTAAAGTACTTCAGTTACCGCCTTAATGATCCAAGCCACATATGAGCACTTCCGTTAACTTATCGCAAAGTCAGAAACAAACGCTACGGGTTGCCCCTCAGCAAATACAGTTCTTAAATTTCCTCCAGCTTTCAACCCTTGAGCTCGAGCAACACCTTCGTAACGAGCTGGAAGAGAATCCTCTTTTGGAAGAAGGAGTGAATGAAAACGATTCTTCGGAGGAGATGGAAGCCGCTGATAGCCGCGACGATTCTGCCAGTGATTACGAAACGCCCGCTAATGTTGAAGACTATCGGGATTGGGACGAATTTTCAAATGACGATATTCCTGAATACAAAACACGTTTAAGTCAGGATCCAAACGCTGAGGACGATCTCTATTCAACCCCCATCGTTGAGCAGGAAACCTGGCGAGAAGCCATTAAAGAGCAGGTTCGATGGATGAACCTAAAAGATCGTCAGCGGGGCATTGCCGAATTTCTGATTGACTCGCTTGATGATGACGGTTTTCTTCGCAGCGATGCAGATTCATTAGCCGACGATTATTCGTTCGGGCATGGAATTTTTGTGGATGGTTCGGAAGTAGAAGAAGTCATCTTGGCCATTCATGATGAATTAGAACCGGCTGGTTTGGCAGCCCGGGATTTACGCGAATGTTTACTGCTCCAGTTAGAGAGCCGCCGGGCCACTCCTGCTTCACTTCGAGCCGTTGAAATCGTTACCAACTGTTTTACAGAACTTTCCAATCGTAACTTTGAAAAGATCTGCAAAAATCTGGAAATGGATGAGGAGGAATTACGCTCAGCACTAACTGAGATTAGTAAACTCAATCCTAAGCCTATCGTTGGTGGCAACAATGACTCGATGGTCATTAAACGAAACATTATACCCGATTACGTACTTCATTATGATGATTATGGTCGCATTGAAGTAGCATTAAATCGCGGCAACTGGCCCGATATTCGCGTCAATAGTTCGATTATTGGGTTAGTGGATACAAGCCGCGAACGTGGTGCTGCCACTTATCTTAAAAATAAGTTACAGTCGGCTCAGTGGTTAGTAGATGCTATTCGCCAGCGGGAAAACACCATGCACCGGGCGATGCGGGTTTTAGTACAACTCCAACGCCCCTACTTCGAATCAGGTGATGTACGTTTACTCAAACCCATGATTCTTAAGGATGTAGCTGACTGCATTGGTATGGATATTTCTACCATTTCACGGGTAACTTCCGGTAAATACGCACAAACGCCTTTCGGATTAATTCACCTGAAAGACCTATTTACGGAAGGCATTCGTACCGAGAACGGCACGGAAGTATCCAATAAAGCCATTCAGCAGGCGCTGGTTGAACACATTTCCTGCGAGGACAAACGTAATCCTTTCAATGACTTTGATTTGATGCGTTTACTGGCAACTCAAGGTTACCTGATCTCACGACGTACCGTGGCTAAGTACCGTGATCAACTTGGTATTCAGTCCGCTCAGTTTAGACGCGGCGTATAAGTAACTGATTTTAAAGAAGCAACAACATTATCGATAAACACATAAGTCCTTCTTTACGTAACGGAGGACTTCTTTTTAAGTGAGGGCAATGGCAGGTTTTTATGCAGAGAATATTAGTAATTGACGACGATACAGACATTTGTCTGCTTCTACGGCGATTCTTGGGGCGTAACGGCTTCGAGGTCGCCATTGCTCATAATGGAACCTCTGGTCTGGAAACCCTGACTGATTTTAAACCCGATCTGGTCATGACTGACTTTCGCCTCGGCGATATGGATGGGGGGGAATTATTAGTTCGGATTAAAGAACAGTTTCCCAGAGTTCCGGTGATTATCATCACGGGTTACTCAGACATTAAAATTGCCGTTAATGTCATGAAACAAGGGGCCTACGATTACGTAACCAAACCCCTGTTTCCCGATGAAATTTTAGTAACCATCCGCAAGGCTCTTGAGCAAAGTGCGGCGGGCACCCTAGCTCCGCCTTCTACGGCCAGTGGCGATTCCAACGTTCCAGCGGTAGCAACGCCTAAACGCTCCTCTGGTTCTGAACAATACATTTTCGGTAACGGAGCCGAATCCAAGTACCTCTATCGTCAGGTAGATTTAGTGGCTCCCACCAATTACAGTGTCATTATTTACGGAGAAAGCGGCTCAGGAAAAGAAGCCGTTGCTCAGGAAATCCATAAACGTAGCAAGCGAGCAACGGGTCCCTTTGTGGCCATGGACTGCGGTGCTATTTCTAAGGAACTAGCCGGTTCAGAACTCTTTGGGCACGAAAAAGGAGCTTTTACGGGTGCTCTGAACCAGAAGATTGGTCATTTTGAACAGGCGCACGGAGGAACGTTATTTCTTGATGAAGTAGGTAACCTCCCCTATGACGTTCAGGTTTCACTGCTTCGGGTAGTTCAGGAGCGAAAGCTTCGCCGTTTAGGAGGTACCAAAGAAACTCCGATTGATGTTCGCATCATTGTAGCGTCCAACGAACGACTCATCGAATCCGCTAAAAAAGGAAAATTCCGCGAAGACCTTTACTATCGTTTTAATGAGTTCAGTATTGACGTCCCCCCCTTGCGTGAACGGCCTGCTGATGTCATGACTTTTGCTGATTATTTCCTTCAGGCTACCAATGGCGAGCTTGGCAAACAGGTTCGTGGTTTTGCCGAGGACGTTGTGGATTTATTCATGCGTTACGAATGGCCGGGTAACTTACGCGAAATGCGAAATGTTATTAAGCGGGCCACGCTTTTGACGGATAGTGAGGCCATTCAGGCCCGCGACCTACCCTTTGAAATCGTTCACTTTAATAAGCTGCAATCCATGGATAACGCGGCTCCTATGCCATCGTATATTCCCGAGCAGCCTCAGGTAATGCCGGTGATTCCCGCTCAGCCTTACTATACGGAACCTCCCATCGCCATTGCTACTCCCGATGCAAACAAAGGTGAAAAGCCTAACCTGCGTTCGGCGGCACTCGAGGCGGAGTACGATATGATTTTAAAGACGCTTAAACAGGTAAACTTCAATAAAAGCAAGGCCGCTCAATTACTGGGTATTGACCGGAAAACGCTTTATAACAAAATGAAGAATTACCATTTATCTTAAGTGTTTACGGCCCAGTCTAGTTTTTTTGAGGCTAAGCTGGGCCGTAACCTATTTTTTAACTTCTACCCTTTTCATTATGTCTCAGCTTTATGATAGTACTTCTTACCTTCGGGAAGCTGAATCTTTATTACAATTTGGTACGTTCGATTGGGAAATAGGTCAACAGGCTATCCAATGGTCTAAAGGCTTGTATGATGTATTTAACATCCCCCCTCATGCGGTAGATGTACTAAGTTTTAATTGGTACACTCAGCAAATTCTAGAACCGGATCGCCAGGCTACCTTTGATCAAATTGATCAAGCGATTCGAGGTAAATCTTCCTTTACTGCCCAATACCGGGTAACGGACTATAACGGCAAAGAACTGGTATTACTTTCTCAGGGACAAGTAAAGACTGATCCCTTGACGGGAGCTTTGCATTTGGTAGGCATCACTGCTGATTTAACGTCCAAAGTTCAGTATCAGCAAGAACTGGAAAATAAAATGCAGGCACTCGACCAGTCCAATTTTGAGCTGGAACAATTTGCCTATATCGCTTCACATGACTTACAGGAACCTCTTCGCAAGATTACTTCTTTCGGGGAGCGAATCCATAGTAAATACAAGGAGAATTTAGGAGAAGAGGGAGCTCATTACCTGACTCGAATGCTGGGAGCTACTCAACGCATGAAATTGCTCATTGACAGCCTTCTGAGTTACTCCAGAGCTTCACGTCCCGAAGAGCCCTTTACTCCTGTTTCGCTTCAGGAAGTAATAAAAAACGTGTTGAGCGATTTTGAACTTCGCATTTCTGAAGCTCAGGCCACCGTAACTATTGGCTCCCTGCCCACTATTATGGCTTTACCCACCCAGATGCACCAGCTCCTGCAAAATCTGATTGGTAATGCCCTGAAATTTAATAGCCCAGAGCGTCCCTTAGCTATTAGCATTAACGCCACTACTGCTTCACGGCAGGAAATCATGGAAGCCCGATTACCAATGGGTCAAAGTTTCCACAAGATTACTATTGCTGATAACGGCATAGGCTTCGAAGCCAAGTATTCGGAACAGATTTTTACACTTTTCAAGCGATTACATGGCCGCTCAGAATACGAAGGGGCAGGAATGGGTTTGGCGATTTGCAAACGCATCGTAGAAAATCACGGTGGAACGATTTACGCCACCAGCGAGAGCGGGCAGGGCACTACCTTCGTACTCTTACTTCCCGAGCAGCAACAGAATCTTGTTTCATAGGAAGATCATAGTGTGACGACACGTATTCTTCTTTAGAATAAAAGTGTTATGGAAACGATTAGTAAGAAAAAACCCGTCGTACTACTCATCGCCGATGACGATGAAGAAGACCGGGAAATGACTCAGCAGGCCCTTCAGGAAAATTTTATACTCAATGAAATTCATTTCGTAGAAGACGGCGTTGAATTGCTTGATTACCTGTTGCGACGAGGAACATACGAAGATCCCAAGCTAAGCCCCAAACCTGGGCTGATTTTGCTGGATTTAAACATGCCCCGAATGGATGGACGTGAGGCCTTGGAGCAAATCAAATCGCATCCAGAGCTTTGCAACATACCCGTGATCATTCTTACTACTTCACACGCAGAAGAAGATATTTTAAGAAGTTATGACTTGGGAGTTAATTGCTTTATTACCAAGCCCGTTACCTTCCGGGATTTTATCGAAGTAACCAAGTCTTTAGGACAGTACTGGTTTGAAATTGTTCAGATTCCCGTGCTTCCTGAATAATATATTTCACCATTAAATGCTCTCTGGCGAGCAGGGAGGACGTATGAATAACTTTACCAAGATTCTCATTGTAGATGACGATGAGGATGATTATCTGCTCACCAGCGACTCGCTGCGGGATATTCCGGGAAATCAATTTACCCTGGACTGGGCCAATGGTTACTCTACGGCTTTGGCTAAGCTTAAAGAACAACAGCCCGACATCGCTTTTGTCGATTTCTTTTTAGGAGCGAAAACGGGGCTAGACCTTATCGAAGAAGCCAACGCCATTGGCCTGCGGACTCCTATGGTCTTACTTACGGGGCGGGGTGATCGAAAAGTAGATGAAGAAGCTACGCGTCGTGGAGCGGTAGATTATTTAGTCAAGAGCGATTTGAATGCAGAAAAACTCGAACGCTGCATTCGTTATACGCTCGAGAGAACCCTAACGCTGAACAAACTTCGTGACAGTGAACGCCAATACCGTAGTTTGTTCAATCAACTCCGGGAAATGATTTTCCTGGCCAATACCTCTGGAGAATTTCTTTACGTCAATCCGAATGGAAGCGAACTCTTAGGCTACACACCCGAAGAATTCACTCAGAAGCGGGTAGCAGAAATCTTTGAAAGCACCGAACGCTATGCCCTCTTTATTACGATGCTTGAGCAGTTTGGTGAGATCGAGGATTTTGAAGTAGCTCTGCAAACCCGTCAGGGTGACAAACGCTACTGCACCATTTATGCCAGCTTACAAATCGACGGCTTTGGCAACAAGCAAATTCAGGGCATTGTTCACGACATCACCGCTCGCAAAAAAGCCGAACGCGATACGTTATTAACTGAAAAATTAGCCGCGACTGCCCGACTCGTTCGCACCCTGGCTCATGAAGTTCGTAATCCTCTGACGAATATAAATTTGTCGGCCGATGAACTTTTAACGGGTATGCAGGAAGAGGATTTGCTCATGTATCCTCAAATTATTAAACGCAACTCTCAGCGTATTAATGATTTGATTTCAGAGTTATTGAATTCCTCCCGTCAGGCTGAGATTAACTTATCTGAAGTTTCCGTACATCAGCTTTTGGATGAAACCCTGGCATTAGCACTCGACCGGATTCAACTTAAAAACATTACGCTTCAAAAAGATTACGGTGAAGACTGCTTTATTAAGGTAGATAAAGAAAAAGTCAAAATTGCCGTTCTCAATATCATCGTTAACGCCATTGAAGCCATGCAGCCCGAAGAAGGGATCCTGCATGTAAACAATCACGTGGCGGGCGAATATTGTTATATTACCGTAGAAGATAATGGCTCAGGCATTCCCGCTGAAAATCTGGGCCGGTTGTTTGAACCTTACTTCACTTCTAAAAACAATGGCATTGGTTTAGGTCTGGCCGCCACGCTGAGCATCATCCAATCGCACAAAGCCCGCATCGACGTAGAATCGGAAGTGGGCCGGGGAACGAGTTTTACGATTACCATTCCTTTGGCAGGAACAGAAGTCGAAGCTTTTTAAGATTGTACGTTTGACAAAGAAAGCCCTCGCTGTCATGACAGCGAGGGCTTTCTTTGTTAGGGCTGACTGCGAATTCTCCGCTGGTGCATCTCTCCCCAGCGGCTGAGTGCATCAAGCACTTCTTCCAGCGTGGAACTATACTGAGTTAACTCGTACTCAATCACTACGGGTGTGTCGGCAAAGACTTTCCTTTGTACAAAACCATTGATTTCGAGTTCTTTCAGCTCATGTGACAACACCCGGGCTGAAATCCCCGTTACCGCCCGCTGAATTTCATTAAAGCGTTTATGGCCCTGCTCCAAGGCAATAATGATGCGAAGTTTCCACTTCCCACCAATGACGTAAAGCGCATCTCCGACGGCTCCCAGCTTATTCCGGCATTGCTGCTCGGAAAGACGGATTGTAGTTAATTCTGACATGATTAGATCTCTCCTGATTCATTAGTACTATACCAAAGGTTAGCACTAACCTTTGGTATAGTACTAACTTTTTGTAACCAAAGCTACCTAGTTTTGCTCAAAAAGAACCAATGAAAACCATAAACATTATCTACTGGGTAACCACCACGCTTGTGGCCCTTATGATGGCCTTCTCGGCTTACGCTTACCTTACTAATTCTGACATGACTCAGGCATTTCATCATTTGGGCTTTCCTGATTACTTCCGGGTGGAATTGGCTCTATCTAAGTTCATCGGCGTTACTTTATTAATGATTCCATTTACGGGGCGACTCAAAGAATGGGTATACGCAGGTTTTACGATCAATTTTATTTCTGCCAGTATCGCTCACCTGGCCTCAGGCGATCCAACTTCAGCGGGAATGATGCCCATTATTATTCTGATCGTATTGCTTACCTCTTACATTACCTATCACAAACGTCAAAAGCAGACTGAGCCTTTTATAGCAACCCCTGATAGGGTTTAATAGCAAAGAGTCCGTCTAGAAAACACTAGACGGACTCTTTGCTGATAAAAGCAACGATGCTCTACGCCGGAAGCTCAGTTTTCTTTTCACGGAAAACGGCAATAAACAAGACTAAGATAACGGCGGCAATACCCGCAGGCACCATCCAATAACCGCTCCAGTTCATACCCGCAGAGGTAGTAAACGTATCTTTCAAAATCCCGGCCATATAAGAGCCAATCCCCATACCTACGCCGTACGTAGCGAAGGTAATCAGACTCTGAGCCTGGGTTTTAATGCGTTCTCCGGCTTTATTATCGGTATAAATTTGACCCGTTACAAAGAAGAAGTCGTAGCAAACGCCGTGTAAAATAATAGCCAGATATAAAATCCATTCTCCCGAACCTGCATCGCCAAAACCAAAGCAAAGAAAACGCAGAATCCAGGCAATCAGGGCTACGATAAACGTCCACTTTACCCCCAGACGGCTGTAGGACAAGGGTAACAAAAGCATGAAGATCACTTCGGAAGCCTGCCCCAGAGACATCTTATTCTCGACATTGGCCATGCCCGAATCCGTTAGAGAAGGGTTGGCCATCGCGTAATAAAACGAAAGCGGAATACAGATGAGAATCGAAGACAAAAAGAATATGGCAAATGAGCGGTCTTTAAACAATACGAAGGCATCCGTCCCCAAAATCTGAGAAAACTTAGCCGGACCCGTAGCTTTAGGAGGCGTATCAGGTAGAAAGAATGAGAAAACTCCCAGCAATAAGGAAGTAAGTGCAGCAAACTGGAATATCGTTACCTGATCCCCTACGCCGAGTGAACCAATGATATTAACCACCACAATCCAGGCTACCGTACCCGCTACCCGGATGTTAGGAAATTCTTTTTCAGGACTCGCCATCTGATTCATCGCAATGGTAGTAGCCAGAGCCAGCGTAGGCGTAAAGGTTAAACAATAGGCCAGAATCAGCCAAAAGAACGTATCAGGATTATCGGCCTGGGTTAGAAAGTATAACACCCCTGCCCCCAGCAAATTCAGCACACCCATTACTTTTTGAGCCGAGAAATAACGGTCGGCAATCATGCCCACGAAAAAAGGAGCGATGAGCATGGCAATCGAGAAGGTTGAAAAGGCCGCTCCCTGCTGCTCACCCGTGGCTCCCAGCGTTGTACCCAGGTACTTGGTTACTTGACCATACCAGGATCCCCAGGTAAAAAACTGGAGAAACATCATGATCATCAATTGAATCCGTACGGAAGACTTCATTTTTGAAATGTTTAATTTAGAGTATAAGCCAAGAAGTGGCCACTCAAGCACTGCGGTTTAGAGAGGCTCATTTTTTCAACCCAACTGCGAGTTTAGTAGTTTTTAGGGAAAATTGTTGACTCCGTAGACGAGTTTAAGAATCAAATCGGCAAAAGTTCCTCTTTACTTCACCAAAGGCCATTCTTACTTCTTTCGAGTTGTCTGAAATTCAATTGTATCTTTGGGCGGATCGAAAGCTGGTTACTGAATGAAAAATAAAGCCACTACACCTCCTTCTTCCCCAACTCCTGCCCCTGCTGCTGAGAGCAGGTTTTCTTCGGAAAAACTTTTACTCGTCATCTATGCCGTTCTACTAATGGTCATTGGCTGGTTTGTCTTCCAGTACATTTTTGACAAGAAAATCTCCTTAACTGGTGACGCTACCGATTACTACATTCTGGGCAAAGCCATCGCTCAGGGGGATGGGTACGTAGGCATTACGGGACCCGAGAAAGTACCGGCCAATCACTTTCCGCCGGGATATCCTTTCGTTATCGCGATGATCATGAAGTTTTTCTCCAGCAAAACCACTACCATTCAGGGCTTTAACGGTATTTTTCTCATCGGTTCCATTCTGCTTCTCTTCGATTTATTCCGCCGCATGAGTCGTAATATCCACCTGGCTTTTGTGGGGGCATTGCTGGTACTTTTGAATTTTCACATCCTCCAATACGCAACCATGATGATGAGCGAACTGACGTATTTCTTCGTCTCGCTACTGGCTATCTGGTTTTTTGTAAGGACTAATCTTCATCGCCCAGCCTGGAAAGATCCCTATTTCTGGGGGTTTATGATCGGTGTGGTTGCCTCGTATTACGTGCGGCAAACGGGTCTGATGATTCTGGCCGGGGCCGGACTCTACTTGCTTATTCGAAAAAAGTGGCTGCATATGGGGCTAATGGCCTTGGTCTTTTTTCTGGGTATTCTCCCCTGGCAAATCCGGGCCTCTCGACTCGGCGGTGATAGTCACCTTCGCGACATGCAGATGATTAATCCTCTCAGGCCCGAAGAAGGCATCGTACAGGGCTTTAGCGGCTGGACTCAGCGATTCTATCATAACACGGAGCGTTATTTGACCCGTGAAATTCCCACGGCCACCCTGAGCACCAATGTAGAGGATTATTCAATACCCGTTTCCTATGAAGAATGGATTGGAAGTTTGCTGCTGTTAGCCTTAATGGCTCTGGGTTGGTATCACCTCAAGCAGTATCGCTTACTGATTGCGGGCTATGGACTGGCTACCTTTGCTCTATTACTGATCTACCCGGAAGTATGGACGGGTAACCGGCTCATGATTCACATTGTACCCTTTTTCGTCTTCTGCGGCCTCTATGGCCTTTACTACCTGATCGTTTCAGCGCTTGCAAAAGTAAAGATTACCAATCGGGTGGTGACTCAAACGCTTGTACCGCTGCTTTTTTTACTATTGGTTCCCAGTTTTGTGGGGCAAACGGCTACCGAAACCCGGGAAGGCTCCGGACTTAAGTATCTTCGGCAATTCGCCCGGGTTCCTAATTATGACCCGGCTCACGATAATTACTTTCAAACAGCTGCCTGGATTCGGGAGTATGCCCCTGCCCATTCAATGGTAATTTGCCGTAAGCCCAGCTTGTTCATTGTCTTTTCGGATAGCTACGTTACTAATTATCCTTTCACCGAAAATCAAAAAGATTTTCACGATTACTTACTCAAGCGAAAGGCTGATTTTGTCGTTATCGATGCTTTGGGGTATTCCTCCACGCCTCGTTATTTAGTGCCTTACGTGCAGGCGAATCCCGATCAGTTTGAGATTGTGGTTCAACTTCAGAATCCCGATACCTTCCTCTGCCGTTTCCACCCCGAATTTGGCTGGCACGGTGAGTATAATGCCAAAGGCATGCCGGCTGGAAAAGGAGAATACCGCTTTGGCGATGGACGCAAACTCATAGGCACCTTCACCGATGGACGAATGATTAGCCTGACGGGTGAAGGGGAATTCTTTGATGCCAAAGGCAACAAACTCGGTGCCGCCCGCTTTGAAAATGGTCAGCAAAAGAATTAGTCTGTTAGGCCGTTAAGTACTTACGATCCTGCTTGCGGGAGAAATCAGATGCGATGAAGCCCCCTTCCTGTAGAGACGCGACTTCATCGCGTCTGGCCGGGGGATGGAATCCATTTAAAGGTAACAAAGCTGTCATTGAAATTAGGAACACCCCGTTCTCTCATTCTGAACAAAGCGAAAAACCACATTCCAGACTTAATTTCCCAGCAGGATTCTGGTTGGCTTACCTAAAGAAAAAGGACGCTTACCCTCGGCAAGCGTCCTTTTTTATGGGATCTTCAATTGACTATTGTTTGTGACGTTTTTCGTCAGAAACGGTCAATTTCCAACGGCCACGAGCACGGCGAGCTGCCAATACACGACGACCATTAGGAGTGCTCATCCGCTCGCGGAAGCCGTGCTTGTTGCGACGCTTGCGATTTGATGGTTGGAAAGTTCTTTTCATTGCCTTATCTATTTATTTGGTTACCTGTTATCCGTCCGAGCCGTTGTTACGAAACAGACAACGGATAACTCATTTTTTCAGAATCGAGCGGCAAAATTAGCCAGAAATTTCTGTTTCCCAAGGCGTAGGCTTGAAAAAAATGGATTTTTTCTTTCAAAAACCGTTATTCATACCGATTACTCTACTAGGATATCTATTTTGTATAAAATAAATTAACCAAATAAAGGTCCAGAACGGTAAAAAGCTTACCCTGAAGTCAAAGTTAGTTAATAAGAATTATATACTTTCGTCCATGAAGAAAGCCTTTCTATCCTAGGGAAATGATAGATATGGTAAACTTTTCGTAGATTCAAACCAAAATTGACAAAGAACCGCTCTTATAGGTTACTTCATCATTATGATTTCTAAAAAAGCCAAATATGCTCTCAAAGCCCTGAAAGTGTTGGGTCAGGAGTTTGGAAACCAAAAGCCCGTCTTGATTTCCTACATTGCTGAACAGGAAAAAATTCCTAAGAAATTCCTCGAAGCCATCCTGCTGGACCTACGCAATCACGGCATACTTCAAAGCCAGAAAGGCAAAGGAGGAGGATACATGCTCCGAATTCCACCCGAGGAAGTAAGTTTTGCCAAGGTCTTACGCATCATTGATGGCCCCATCTCCCCTACCCTGTGCGTATCGCTTTATTTCTACGGCAAGTGCGATGACTGTGCTGATGAACATTCTTGCACGCTGCGAAACGTGATGCGAAACTGGCGTGATGCTAACCTGCACGTATTGGAGCAAAACACCGTAGCGGATTTACTCGAAAACAAGGTAACGCTGGAACCCACGCAAGCCACTACCGATCTTTCATAAAAAAAGGCTGTTGATGATTCAACAGCCTTTTTTATTATGATTTACCCTGATGGTAGAGGGTTAAGCCCGCAATGGGGGTTTCCATGATAACCCCGATTGTAACGCCTTTTTCCCGGGCCACTCTTCGAATAATATCTGAGTAGTAAAACGCCACTGAGCCCGTCAGACTCACCCGGTAGTTTAGATAATCAGGGTATTTCTCGACGTACTTTTCAAAAAATAAACTAAACGCATTTGCGGCAATCTGGTAGGCTGTTCCATCGGTTCTATTATCGAAGAGAAACTTCGAAAATCCAGCAAAATAGCGATTGGGAAAGGGCTTTTGATAGGCATTTTCCAGCACCACATCCCGGTTTAGGTTGGGGTAACGCTTTTCAAATTTTTCGCGTAAGGCTACGGGTAACTCCTTATGGAGATAGGCCTGTACAAGCGTTTTTCCCAGATAGCCACCGCTTCCTTCGTCCCCCAGCCAAAAGCCCAACGTATCTACCTTGTGAGTGATTTCACCGTTATCCACCTGACAGGTATTCGAGCCGGTTCCTAAAATGCAGGCAATGCCCTTTTCCCTTCCACACAAGGCCCGGGCCGCCCCCAGCATATCAGAATGAGCTTCGATGTGTTCAGCCTCCGGGAAAACGTCCTTTAAGCCGTCGATAATTACCTGAGCCTTCTCGGCTCCCGTTACGCCCGCTCCGTAGAAATAAATAGCCCTTACCGGCTCCTTTACTTTGGGCTTCAAACTCAGCTTTAATTCATGAGCGATTTGCTCGGAGCTTTGGTAAAAAGGATTAAATCCAACTGTACGGGCTTGTCCCACACTTTCGTCACCGGCCAGCATCCGCCAGTCGGTTTTGGTGGAACCACTATCAGCAATGAGTTGCATGTCTTTTGTCTTTCGTAATTATCCCTTCAGCGCAATGTCCCGATCGCCCGCCCACTGCTTTAAATCCTGCTTGTTAATAGCGGCAGCCATTACTTCGGGAAAAAGATCGGGGGTGCAGGCAAACACCGGAACGCCCAAATCTCCTAAAAACTTCGCGTTTTTCGCGTCATAATACGGAGCTCCTTCATCGTTCAAAGCTAGCAAACAAATCAACTGTACGCCCGAAGCTACAATCTCCTGCATGCGTTGCCGCATTTGCTGCTGATTGCCGCCTTCGTATAAATCGGTAATCAATACCAGAATCGTATCGTTAGGCTTTTGAATAACCGTCTGGCAATAGCCCAGAGCCCGGTCAATATCGGTTCCTCCTCCCAATTGTACCCCGAAGAGTAAATCCACCGGATCATTCAAGTCTTCCGTTAAATCCACGACTTCGGTATCAAAAACCACCATTCGCGTTTTTACCGAAGGAATGGAGGCCATAACCGAGCCAAAAATGCCCGAGTATACCACTGAACTTCCCATCGAGCCCGATTGATCGAGACACAATACCACATCTTTTAAACTGCGACGGGTTTTGCGTCCAAAACCAATGAGCTCTTCGGGAATAATGGTTTTATAATCGGCCTGATAATGACGAAGGTTTTTACGAATCGTCGAAGACCAGTCCATTTCATTGAGCCGGGGACGACGGTTACGTACGCCCCGGTTTAGGGCTCCAGAAATGGCCTGAATGGTATTCTGGGAAAGCTTTTCCAGTAATTCGTCCACTACTTTCTGCACTACCCGCCGGGCCGTGTCTTTGGTTTTGGAAGGAATGAGTTTTCCCAGTTCCATCAAGGTAGCCACCAGATGCACATCGGGCGTGGCCTGCTCGAGAATCTCGGGTTCGAACAACAGTTTTTTCTGTAGTTCCGGCTTTTGGAGAGCATCCTGCTGCATGACCTGCACCACGGAAGCAGGAAAATACTGGCGAATATCCCCCAGCCAGCGGGCTACGTTAGGCTGAGAAGCCCCCGAACCTCCCTTCTGATTCGGACCGTATTCAAATTTACCTCGCTGCTCAAAGTCATACAAAGCCGATAAAGCTTCATCAATCTGCTTTTCCTGGTCGTTTAGGCTAACGCCCGTTCCGTCCGCGTTCTGGCCTCCGAGTAAGAGCCGCCAGCGTTTGAGCGTTTCTTCTTGTTTTTCCATGGCTTACGTAAGTCCTAAAAGTGCCGCCATCGTGGGTAGACTCGCTTCGGCTTGTTCAAAGTCAAAATCGTCCGTCGTCGGGCTTACCCTGTGAGTGGGTAATGAAGGTAAGCTCCGAGCTTTCTCTCCGAGCTTTCGGCGTTCAGCGGCTTCAAATTCGGCAAAGGTTCGCCGTAAGACGGGAAGTTGCTCGATGAAGACCTCGCTATCCAAGTCAGCTACCCAGCTGTAGAGTAACTTCCAGAGAATAGGATCGTAAAGCAAGATGAGTCCACTTCCTTTTAAGAAACCTTCCAGCCAGGCCGCCGAATAAGCGGGTTCATAGCCTTTGGACAACGCCTGCTGAAAGAGCTGAGCCATGGTTTCTTCCGAAAGCAGGCGGCGATCAAATAGTAAACGGGTGCTACCGCCCTTTAACAGCGGCGGCATCTGCTCTTTATCAGCTAATACTTTCAGCGTATTTTGCCATTCCAGTAGAAGCGGCTCGATCTCGAGTAACAACACCGATTCATCTACCTGACGAATCAGCGTAAACATTTTTCGGGCATTGTCATCGTCCAGCCCGTAACAGGCCGTAGGCAGGCCGATACAGATGCGGGTTAATAAACTTTCAACGACCTGCATCAAGGCCGAGAAATCCGTTTTACGAACGTTCCCGTACCGACTTACACTCACCAGGGGCGTTAAGGCCGCCATCAGCTCCTGCATATCGGCGGAAACCGTAGCCAAATCACTGATGCGGGTAATTAATCCGTCTAATACTCCGAATAACTCGGCGGGGATGGCCGCTTCAAGTTTGGCAGCTAATTCAGTAATGGAGGTGCTTTTCTTGCTTTGATCGAGCAAAAACTGCGTAGCGGCGTCTTCAATCCGATTGCCCCAAATGGCTTTTTCAATCAATTCGAGAATCGACTCGGGTCGCCAGCTCAGTTGCCAGCCTTCCTTAAAGGTTCCCTTGCTGGACGTTCGAAGCAAATCTGCCCAGGTAATGTCTAATACCCGTAACCGGTGCAGGAAAATACTTCGACTCAGATCGAGTTCTTTGCGAAGGTCCAGCTCCAGGTATTTGCGATCCTCTCGAATGTCGAGCCGAAGCTTCTTTGCTTTGGTTTCAAAGTCGGTTTGAATCGGCAGTTTAGGTAACTCCTGGGGCACACTTCCCATGCGGTGAGCCATAATAAGCTCCTCCTGCACGAGTCGCATCAGGATACCTTCACCCATGCACATGACCGACTGCGTGGCTTCATTTAATTCGCGTAGCCCCGCTCTGGGTAAATTGCGAAGAATGGCCAGTGACTCGGCCAGTCGGTACGCTTCAATCACATGAGCCGTAGAAACGTCTACTTTTTGCTTTCGAAGCAAACGGGCCACTTGGGTTAACCACCACTCGCCAAGATCATCCGGGTTTTTCCAGCGGTGTTCGTACCAGCCCGGCGAGTGAATCCCGGCTCCATAACCGCTCCACCAACTCATGCGGGAATTCGTCCAGGGAATCCAGGTCAACCGGACTTTGGTTTTAGCCAGACCTTTGATCTGCTGAGCATCTTCTTTTTTCGTCGTCTTCAGATCGCCCAACGCTGGTACGTGCCAAGCTCCGCAGATAACAGCGATATTAACGAAGCCCTCTTTCTGAGCTTCGCGAAGCGATTGCCGCATGAATGCCTCACGAATTTCATCGTTGGTTCGGTCGATGCCTTCTTCCGCTTCACGGCTGGCCTGCATGGTTAACCCGACGGCCTGAAAATACGCTTCGCTCTCCCCCTGGCTCGTGTCCTGCTCAAAGCGTTCTTCCCACCAGTCGTGGTAATTTTCATAGCCTGCAAGCCGGGCGATCTCTTCCAGAGGAAAAACCCGCCGCTGGGGCTGTTCGGCATTTTCGAGTTTATCAAGCTTTTCAACCGCTTTGGTAGCTAGCGAATGCATTAAAGGCATATCCGTCATGCGAACTTCGATGGACTGCTCCTGAGCATACCGAACGGCTACCCACTCGGGTGAGAATTCGGCAAAGGGATAAAAAACGGCTTTCTGCGGATCGTCCGCATCGTAAGCCAGAATAGCCACGGGAGGCCTTAGCTCCTTATGAGCCATCCAGTGTAAAAGTTCGGTGAGTTCCGGCGGACCTTCCACCAGAATCAGATCGGGCTGTAGCTCGGCCAGCCGCTGCTGCACCTGCCGGGCCGAACCCACCCCGTGGTGGCGAATGCCAAGCAAATGAATCCTCATAGGCTTAATTCCTTACAGGCCCGGTAAATGTCACGGTAATTTTCGCGGGTTTTGAGGACCGTTTCCAGGTATTCGTTCCAGACGACTTTATCCTGAACGGGATCTTTTACGACGGCTCCAATCAAACCCGCCGCCATATCTTCAGCCGTGACCCGACCATCGCCAAAGTGAGCGGCCAGAGCCATGCCGTTGTTCATCACCGAAATGGCTTCGGCGGTACTCATCGTCCCCGACGGACTTTTCAGTTTAGTTTTTCCATCTTCACTCACCCCCGAACGCAGCTCGCGGAAGATGGTAACCAGTCGCTGCACTTCGGTTAGCTTGGGTAGTTCTGCGGGTAACTCTAAGGCTTTTGAAAGGCTACTTACCCGGCGTTGCACAATGTCGACCTCTTCATTCATGCTTTCGGGCACGGGCAGAATCACGGTATTAAAACGGCGTTTTAAGGCACTGGATAACTCGTTAACCCCTTTATCGCGGTTGTTGGCCGTAGCAATGACGTTAAAGCCTTTCGTGGCCTGCACTTCGGTATTAAGCTCGGGAACGGGAAGCGTTTTCTCAGACAGAATGGTAATGAGCGTATCCTGAACATCGGCGGAAATCCGGGTTAACTCCTCAATCCGGGCAATTTTTCCGTCTTTCATCGCCCGCATCATCGGCGTAACCACTAAAGCGTTTTCGGAAGGACCTTCGGAAAGCAGGCGGGCGTAATTCCAGCCGTAGCGAATGGCCTCTTCGCCCGTTCCAGCAGTTCCCTGAATGAGTAAAGTGGAGTTCCCCGAAACGGCAGCGGCCAAATGTTCAGCAACCCAGGACTTGGCCGTTCCCGGTAACCCGTAGAGTAATAAAGCCCGGTCAGTAGTCAGGGTTGCCACGGCAATTTCCATCAGCCGACGACTGCCAATGTATTTGGGGCTTACCTCAAATCCATTTTTCAGCGTACCTCCCATTAAGTAAGTTACCACCGACTGAGGCGTAAGAATCCAGTTGGGGGGGCGTTGACCATTATCCTGCTTTTGAAGTTCTTCTAATTCCTGGGCAAATTGCTCTTCGGCGTGTTGGCGTAAAGCGTTCATGGTAAAATATTAGTAGGTTAGAATGAATTACGTTCTTGTAATGATTAGATAATCCATTGCTGGATCGTAAAGCGTTTACTATCAACCAACAACTAAAAACTCCTTATAAAGCCCGAATCCAGCGGCGAAGGCTTAGGATTTCTTTGAGTTGAGCGGCTAGTTTTTCTTCACCGGACCGGTAATACGAAGGAGTATCGGCAGGTAATAAGCTATCTATTTCTGCCTCCGAAAACTCGTACCAGTACTCACTGGCCTGCCGGGCAAAATCTACATAGACATGCGAGCTTTTCACGAGTTCAAGTAGTTCCTGAAAAATGTGTCGACTCAGCTCCGCCGACCAATAGCCCTGCAACAGCTCATTTTTTTGGAGATATAACTGCCGGAAAGGGATACGTTGAAAAATCAATTGGTAATCCTGCAGTGAAAAGGTAGTAGCTCCGGTAAAAGAAACGCCTTTCTGATAGGCTTCTACGAAGAGTTCAGGTATATTGAAACGGACTGAAGCCAGCAATAAAGCTTTGTAGCGAGCCGCCGAGCGGTCGGCTTTGGCGTTTTCGATGGTAAAGAATTTCACCACGCCCGCCCAGTCTGTTTTTAAGGCTTCACGCCAGATTTGGGGATTAGTCAAAGCTACCGCTTCCCAGAACCAGTAGTCACTTAAGCTCTGGTATTGGTAAGAGTCTGGATTTTGGCCATAAAAGCCCCAGTCCTGAGCAAAGCGTGGCAGGGAGAAAAAGGTGTCTTCGCCTTCGGGCAGAACCAGTTTAGGCGTAGAAATCAATCCCAGTAGTTTCTTTTCCCGAATAATGTACGTGGGGAGATTTTGCTGCAAAAAAAGCTGCTCGTCCCCGGTGGGTAAAAGGGTTAACAAGCGAAAAATAAGCTGTCGAATTTCCTGAGTTAAAGGTTTATGACCTTTTAATTCCTGCTGAGCAGCTCTTAAGAAGGCCTCGTCATCGTTGGAAAGATTCAGCAATAACACTTCCAGTAACTCTTTTCTTTCGCGGGCCGAGAGTTCACTCCAGCTTTCTTCCAGTCGCTGGCGAGCCAGAGTGGGATTTTGCTCTCTAAAAGCATACAGAGCCTTCTTTCGCTCGGCTACTTTTCCCTCCTGCCAGCTTTTTTCCCAGTCTGTTTCGGCGTCCCGTTGCCAGGGGAAATGGAACGAGCGTAACCAATCGCCCCGCTTGCCTAAAACGGGAAGCAGGAATTGTTGAACCTGAGCATCATTGACATTAAGTAGCCGCACTAAATAAGCACTAGGAATAATCCAGCCTTTTTCCTGAAGCTTTTGTAAATAAAGGCTCAGTAACGTAGCGTTCAAGGGCAGCTGATCCAGAAGTGTTTTCAGTAACTTAATGGCCTCTTGCGGAGCTTCGGATCGGCTTTCCTGTTCTGCTGGGGTTAGGGCTGGTAAGTCAATCACCGCCCGCTTTTTCCCCGACCGCTCGTATTGATACGTCAGAGCTGCTGCCGTCAGAAAAAAGCCTTCCCGATCCTGCCGGTCGGCCTTGGCCAATAACGTTTGAACGGGCTGAGGTAAACTCTCGGGAGAAAAATTACTTTTTTCCGTTCCCAGCAACGCTACCTGCACTAATTCATTCCAGGTATTCATAGGTTTAAACGGCTAATAGTTGATAGCTATTACCAAGTTGAAGTCCTAGGGGATATACGTAACCTTCCCGGTGAAGGATGCATACCTGCATGGGCTGACCGCCACTCAAGGCTAGCAACTCAAAGACTTGCATTTCTCCAAAAGCCGGATCAAGGGGCATCACCTGACGTTGATTATCGCAAAGCAACCACTCCCTTTCAGCTTTGATTAACACGAGCTGCTCCACCCACAAAGGAAGTTCATCAGCCCAGGGCTGCTGCTGCCAAATTTGTCGCAGAAACGTATCAGCCTGAGTGAAATCCTGAAAAGCCTTGGCTTCGGGATACCTATTCTCATAGCCCGTATGCTCCTTAACAAGGGCTCGGAAAGGAAAGGCGGAAGGGTAAAACTGTAGCGTAGCCTTAGAGATACGGCCTGGCACTAGCGGAGTTTCAACGCCCGCATTCTGATAGGAAAAGTTGAGAACCAGAGCTATGCGGCCCGAGCTATAGCCATACAGCCAGTTTTGCTGCACGGTAATGCGGTCTTCTTCCCGACTCATGCGGCCCAGTACCAGCCAGTCGTCGGTAATGCATTCGGCTTGCGGGCCTAAGTCCTTGGCCGATCGTCCCCAGCCGATGGCGTTTTTTACGTCTTCCTGAAGCTCAGGCGATAATTCCGGCAGGTTTCTAAAGGCTTCAGTCCAAAGGTATAATTGACTGCACTGTTTGAGTACCTGACTTTGCCAATCCGGACTTGTATAAGCGATGGCGTTAAAGGCTTTTACCCCATTAGCCAGGCCCGTAGCCTGAGCATCAACCATGCGGGCAGCCGTTTGCTCAAAATAGCGGTATCCTTTTTCGGGGACGTTCAAAGTACCCGTCCGTACCAGATCCCGCAGCCATTGGCTCAATTCTCCTACCCCGGCCTCTACTTTCTGATAACGCTGCTGCTGGCGTTTGAGGCGATCTTTTTCCTTTTGTTCGGGATTTACTTCTTTGGCGGGCTCAGCGGCTTTTTCGGCTTTGGTCTGGCGTTTATCCACCCATTCACTCACCCAGGTGGGTTCATTTTCCGAGTTTTGAAAAGCGGGAGCGGATTTGGCAAAGAGAATCAATAAACCGAGTCCGTGCTTGCAGGGAAATTTTCGACTTGGACAGCTACATTTGAAAGCCGTCTGTTGTAAGTCAACTTGCGTTCGATAGGGATCCTTGCCACTTCCCTGCACTTCTCCCCAAAGCACCCGGGAGTTATAGGCTAGGGTAACCCATTTGTTTTCGACGGCTAAAGCCTTTCCCGCTTTTAGCGAGGCGGCATCAGGAGCCAGTTGTAGGACCTGCTCTTCTGTCATAAATTTTCACGTAGGCTTAGCTTCAAACATGCGTTTGAAGGGCCGTAAAGAAAGGAAAAGAAGAAGGAAGAACGTTTAAAAAAATTACAAAATTGCAACTACTTCTACACAAACAATTATGAATCAATTACTTACAAACCTCACACCCTACTAACGCGAATAGTCCGTTTGACGGGTTTCTTTTTACGTTTTCCCCACCAGACATAAAAGCCAGTAATGGGCAA
The DNA here is from genome assembly GCA_913774715.1 of uncultured Siphonobacter sp. Taxonomy (GTDB): domain Bacteria; phylum Bacteroidota; class Bacteroidia; order Cytophagales; family Spirosomataceae; genus Siphonobacter. The sequence continues at coordinate 566 of CAJYHS010000152.1, read as the reverse complement.
AGTCGCACAAATAAAGCTGGATAGAAAGTAGATTACTTTAGTAAGAGTACCTCCAATAGATCCGACATGAATGCCGTAATTGGAACGCATCATCCATTTGGCTGCCGTGTCCTCAGAAACTTTGGGGGGAGTCGTCGGAAGTAACGCCAGCGTATTCATGTCGAAGTATAACTCCCGCCAGTTGCCATTCATCATATCCGTGCAGGCATAAATGAACGTGGCTTCGGGTTTAGGGTAATGAAGGCTGATTTGATAGGGATCTTTCTCGCCAATTTCGCGGATCGTTTTCCGCCAGATGGCATCCATTTTTGCATCCCATTCATGAGCTGGAATGTCCGAGGCCTTGGTGGTAAAAGTCAGCTCCTGGCGTTTGGCCGTAGTACCGCCGAGCATTTGATAAACCTGGGTTCTAATGAAGGGAAAGCCCATGACCAGTCCCGTCAGCGTCATCAGTAAAGCTACTACGAGGCAGTAAAACCCCAGCACGTTATGCAAATCATAATTCACGCGTTTGAGACTAGCTTTCCATTGGATGGAAAAGGCCTGCTCCCGGTTGCGTTTGTCCC
>CAJYHS010000151.1 GCA_913774715.1 uncultured Siphonobacter sp. | reverse complement strand
CATTGTCATGGAAATAGGAAGCAGAAACAAAGTACCGTACCGTTGGATTACCCCCAGATATATTGAGGTTCATGTGTTCCTGACCCGCCGATTGTTTCATAAGCTTCATCCAGTCTACATTAGGATACCGAAGCGGATCACTTTGATCCTTGATTTTTTCCAACACCTCTGGAGTGTAAGGCAGCGGTAAATTCGCATTGGCATTGGCTTCATTATACAGCGTTGCGTAGGTATAGCCGTCCACGTACTCAGGCAGACGCGTGGGACTTAAAAAACCTTTTTCCAGCGTTAATGAAACCTTAGGCTTACCACTGGCCCCCCGCCGCGTATTAACCAGCACCACGCCATTGGCTCCTCTGACCCCAAAGACCGCCGTAGCCGAAGCGTCCTTGAGGATGGTGAAACTTTCAACTTCATGGGGATCAATATTATTAAAATCCCTTTCTACCCCATCCACCAGCAGTAGGGGTGCCTGATTGGACCCGAAGGTTCCCATACCACGAATCCAGATATTGGCACCGTCGTATCCCGGCTCGCCGGAGCGTTGCACCGTGACCAGACCCGCCATCCGTCCACCCAAGGCATTACTGAGGAGTGCCGTTGGACTTTGCTTTAATTCCCGGGTAGTTATTACGGATTCTGACCCTGTGAAACTCACTTTCTTTTGTTCGCCATACCCTACCACAACTACTTCCTGAAGGGCTTTTTCATCGGGCCTGAGCTGCACATCTACAATAGTCTGGCTGCCCAGAGTGATCTCCTGCTTCTGATAGCCAATGGAAGTGAATACCAGAATCGAAGTAGAAGATTCAGGAATGGAAAGCTGATAAATGCCTTCATTGTTGGTATTGACCCCAATATTCGTTCCTTTCACCATGACATTCACGCCCGGTAAGGCTTCTCCCGTTTCTGAGATTACTTTTCCCCGGACCAGTCTTTCTAGTGGTAATAAGGATTGATTTTCAGAGGATTGCGTTTCTTTTCCGGGCCGCGGAGGCGGCATGATGGGTTGAACAGGTGGTTTGCTGAGAACAATGTTGGAGTTAACTAGCTCGTATTTGATTTGCAGAGGCGTTAATACCCGGCTTAGCACGACGCCTACTTTTTCCCGCCTGCTTACCAGATTGACTCGCTGGTCGAGAGCAATGACACTGGGGCTATAGACAAAGTGAATGGACGCCTGTTTCTCCAGGGATTGAATAGCCTGTTTTAGAGGCAAATTCACCCAGTTAACGGAAATGACGCGTTCCAGCTCGGGTTGGGCGTTACTCACTTCTGCCTTAGCTATTCCTACCAGGAATACAATGGCAAGCTGAATGCATCCGATACGCATAATTTTTCTAACCAGTTTTGGACGAAGTAACTTTTGTTTCATAGATTTAAAGGTTTCTTAATGTGTAAAACAGGAACAATACTATCCTGGGCACTCGGCTAAAGTGCTTGGGAGGATTCAAGGAGGGTGTGGCTAGCACTCTCCTTGTTTTAACAAAAGAGGGGTTAACGAGAAAGAATATACAGATTAATAAGAGCTACAACCCTGCCCTTTAAAAAAGACGTGGCTACCTTCTAATTCATAAGTAATGGTCAAAGATTTACTGATCATTTCCAGCATATCCGGTAGGTTTTGCTGACTAAAATGTGCCGTGAGCCGGCACTGATCCATTCGGTCATTTTCTGTTTGAAATACCACGCCATATCGCTGGGCCAGGGCTTGGATAACTTCCACTAAAGGGGTATTATTAAAATCAAAATCTTCCTTTTTCCAAACCGAAGAAACATCCTTTTCAGGGGTCTTATATACTTTAGGTTCTTTTCCTTTCTGGTAATAGACCTTCTGCTGAGGTCGAACCACCAGATACGTCTTGGACTGATCTTCCTGCAAGCGAACCTTGCCTGTCAGCACCGAGACCTCTACTTTACTCTTGGCCGGACTGGCGTCAATCAGAAAACTCGTACCTAACACTTGAGTAATCAGCCCTTTACTATAAATTTTAAAGGGACGGTTTTCGTCGCGTTTAATCTGAAAGAAAGCGGTGCCTTTCAAACGTAAGGACCGGGTTTGCTCACCAAAATCTTCGTCCAAATCAAGTGTAGCCTGAGGGTACAACCAGATTTGAGAACCATCGGGCAAATCCACACGCTTGAGTTCTTTCAGGGTATTTCCATAGGTCAGCGGCCGTGACGGATGTCCCTTATAGGTCCAGAACAGGAAGCTTATGAACACAACTGCGGCAATCCCCGAGGCTATGGATAAGGCTCGCCTCCAGTTCAAAACGGGTGCTCGCACGGATTCCGTTGGCGGCACCGGTAGGGCCTGATAGAGCCTTCGTCCCAGCTGCTCTTTTTCCTCTGAGCTTAACTGATCCAGATCACTGTCGTCTCCTTCATAGGATTCATACCACTGCTCCACCCTTCTAATTTCCTCCGCAGAAGCCTTGCCTGCGTTGTATCTTTCTAAAAGATCAGTGGGTAAAAGCGGTTTCATACGCAAAACGAATCAGTTACGGCGGTGCTTATACTAGAGAAGTGAGGTAAGCGGGGATTTACCCCCAAGCCATTGTAAAAAAAAGTGAAAATTTATTGCAGAAGGAAGAATATCAGCATAGTTACGTAATCTTTCAAAGACCTACGCAGGACTTTCAGGGCTCTTCCCAAATGATTTTCAGCCGTTTTTTCGGAAATATTTAGCTTCCTGGCAATTTCAGCAATTGATAGATGATGCTCCCGGCTAAGTTCATAGACGAGTTTGCTTTGGGGGGAAAGACTGGATACCTGTTGCTGGAGTGCACTTTCCAGTTCGTGCAGAGCTACGACTTCCTCCGTACAACTGGTCGCGGGTTCTTCTTGGCTTTGATAGTAAGCCCAATAGCGATTTCGAACCTGCTGTTTTTGAAAATACTGAATCACCAGATACTTGACCGAAGTTCGTAAATAAGCTTCCAGCGATGACTTGATGAGCAAATCCTGACGTCGGTGCCAGAGATCGGTAAATAGATCCTGAATCAGCTCCTCGGTACTTTCTTTGGATTTAAGTCGCTTGTAGGCCTGATGGTACAGGATAGACCAGTACCGATTATAAATACACTCAAAGGCCTGAGGGTTGCCTTCTCTGAGTGAATCTATCAGGACTTCATCGGTATAAAAAAGAAACGAATCCATATACAGGCCTATAATCTATCGAGAACTCTTTCTCCAAAAGTCATAAAAAAAATATAAATAATACCAATCGTAATTCATTTCTTTTTCGATCGCTCCGTCTTTGCCTACGGATTATCTGACTCATAATCATTCCTATCAATTAGTACTTTAGTGAATAGGGATACTCATTTCCTTCAAAAATTTTAAGGTAAAGAGAAGACGTTTGAGTTTTTAGGTCTGGTCTCTGGTTTTGGAATGGATCTAGTACTGCTCACTATATTCCTTATTACCCAATAACCAGAGTGCATCTGTTTCCTTCTAGCTAAACATAACGAGTGCCAATCAATCCACAACTAAGTAGTCCAAATCAAGTCTGGTCTCGGCGAAAATGTCCTTTTAATATGCCTGTTTCAGTGGTGCTTTGCCGTCATTGATACCACAGAGGTAGTAAGTCTATAAAAAATCGATATCGACTGTAACCAGATTTATACCCTGTGAAACACGCGTGATAAGCCTGGTTTTGGGTATACGTTAACTTTGTTATCAAAAAATTATAATTCTCCTGCTCTATACATCTACCCCTTGTTTAGTTAATCTCATGGCTTTTATCTCTACTAACGGATCATGTCCTTACTGTCGCTCCAAGGACACGGAAAGACGTCGTCGTCCCCTCGTGGTAAAATACTCTTTGTTCTTTCTGAATACGCGATATCATCTCTGCATGAATTGTAGAAAATCTTTTATCGTACTCCGGTAAATCACGGATCGTTCGGAGGGATAAGAGTCACTCTTTTCTACTACCTACTTTAGTTATATTGGTTTATATAAAAAGCTGTATCCATGACTCAACAGGGATACAGCTTTTTTCATAGAAAAGGGACGATTTCTATTAACCCCCGAGGGTAACGCACGTAAAGTCTTGAAAAGTCCCCTGGTATTTTCAAGGCAACAGAGGTCATATTCCTCACCCCCTTTCCTTCCTCCTCATTACTTTAACGTATAGTGAATTCTGAAATCCATTAACTCAACATCTTTTACCAATAATAAAATGGATTTTTGAATCAGAACCTTCTGTAGTTCCTTTAAAAGTTGTAAATTTCCTTATTTAAATACTACAGCATTGAAACCTTCTTTTTACCTCTATTTTGTTAACCTAATTAGTGTTCTGGGATTGGTCGGCATATTTGCCAGTAACCTTGAGGCTCAGTCACCTCCTTCTCCAAAGAAGATTGTATTAATCGCCGGTAAAAAGTCGCATGGCCCTGGTGAACACGAGTATCTGAAATCGGTTCGTCTACTCAAAACCATGCTTGACCGGGCCTCTAACCTGAAAGGTATTTCTACTGAAGTATACGGGGATGGCTGGCCTTCAGATCCTTCAGTATTGGATAAGGCAGACGTCATTTTTATGTACGCAGACGGCTCCGATTTTAATCTTTCCCAAGATCCACTTTTCGCGGACAGTCACTGGAGTTTGATTGAAAAACAAATGAAACGGGGCTGTGGACTGGTGGTGATGCATTATTCTACCTTTGCTCCGGCTACTTATAGTCAAGCGTTTCTGCACTGGGTAGGTGGCTATTTTGATTATGAAAGTGGGAAACCTGGTGCTACCGGAAACCAGGCCTGGTATTCAGCCATTACTACAGAGACTGCTCAACTCAAACCTTCCACTCACCCCATCGCCCAAGGCATAATGCCTTTCCAGATTCACGAAGAATTATATTATAAAATTCATTTTCAAGCACACGATTCTCGTTTGAAACCTGTACTGACGGCCAAGCTTAAGGGCAGTGAGCAATCGCAAACCGTAGCCTGGGCTTTGCAGCGTAAGGAAGGCGGCAGAAGTTTTGGTTTTACCGGAGGCCATTATTATGCTAACTGGAAAGAACCTAACTTTCGTAAGTTACTACTGAATGCACTGGTGTGGACGGCCAACGTTCCTGTGCCGGTTACAGGCGTAGAGTCGTCTTTTTATACGGATGAAGAAGTAGATTCTTATTTAAAATAGAGGATATGGCAAATCCTGACTGATTATATTACCTTTCTCGAAAATAGACTTAGGTTTATCTGGTTTTTACTTAGTTTGGACTTCTAAATCTAGATCATCATCGAACACAAAAATAAACATATCGGCATTAAGGATATTGCCAAACACGCGAATGTCTCCATCGGTCCCGTAGATCGCGTATTACATAACCGGGGTGGCGTTTCAAAAGCCACGCGGGAACGTATACTTAAAGCTATTGATGAGCTAAACTATGAGCCTAATATTCTGGCCAGCCGACTAAAATCGGCTAAACAGTATACTCTGGCGATTTTAATACCACGAGCAACGGAAGAAATTCCATTCTGGCATGAGCATCTCACTGGAGTAGAGCAGGCTGAAAAAGAAATACGTCAATTCGATGTATCGGCCCGGCTATTTTTCTTTGATCAGAATAGTGAAGCCTCTTTCAAGGAAAAGGTAGATGAAATAGTAGCTACTAATATTGACGGAGTTTTTATGGTTCCTGTATTCTACAAGGAAGCTTTGCGATTATTGGAGTCCTGCAAAAGTCGCCATGTTCCCTGTATGTTATTTGATACCAATCTATCTGATTTTAAAGAAGTTAGTTTTATTGGTCAAAATGCCTTTGATAGCGGATTTCTGGCCGGAGAACTTCTCTCGCATGCGTTACCCACCGAAGGGTCGATATTAATTGCCAATATCGTTCAGGAACACGATAATCATTTACAGTTTAGCAAACGGGAAGAAGGTTTTCGAACTTTTTTTCAACAAAATCAGCCTCAGGTACCTTTGTTGAAATTTGAGTCTCGTCAGGGGATGATCCCGGAAATGGAAGATTTATTACTCTCAACTTTAAATCAAGCACCTAATATCCGGGCCATATTTGGAACAAATGGCATTCAACATATAGCCCAGATACTAGAGAAACATGAGAAGGGAAATTACAGGCTTTTAGGATATGACATTATTCCTGAAACGATTCATTATCTAAAGAAAGAATTCATTCATTTCCTGATTAGTCAACAACCCAAAACGCAGGTTTATGAAGGGATAAAACTTCTTTACCAGCATATTTTACTTAAGAAAAACCTTGAACGTAATTACTATTTACCGATTGATATTGTCCTAAAGTCCAATCTTAAGTACCACATCAATTAGCAAGCAATTATTTTCTGATCAGGGCTTTTTAAACTTAGCCGAAGTATCATCCAATATCAGGATCCAGTCCTGATCTTCACCCCGGCTGGGAGGCGTAAAGAGCCGGGTCTTCTCATTAATGAACACCCCCAATGGCGTGGTCTCTCCATTTCTTGGATTGTACCAGTAGGTCCGTACCTTCTTACCCGATATTACCCCCATCTTTACCTCAATGGGCAGACCACTGCCACTGTAAATGAATGCATAGTTTTTTCCTCTCGTCGCCTGCATATGTTGCGTATAGTCAGCGGGATTCTCACTAACAATCAGGGACTGATCCGGCACCCGATCCAGGTATGGTCTTGATTCCATCAATGTACGCACGTGCTTCATCTCGCCCGCTCCGGGTAAATCCAGCGATTCGTACCAGGGCTTACTGGGATCTACGTATGCTTTCTGACCCGGTACGTACATCTGCCAGATATTATTACAACCATAAGTATAGCCATGAGCTCCCGCAAACAGACTTAAGTAAGCCCGGCGGCGAACTTCATGATGCTTGACATAACCATTTTTCAGGTCAAAGCAAATGGGAATTTCTTCGTACACCGGCTCGCCATCCATGGTTGGTTTGGCGGGCTGCAAGGCATAGTCTTTGGCTATATGCTCCCAAACCTTGATGTCCATGCAATGGCCCGTCTGGAACATGTTGAAATCCAGCCAGTCGTCCTGGTGAAACCACTGCGACGAACGAGTCTGTGGATGAAAAGTCATGAGGGCTTTATCTTTGCCGCCCACTCCTTCGGTGATCCCTTTTGCCAGAGCACGCCAGATGTCAACGTCTTTAGAATCTTTACGCGGATTGCGATCACCGCCGATTACCCAGATAAGGTTAGTGTACTTTTTATAGCGATTGCCTAAATACTTGCCGTATTGATAGGCTTTTTCTTCCGTGAAAACTTCCGGCCCAATGCCCCATTTGTCCTTGTTGATTTTATCGCCCCAGGTCGGCAAAACGGCCATGTGAAGGCCCAGGTCGCGAGCCTGATTGATGATGGCATCCACGTGTTGGAAATACGCTTCATTGGGCTGAGCCGGATCTTCATTCCTGAGCGGGATTTCGCCGTAAGCATTAGGCGTACGTAAGCCATCGTGCTCAGCCAGGATAACGGCCTGAATGACAGTAAAGCCTTTGTCGGCCCTGTTTTTCAGATACTTCCGGGACTCTTCCCGGTTAAGTCGGTGGAATAATTCCCAGGCGGTGTCACCCAGATAAAAGAAGGGTTTACCATCCTGATAGGTTATAAAACGCTGGTTATCACTTACTTTTAAATCGGTCTGAGCCTGACTTAACAGACTGAGTAGCAATAATCCAAAACAGAACGGCAATCGTGCAATCATAGGTAAAGTAATATTTTCGGACAAAAATAAATATTCAAAATAGAGCCTTAAGTAATCTATTCTTCCAGCACGTTAATACGATAAAATACTATCATACGAATTCCTGCATAAAAAGAAACTTCCCGAAAGATCCGGGAAGTTTAAAGCAATCGATTACTTCATTTTATTCATAAGATTTTAAAGCCTTCCGGTCGCCCATAGCCTCAAGCACTTTCTGTAGGCCTTTCATGTTTAGGGTTAGGCCTACTTCGGCATCGGGGGCGGTGTCTTCGTTGATAATTCCAATGAGACCCTTGTATCCGCTTTTCTTTACTACTTCCATCATCCCCTGTTCGGCATCGCCGTCACCAATGGGTACAACTTTCACGGGATTTCCTTTCTTCAGTCCGGCTAGGTTTAGAGCTAG
>CAJYHS010000150.1 GCA_913774715.1 uncultured Siphonobacter sp. | reverse complement strand
ATCCGCCAAAGAACGCCGCGAACTGGCCCGTGAAGCCCTAGAAAAAGTAGGCCTGAGTAACCGCATGAAACACTTCCCCAAGCAACTTTCCGGCGGACAAAAACAACGGGTAGCCATTGCCCGGGCGATTGTAGGACGGCCCGAAATCATTCTGGCCGATGAGCCAACGGGTAACCTCGACAGCGTCATGGGCAATGAAATTCTGGCTATTCTTCAAAAACTCAATGCCGAAGGAGCCACCATCATCATGGTCACGCACGACGATTCCATGGCTCGCCAGACGCACCGACTCATCCGTCTTTTTGACGGTACGCAGGTGCAGTAATATCGTTCTTGACTCAATGATTTTAGCTCTCGTTATATGCTAGTTAACTACATCAAAATTGCCTGGAAAGTCCTGCTACGGCATCCTTTCTATACCTTCATTACCCTGTTCGGCATCAGCATTACCCTGACGGTGCTGATGGTGGTTACCTCATTCATGGACCATCTGCTGGGGGTGCATTACCCCGAAGGCAACCGCGACCGTTCGCTTTTTGTAACCAGCGTGGTGCAGAAAGATACGACTCGAAGCAGTCGAAGCAGCAGCCCGATGAGTGTTCGTTTTATTCAGAAGTACCTGAAAACCATGCACACACCCGAGCGGGTAGGCATGACCTCGATGTTTACCTTCGCTAATGCGTACGTCAATGGTAAACGAATCAAGCTTTACACGAAATATACCGATGCCGATTTCTGGCGGGTTTGTACGTTTGAATTTCTGGACGGAAAGCCTTTCGCCGAGCAGCAGACGAAATCGGGGGATCAAGTCGTGGTGATTACTGATGATTTTCAGAAACAATACTTCGAGAACGACGGTAAATCCGTGATTGGTCGGGAAGTGGAAATTGAAAGTCTGAAGTATCGTGTGATTGGAGTCGTGAAAGGCAGTCCGGCTACCCGCCCGTATTCGTACGCGGATGTCTATTTCCCTTATACCGTGCCCAAGAGTAACTACGAACGCGGAGATATGCGGGGGAACTTCATTGCGATTCTGATGGCAAAAGATAAATCAGAATTAGCCGCCGTGCAGTCTGAATTTCAGCAGGCCATGAGTCGGATTCCTCAGTCGGGTACTGAATATGGATCGAAGTATACCAATTTTACTATTAAAGCCGAAGGCTACGCTGATCAATACATGACTTCCTTTTTTGGCGATGACGACAGCCGAAGGGTCTTTTTCTTCACCGCCGTCGCCATCATTCTGCTGATGTTCATGGGGTTACCGGCTCTGAATCTGGTTAACGTTAACGTGGGACGAATGATGGAACGAGCTTCAGAAATTGGCGTTCGGAAGGCCTTTGGGGCACCAGCGAAAACCTTACTGTATCAGTTTATCGTCGAAAATATCTTTATTACCTTCATCGGTGGTAGTCTGGCTCTGGTATTTTCTTTCATCATTATTCAGCTTATTAACAATAGCGGCTGGATTGCCTACGCCGATCTCACTATTAATCCGACAGTTTTTCTGATCAGTCTGGGAGTGTGTCTTCTTTTTGGATTATTATCGGGCGTATTACCTGCCTTCCGTATGTCGAAGCTGAAAATTGTCGACGCTCTGAAATCCTAAATTGTTATCTGAAGCTATTTATTACCCATAAAATGTAGCCCTATGCTTCGTCATTTTTTCACTCTTATCTGGAATAAGCGGAGAACGCATTCCCTGCTTATTATCGAAATCTGGGCGTCTTTTCTGGTACTCTTCGGCGTACTGACGTTTCTGCTGTCTAACCTTCGTAACTACCAGGAACCCATCGGTTTTTCCTACGAGCAGGTATGGAGTCTGGAATTGAGCAATAACCAGGATACCACGGATGTACCAACCAAAGTTGAAAGTATCCTGCGACGTATTCGGGCGTATCCCGAAGTGGAAAGTGCCAGCCGCATGAGCTCAAACACGCCCTTCACCATGAATAACATGAACAATAGCGTTAGCTATCAAAACGCCAGCACGATGGCTGAGTTTTACCGAACGGATGAATCTCTTTTTAAGACGCTGGATATTAAAATGATGAAGGGCCGCTGGTTTGGCCCCCAGGATCGTTCCGCTCGGTATACGCCACTGGTGATTAACCAGAAATTGCAGGAAAAGCTTTTTCCGGGTGAGAACCCGATTGGAAAGACCATTAAAAAAGACGACACTCATTTCTGGAGCGTGGTGGGAGTAGTCGAAAATTTCAAAGGCAAAGGGGAATACATGAACAATACGCCCGCCATTTTTGAACCGCTGGGCGAAAAAGACTGGGATATGAGTATTCTCATCAAAACCAAACCTGGAACGGACGCTACCTTTGAGGCTAATATGGTGAAGGAAGTTCTGGCGATGGTACGCAACTGGGGAGCAGAAGTAACGTACCTGACTGAATCCCGCAAAAATCAACACAACATTACGCTCGTTCCCGTTATCATCTTTGGTATAATCAGCACTTTTCTGCTCATTAATGTAGGATTGGGCCTGTTCGGTGTTCTAAATTTGAACATTGCCCGCCGCCGGGGTGAAATCGGGCTACGACGGGC
>CAJYHS010000149.1 GCA_913774715.1 uncultured Siphonobacter sp. | reverse complement strand
GTATTTATTAACGTCCAGGAGAGTGAGAAAAATCCTACAGCTTACATGACGGGTCTGGAAATGCAGTTGTTAGATAATGAAAATGGCGAGGAGCGGCATAAGATCAATCCTACCCACTGGGCGGGTTGTTTGTATGACATCAGCGGAAAGGCCGAAAACTCGAAGCCTAAACCTTTTGGCCAGTGGAACCACTCCAGAATCGTGCACCGGGATGGACGAGTGATTTTTTTTCTCAATGGTCTAAAAACGGCGGATGCCAACATCACCGCTCCTGACTGGAAAGCCAAAGTGCAGAAGAGTAATTTGAGAAACTTTCCTGATTTTGCCAAATCCATCAGCGGCAAAATCGCGCTTCAGGATCATACCGATGCAGTTTGGTTTCGGAATATGAAGATTCGGGAGTTATAATCGCTGGTATTAAGGCCTTAAGCAATAATGGAATTAATCTGTTGCATAGGGTAAGTGGTACATGCACTTCGCTGTTGAAATGCATTGCCAATGTAAACGAATTTCAATGTGACGTCTGAGACTAATTTATGAAAGTAAGTTAGTCCTTTGAAAAAGTAGCTATTGATGGTTTTGCCCGCCTTAATCTCTACCGCTTTAAGCCTTCCTGAATCAACAATCCACTTCATTTTGATTGCTATCTCTCTAGTAATAAAGCTGGCAGGACACTTGCCTTGACTTGAGTAATCCTTTCCTTACTTCAAGGAGCGCAAAAAGATTGTTTTGCCTGATTGCCAAGGTCCGCAGATAGAAACCATGGGATATAGGTTTAGGACGGACTGAGCGTTTGAAGATAGATTCCTAGGGATCATTTATGTAAAAATAGAATTGAATTATAGATTTGCATAAAATTGTTAGATGACTTACGTATAGCGTGCTTCTTTAAGATTTTTAACCATTCAAATTACCAAAAAGAGGAGTAGCGTTTGGGTAAAACCAAGTTACCCAAACACTCTTCTATGAACAGACTTAGAGTGGCAAATCCAGATTTAGGCTATCTAAGCCCTGCTGACTGGATTCTGCTATCTAATGTATTTCATACTGCTCATTGCCAAGCAAACCATAACAAGCATTTGCCCAATGCATTAATGCTAACCAGATAGTCTTCTTGCAGTGACTCTTGTATGCTCAAATCATTCGAATAACTCTAAGTATTCCACCACCTTCCCGTCGTTTTGTTTGATGATGAATCTTCTGCCCGTGCTAACGGTTGAGAAAGGAACGATTACCTGGCTTGTAAACGATTGGACACGTTGCCAGTACTCTTCGAGTCCTTTGACCAGAAAAATAGCCTGGACCTGACGGGGAATTTCAAGGGCTGCGGGATCATCAGCTCCCAGGATTACAAACGATCCTACCGACTTGAGGTAATAGCCATCGTGAGCGGCAGATATGTTAACTTGCTCACCACTAATGCGCTGATAGAAATCAACAGTATCTTCAAAGTGATCGGTAACGATCGGAAGGAAAACATCTAAAAAAGCCATCACTTGTTTTTTTCTACAAAGGTCTGGGCAAGTGAGAAAACGTACAATAACTCACCCCAAAGTGAGTAAAGGAAGGAAAGTTATGGCTAGTAAGATCAAGGAAAGCTCCACGAATCATCAGAATCAAGGCGTACTCTCGCAAGCTTGTGAAGTGAATGATTTGCTCAAAAAAATTAGCCCCCGGTGGAAAATGATGATCCTTTATGATATCTCAGAGGGCTTTGATCAGTTCAGTAAGCTCAAAACCAAGTTACCGGGTATTTCTGATCAGATGCTAGGCAAACGCTTACGTGATCTGGAAATAGACGGGTGTATTAGTCGAAGCTTGGAACCCGCCACTGTACCTGCACAGGTTCACTATGAAGTAACTTCCAAAGGAAGATCTCTTTTGGAGTTAATGGTTCAATTGCATCACTGGAGCTTGGTTTGGGAAAAACCTTAGATTGAGTATTAAACAGCTTTAATAAAGCCCAGCGTAAATATAGAGGTGAGAATACGCTGGGCGGCAATGCTTACTTTACACCATACTAGGAAGCTTCAAGTACTAATATTCAGGATTCAATGGTTTGACTAGGTAGGCCAAGTTTATTGACTAGGCTTGCTGCATTGTATACATACCTTCTCGTTTTGAACTCAATGATATACATTGCGTTCGGCAGTGGTTTGCACGCTTAATACCTTACTTAAACGGGATTAGCTTAAATAAAACTAGGGGAAGGGTAAGAAAAATTCACTAGTAATTACAAGCTAGGAGTGCTCTCGCAGGTCTATAAAGTGAATGATCTGCTAGGGACAAAAGCAAATGTATAAGATCAAACTTTTGGCAATAATATGCATTTATTGCCGCAAGTTTGGAATCTAAAGGGTCTGTCTATTAGCATAAAAAACATCGACTTACTAAAGCTTAATGCCTCTTTCCGCTGAATAGATACAATCAAACGAATGCATATTCAGTGGTAGTGCCCACCATGTCTTGTACCTAAATTAACAATGAATTTTGCGGCGCTGGATCAGAAACGTTCTTAAGGCAACTATCAACAACCTAGGATTGACCGGTTTTCAAAAGCAAAGGCGTCCAGTTTTGGACGCCTTTGCTTTTAAATTACTTCGAATACAGCTGCTGACCAGCCGCTTCGTATTTATCGCCTTTTACCCACTGGGGCCGCTGAGGCATGTTGGCAATCAGACGAGCCGCGTAGGCGTAGGTTTGACAGAATTTGAGCAAATAGGGGTAACTAATCGTTTCGGGATTATCGGCTACCTGGTGGTAGAATTTAAAGAGCGACTCATCAAATTTGGTAAAGCCCGGCGTGAAGGTAGGGGCGGGAATGCCCTTGGCGGCAAAGCTTACGTTATCCGAGCGGTCAAAGAGTCCCTGCTCAGGAGCTGGATCCGCGTTTACTTTCAAACCAAAGGCTTTGGCTGCCGTTTCAATTTGGATCTGGGTGCCCGTGCGTTCTAGTCCAATCACTGTTACCAGTGTCGTGTCGTTATAACCCGCGCCATCATTGTTTAAGTTATACACGCAATCTTTTAAAGGAATCAGCGGGTGCTCGGCGTAATACTTACTTCCCAGTAAACCCAGTTCTTCTCCCGTAAAGTTTAAAAAGAGAATCGAGCGTTTGGGTTTGACTTTGGAAAGCGTTTGAGCCGCTTCCAGTACCGCTGCCGTACCCATGGCGTTATCGCGGGTTCCGTTGAAAATGCTGTCCGCTTCGGTGTATTTTCCACCGCCCTGCTTACCCGTTCCGACGTGATCAAAGTGAGCCGAAAGAATAACGTATTCGTTTTTCAGGGTAGGATCGGAGCCTTCTAAAATAGCCGCTACGTTGTAAGCCCGCAGGGGTTTAACGGCCATAGCCGCCGTTTTTCCACTGATTTGCTTGACCTGATCGCGGTTAAAACCTTTGGCTGACGGGCCTCCCAACCAGATATGGGGCAACTTGCCCTGCTCGGCGTTACCTGATTTTACCCGAACGCTTTCCTTACCAAAGTAATTGGCTACCGTTACCCAGGGAAGCTGGGGAGGTAATAGCTCAATCAGGGCTAAGGCTCCGTGTTCTACGGCGAGTTTGCTTTTCTTTTCAATGGATTCAAATCCTTCCATGGGAGATTTGGCATCGGCTGAGCCAAACTGAGCCACGACGATTTTACCCTTTACGTCGAGTCCCTGGTAATCGTTTTCGTTACCATAGGCGGCAAAGACCACGGGCGTATTGTTAAACGTAGTTGGTTCGCCGGAAAGGACGATGAAATTTTGCTTGACTTTCAGCGTATCCGTACCAAAATAGAGAAAGCCGTCGGCACCCGGCTTTACGCTTTCTAAGGCGACGGCTTGCAAATAATCCGTCTGACCCGGAGCAGGTTTTAATCCCAGACTGCGGTACTGCTCGGCGATATACCGAGCGGCCACATTATTAGTAATTTCACCCGTACGGCGGCCCAGCATTTCATCGGCCGCTAAAAAGCGAACGTGAGTGGCGGGCTGCTCCAGCTTCATTTGAAATTCAGGAAGGTTAGCAGTGGAGGCAGGAGCCACTGTTTTTTTAGGTTTTTGGGCCTGTGCCAGCGTACTACCCAGAACGCAGCCCATGAAAAGAGCCGACTGAAATAAAATTTTCATGAATGTGGAAACAGAATACGTTTAGCGGTGAGAAGAAGATACATTCGTCTTCTAGCGAAACGGATGAATAATTGCTATGAACGCAAGATACAGTTTTGTTGACGTTTTAAGTCCGATTTGCTCATGAATGGCTTAGCTATCCAATTAAACGGCGGGAATCAGCGAAGCCCTTCTCAAAAAAAGGAAGAAAAAGATACCAAATTTTAATGGATGCTTTAAGAACAATTGCCTGGAAAGACCGTTTTTTGTATGTCTTAACTTTTTGCATCACATGAAAAACGCACTGCTTACCTTTTTTGTAACCTTTTTGGCTTTTACAACTTCTGTTTTTGCTCAGAATGATAAAGCTCCCGAAGACAAATCCAAACGCCCTAGCCCTCCAGCCGTGGCTACGGGAAAAGTAAATGGCAAAACCATCACCATCAACTATTCTCAGCCTTCGGTCAAAGGCCGTAACGTATGGGAAGCCGAGGGTAAAATTGCTCCTTACGGTAAAGTATGGCGTACGGGTGCTAACGAAGCCACTACCTTTGAAACATCAGGCGATCTGAAAGTAGAAGGTAAAAACCTGCCTGCTGGTAAATACAGCTTGTTTACCATTCCCGGCGAAAAAGAATGGACGATCATTTTCAACAAAACGCCTGAGCAGTGGGGTGCCTACAAGTATCAGGAATCCGATGACGTTCTTCGCGTGAAAGTACCGGCTAAATCAGGTAAAATGACCGAGCAATTTAAGATCGACGTAGCTAACTCAGGAACTGTATCATTGGCCTGGGATAAAACTCGCGTTGATTTCAAAGTGAAATAATACCTTAGATGTATGACTCAAAGAGCCGTTTCTCTACTATAGAGAAACGGCTCTTTGTTTTTTTAGTGCATGAGGGAAGTAAAAGTAACTGCTTGGTTAAGGAGAGCGAAAATCCTTCCATAAATGAGCTCAAGCTAATTTGATACTTATCGCAAATGTTTGGGTAAAGCAATGTGTTGCGAATGATCGTCGGCAATCGGAGCCAGCCGCTTTTGCTCCAGCGGGATAATACCCGACCAGATTTCAAGCTTGCGATCTTCTTCTTCATCGTTAGGCATACCCGTGCGGGCTTTGGCCGAAGCCTGATCGAGTGAGAAGGCTAGTACCGTTGTTTTACGTACTTCACTTTCGCTCATGGGCCGCAGATAATCCCAGCTTCCCGGCACGATCTTCTCGGTTAACCACTCAAGCGAATCCCATTTAAGGTCGGGCGATTCAATTTTTTCGCCCGTAGCAAATACCACAACGGATTTATAATTCACCGAATGGCTAAAAGCCGAGCGGGCTACCACCAGAGCATCCACCAGCATAACCGTAATGCAAACGGGAATACCCGTCTCAAGACTTCGAATGAAATGACTGCCTACCGAACCGTGGATGTAGATTTTGTCTTCGTGCCGCACAAAAGACGTAGGAATGGAAAAAGGCAGACCGTCCTGCACGTAACTAATAATGCAAAATAGCGCTTCGTCTAAAATAGGGTAGATGACTTCTTTTTCTAAACTGGCTTTTTTAGGGGCCCGACTGGGAAGTAAAGGCTGTGGTTTCATCGCTGTTTTTTTGAACAAACTTCTATCTTTACTGGCTCGTGAGTATCGTCCATTTTTTAGATTTTTAGTAGTCCAATTTTTGCGATGAGTCAGCCGCTAGCTAGTTTAGTTATTTTGGATCGAAATAGTGCTCAGCCGCTCTATCTGCAACTTTCTTCGCAGTTGATGGATCTGATTCGGAGCGGACTGCTTCAGCCTGCCCAGCAATTACCCAGCAGTCGACAGCTAGCGGAAAACTTACAAGTTCACCGCAAAACCATTGTTCAGGCCTATGATGAACTCTTGGCTCAGGGCTGGCTGGAAAGCCGGCTGGGTAGTGGTACGTTTGTCACTACGCATTTTCCCGAAAGTAAACCTTCGCTTCAAACGAGTTTCGATCCTTTACAAACGGCTGGTTTTTCCTTTGAGTCCAAGCCTTTTTTACAGCGCCCCCCCTTGCTGACTCAGGGATCGTATCATTTAGATGACGGGTTTCCGGACGTTCGGCTGGCTCCTTTGCTGGATCTTTCCCGGGCGTATCGCCATGAGTTAATTCGCTCCAATGCCTATAGCCGGCTGGGGTATGGCGATCCCAGAGGATCCCGGTGGCTACGGGAGCAATTGTCCCTTTACCTCAATGAAACCCGTGGACTACACACTTCGGCTGGTAACGTGCTTATCGTTCGGGGAACGATGATGGGCTTTTTTTTAACGAGTACCGCCTTTGTAAAACCCGGTGACTACGTAGCCCTGGATTCAATGAGCTGGTCTGGCTCGACGCTTAATTTGCAGCAGGCTGGAGCCCGGATACTGCACGTTCCTACCGATGAGGATGGCCTGGATGTGGAGGCATTGGCTAGGCTTTGCCAGCAGCATCCCATTCGCCTGTTGTATCTGACTTCGCATCATCATTACCCCACGACGGTAGCCTTAAAAGCCGAGCGTCGCATGAAGCTACTGGCGTTATCCCAGCAGCACGGATTTCTCATTTTTGAAGACGATTATGACTTTGATTTTCACTATGAGAGAAGACCGCTTTTTCCGCTGGCTAGCGTGGACACCCATGGAATGGTGCTCTACTGCGGCTCGTTTACCAAGACCATTGCTCCAGCGTTTCGCGTGGGCTATCTGGTAGGACCCGAAGATGCCATTACTCACTTATCGCAGCTACGCAGGATCATTGATAGGCAGGGAGATACGATGCTGGAAAATGCCCTGGCTCAACTCCTGGAAGAAGGCGTCATTCAGCGGCATTTACGCAAAGCCCTGAGAGCCTATCAACAGCGGCGGGATCATTTCGCTGAACTTTTAACGAGTGAATTAGCCGGTAGGGTTCGGTTTCGCAAGCCCGAAGGTGGCATGGCCATCTGGACGCAGTTTGAGGGCGAGGTTAACCTGACCGATTTGTCAAGAAGGGCATTCAAAAAAGGACTTTACTTTTCAGCGGGAAGTCAGTACTCGGACTCTAGGATACCTGCCACGCGTTTAGGCTTTGCTTCATCAAGGCCGGAAGAATTAAGTGAATGCGTACGGATTTTAAAATCCTGTCTATAAAAAAAGGGTTTCAAAGTAGTTGCTTTGAAACCCTTTAACCGGCTTACTTGCGGGTAATGTTTTTAAACTCAGAATCCTTTTTCCAACCGGGATAGACGGGCTCGGTCGTTAGCTTATAGCCCACGTTAAACAGCAGTCGCATGTCTTCGATGATACCGGATAAATCCCAGTTGGGGTCATACTCATCGGAAGGCTTGTGGTAATGATTGGTGTTATAGTCTTCCTTCTTTTTGCGTCCCCAGGCTTCGCCGTGTTCAATGGAGACAACGCCGTTTTCCAAATACATGGAAGGCACCCCTACTTTAGCGAAGTTGAAGTGATCCGAGCGGAAATACCAGCCACCAGCCGGGTTGAACTCGGGACGGGTAAAGCGGCCTTGTTTGCGGGCGGCTTCCTCAACCAACTCATCGAGATCTGACTGGCCTTTACCTACCACAATGACATCTTTCATGCGGCCAAAGGGCTGAAGAATATCCAGGTTGATGTTGGCAATGGTTTTGGAAAGGGGATATACCGGATGAGTCGCATAGTATTCCGAACCTAATAATCCCTGTTCTTCTCCCGTTACGCTCATGAATAAAAGCGAGCGGGAAGGTTTTTTCTTGAGCTGGGTAAAGGCTTTGGCCAGTTCCATGATGGCCGCTACGCCCGTTGCGTTATCCGCCGCTCCGTTATAAATCGAATCGCCATTAATCGGCTCGCCCTTGCCAAAATGATCCCAGTGAGCCGTGTAAATGAGAACTTCTTCGGCCCGATTTGTTCCGGGTAAGTAGGCTAACACATTTTTAGAAACGGAGGCTTTCACCTGATTGTCTAAAGCAATGGAAGCTTTTACGCCGAGCGGGACCGCTTTAAAGCCGCGTTTAGCTGCCTGCTGATAGAGATCGGTACTTTGTCCGGCCATTGAAAGGAGTTTTTCAGTCGTTTCCTTGGAAAGCCAGCCTTCAACTTTGGCCCGGCTGTGGTTATTATCCGGACTTTGCAGGTATAACTTGGATTTTGACCAGCCGCTTCTCACGACGTCCCAGGGATAACTGGCGGCTTTGGTATCGTGAATGAGTAATACGCCCGCGGCTCCCTGCCGGGCGGCTTCTTCAAACTTATAGGTCCAGCGACCGTAATAGGTCATGGTTTTACCCTTGAAAAGCGTCGAGTCAGCCAGGCCCGGATCGTTAACCAGGACGAGAACCGTTTTTCCTTTGACGTTAAGATCCTGGTAATCATTCCAGCCAAATTCGGGAGCCACAATGCCGTACCCCACAAACACCATCTCCGAACTCTCCAGACTCACCTTGGCATCCGTCCAGCGGCTAGCCGCTACATAATCCGTAAGGTAATGAAGGGTAAGCTCCTTTGCTTTACCGGCTAGCTTTAAAGTAGTGGAGGGTTTGGATAAGATATCAACCAGCGGCACGTCCTGAAAATAGCTTTGATTATTGCCGGGCTTGAGGCCCATTTTCTTGAATTCGGTCTCCAGATACTTGACCGTTACTTCTTCGCCCCGGCTAAAGGGCTTGCGTCCTTGGAAAGCGTCGGAGGAAAGGTGTTTGACGTACTCGGTAAAGGGTTTGCCCGTAATGAGACTGTCTACGGACGTTAGTTTTTGGGCTGATGCGGCCGTACCTGCCAGCAGCAATAGGAATAGAATACGTGTAAGCATGGGATGTGTTGATGAAAGACGTAAGCCAAATAAAGTTTGGAAAGACTTAGAATTAATGGTAAAAATAAAAGGAAATGAAAAGCTATGTCTAAAATAATGGGGATTAAAAAGCTTTTTAGCCATATTTAAAGACCGTTACTCTCCTCTTACTGTCTTGCTGTTTAATCGATGTCATTAACTTCTACTGCTCCCGAGCCCGAAGTGGCCCAACCCGTCCCCATTAAAAGGCTTCTATCACTGGATACCCTCCGGGGTTTTGATATGTTCTGGATCATGGGTGGAGATGAAATTTTCTACGCCCTGGCTAAAACCACTTCCTGGAGCTGGGCTTTAGTCATGGCCGATCAGTTTACGCATCCCGACTGGAACGGCTTTCGCTTTTACGATCTGATTTTCCCCCTCTTTCTTTTCATGGCGGGAGTATCCACCCCTTTTTCGCTCGATGGGCGAATAGCTCGGGGCGAGGAAAAGAGCAAACTGGCTCGAAAAATCATTAGTCGCGGCATTATTCTAGTCCTATTAGGGATCATTTATAACAATGGTTTTTTTGTAAAATCCTTAGACGAGATGCGCTTTGGCAGCGTGCTGGGCCGGATTGGTCTGGCGGGTATGTTTGCTCAGCTGATTTATCTATACGCCGGTAAGCGGGCGAGTTACGTCTGGTTTGTGGTCATTCTACTGGGATACTGGGCCGCTATGATGCTGATTCCCGTGCCGGGTTGCGGGGCAGGGGTGCTAACCCTGGAGTGTAGTCTGGCCGGGTATGTGGATCGCCTGCTCATGCCGGGCAAACTCTATTTAACCGTCCACGATCCCGAAGGCTTACTTTCCACCATTCCCGCCATCTGCAATGCCCTGTTGGGTATTTACGCGGGAACGGTATTAAAAAACCAGAGCCAGACTTCCTCGAAAAAAATCTTTCATTTAGTCGGCCTGGGCTTTGCCTTCATTGGCCTTTCCCTGATTTGGGACACGGTTTTTCCCATCAACAAAAACCTGTGGACCAGCTCCTTTGTCTGCGTAACGGGCGGCTGTAGTCTATTACTGCTGTCAACGTTCTACTGGATTATTGACGTCAAAGGATTCAAAAAATGGACGATTCTTTTCACCGTGATTGGAATGAATTCCATTTTGATTTACCTGAGTGTGCTCGTCATCAGCTTTGAGCACGCCAGTGAATTTTTCTTTGGCGGGTTAATTGAGCAGTTGTCTTCCGTGCCCGTAAAAGCGGTACTGACGGTGCTGGGAATGATTCTCATGAAATGGCTCTTTCTGTACTTCCTTTATACTAAAAAAGTCTTTTTGCGGGTATAACTCCCGCGTGTTGTTAGGGCTGCTTCCTGTTTTCGCTATTTATTAAGAATCCCATCTATGAAAAAATTACTCTTTCTTTTACTAAGCACCTCCGCGTTTGCCCAGAGTCCGGACCCTTCTAAAATTACCCTGGTATTACACGGGGGGGCGGGCACGATTACCCGGCAGAATATGACGCCCGAAAAAGAGAAAGCCTACCGCGAGGCCCTGAATCTGGCTTTGCAAAAAGGCTATGAAGTCTTAAAAAAAGGAGGCACGAGTCTGGATGCCGTGGAAACTACCATTCACGTCATGGAAGATTCGCCGCTGTTTAATGCGGGAAAGGGAGCCGTCTTTACCCACGAGGGAAAAAATGAGCTGGATGCCGCAGTGATGGACGGAAAAACGCTCAAAGCCGGTGCCATCGCGGGTGTCACGACCATTCGGAACCCCATTTCAGCGGCTAGGGCCGTCATGGAAAAATCGGAACACGTGATGATGATGGGTAAAGGAGCCGAAACCTTCGCCAAAGAAAAAGGCCTTACCATCGTTGACCCGAGTTACTTCTATACCGAAAACCGCTGGCAGGGCCTTGAGAAGGCTTTAAAAGAAGAAAAAGTAAAGTTGGATCATTCGGAAGAAAAACCCGTCAAGCCCGCTAAAGCTTCTAAGAATGCCAGCAGCCGGGCCGAAGAACTCATCTTTTCGGAAGGCAAGAAATTTGGCACCGTGGGCTGCGTGGCCCTGGATCAGTACGGAAATCTGGCGGCGGGAACCTCCACGGGAGGCATGACTAATAAACGCTACGGCCGGATAGGGGATGCTCCCATCATCGGAGCCGGAACCTACGCCGATAACGAAACCTGTGCAGTATCAGCTACGGGACACGGCGAATATTTTATTCGCTCGGTTGTGGCCTATGATATAGCGGCTTTAATGAAATACAAAGGATTGTCAGTGGAGCAGGCGGCCAAAGAAGTCGTGAATAAAAAGCTGGTGGAACGCGGCGGAGAAGGCGGCGTGATTGCTCTGGATGCCAAGGGTAATCTTTCCATGCCCTTTAATTCGGAAGGCATGTATCGGGGCTTTATCAAGGCCGATGGCAAATCGATTGTTGAAATCTATAAGGATTAATCACGTCAACACCGTTGTATACTTCCCTATGAAAAAACACGTACTTCTGCTGGCTTGGGCCGCCCTGAGTCAAATGGCTTTATGGGCTCAGACCAGTCCGTATCAGGCCAACACCCGCTTCGAACAGCTCGGTACCCAGTTACCTACGCCCACCAATACCCGCTCGGCTTCGGGAGCTCCCGGAAAGGAGTACTGGCAACAGCGGGCTGATTACGACATCAAAGTCGAATTAGACGATGCCAAGCAGAAAATTACGGGTTTCGAAACGGTAACCTATTATAATAATTCGCCCGACGTGTTGCCTTACCTCTGGCTGCAAGTCGAGCAAAACCGCTTCCGTTCGGATGCCGCTGCGGGCAAAGCTTCGATGAGTGCGGGGATCAATCCCGAAGGCATGAGCACGGCCGAACTATCCCGCCTAGCTAATAATAATCCCAAAGCGTACGGCTACAACATCAAAGCCATTAAAGAGGTCGCCAGCGGGAAGGATCTGAAATTTACGGTAAACGAAACCATGATGCGGGTGGATCTGGCTCAGCCTTTAAGACCGGGTCAGAAAGTGTTGTTTACGGTGGATTACGATTTTCTCATCCCCGCTCAGGGTCGCTGTAATTACAAGTACTATCCGGCGGATGATAACTATGCCTATTACGTAGCTCAGTGGTTTCCGCGTCTGGCCGCTTACGATGAGGTGGATGGCTGGAAACACAAGCAATTCATGGGAGCGGGAGAATTTACACTGATTTTCGGGAATTATAAAGTAGCCATTACCGTGCCCGAGGGCCACGTAGTGGCCGCTACGGGAGAGCTTCAAAACCCGAAAGAAATCCTGACAGCCACTCAGCAAAAACGCTGGCAGCAGGCTCAGAACAGTTATGACAAGCCCGTTCTAATCATTACCCAGGAGGAGGCCATCGCTTCTGAAAAAAAGAAACCCACCGCTAAGAAAACCTGGATTTACAAGGCCGATAACGTTCGGGATTTCACCTTTGCCAGTTCCCGGCGTTTCATCTGGGATGCCATGAATGTAGATCTGAAGGGCAGAAAATCCATGGCTATGTCGTATTATCCCAAAGAGGGTAACCCGCTTTGGGGGCAGTATTCCACGCAGGCCGTCGCGCATACCCTGCGGAGTTACGGAGCCCGCACCATTCCCTATCCTTATCCCGTAGCCATTTCGGTTAACAGCGGCTCGCCGGGCGGCGGCATGGAATACCCTATGATTAGCTTCAATGGAGGGCTGTGCGAATCGGACGGCACGTATTCCGAGCGGACGAAATATTCAACCATCGGGGTGATTATTCACGAGGTGGGCCATAACTTTTTTCCCATGATTGTTAATTCCGACGAGCGGCAGTGGGCCTGGATGGATGAAGGACTTAACAGCTTCTGCCAGTATCTGGCCGAGCAGGAATGGGATCGCAATTTCCCCAGCAGTTACGGCGAGCCTCAGCAGATGGTGCCTTACATGCGGTCAGCGGCCCATACCCAGGTGCCGATTATGACCTCTTCGGACAACATCATGCAGTACGGTCCCAATGCCTATTCCAAACCCGCCGCGGGCTTAAACATTCTCCGCGAAACTATCATGGGACGTGAGCTTTTTGACTATGCCTTTCAGGAATACGCCCGTCGCTGGGCCTTTAAAGCTCCTACGCCCGCCGACTTTTTCCGCACGATGGAAGACGCTTCGGGCGTAGATCTCGACTGGTTCTGGAAAGGCTGGTTTTACAGCGTAGAACCCGCCGATCAAAATCTATCTGACGTCAAGTGGTTTGCCCTGGAGTCCTTGAATCCTTCGGATCGAAAAGCAGCTCAGAAAGTAGCCGATGCCAACCGCCGCAAAACCATGGCCGTGGAGCGTAATAAAACCGACATCAAACAAACGGTCGTGGAGGCCAATCCGGCCATGAATGATTTTTATAATTCCTATGACCGTTACGCCGCTACCGATACGGAAAAGAAAGCCTATGCGGATTTTCTGGCGGGCTTAAGTCCCGAGGAAAAGAAACTCTATGAATCGGGTAAAAACTTTTACACCCTCGTCGTCGAAAATAAAGGCGGACTGGTTATGCCCGTCATTGTGAAAGCGGACTACGAAGACGGTACTTCGGAAGTATTTCGTTTTCCGGCTGAAATCTGGCGGCTAAACGATAAGCAGATTCAGAAAGTAATCCCGACGGATAAAAAAGTAGCCAAGTGGACGCTCGATCCCTTCTACGAAATTGCGGACATTGATACGGAAAACAACGCATATCCGCGTCAGCCTGCCGAGCCTACCCGCTTTGAAATGTTTAAACAGCGGGGCCGTACCACGCCTCCTAATCCCATGCAACAGCAGAAACGCTCGCAGAGCGGAGCCGTGGGAGGAAGTGGGAAGTAAGAAAAACTAGTACAAGAGGTTCGAGCATTCGAACCTCTTGTCTTTTATATCAGGTGAAACGGAACTTATGGATTGTTTATTTACTTACTAGTAGGTAAGTTTGTGAAAACTTTATGGAAACAAAAGATAAAATCAGGAATCTGGCGGAAAGTTTAATTCGCACTAAAGGCTATAACGCCTTTAGTTATGCGGATTTATCGGCTCCTTTAAAGGTAAAAAATGCGGCCATTCACTATCATTTTCCCAGTAAGGACCTACTTGGGGCAAGTGTGGTTGAAGAAATGGTGCATGGCTTTCAGCGGCTAACTAGTAGCTGGAGTAATCAGCCTGAAGCTGAACAGCTCGAGCAGTTTATGGATATCTATCGGAATTCTCAGCAACAGGGAATGGTCTGTCTGATGGGTTCATTAGCTCCGGATTTTGAGACGCTTTCCCCCGTCATGCAGGCTCAGCTTCAAGGCATGAGCCGGGTCATTCTCGACTGGTTAACTACCTGTCTGGAACAGGGTCGTGCCAAGGGCTTTTTTCAGTTTAAAGGGCAAGCCGCTGACCGGGCTTTACTGCTGACTTCGAGTCTGATTTCTTCCTTATTACTTTCCCGCGTGCAGCAGACGGATTTGTATAGCCGCATACGCCAACAACTATTAGCTGATTTACTGGTATGAAACGAGTCGTTATTACGGGTTTAGGAGCGTTGACTCCGCTGGGGAATGATGTAAAGACCTTTTGGGAGAACGTAACCCAGGGGAAAAGCGGAGCGGGACGGATCACCCGGTTTAATCCCGAGAAATTCAAAACGCAGATTGCCTGTGAATTAAAGGAGTATCAGGCGTCAGATTACCTGGATAAAAGTGATATTCGTCGCAATGACCCCTTTACGCACTATGCTCTCATCGCGGCCGATCAGGCCATTGCCGATTCGGGACTGGATTTTAAAACCATGAATCCTTTTGATACGGGCGTGATCTGGGGCTCGGGGCAAGGTGGGATGGAAACCTTCGAAGAGCAGGTCCGGGAATACACGCTCTCTGACAACACACCGCGATTTAGTCCTTTCTTTATTCCCAAACTCATCGTGAACATGGCTTCGGGAATGATTTCCATTCGTCACGGACTCATGGGCATTAATTATACCACCGTATCAGCCTGTGCTACGTCCAACACGGCGATTATGGATGCGTTTAACTACATCCGTTGGGGTAAAGCCAAGGTCATGGTGACGGGTGGCTGTGAGGCTCCCATTACGCCCGCATCAGTCGGGGGCTTTAGTGCCCTGAAAGCCATGTCAACTCGCAATGATGATCCGCTGACGGCTTCGCGGCCTTTTGATGTCAACCGCGATGGTTTTGTGATGGCTGAAGGAGCCGGAGCTCTGATTCTGGAAGAATACGAACACGCCAAAGCCCGGGGAGCTTATATCTACGCCGAGCTTGCCGGAGCTGCCATGACGGCCGATGCCTATCACATGACAGCCACGCATCCTGAAGGACTGGGAGCTTTTCAGGCCATGAAGCTAGCTTTGCAGGATGGTGAGCTTACGGAATCAGACGTAGATTATTTGAATATGCACGCAACGTCCACTCCCGTTGGGGACGTGAGTGAAATTGCTGCCATTACTAAACTCTTTGGGGACGATCCCGCTCATCTGCAGATTAGTGCGACGAAATCCATGACGGGCCATTTGCTTGGAGCCGCCGGAGCGGCCGAAGCCATTATCTCCATTCTTTCGATTCGCGACGGATTAATTCCGCCCACCATTAATACCCAGGAACTCGATCCCCGGATTCCTTCCGAGTTAAATATTGTTTTGGGTCAAACGAAAGAATACCCCGTAAAAGTCGCCATGAGTAATGCCTTCGGCTTTGGTGGGCATAATGGAAGTGTGGTGTTTAAGAAGTTTAAGGGGTAAGGCAGTTAATCAAGCATTGTGGGCTCATTTGATTGCTGAAGGCTCCGAGTGACCGGGTCTGATTAGGACACTGGTAGTCGTGGGTAATATGCCCTGTTCACTGTAGGGAAGGCTTAGTAAAAGCGTATAGTTCGCATAATGATTTTGCTGGGATGCATAACCTCGGGTTAGGCATCCCGAATAATCTTCGCTGATGAACATATAAAATGGATAAGTGAACCAGCACTCGCTTTGAGGCGATGAATCAGCAGGAACTCTCCAGCGCCCGGCGGTTTCTTTGATTCTGGTGACAATTCGTTGATTGTAATAATCAGGAAGATTACCTGTTACCTGAATACTGTCGACTAAACCCTTATAGTTAACTCGAAATTTAAATTCTCCGTATCTGGTTTCACACTGGGGCGAGCCTGCATTAGGACTTATTCCGTTCCACTTAAGAAAATATGATACGTCATCCCGACTCGTATTAAGTTTTAAGTAATCACGGAAATCAAGTTTAAATGCAGGCATCCATTTGTTTTGCTGAGCCTGTAATGTAGAAATACCAGAAAAGAAAAACAGTAAAAGAAAGAATACCAGTGTTTTTAGGAAAACGTGATTCATAGCGTGGAAGGGTTTAGAGCAGGCAGTATACAAAAAAGGCAGAACTTCATTTAGGAGTTCTGCCTTTTTTGTATACAATCAGTAGCTAGAGAATATACCGCGTTGAAAGGAAATTGGATTCGTTCTTTTGCAGAATCTCATTGACAATCGCCTTGTTTTCGCTGGTTTCCTTGGTGGCCACAATCGTTCGAATCGAGAAGGAGCGAAGGGCATCATTGACGGACAAAGTTCCTTCGGCTGAATCCTTGCGGCCGGTGAAAGGGAACATATCCGGCCCGCGTTGGCACTGGGCATTGATGTTTACCCGGGATACCTGATTGACTAACTGATCGACCAGGCTGGCAATTTTGGCCGGGTCGTTGCCAAAAATACTTACCTGCTGTCCGTGCTGGGAGTCAATTAAGTATTGAATGGGTTCCTCTTCACTGGTAAAAGTAGCCACCGGAATAATCGGACCGAACTGCTCTTCGCGGTATACTTTCATGCCTTCCGTTACGGGGTATAAAATCGCTGGATAGACAAAAGACTTAAAGTTTTCGCCGCCGTGCGGATTAATGACACTGGCCCCTTTGAGTTTAGCATCCTCAATGCATTCAATCAAATAAGCGGGTTTATTTGGCTCGGGCAGCGGCGTTAGGTTTACGCCCTTTTGCCAGGGCATACCCAGTTGCAGTTGGGCTACGGCCTCACTGAGCTTAGTCAGGAATTCTTCCGCCCGGTTTTGATGAACCCAGAGAATTTTCAGGGCCGTACACCGCTGGCCGTTAAAAGACAAGGCTCCCAGTACGGATTCTTTCACGGCTAAATCCAGATCCGAGTTTTCCAGGATAATGCCCGCGTTCTTGGCATCGAGTCCTAAAATGGCCCGCAAGCGGTTGGTTTTGGGGTGCATCTTTTTTAGATCCGAAGCAACGCGGCTGGATCCGATCAGGCCGAGAACATCAATTTTTCCCGACTGCATAAGCCCTGGAATAACCGTATTGCCCCGTCCGTAAAGGGTATTGACTACGCCGGCTGGAAAACTTTCTTTGAAGGCTTCCAGTAAGGGATAATGCAGCAGTGTTCCGTGTTTGGGAGGTTTGAATAAAACGACGTTACCCATCAGAATAGCGGGAATGAGCATGGTGTAGGTTTCATTCAAGGGATAGTTAAACGGTCCCATGCAAAGCACTACGCCCAAAGGAGAACGCCGTACCTGTCCAATAATGCCTTCCTCAATGGTAAACTTAGAGTTTTCGCGGTCAATGCGTTTAAGCTCATCGAGCGTATCATGAATGTACTGCACCGTACGATCAAATTCCTTTTCTGAGTCAGCCAGCGATTTGCCAATTTCCCACATTAGTAACTTGACTACTTCGGCTTTCTTTTGCCGCATTTTTTGCGTGAAAGTTTCCATGCAGGCAATCCGGCCTGCTACCGACATGGTCGGCCATTCTCCGCGTCCGTTATCGTAGGCTTTTAAGGCAGCATATAATACTTCCATGCCGTCAGCGGCATCCACGACGGGATAGCTACCAATGCGAACGGGCTCACAACCCTGGTCTGTGCGTTGGTAAATGGGAGAATAGACGTCCTGGGTTTTACCGTGCCAGGCTTTCATGGCTCCTCCCATTAAATACTCTCGCTGCTCTAAGGGAGTGGATAGGGTGTGTTCAGCTGGAATTTCTTCCGCTAAAGGAAATAGCGACTCAAGTCGTAGCGTACTCATGGTGAAAGGAAGTTACGTAATCTTCTAAGAATCAGAGTTAGTTCAAGCGTTTGAATACCCTATGGAAATAGACGGCAAAGTTTCAGCCCGACCCGATACCTATAGTAGATTTTTCGTCCGCTTCCTTCACCATGAAAAGGAAGCGGAAAAAGTACATTAGATGATTTCCTGAAGAAGCGTTCTGAAGTGAACGTATTGCAAGCCGTACCGACGCTCGATTTCAGACTCCAGGCGAGCCGAATAATCATTAACATAGGTATTGTAATCATCCATGTCAGCAAAAAAGAACTGGAAGGTATAGGTAACTCCGCCCTGATCAATTTCGGTGAGTAACTTGAAAATTCGGTTACCGATGGGAAGATTGGTAGCCAGCACGGCCGCAACGTGGGTGGTTTTCATCCATTCAATCCATTCATCGTGGGCGGCATGTTCAATATTATAGGTGACGTTATAAAGCAGCATAGTGGTATGATAAGGGTTCGGGATTGGTGTTTTCCCGGGCTAAAATGGTTCCTAATGATTCGTTGCTTGGCAACAAACCTAAACCAAGATTTAAGGATCGCAATACCTCTGGGTAAGAAAATTATTTCCGTTGAGAGTTTTGACACGATGTATTTCTAAAAAACATGGTGCCATTCTTCCCGCCTCTAGTCAAACAAGTTTTTAGTCTCGCAGTTATTGCTGGCAATACTCTTTTAAGGCAACTGGAGCGGAGACCGAAAAACTCTGGCTTAAATCTACCAATGGAAAAAATTTCAATTTGCTGGCTGCGACGGGACCTTCGCTTGCACGATCAGGCGGCTTTATATCACGCCCTGCGGGGAAAGTATCCCGTAGTCGTCTTTTTTATTTTTGATCGGGAAATTCTCGATGATCTTGAAGACCGTAAGGATCGGCGGGTGGAATTTATTTATGAGCAAATTCTTTCCATGGATCAGGAGCTCAAAAAGCAGCAGTCGGGGCTGCTGGTCAAATACGGTTCGGCCTTAGCCGTCTGGAAAGAGCTAGTAAAGGAGTATGACATTGCCGAAGTCTATACCAATGGCGATTATGAGCAGTATGCCTTAGCGCGGGATAAAGCCGTAGGGGATTTACTCTCGGCTAAGGAAATTCCCCTGCATAGTTTTAAGGATCAGGTTATTTTTGAAAAGGATGAAATCTTAAGTAAAGCCGGAAAGCCTTATTCCGTCTTTACTCCCTACAGCAAAGCTTGGAAAGCGAAAGTCAATGACTTTTACGTGAAGTCCTATCCCACAGAAAAGTACTTTACCAACTTTGTGAGGGCAAAACTTCCGCCTATTCCGAGTCTCAAGGACATGAATTTTGAAGCGGTAGGAGAGCCTTTTCCTTCGTCAGCCTTCAAGCAAGACCTCATTGCGGATTATGATCAAACCCGCGATTTCCCGGCTTTGGAAGGCACCAGCCGCATGTCCATCCATTTGCGATTTGGCACCGTCTCCATTCGGGAATTAGTCCGCGTCGCTCAAGAGCTCAACGCGACCTATTTAAATGAGTTAATCTGGCGGGAGTTTTACTTTCAGGTGCTTTACCATTTTCCGCAGGTGAATCAGGGCCACGCCTTTCGCAGCGAGTACGACCGCATTCGCTGGCGAAACAATGAAAAGGAATTCGAAGCCTGGTGTGAAGGCAACACGGGTTATCCCCTCGTGGATGCAGGCATGCGTCAGATGAATGCTACGGGCTTTATGCACAACCGGGTGCGGATGGTTACCGCTAGTTTTCTCGCCAAGCACCTGCTGATTGACTGGCGATGGGGAGAAGCTTATTTCGCTAAGAAACTCCTGGATTATGATTTTTCGGCTAACAATGGCGGCTGGCAGTGGGCGGCAGGCAGTGGTTGTGATGCTTCCCCCTACTTTCGGGTATTTAATCCAAGCCTGCAAGCCAAAAAGTTTGATCCCCAAGAAAAATACATTCGCCAGTGGGTAAAAGAATACCAGACCAAAGAATACCCGGAGCCTATCGTGGAGCATGAAATGGCTCGGGAGCGGGCTATTGAAACGTATCGAAAGGCGGTCAAGAAAAATTAACTCACTGCGAAAGATACTCACTCAGCTGATTTTGCAGTTCCTGAACGAGAATGTGCCGGTGAATGCGGCCTCCTTCGGTAACCAGGCTAATCTCTCCGCGTTCTTCTGAAACGACAACGACAGCGGCGTCTGAATGCTCGGATAAGCCAATGGCTGCCCGGTGACGAAAACCTAAAACAGGTGAAATGTGAGGGCTTTCTGATACGGGCAGCATGCAGCGGGCCGCTTTAATCCGACTATCGGAAATAATAACGGCTCCGTCGTGCAAGGGGCCATTCTTTTGAAAAATAGCCAGTAAAAGGGATTTGGAAAGCTCCGCATCAATCAAATCGCCGGATTCAATGTATCGTTTGAGCGGATCTTCCTTTTTGATGGCAATCAAAGCTCCGGTGCGACTGGCGGCTAATTTCTTAACGGCCTCAATAACGGGGGCTAGCTCCCAGGTATTTTGATTTTCTGATTTTTGCTGAAAAATGCGGTGCAGGATCGGATACTGCTGAATATTGGTAGAGCGGCCCACAAAAATGAGAAACCGCCTGATTTCAGGCTGAAAAATAATGACCAAAGCCAGCACGCCAATTTCCATGAACTGACCCAGTAACGTGGAAAGTAACTCCATGTTCAAAGCCCGTACAATCAAATAAAATCCGTACACGAGCAAATACCCCAGAAAAACCCGGCTGGCAATACTGCCCTTAATTAAAAAATAAATCTGATACAGCAGAAATGCCACCAGCACCACATCGATGAGGTCAGAAAAAGCAACATCTAAAAACCCAAGACTATAGAGCAGCATCCGGTAGTAGTAAACAAAATAGGATTGAAAGGGCGTATCGCCCCAAGGCGAAAACTCAAAACTAAAAAAAATGATGCTAATATCCGCTTATTATTTTCACTGAATTAGTATTAATTTAATTTTAATTATGATTAATTTATTAAAAATAAGTATAATTAATGATTTTTTATCTTAAGGCTAAGTAGCAGAATCCACGCGGATTTGCCTGGGAAGTAAGGGCTTAATTTTTAAGAATTCCGTCCTGATGCAATCGCTTGAAAATGGCCTGAGCGGGAACCCGGCTGCTGCCTTCCGAGCGAATGGAAGCTTTCCAAAACGATTGTTGGTCAGGGAAGGTTTGTAGGTCTACTAAGTATTCATTGCCCGTGACCCGGGTAGCTCCGTAGGTATTTTGCTGAATCACATCGCCCGTACGCTTGACAATCATGACTACTTCGGCCTGGCAAATCTGGTTTTCTTTATCAATGAATTCAGCCAATGACTCGAAGGATAATTCCTGTTCTATCGAGGCCGTGCAAAGCGAATAACTTTCGGGACAGGCTTTTAAAAAACGCTGCGAATCTTTAATGGGGTTGCGAGAATCCTCTAAAACAACCAGCATCTTACGAAAAGAAGGAGTTGCCTGCGCTTTCGAATTGGATCGAATCGAGACGCAACTACTGACGATGAAAAACAGAGCAATAAGGGCGGTATACTTGATCATAGCTAGAGCGGAAAACACTAATCTATGAAATTTAACGCAGTTTTTCAGGCCCAAGGCCAGAAACTCCTTTCCTTAGGTTGAATTACAGCCTACTAACTCTGCTGAGTAGTGAACATTTCCCAGCTTTGTTGAGCCGCAATCCAGCTCAGGACATCTACTAAGTCAGCCAAAGGAGCTTGCTGCTGGATTAGTTGAGCTTTCGGATCCGTAAAGCCGTAAGAATCAAAGAGCGAAAGTACCCAGGCAGGGTTACTCTGATGGCTATACGCATGAACGAATAAGGGAGCTAAAGCGGCCGGTTGCTGAAAAGATTGAAAATGATGCAGCAAAAAGCGTAAGGTTTGTATGCTCACGGCATCGAGTAAAGCATTTGCTGTTAACTCGAAAGCAAGTTCAGTCTTGGCTAGCAGTACCGACGCGTGATCAGACTCTTGAGGCAAGGAGTGGATCCACCGATCCAGGGAATGCAGAATATGACTGAGTCGTTTGGGAATATTTTCTTCGGCTAGTGAAACGAGCCGGAAGGGTTTGAAGTCCTCTGAAAAAGAAGTTTTACGAAGGAGTCCTTCGGTAAAACCGGGCAGGTCAGGATTTACTTTACTTCCAAAACCTCCCTGTAAACCCTCAGGAAAGTACTCGCAGAGTAAATCAGCTAAGGCCAGATAATCCACCGAGCCGGAAAAATAAACTCTCTGGCGGTGGGGGTGCATGCGGCTCAGGAATGATTCGTACTCGAGTTGCGGGCTTTCAATGACGTACTCGACGGCCTGGGCTTGCGACTCATGGGGCAAGGGGGAACCTTGCGTTACCTCAACAAGTTCACGGGCCACTAGCTGTTGATTACTGGGCTGGCTAGCCCTGAGAAGAGGGCCTGGAAATGACGCAGGAAAAGACTCGGGTCTAAGCTCCCACCGTTCGAGTAGAGGTAAGGCGGCCTGCTGGAGGGACTCGGGGATGAGCTGGGCAGGGTGACTTTGGTAGGCCTGGAAAATCGAAGTCGTCAGTTCAAAAGTTGAAGTCATGGCTGGGGTCGTTTATCAGGAGGTTTTGCAAAAGCCCTCTATTAAATAACGGTTTGTTAACTTAAAATTCATACTTTGTGAATGCTCTTTTCTAAAAAGAGCGTACTCAAAAAAAAATGAGGATTTTGCGTTAATACGTTTTACGGGGCCATCCTGATTATTTATCTTTGCACCCCTTGTGAAAAATCCAGCCTGAAAATAGCCTTGCAGACTGCCGTTAGAGATGCCAAATCCGTTTGGCAAGAGTGTTTAAAGATCATACGTGAGTACGTGCCCGACCAGAGCTTCAAAACCTGGTTCGAGCCG
Source organism: uncultured Siphonobacter sp. (assembly GCA_913774715.1). Taxonomy (GTDB): domain Bacteria; phylum Bacteroidota; class Bacteroidia; order Cytophagales; family Spirosomataceae; genus Siphonobacter. The sequence continues at coordinate 190,037 of CAJYHS010000149.1, read as the reverse complement.
ATCGTGCCCGCACGTCTGTCTGGCAACACCTTGACCATTCAGGTGCCGAGCGAGTTTTTCTACGAATGGCTGGAGGAAAATTACGTGCACGTACTGCGACGGGCGATTGATCACGCTATTGGTCGTCAGGGGATGCTGGAATACGCGGTGATTGTGGATAAAGGCGACGATAAGAAGCCGCCCATCGGGTATACGGTTCCTAATCAGCGACCTTCTCCTCAAAACGCTCCCGTTCCCCCGAAGCGTGCTAACGCTGAACCCGAGCAACTTCGCAATCCTTTTGATTTACCTGATTTAGATGGACTCGAACTCACGTCGTATCTGAATCCGATTTATACCTTTGAAAATTACGTTGAAGGAGACTTTAACCGTCTGGCCCGTTCGGCGGGTCATGCGGTAGCTACGAAGCCCGGAGTAACCTCCTTTAATCCGCTTTTGATTTACGGAGGAGTAGGTTTGGGGAAAACTCACCTCGCTCAAGCCATTGGTAATCAGATCAAAGCTTCCAATGCGGGGAAATTTGTGTTATTTGTTTCCACCGAGAAATTCATGAATCAGTTCGTGATGGCGGTTCGAAATAACTCCATTCAGAACTTTACCAACTTCTATTTACAAGTAGACGTGCTCATACTGGATGATGTTCAGTTTTTAGCGGGTAAAGAACGAACGCAGGAAACCTTTTTCCATATTTTCAACCACCTGCATCAAACCGGTAAGCAGATTATCATGACCTCGGATCGTCCTCCCAAGGATTTGCAGGGGCTTCAGGATCGGTTGCTTTCTCGTTTCAAGTGGGGGCTTTCAGCCGACTTACAGATGCCTGATCTGGAGTCTAGGATTGCCATCATTATGAAGAAACTCCATGGGGATGGGGTCAATATTGATTACGAAGTGATTGAGTATCTGGCGCACTCGATTGATACCAACGTTCGCGAGTTAGAAGGAGTGGTGGTTTCTTTAATTGCTCAGGCTACGCTGCTGCGCCGGGAAATAGATATGAACCTGGCCCGACAGGTGCTTCGTAATATTGTGCAGGATTCGGAGCGGGAGGTGACCATTGAAACGATCATGGAAACCATTTGTCAGCATTACAAGACTACGCTTCAGGACATGAAGGGAAAGAGTCGAAAAAAAGAACTCGTTTTCCCGCGTCAGGTGGCCATGTATTTCGCTAAGGAATACACCGATTTGTCCCTTAAGTCCATTGGCTACCACTTCGGGGGCCGTGATCACTCCACGGTAATTCACGCCATCCAAACTATTTCGGAGTTGAAAGAGCACAATAAAGACGTGAAAGCTCAACTACTCGAACTTCAGAAAAACTTCGGAAAGAAAAGCTAGTAGGGTTTGAAGGCGGTTTTCTGGTTTTTAACTCAAAAGCTAATCGGGGACCTTTCGCCATGATTATTCGTCTTCGTCGATCCGAGCTAGATGCGACTGCTTACGATGCTTGCGTGGAAGCAAGTGACCTGGGTGTGATTTACGGACTATCCTGGTGGCTTGATCTGGTTTCTCCTGAGTGGGAGTGTCTGGTCTGGAAATCTTCGCAGCAGTACCGAGCCGTTCTTCCCATTCCACTGCTGCGTCGTTACGGCTTTCTTTTGGTGCATCAACCCCTGTTTTGCCAGTTTTTATCGGTTTACTCGGCTGAGACACTAACCCAGGCTGAACACCAACTCTTTCTGGACGCTTTGTTTAACAAGTATCGATTCATTGCCAGCTTCTGCCTAGCAGGAATGGATGCGTCTTTGCTGCATAGCTATGGCCTAGCCCAAATAACCCCCTTTTATACCCACGTACTTTCGCTGGACAAGCCTTATTCCTTCATTTGGGATAATTATAACCGGGATCGAAAGATCAATGTCAAGCGGGGCAGAAAAGCGGAGTGGACGATTCGTAAAGAAGCTGAGATCGATCGCCTGGCTGAGTTATTCCAAACCCATCACCAGCATCAGATTCAGGGAGGAGCTCACCCCAGCACCTACGCCTTATTAGCGGTATTATATAAGGAAGCCCAAAGGCGGGGATTATCGGAGTTGTGGTATGCTCAGAAAGCTGATTCCCTTAAAGCGGGAGCCTGGTTTGTAACCTGGAAAAGCCGAAGCCTTTATTTATTCAACGCCGCCGATGAAGAAGGCCGCCGGGGTAATGCCCGTAGTTATCTCCTGGATTGTTATTTACAGGAGAAAGCCGGAAAATCCGGGGTATTTGATTTTGAAAGTGCTCAGCTTGCTGACATCGCTAATTTCTATGCCAGTTTCGGAAGTACGATAAGCCCTTTTTATGAAATACGGGCCAATCAATTGCCAGCCTGGGTAAAGGCTCTTTGGAAGCTTCGTAACTACTTGCGCTGATTACTGCCACTGGAACTCTTCCCGCATGCCTTTATAGCTTTTTAAATCCATAGCGACCGCTCCAACCATCAAATCAAACTCTACTTTCACGGGTACTTTGTTGGCATCATCCGAGACCCAGATCCGAATGGCTTCCTTGCCGTCAAAGAGTTTATTGGAAGGCATGATGGGCACAATGCGATGGGTATTGAGCTTACCAAACTTGGTTTTGACCACCTCTTTTCCCGCGTAACGAATCTGAAGATTAATAAAATCGTTATCATAAAAGGTTTTTACCGTGGTCACCTGCCCTTCCTTCATGCGATTGAAATCTACGGTTCTCAGAAGAAAATAACCACTAATGACATCATACACGGAGCCGGGGGCTTTAAACTCTTTGGTGTCTTCTTTGGCGTCTTTGCCTTTGCTAACGGAAATGATCTTATCAGCGGTCTGGTCAAAGGTTACTTTTTGCTCTTTTTGATAGCGGCCTTCCTGTTGGCGCATGTTAAACTCCAAGGGTAAGAGCGTTTGCGGATCAATATACGATTGCCAAGAGTCGCGAACTTTAGTAACCAGATCAAAGGCGCCGGTCGTACGACCCGTCGCCGTTACCCGGTAACAGGCTTTGCCTTTGATGCGGTGAAATTTATCGCTTACATCAACGGTAGCTTCGGCGGCATTAATAAAACCATAGTGAACGCGGTATTCCAGATGTTCGCCTGGCGTAGCTTGAAAGGGAGTCTGGGGGGTTACTTCTCGAAATGAAATGAAGCCCAGTCCAACAAAACCACTCAGGAAAAACACTACTAAAGAAAAGCGGGACATACGCATGTAATAAGGGGAGTAAAAGGTCGGTAAAGAATCCGGTTATTAGCGTTATTAAGAATCGTATTTCGATTTTAAATAGGACAAGTATCGTTTAAAATCACCCTGAAACTTCTTCCTAAATTCAATTTCAAACTCATTTCGCCGGGAGTTATACGTAGAAAAACCTACAAAGAAAGCATTATTGGGTAATTCATTGGTTTTCCAGTTTCGCCTGCGAACGTGAGCCAGCCCCCTATATAACGTATCAGAGGCTTGAATAATATACCGAATCTGGGCGTGCTTAAGCCGGTTTTTTTCGGCAATGGATTGCTGGTCCGAAAAACTTTCATACAAACTATCCAGCGACTGCTTACCTCGGTTGAAATGGTGCACGTATCGATCTCTAAAGACTTTCCCTTCCAGATAGGCCCGGTAAATCGATGAGTGGGTGCCAAAACGCTGTGCCAAAAATCGAATGGCTCCGTAATCGCCAATGAAATTAGCCAGATTCTCATTGAACTCGTGCTGGTTTTTGATAAAGAGCGTCGCATGCGTCATTTCATGCATAATTAGGCTGGCGAGTCGTCCTTCGGGCAGGGAAAGCATGCCCGAGAGAATGGGGTCATTAAAGTAGCCTAAGGTACTGTAAGCCGAAACCGGGCTGATTTCAGTATCATACCCAGGCCAGGCTTTCACTTCTTCTTTGGCCCGGTTCAAGTCAAAAAAGCCCTTGTAGGTAAACGAACCAATGAGGGGAAATGAAAAATCGATGGCTTTCACCCGGTAGGCTTCGGCCACGGTCACTACGTAGCAAATAGGCTCATCGCCCTGATCATAATAAGACTGATATAAGGGCGTATCGTTAAGTCCGAGTGAATCAATGGCAAACCGGCGAATGTCTTCAATGAGGGTAAGCTTGGCCTTGATGGAATCATTTACGGTTGGATCCTCTAACACTTCTTTGACGGGTTTAGCCGCTAGTAAAACATGAGCGCCGCCGCTTAATTGGCCGTAGCCGTAACGAACCCAGTCCCACTGCCAGATGAGTAAAGCCAGTACTAGTGCACTGATAATGAGACCTATTTTTTTTAAGATACGCTTCATGGTTGACTTTAAAAGAATCACTTCGGTTTCAATAAAAACGCTTTTTTTGCAAACGGCAACCATCAATGCACATTTCCCTCGTAAATATGTCTCAAAATCAAAAATCAGGGAACGTTTCGTTGCTTGGTTTGATTAAAAAAATAGAACAAATTTTAGGGGGTGATTAGGATATTTGCCCCGGTATTTGTAATTTTAGGTCAAATTCTTCACTCAATAGCTCGTTTTTTTAAACATGGCAGAAGCAAAAGGCACGGATGCAGGTCAAAAGTTAAAGGCATTGCAAACCACCATTGAAAAATTAGACAAGGCCTACGGTAAAGGTACAGTAATGCGTCTTTCGGATGCAAAGGTTCTTGATATTCCTGTGATTTCAACGGGATCTTTAGGACTCGACCTGGCTTTGGGCATTGGCGGAGTACCCCGGGGACGGGTCGTAGAAATCTACGGACCTGAATCGTCAGGTAAGACGACCATTGCCATGCACTGTATTGCCGAAGCTCAGAAAAAAGGAGGCTTAGCCGCATTCATTGATGCTGAACACGCCTTTGATCGCAGTTATGCAGAAAAATTAGGCATTGATACGGGTAATCTGCTCATTGCTCAGCCGGATAACGGAGAGCAGGCGCTGGAAATCGCCGAACACCTGATTTCTTCGGGTGCCATTGATATTATTGTAATTGACTCGGTAGCTGCCCTGGTTCCCAAAGCCGAAATCGAAGGCGATATGGGGGATTCAAAAGTAGGTCTGCAGGCTCGTCTGATGTCGCAGGCCCTGCGGAAGATGACGGGTATTATCAATAAAACTTCCTGCTGCTGTATTTTCATTAACCAATTACGCGAGAAAATTGGCGTCATGTTTGGTAACCCTGAAACCACTACGGGGGGAAATGCCTTGAAATTCTACGCTTCGGTTCGTCTGGATATTCGCCGGGCGGGTCAAATCAAAGAAGGAGCGGACAGTATTACGGGTAACCGTACCCGCGTGAAGGTGGTTAAAAACAAACTGGCCCCTCCATTTAAAGTCGTTGAGTTCGATATCATGTACGGCGAAGGAATCTCTAAAGTAGGAGAGGTACTGGATCTAGCCGTTGAACTCGAGATTGTGAAAAAATCAGGTTCCTGGTTTAGCTACGGAACCAACCGTTTAGGTCAGGGCCGTGATGCAGTGAAAGAAATCCTCAAGGATAATCCTGAATTGCTAGACGAGCTGGAAGCTAAAATCAAAGAAAAGGTAAAAGGAGACGACGAAGCCTTAGTGGATACGCTGGAGCCTAATATTGTTGATGACGGTAAAGAAGAGTAGTTTTTAGGTTCTTTTGCCTAATACACCCCGCTGAATTTGTTTCCGGCGGGGTGTATTTTTATTATGCTATAAGCATTTGATAATCAGTTGATTGGTTTAATTGAGATTAAAAAAATATTAGAAAAAATTACTATAGTAATATTGTTAGAAGACTTAAGTATCTTTACTAACATAAATGACTTAAGCCCCGCCAGGATATATGAAAACTTCATTAGTAGTTCTGCTACTAGTACTCGCCCGTGTTAGTACTACGTTTGCTCAAGGCACCGACAGCGTGCTTATCGCTTCCCATAGGACCGCTCCCGTAAAAGTTGCCGAGTATCCCCAGGACTTGTTTGCCAAGGGAAGAATGGATGCGGATATGCACTATAAGAAGTACAAAAAGGCTAGAAATGGGACTTTTTTAGGCAGTGTACTCGTTCCCTTTCTGGGCCTGATTCCGGCCGTGATCAGCTCGGATAAATCACCGAGGATGGAAAATTTGGGATTTCCCGACGCTGAGTTAATGAAATCACCCGATTACGCCAGTGGCTACACCCAGCGGGCCAAGCAAATCAAGCAGAAGAAAATTTGGAAAGCCTGGGGCTTAGCTTTTGGCGTCAACGTAGCAGCCCTGGTTGTATTGGCCAATCGCTAAGAAAACCGGCTTGATGCTATCGTTACAGAAAAGCCGCAGCATTTATGTGCTGCGGCTTTTTATATTCTTCTAGACGTAAATCATTTTTCGACTCATTCCCCCATCCACGGTAAAATTCTGTCCCGTAATAAAGGAGTTGGCTGGATCACTCAAAAACAAGATCATATTGGCAATGTCATCGGGATTGCCTACCCGGCCTGCCGGGTGCTGCTCATGGTCGGCTTTGCTGAGCTTTTCAGCTTTCTTCTCGTGTTGGTAAGCGGTAACATCAATCCAGCCCGGAGAGATGCAATTGACCCGGATGTCGGGTCCTAAGCTAATAGCCAGCGAATGGGTAAGGGCAAAAATACCTCCCTTGGAAGCTGAATAGGCAAAGCTACCGGCTTCGGACTGGAAGGCCCGGGTCGAACACAAATTAATAATAATGCCCTGACTGGCTTGTAGATAAGGCGCACATACTTTACTGCACCAGAAGGGGCCTGAAAGGTTAACCATCAAACCGTGGTTCCAATCCTCATAGCTCCAGTCTTGTAGGGGCTTGCTATCAAAAATAGCCGCATTGTTAATGAGAATATCAATCCGTCCAAACGCGTCAACGGTTTTTTGAAATGCTTTTTCAATGGATTGGGGCTGGCTAACATCGCAGCTCACCGCTAATACATGCCCCAGCTTTTCAAAGGCCGTAGTAATGCTAGTTAAGGCCTCCTGGTTTTGTTCCCAAATGGCCACCGAGCAACCTTTTTCGAGTAATCGCTGCGTAATGAGTTGACCGATTCCCTGGGCTCCTCCCGTGACAATGGCTACTTTGCCTTGCATGATGATTCTATAGTGATGAAGTGGGAAGTTTCTAAAAAAGCATACAAACCTTACCGGGGATCCTCGATCTGGCCTTTGAGCCGGTAGCGAAGCAGTACCTTTTTACCCGATACTTTTTCAAGCATGGGCCGCAGAATCTTATTGGCATTCTCCCGGGTTTGTTCTAAAATTCCCGCTTGAATGGCCGATTGACTTACCTGCTCTTCGGCTTTTTTAAAGGCCTGGTCAATGAGTAAGGCTTCGTCGGTAAAGGCGTATTCCGTATTATAAACTCTTGACTTGGAGTGATCAATTTTAGCCACACAAATTTCGGGTTCAGGCAATCGGATGATGAGGGTATCGCGCATTTCTCCAATGTCAGTTACTTTCATCTGGGTTAAATCCAGACAGCCTACGGCTTCCCCCTGAATAATCAGCAGCGCTTTGCCATCGGGTAGAAACTGGCGGGTGATTTTTTGATCTACTACGTCGCGGAAATTATACTTGACGAGCTCAAGCTTACCCATGGAAGTAATCTGCTCAAGGACTACGTTATGGCTGGTTACGATTTCAGAGCGGCCTAAGGGGTCAAAAAACTTACGGGCCTTGATCTGTTCCCAGCCGTAAATAATACCGGCGATCAGCAGCAGCAGAAAAAGTAACTTGACAAGCAAACGCATAGCGCAGGAGTGGATTTATAAAACCATGAGATTACAGCCTCGAAGGTCTGAGTTATCAAAACGTCCCAATACCCGAAAAGTTTGCGGCGCTATGCCATAACTTCCCAAGTCCTTGGTTTCCAGAAAACTACAGGAGTCAATATTGGCTAAATCAATAATATTGATACCCCCGGTGCTGCGGGTTTGCTGACCGGGTTGATACAAATGAAAGGGATCATTGACATCGCGAAGGGTAATGTTCATACTGGCCGGTAGGTGAAACAGGCCCTCGCCAAACGAATAGCCCTGGGAGAGTAGCTCGGTCATCCCGTATTCCGAATGAATACTGGAAACGTGAAAAGCCTGGGTGAGCATCTCGTGTAACTCCTCGCGCAGCAATTCCTGACGACGACCTTTCATGCCTCCGGTTTCCATGACAATCAAGTGCTCCATACCTTCAAGGAAGGATAAATCCGCCGTTTCGGCCAGATCCAAAAGGGCAAAAGTAACGCCGATGAGCAGCACTTTTTTTTCCGGTTGATCTCGAAGCAAAGCCAGCCGTTCGAGTAACTCATCGGTATTATGGAGATAAAAGCCCGAGTACTCAGACTTGGTTTTGGCAATAAAGTGCCGTACCATATGCACCAGCGAAGAGTTCGACCGCTCCAGATACGAAGGCAGCAGGGCCAGAATATGAAAATTTTCGAGCGGGCCGTACATCTGCTCGAAAATACGCTCACTGACCCTATCGTAAAAATCAGGATCAATAACCAGATGTTGACTGGTAATTTGCCCCGTCGTGCCGCTGCTGGCGAAGATGGTTTTTACTTCCGCCTGGGAGCTTAGCACGCGGTGTGATTTGAAAAATTCAATGGGCAAATAAGGAATCTTCTCCAGGGATTCAACCTGATCCGGCTTGACTTTTAAATGGGAAAGGTATTGCTGGTAGACGGCATTCTGCCGGGCCTGAAGCTGGAAGACTTCCAGGCTCAATTCTTCAAAGTGCAGGGGATTCAGCGATACTATTTTATCTTTAAGTTCTTCAGTAATAGACATTTGTCAGGATTGGCCAGAGCCCAATGGGGTGAATTTTTACAAACTTACTTATTTTCGCAGGCGCTAATGTAACTTTAAGAGTGAATTGGTCGTTTATGACAGTGACTACAAGAATTAGGTTCCTATGAAACGGGTAATATTTACGTTTTTAATCGTTGGTGCGGGGTTATATATAGCAGGTTGTACGGGTGAGCCTGACTTTTCAAATGTGCCTAATTTGTTGGAAGGAAGCACCACCATTAGTAAAACCACCAACACGGACCGCCTGGGTAATGCGCAGGATTCGCTCGTGATTGGCGTTAAATTCCAGGATGGCGATGGTGACCTAGGGCTTTCGAGTAATATGTACCCGGATTCAGTACTCATCAAAGAAGGCTATAATTACGAAGTTCGCACTTTCCGCCGCGTGCGGGGTCAATTTCAGGATATTACCCAAAGCTTCGGCGTTTCTAATTCGGGTAACTTTCCCCGCCTTCGTCAGGATAATAAAGTAGGACCCATTGAAGGCACCCTTTCCCGCTCGATTATGATTCCTCACCTGGCTGTATCGAGAAACGACACCTTGAAATTTATGATTAAAATCAAGGACCGGGCTTTAAATGTAAGTAATGAAGTGGAAACGCCTTCCGTTATTCTTCGGGTAGAAAACTAGGCCTGCTCACTTAAAAATGATATAAAAAAGAGAATGACTGATCGTTATTCTCTTTTTTCGTTAGGAAGATACGGGTAAGGTAATTCTAAAGGTAGTGCCTTTGCCGGGCTCTGAGTTCTTGACAAAAAGCTTACCCTTGTGATAGTTTTCAATGATGCGTTTGGCTAGCGTCAGCCCGAGTCCCCAACCGCGTTTTTTGGTACTAAAGCCGGGATTAAATACGGATTTCCAATTGGACTTAGGAATCCCTTTCCCCGTATCACTAATGTCAATGACGATCTGCCCGGGACGCTCATTCATGACGATGCTGAGCTCGCCCACGCCTTCCATGGCATCCACTGCATTCTTGCAAAGGTTTTCAATCACCCATTCAAAAAGATAGCGGTTGATGGGAATGAGCTTACCGGCCGGAATCTGATTGGCAATTTGCCATTTGATTTTTGAAGAAACCCGGCGTTTGAGATAATCCACAAATTTTTCAATGTGTTGATCCAAAGGCTCGGGCGTTAGCGTGGGCATGGAACCGATGTTGGAAAAGCGGGCGGTGATCGTCTCGAGCCGCTCCACGTCTTTTTCCAGCTCGAGTACAAACTCGGTTTCATAGCGGTCGGGATCGATTTTAAAGTATTCTACCCAGCCCTTCAAACCCGACAAAGGCGTGCCCAACTGGTGAGCGGTTTCCTTGGCCAGACCCACCCAAACCCGGTTTTGCTCCGAGCGGCGGGAAGCACTAAAGGCTAAGTAAGCCAAATAGCCAAATACCAGAAGGCCCAAAAACATGACCAGGGGATAATACTGAAGCTGGGTAAAAAGAAAGGAATGGCTAAAATAGATGTAGCCTTTACCAAAGCCACCGTCGTATTCAATGGGTGCGTTATCGGTTTGAAATTCGGCCGCTTTTTGCTTTAAGAAAGCCTGGACCTCATCGGGATTTTCCGGCAGGGTAATGTTGCGGGGGGTGTAGTTATTCTGATATTCAACAATAACGGGGATTTCCGTATTGACTTTTACAATGTTATCAAAGAAAAAATTAAGATCGGTCTGCTCGGGACTCGTATAGGCATACTCTAAGCTTTTGGCGTAGAGGCGTACCTCTTCGAGTTCGTGGGCTTCTAATCGCGAAATAAGCGAGTTGGTGTAATAGAACCAGCCTACGGAAAAAGCCATCAACGTTAGCAGAATGCCTATTTTGACTTGATTTTTTTGCTGGTATAAATCACCCGAACGCATCCGGGCCGCTAGCGTACCCCGGCGGTTATCGGCTGATGATTTTACGGGAGGATTGGCACTACCTTGTTTCATTTCTTTTCAACCAACGCCGAAGCCTTTGGGATTTATATGCAGGCGGGAAAATAATTCCAGCCCAGGGGCTCAATTTATAGATTTTCGTTTGACTGATTCCCTGAACGTAAGTCTAATGCTCTACGTGAGCCGGTTAGGAAATGACAAATGTCATAGATTAAGTTGAAAACTCAGCTTAATCTTGTCTGGGAGTCAGGAAAATGGCCTATGTAGTTTTGATTCATTCTAAATAGAACAGAATGGGATTTATTACATCCGTCGGAAGGTTATCCTGACGTATTTTTGTGTTTTTAGTGAAGGAAATGACTACTACGTTTCGAGCAATCAGTTTATCGTACAAAACTGCTCCCTTAGCCATAAGAGAGCAGGTCGCACTGGATGAAAACGAGGCCAAGACTTTTACCCTGAAACTGAAAGAACTTTTTGGATTTCAGGATATTCTGGTGGTTTCGACGTGCAACCGTACGGAGATATATTATACGGCAGGCGAAAGCTATGCTGAGTCAGTAATTAAGTTGTTAGCCATTGAAAAAGGTCTGGAAAAACCATCGGACCTGCCCGATTACTTTGTAGTGCTGGATGATCAAATCCAGGCCATTCGTCATTTATTCGAAGTAGCTACAGGTCTTCACTCGCAGGTAGTCGGTGATTTACAGATTCCCAATCAGGTTAAACATTCGTACCAGTGGTCGGTGGATGTGGATGCGGCAAGTCCTTTCCTGCACCGGCTCATGCACACGATTTTCTTTTCCAGTAAGCGGGTTAATCAGGAAACCAGTTTCCGCGATGGAGCTGCGTCGGTTTCCTATGCAACGGTTGATTTGATCGCTGACTTAACCCAGAACCACGCTCAGCCCCGCGTGCTGGTGGTGGGATTAGGAGAAATCGGAACGGATGTAGTTAAGAATCTGGCCGATAAAGAATTCGCCCAGATCACTCTTATTAACCGCACGTATGCCAAGTCGGTTAGTGTAGCAGAAGGGACTTCTTTCCGCGTAGCTGACTGGGAAAATCTGGAAGCTGAAGTGCGTCAGGCGGATGTAATTGTGTCATCGCTGCGGGTAACGACTCCTTTGTTTACCAAGACGTTTGTGCAAAGTCTGGATATTCTTACCTTCAAGTATTTCATCGATCTGTCCGTGCCTCGCAGCATTGAAGCCCAGGTAGAGGAAGTACCCGGAGCGTTGGTGTATTCCATTGACGATATTCAGGCCAAGGCCAATGCCGCCTTGCAGCGGCGACTGGATTCAGTACCAGCCGTACACCGCATCCTGGACGAAGCCATGGCGGGATTCCAGGATTGGTCGAAGGAAATGGTAGTATCACCTACCATTCAGAAATTCAAGCAGGCCCTGGATCAGATTCGTAAAGAAGAACTGGCTCGTCAACTCAAACATTTGACCCCAGAGGAAGCCGATAAATTTGATAAGCTCACGGCTAATATTGTCAATCGAATCTTGCGTTCACCAGCGGTGAATCTTAAAAATGCCTGTCGTCGGGGAGATGCCGACCAACTGGCGGATGTGCTGGTTGAGCTTTTTGATTTAGAGCGGCAGCCTGAGCCCAAATAAAGACTATACAACAACGAGTATTATGGAAACGATGCAGAGCAAGGCTTAGGCCTTGCTCTTTTTTTGTGCCTATTGATACGCCTTCTGATACTGGGCGGGCGTTAGCGTAGTGATTTCCTTAAACTGCCGGTTGAAATTGGAAATGGTATTAAAGCCGCTTTCATAGCAAATCTGCGTGACGGTAAATTTGCCTTCAATTAACAACTTGCAGGCATAGCCAATGCGGACTTCGCTGACAAATTCAGAAAAGGTGCGGTTGGTTCTGGTTTTAAAATAGCGGCAGAAAGCCGAAGGACTCATGCCCGCCAGCGAGGCCATTTCATCGAGTCTGATTTCCTGACGGAAGTGATCAAGCACGTAATCGTGTACTTTCTGCATCCGCTCGGTTTCTGAGACCTTATGCGTGTTGACATATCCCAGGCTGGCAATGGGCTGGCATTCTTCGGCGTGAGCCAGATCGTCTAAAATGGAGAGTAACTGCAAAATAGCCTGAAAGCCACTGGCCTGTAAGAGTTTATGCATCCGCTCCCGGACGTGAGTCTTCAAGGAGCCCGTGATTTCATAGCCCCGCGTAGCGTCGGTAAAGAAGCTTTGTAAGCCGTGCATTTCCGGTCGTTTAAAAAAGTCATTACCCAGAAAATCTTCCGTAAAATAAACCACAATTCCTTTCGTAAAGAGTTCTGACGAAGCCTGGAAATAGGGGGGATCACTTCGCCAGAGGTGAGGAATGTTAGGACCTAAAAAAACGGTATCGCCGGGTTCAAAAGGCTGAATGTTATCGCCAATGAAACGCGTTCCGGTTCCTTCTTCTACCGTGAAGAGCTGGTAGTGCGGATGAAAGTGCCAGTTAGGGTCAAAATGAGGAGCCGTAAGCTCCTGCATGGTAAAGGAAGCCACCTGATTTTCGATGGATTTACGCAGGGCTGATTTCATATGTAAAAGGTTCGTCGGTGAAGTAATAATCGGTAATATTCTCTATTTTGATGCTTACTAAGGTTGATTTTGTAAAATAGGTCAAAATTCAGTAGAACATGGTCAATGCGGAGACAGTATTTATTATTTTTCCATCATAAAATTGCACAATGATCTACAGCATGAATCTGCTCCTGTGGGGGGGCAATCTCGACGAATCTTTTTTTCCAACGCTCGAATTAATCAAATCCATTGGTTTTGGCGGGGTAGAAGTGCCTCTGTCCACGAGCGATCGTAATCACTGGAAACCCTGGGCTCGAAAACTCGATGAGTTAGGTCTCAAGCGGCAGGCGGATGTCATCTGCGGACCCGAAGCTAACTTGATCAGTCCGGATGCCTCCATGCGTAAAGCTACTTTGGAGCACTTGCTGCGAAGCGTGGACTGTGCGGTAGAACTCGGCGCTGAAAAACTCATGGGCCCTTACCACTCGGCTCTGGGCGTTTTTACGGGTCAGCCAGCCACGGCTGACGAATGGAAATGGGGGGTTGAAAGCATCCAGATTCTGGCCGATTATGCCCAAAGTCAGGGCATTACCCTGGGTCTAGAATACCTCAATCGCTTTGAAATGTATCTGACGAGTTGCGGAGCCGAGCTCGCCCGCTTTGTCGATGAAGTGAACCATCCCCATTGCCAGATCATGTTTGATACGTTTCACGCCAATATCGAAGAAAAGAACATCGGAGAAACCATTCGTAGGCTGGGCGATCGTATCACCTTTGTGCAACTCTCAGAGAATGACCGCTCGACCCCCGGTAAGGGAAATGTCGATTGGAAGGGTGTATTTGCCGGACTTCGCGACATTGATTACCAGGGCTGGTTAAGCATTGAAGCCTTTAGCCCTAAACTCAGCGTAGCTAATATCTGGCGACAGATGTTTGATTCGGAAGAACAGCTCATGCGGGAGGGACTTGCCTTCATTAAAAGTCAGTGGGAGTATGCTCCCCAGGTGCTCAGTAACGGTCATGCGTAAAGCCGGCTTTCTCTCTTTAATAATCGTACCATCTTTAATAAGACTTAACCTCTAGTTTCATGTCTTCACCCCTTAACATTGCCATCGTTGGTCTGGGCTTCGGAGCCGAATTCATCCCCATTTATCAGCGTCATCCTTTAGCTAATATGTACGCCATTTGTCAGCGTACACCCGAAAAACTCAATGCCGTAGGCGATGCCTTCGGAATCGAAGTACGTTACACGGATTTTGATGAGTTACTCAAAGATCCCAACGTAGATGCCGTTCACATTAACTCACCCATTCCTAATCACGCCGAGCAGAGTTTAAAGGCTCTTCGGGCGGGCAAGCATGTGGCCTGCACGGTTCCCATGGCTACCAGCGTAGAGGATTGTCTGGAAATTGTCAGAGTTTCCAAGGAAACAGGTAAAAAATACATGATGATGGAAACCGTGGTCTATAGCCGCGAATTCCTCTTTGTTAAGGATTTATACGAAAAAGGTGAGCTGGGTAAAGTACAGTTTTTAAAAGCCAGCCACCAGCAGGATATGGAAGGCTGGCCTGATTACTGGCCCGGATTACCCCCCATGCACTACGCCACCCACTGCGTAGGTCCGGTGGCAGGCCTGCTCAAGTCAAGCCCTGAGTACGTTTCCTGCTTTGGCTCAGGTACGATCAGTGAAGATCTGGCAAAAATCCACAATTCACCTTTCGCGATTGAGTCGGCTCACATCAAGTTTAAAGACAGCGACTTAGCGGCTTACGTGTATCGTTCCCTCTTTGACACGGCCCGTCAGTACCGGGAAAGCTTTGAAGTCTATGGTTCAAAGAAGTCTTTTGAGTGGCCTTTGATCGAAGGTGAAGAGGCGGTGATTCACACCGCTAAAAAAGAAGAACACGAAATCGCTGAGCGCGTAACTGTACCCGATTTTGCTCATTACCTGCCTGAGGAAATTCAGGATTTTACGACTAAGGGTGTTTACGACGTAGCCGAACATACGCACCTGAGCTTTACCCAGGGCAGCGGACACGGTGGATCGCACCCGCACTTAGTGCACGAATTCCTCTCGGCCCTCGTAGAAGATCGTGAACCTTTCCCCAATGCCGTGCAATCGGCTGAATGGACGAGTGTGGGTATTTTAGCTCATGAATCAGCTCTGCAGGGCGGGAAGTTGATGTACTTACCCGATTTTGAGAATGCGTAATGAGTGAGCTTGCCGTCGCAAGTCTGCTTGCGGCGGCAAGTAAGCCTAATCATGCTAAACCTACTTAAATGATGAAAAAACTTCTGGCCGGATTAATCGCTTTGAGCCTGTTGACGCTTACCTATTGTACGCGGCAGCCCAAGGCAGGCAAGGCGGATACCCAAGGCCGACGCATCGAAATTCTGTTTCTGGGTGATAAGGGACATCACCGACCTATTCAAATGGCCCCGCTGCTGATGGCGGGTCTGGGGGATAAGGGAATTAATTTAAGCTACACCGATAAACTGGAAGATCTTAATTCAGAGAATCTAAGTAAATACGACGGTTTACTCGTGTTTGCCAACTGGGATAGCATTCCTGCCGCCCCCGAAAAAGCCATGATTGACTTTGTGAAAAATGGCAAAGGACTCATTGCCGTTCACTGTGCTTCGTGGTGTTTTCGCAATTCAAGTGCCTTTGTCAATGACATGGTAGGCGGGCAGTTTTGGAAACACGGCTGGGATACGATTCAGCCCGTATGGGCCAAGCCTGACCATCCGGCTATTTTTGGTTCCAAGCAGTTTAAGACCGTTGATGAAACCTACCTGCATAAAAAGCTAGCGGCTGATAATGTGGTATTAACCGAACGAATCATTGACGCCAAACAAGCCAAAGACAAACCGGGCCAAAAAACGGAGCCTTATACCTGGGTTCGTAATTTCGGTAAAGGCCGCGTGTTTTATACTGCCTACGGGCACGATGAAATCACCTGGAAACAGCCTGATTTTCACACCTTGATGGAAAAAGGAATCAAATGGGCGGTGGGTGATAAAGTAGTCGAGGAACTCAAAAATCTCAAGACTCCTTCCTTTGTGTATCAGGAAGCTAATTTACCTAACTACGAAAAACGCCCGGGTCCGCAACTCAAGCCCGACCCGCTTTCGCCGGAGGAGTCGATGAAGTTTTTGCAGGTCAATCCTGATTTTACCCTGGGGTTATTCGCCCATGAGCCCAACGTGCAGCACCCCATTGCTTTAAGCTGGGATGAAAAGGGCCGCATGTTTGTGATTGTAACGCTGGATTACCCCAATGAACGCAAGGAAACGGGGGGTAAGGATTATATCCTTATGCTGGAAGATACCAACAAAGATGGCAAGGCCGATAAGTTTACCAAGTTCGCCGAAGATCTGAGTATTCCTACGAGTTTACTGCCTTACGATGGTGGATTCATCGTCTCTCAGGCTCCGGATATGCTCTTTTTAAAGGATACGGATGGGGATGGCAAGGCCGATGTTCGCAAGGTGTTAATCAAAGGCTTTGGCACGATGGACACCCACGCCGGCCCGAGCAACTTGCATTATGGCTTTGATAACTGGATTTACGGATCCATTGGGTATTCAGGTTTTAACGGTACGGTAGGGGGTAAAAAACATCAGTTTGGACAAGGGTTTTTCCGTTTCAAGCCCGACGGCTCAGAAATTGAATACTTAACCAGCACGTCTAATAACACCTGGGGACTGGCCTTTGATGAGACGGGTAACCTCTTTGGCTCTACGGCTAATAATGACCACGGCTGGTACATGGCTATTCCTAACCGCTATATGCTGGGATGGGATAAGCTCCGCCTCCGCGGAGGTCGCAGTACGGATACTCACAAGGACATGAAAGTACTTACCCGCATCCGGCAGGTAGACGTATTTGGTGGGTATACGGCCGCGGCCGGTCATAATTTTTACACGGCCCGCAGTTTTCCTAAATCATACTGGAATAAAGTGGCTTTTGTTAGTGAACCGACGGGGCATATTGTGCACTTAAACACCATGGAAAAGGAAGGAACCGATTACCATGATGTCAACGATTTTAATTTAATAGCCGGAGCTGACGAATGGTTTTCTCCCGTCTTTGCCGAAGTGGGTCCTGACGGAGCCGTTTGGGTAGCAGATTGGTATAGCTTCATTATCCAGCATAACCCAACCCCCAAAGGATTTCAGACCGGAGAGGGTAATGCCTATGTAACGGATCTTCGTGATAATTCGCACGGACGCATTTACCGCGTAGGGTATAAAAAAGCCCCGGCCTATCAGCCCCTGGCTTTGTCAAAAGACCGACCTGAAGAGTTGATCGCAGCCCTGAGTAATGATAACATGTTCTGGCGTCAAACGGCTCAGCGTTTATTAGTGGAACGGGCTAATAAAGATGTAGTTGCCAAGCTGATAAGCTTAATTAAAAATCAGAGCTTGGATGAAATTGGCTCGAACCCAGGAGCTATTCATGCGCTTTGGACTTTGCACGGGCTGGGCGCTCTAGATGGTTCCAATCCAGAAGCGTTAAACGCAGCTGAGGCGGCTTTAAAGCATCCCGCTGCCAGCGTTCGCAAAACAGCCGTTCAGGTATTGCCTGCCACTGCTCAAACGGTAGAAGCCTTACTCTCGGCCAATACGCTCAATGATGCTGAGCCTTTAGTGGCTTTGCAGACGCTGCTGGCCTTCACTCAGGCTCCCGCTAGCCCAGCCGTTGAGAAAGCAGTACTGACGGCTTTAGCTAATCCCGCCTTCGTATCGGATCGCTGGATGCCTGATGCCTTTACGACGGTGTTTAACGCCCGCGGGTCAGAGTTTCTGAAAACGTATCTATCTAAAGCTCCCCGCAAGTCGGCTGCTTCCGCTCAAAATGCTTCAGCGGGCATGAATCATGATCATCACGCCATGAATCACGGCGAAGCCAAGAAGCCAGAGTCTACGGGACCCAAAGCTGATCTAGTCGTTACTCAGGTGAAGTCTTCCTCGGCTACTCCTACGGTTCGCGAAGGGGTAAGTCTTTCAGTGGAAGTAGAAAACCGGGGCTCTAAAGCCGTGCCCGAAGGAACACCCATTACCCTTAAAATCAACGTAGCCGGACCAAACATGACTCGCGACTGGGTAAGTTATACCTTCGTTAAAGGGTTAGCAGCGGGAGAAAAAGCTTTGATTTCGGAGGTTAATAATGGTCCTTGGGTAGGAGCGATGAGCATGAGCTCAGACGTGCCGGGTAATTTTTCTATCTCCGTGAGTGTGGATCCTGACAACAAGATTCCCGAAAACAACGAGAATAATAACTCCTACCGCCACGTACTCAAGTATCAGCCCTTGAGTAATCTGACTGGATTTGTGGTAGAAAATGCGAGCCGGGCGTATGCAGCTACGGCTAGTGACCAGGAGATTCTAA
This sequence comes from uncultured Siphonobacter sp., assembly GCA_913774715.1. GTDB lineage: Bacteria > Bacteroidota > Bacteroidia > Cytophagales > Spirosomataceae > Siphonobacter. The sequence goes on along the minus strand of CAJYHS010000149.1, from coordinate 171,505 downwards.
GCTTGCTGTCTCAGTTAAAAGATGTAAATGATGGCGATACCAAAGCCGTTTTGGCGGGTCTCAGACGCGGATGGAATCCTAAACAAAAGATGACTTCCGCAGCCTCATCTCAGCAGCTACTAACTAGTCTTGAAAAGGAATTTTCACCTGAAAATCAGAAAGGTTTGATCCTTTGGGCTGAAACAGTAGGTCTGCGTAAATCCGATGAAGTCACGGATGATCCGAACTTGCAGGTAATCAAGATCAAAACGGTTACTGAAAAAATGCAGTTCAATCTCAAGGAATTCAGCGTGAAAGCCGGTCAGCCCGTGGAAATCATCATTGATAACCCAGATCAGATGCAGCATAATTTCGTGATTGGCAAACCTAAGTCACTTGACATTATTGGTAAAGCCGCCGATGAAATGATTACTCGTCCTGATGCGGTGTATAAAAGCTACGTGCCGGAAATCCCTCAGGTGATTATCGCTACCAAGCTGATTAACCCCGATGAAAATGTGCATCTTAAATTTGTGGCTCCCAAAGAAGCGGGGGACTATCCCTTTGTGTGTACCTTCCCTGGTCACTGGCGAATCATGAATGGGATCATGCGGGTAAGTAAGCCGCAGACCACGACTCCATCCAAATAAGCGTCTAATCCTAATTCTTTTGCTTCAAAAAAAGCAGCTTCCGGTAAACGGGGCTGCTTTTTTTGTTAAGGGGTTAACCCGGTTAAGAACCTTTTAATCTTATTTACTCGAAAAATTCCGGGAAGGGTTCTATTTTTAACCAGGATATGTTCGTTAACTAGGCCTTCTCATCCCCCCTATGATTAAAAGAATACTCAAGTTCTTTCTATTTATCGTTCTCTGTTTTTTACTCTTCTCGTTCTGGATGTCACCCCGTCTGGGTGGGTTGATTGCACTAGGAAAGGATAGCATTGATAAGCAAATAACCCCGCTTGAATTCGATACGGTAGAGACGCACGCTTACCACTTGTCGTATCCGGATCGTTCGAGTCGGGAGGATTTACAAAAACTGCGAAAGGCGTATCCCTTGGATAGTCTGATTAAGGGGAGTAAATCCGATTTTGAAAAGATAACCAGGATTCAAAGTTGGGTGCAAAGTCGCTGGCAGCACGACGCAGAGAATACACCTAAGCAATCCGATGCCCTGTATATTTTAAAGGAAGCCGAAAAAGGAAAACGCTTTCGTTGCGTGGAATATAGTATAGTAGCCAGTCAGTGTCTATCCGCTCTAGGATTTAAAGTTCGCGGACTGGGTTTGATGACCAAAGACATCAATGATGTCAAATGGGGCGGGGGGCATGCCGTTAACGAAGTCTATCTGGATGATTTGCATAAGTGGGTATTTATTGATCCACAATACGACGTGATGACTAGTTATAAGGGAGTCCCCTTAAATGCAGTTGAACTGCAACAGTGTATTGCCTTAAAACAGGATTTTAAACTTTTAAATCCCAATCAGACCATAACTAAGCAAGCCTATACAGAGTGGATTGGACCGTATCTGTATTATTTCTACGTGGGTATTAATGGCCAGCCCATTAGCCTATGGGATCGAATTGTGGGTAATAAAAAGCAATTAACCCTTTATCCCATCGGGGCGGAACAGCCTACCTACTTTCAGAAAATGATGCGTATCAACACCACCTATTATACGCACTCGCTGAAAGATTTTTATCCCGTTCTTTCGATTGAAGAGTAACCACTAGTTCTACTAGTGAAAAGGTCCTCTGGCAGCAATGACTACCAGGGGACCTTTTTCTTCAATGATGTATCTACTGTGACTTTTTGCCTTCCAGAAAATGCTTCCGGCAACGAGCTTCGTAGCTATCGGTTTCTCCAAGTAATACTTGCCCCGGAGTAGCTACTTTACGAAACGAGTAATTGGCTAATTCGCCGCAGACAACGCAGATCGCCTGCACCTTGGTAACGTATTCGGCTACGGCCATTAAAGCGGGCATGGGTCCAAAGGGATTTCCTTCTGAGTCCATGTCCAGGCCCGCAATGATGACCCGCTTGCCATTATTAGCCAGTTCGTTGCACACCTCCACAATTTCCGAATCAAAGAACTGCGCTTCGTCGATGGCTACGATATCGCATTTTCCCACTAGCGCTAAGATATCCCGGGCATAGGCCACCGGGCGCGAGCGGACCGAAGCCGAATTATGAGAAACGACGTCTTCTATATGATAACGAGTGTCAATGGCTGGTTTAAAAATCTCTACTTTTTGCCGGGCAATCAAGGCCCGATTGATGCGGCGAATGAGTTCTTCTGTCTTTCCCGAAAACATGGAGCCGCAGACCACTTCCATCCAGCCCACGTGTTTTTCATCGGTACTGCGAAGACCACTGGTACGTTCAATAAACATAAGCTTTAGAATTCTCTGACCTGGGAGATGTATCCCAGAAGTTTCCAAATGATCTTACAAAATAACAAAGCAGCGATGGGATCATCGCTGCTTTGAAAGAAAGACTACTGACTTTTCTAATAAAATTAGGATTCGAAGTAGTTGAGCGTACGGAAACCACCCTGATTCAAATGAAGGTCTTTTTTGAAAAGAGCTAAATCGGATGTCATCATATCGTTTACCAGCGCGGGTAAGTCGTATTTAGGTTCCCAGCCCAGAACGGTTTTGGCCTTCGTAGGATCTCCGTGAAGAAGGTCTACTTCCGTAGGACGGAAATAGCGAGGGTCGATGGCTACGACTTCCTTACCAATTTCTAATTGATACTCCGCATTAGTACAAGCCTTTACGTATCCTTTTTCGTCAACGCCTTCGCCCTTGAATTCCAGCTCAATGCCTACTTCGGCAAATGACATGCGAATAAAATCACGAACCTTAGTAGTAACGCCAGTGGCAATCACAAAGTCTTCGGCTTTATCCTGCTGAAGAATCAGCCACATGGCTTCTACGTAATCCTTGGCATGGCCCCAGTCCCGCAGGGAGTCCAGATTTCCCATGTGGATTTTATCGAGTAGACCTAAGGCAATTCTCGAAACGCCACGGGTAATTTTACGCGTAACAAACGTCTCACCACGAAGGGGCGATTCGTGGTTAAAGAGAATACCGTTAACGGCAAACATATCGTAGGCTTCGCGGTAGTTAACCGTAATCCAATAGCCGTATAATTTGGCCACTGCGTAGGGAGAACGGGGATAGAAAGGCGTCGTTTCCGATTGGGGAACGGCCTGTACTAAGCCATATAGCTCCGAAGTAGAAGCCTGATAAATCTTGGTTTTTTTAGTTAAGCCCAACAAACGTACCGCTTCAAGAATCCGGAGCGTTCCTAATCCATCCACTTGAGCCGTGTATTCGGGTTCATCGAAACTTACCCGCACGTGAGACTGAGCCCCCAGGTTGTAAATTTCATCGGGTTGTACTTCCTGAATCAGACGAATGACGTTCGTAGAATCCGTCAAATCACCGTAATGCAGGTGAAAACGAACATCCTGCTCGTGAGGATCCTGATAGAGGTGATCAATCCGTTCGGTGTTAATGAGCGAACTACGTCTTTTGACGCCGTGCACCTCATATCCTTTTTCCAATAATAATTCTGCCAGATAGGCACCGTCCTGTCCGGTAATACCGGTAATAAGGGCTTTTTTCATGTGGTTGTATAAGAGTAACGATCCGCGTGGGGGCTCATTCTATAACGTTGAACTGACAAAGAAGGTTATCGATTGACAAGAATAAGTGTCGACAAGCTCTACAATCGGAGCCTAAAAATAGTGAATAATAACGAACGATTAGGGTTCGCTCATTTCGTCTTTATCCGACGCCCGATTGTCCATGATTTTCAAAGCATCCCGAAGCGTTACCCGATCCGTAATAATGGTAGCGGTAGGATACTCATCTTTGAGTTTGTTGAAATAACGTTCGACATCGAGTCGGGTAGCAAAATCACCCACCCGCAGACGATAGGTCGGATGATTGTAAGCGATATAGGTATTCAAGTCCGAAAACCGCTGATAAACGAAGAGTTTAGCCGCTTCCAGTTCATTGCGTTTGGTACCCGTATAGAGCTGTATGCGATACCCGGCAATATACTTCGCTGCCTTATTTCGCTGAGCCATGGTATCAAGAATGGTATCCAGCTTTTTATTAATGGTCAACGACTGAGTACTGCTTGGCACGGAAGGCGTAGAAGAAGGAACGTTTTTTTCCTGAGCAGCCGTTTTCTCTAGCTCCTTAACATCACTTTGATTATAGGTCGGCCGGTAAGCGTTAAGGTCCAAATTATAAGCCTTTGATGAATTGCCGGGCAGCACTTTAGAAGCACAACTCGACAGGGCTATGAGTAGCAAAAAATAGAAGTATGTCACATGTATTTTCATACGTCAGCAAGTGATTTGCAAAGGTTTGAAGGTAAAAACCCATTGCGTTTTAAACAGGGGTACAAATTTTCAGGTAAAATCCCAGAATTCAAACGCATTTGTGTTTCATCTTTACCAAAGTTTGCGTTCTTTTTAGTTAATGATCAGTTTATGCGTATTCAGAAAGATATATCTCTAAAGCCCTATACCACTTTCGGTATCGATGCCAAGGCTCGCTCTTTTGTGGAAGTGGATTCAGTAGAAGCCTTACGGCAAGTACTACTAGATCCCGCGTTTGTTTCCACGGAGAAGTTAATCCTTGGGGGAGGAAGTAATATACTTTTAACGAAAGACTTTGAAGGTCTAGTCATTCGCATGGCCATTATGGGTGTAAGCATAGCGGCAGAAGATGAGCTATATACCTATGTGAGAGCTGGAGCGGGGGTAGTCTGGCATGAGTTAGTCACGGAAAGCCTTGAAATGGAGCTTTCGGGTCTGGAGAATCTTTCGCTGATTCCGGGCTCAGTGGGAGCCTCACCCATGCAAAATATTGGCGCGTATGGCGTAGAGATTAAAGATGTCTTTCATTGCTTGGAAGCTGTTGACCAGCAAACGGGGGAGCTTCGTATTTTTAGTCATCAGGAATGTCAGTTTGGCTACCGGGAAAGTGTTTTCAAGCATGAATTGAAAAATCAGTACGTCATCACAGCCGTAACCTTCAAACTTTCCAGGAAACCGCAGTATCAGATTAGTTACGGCGATATTCAGAAAACACTGGAAGCCATGGGGGTGACGGATCTGACTACGAAGGCCATTAGTGAGGCGGTTATCAGTATTCGTCGCTCTAAGTTACCCGACCCGGCAGAGCTGGGAAATGCGGGTAGTTTCTTTAAAAATCCAGAAATTCCTGCTCAGCAGTACGAAGACTTAAAAAACCGTTTTCCCAATATCCCTGGTTATTTAACCACACCCGGACAAATCAAGGTTCCGGCGGGCTGGCTCATTGAGCAGGCGGGTTGGAAAGGCTACCGCGAAGGCAACGTAGGGGTTCATGCCAAACAGGCTCTGGTATTGGTAAATTATGGGGGAGCAGCGGGAGAGGAGATCAAAACGCTTTCGAAGAAAATACAGGCCTCCGTCTGGGAAAAGTACGGAATCCCGCTCTCGGCTGAGGTGAACTTTATCTAAGGGGTGTTTTGAAAATACGTCTTTAAAAAGAGTACCAATGATTTGCGGCGAGGCCATTTTTCTAAAGCCTTGATAAAGTCACTAGAGCTAGTAAAGGCCTTTTTTAATTGATTTCGGTTAAGATCAACGGGCTGCGTATCTAAGCTGGTACTGAAATAAAACTGGGTAAAGGCGTAAGAATTCCCCGTCATCTGGCTGGAGTAAAGCCAAAGGGGACCTAGAGCAGAAACCTCATAAGAATCCCCCGTAGCCAGCAAGCGTAAGTCTTTTCCCTGTTGGCGAAGACCCCAAATCTGGCTTGCGGGTAGGTTAAAAGTCGTATCGGGTGTTTGAATGCGATAAAAAGAGGCATTCAAAAAGCCTTGACGAATGGAGTATCCGTTTTGATGAGAATCATAGGCATAGCTCAAATGATGCTTTTGATAATCAGTACTGGTTAAGTAAATCCCATTCTCAGGATAGGTAAAACTCATCCAGCTCAGTAGAAGCAGGTGCAGACAAAGAGCGTCCATGGGTAACTAGAGGGTAGTCCAACGTTTCGTTTGTATCTGACAACCAAGGGAGCCTAAAGTGAAGTAAACCCCTGTTATTTTTTTTCAACCAGCGTCAACGGGGCTATGACTTTTCAATACGATGTATTTATGAAAGAAGAACTCTCTCCCCTTAAAAAAGCATCCATTAGTGACCACCTGGCTAATGAGCGAACCTTTCTAGCCTGGGTTCGTACTAGTATTGGAATCATGGGTTTCGGATTTGTGGTAGTTAAGTTTTCCCTATTCATCCGTCAGCTAGCCGCTGCTTTAGGTAACCAAAGCCACAACCATAGCACGGGTTATTCACCCCTGATAGGAATTTTATTAATAGGCCTGGGCTCACTAACCCTGTTGCTTGGGTATTATCGGTATTATACGATGAAAAAACAACTTGATCAGGGACTCTATTATTACTCCTCACTAATGAATCAGTTACTGGCTAGTCTGTTATTCATCATCAGTATTTTTTTATTGATATACGTTATTAAAACCACCTAGTGACCTTTTAGCCTATAGGCTAAAAGGTCACTAGGTGGAGAAGAACCGGTTTAGGACAAGAAAATCTCGCCTTTTAAATACACCACTGCCTCACCAGCGATTTCTACGCGATCACCGAGTGATTGGAGCCATAACTCGCCGCCCCGCTGGGAAATCTGCCGGGCAAAGAGTTCGGTTTTATTGAGTTTCTTCGCCCAGTAAGGCACTAGTACTGTATGAGCCGAGCCCGTTACGGGATCTTCGTCAACGCCAACGGCGGGACCAAAAAATCGGCTGACAAAATCCACTTCATCCCCTGGGGCCGTAACGATTACACCCCTAGCATCAACAGATTTCAAAGCTCTAAAATCGGGTGATACGGCGGCTACGTCTGCTTGGCTACCCAGTACTACCACATAATCATTGGTGCGGCCTTTTAGTACTTCTACTGCCTGAGTTAGGCCTAAATGCTGGAGTAATCCTTCGGGAATGGTACTTGCCACGGGAGCATTGGCCGGAAAGTTGAGAATAAACTTAGAGCCGTCTTTACGCACGGTTAATAAACCCGAATTCGATTGAAAACGAATTTCACTTTCTTCGTAACCCAGGAAATCGTAAATGACTTTCGCAGAAGCTACCGTTGCATGGCCGCAGAGGTCAATTTCCACGGCGGGAGTGAACCATTTTAAGTCAAAATCCACGCCAGATTTGACAAAAAAAGCGGTTTCTGCCAGATTATTTTCGGCGGCAATGTGTAGCATTTCCTGCTTGCTTAGCCAGCTTTCCAGGGGAACAACGGCCGCGGGATTGCCCTGAAATAAGTGGGAAGTGAAGGCATCAACCTGATAAATGGGAAGAGTCATGGCTGGTGATGAGTTAAATAGATAAATCGCTAAGTTGGGTGTTTGAACTGACTTTACGAAATACTTGGATTCAGGCCAATGCTCTAATTAAAAATGCCGACGAATAATCGCCGGCATTTTCAAAACTTAACGTAATACTATTAGTCCAAACTGGTAATCTTAAACTCGGTACGACGGTTGAGCTGATGGTCCTCTTCGGTTTGAGCATTCGGGATAAGAAGCTGACTTTCTCCGTATCCCTTAGCTGTAATTCGGTCGGGGGAGATGCCCCGCGAGAGAATATAATTAACAGCAGATTCGGCTCGTTGCTGTGAAAGCTTCTGGTTATAGGCATTGGTACCGCGTGAATCCGTATGCGAACCTAGCTCTAATTTGATATCAGGATTATCCTGCAAAATCCGGACAACTTTATCTAACTCAGTGGAAGCATCAGCCCGGATGTTGTACTTGTCAAAGTCATAGTAAATCGTTTCGATTCTAAAGGCTTTGGAAAGTTCGGTTCCCACTTCTTTCTTAAGCATGTCGATCGTCGCGTAGAGCGTCGTATCGGTAATGGGTTTGGTCAGCTGCTCAAGCGGAAGGGCCTTGCCCTCCGTTTCAAAGAGTTCTTGTTTTTTAATGTATTCCGAGCGTTCCACGATGATATTATAATCACGGCCCATGCGGATGGGGTAAACGCCAAACTTACCATCGGCATTGGTTATAGCTTCACCAATCGTAGTTTCATTATCATCCACCACCATTACTTTAGCTCCATCAAGGGGCTGCTGCGTTTTCGCATCAATAATGGTTCCGGCAATAAAGTAACGAACGGATTTGCCCGGTTTATTATCCGGATTTTTAGGTGTCAAAGGAGGCTGCTGAGCCACCTGAACGGGCTCGGTGCTGGATTCAAAGTAATAAATATCATCGTCCCCCTTGCCGCCTTCGCGGTTAGAGGCAAAGTATCCCCGGGTTGAATCCGCCCAAACCAGGCCAAAATCATCCGCTTTGGAATTAAAGGGTTGTCCCAGATTCTGTACCTGAATCACGCCATCGTTACGGGTCGCTTCAAAGAGGTCTAAACCACCAAAGCCCGGATGCCCATCCGAAGCAAAATAAAGTTTTGCCTCCGGTGATACGTAAGGAAATACTTCATTTCCCGGCGTATTGAGCTCGCGGCCCATGTTAGCCGGACGGCCAAAGCGGCCTGATTTATCAATATTAACTCGCCACAAATCCAGTCCACCTGAACCGCCAGCCCGGTTGGAGCTGAAATAAAGCGTCGATCCGTCCGCTGAGAAAGCCGGAGAGCCGTCCCAGGAAGCCGAATCACTGAAAGCCAGACGCTCGGGTTCGCCCCAGCCCGTGCCCGCATTGCGACTAATGTAGAGGTCTACATCGGCTGACGTATTGCCTTCGCCTTTACTGCGGCCGGTGTTCCCGCGAGCAAAAACCATCATTTTTCCGTCGGAAGAAAATACGGGAGTTCCTTCGTTCATATTCTCGCCGAAAATGTTCTGGCTGAATAACTCCGGCGTGCTGACTTCCGAAGGAGAGGTTAATTTGGCTTTGTATAAACCCAGCATCGGCTGTCCGTTGGCTTTATAGACCCGGTCTTTTCGAGAAGCCGTAAAAACCAGCTCATTCTGCACCAATACGGGGGCAAATTCCGAGGAAGCGGAGTTAAGATTGGAGACGTTCGTGAGCTTAAAAGGACTTACTTTCTGGCTGATCGAATCGAGTAAACTTAAATTTTCCAGTTCTCGCCGGGCCAGTGACAGCAGCGTACGGTTATTGCCTTTTTGTTTGGTAAAGCCCTGAAGCTGCTCGGCGGCTCCCGTATAATTTCCCTGAGCTTTGAGAGCGTAGCCGTAGTAGAGTCGCAGCGTAGGTTCTTTACTGCCCGCCTCTAAGGCTTTCTGATAGTAATCGGCAGCCTGAGCAATGCGATTGGAACGGCGGTAACTCTCAGCAATATATACATTTACCTTAGCAGGATCCTGGGGAACTGCCTTTTGAAATTGCTTGATGGCTAATTCATATTCACCGTTTTCGTAATGGCCTTCTCCTTTCTTGAAAGACTGCATGGCCGAATTACAGGCCAGTAGACAGACGCTTAGCAGGAGTAGAGAAATACGGGAAGTAGTAATCAACTTCATAGTGGCTGCGGTAGTTTGCGGGTTCAAGTTAGGTAAAATCCAACGATCAGTAGGTATGGCCGGGAGGAAGGCTTTTCCTCTCTGAAAAAATTACCGGATAAAATCCATCCCTAATGGAATGATTCGGTGCGTTTTTCGTTAATAGAAACGGATAATTCCTGCCCAATCATCTAATCAAGCAAAGAATTTATTTTATCTTTGCCGCCCCTATTTACTGGTTTTTGTTAATTAATTAAAAATCAGTCAGTTACAGCAGGGATGTTGCAACATGAAGTTTGGGGCTTTCAGCATTTTGCTGACGGGGTCAATCTCCAGAGAATATAGCTATAAAAACGGCTGAAACCCGAGAAGGTTTTCGTAAGAAAAAGCTTTCAGGAAATATTCGCGGAAAGACTCTTTAGCCCAGGCTTTCTTTCAAATTTAACCATTCTATGGCACAGCAAGAGGAGTCTTCACGTAGACCCCGCAAAACCAATTCAGAAGGCCGCACTTTTTCAGGTAGCCGCCCCGAACGCCGCACGGACGAATCCCGTCCTCGTCGCACTAGCGAATCAGATTCAGAAAGCAGACCCCGTCGATCTTTTGATAAACCCCAGGGCGAACGCTCCTTTGATAAACCCCGCAGTGGGGGTCGCTCCTTTGACCGCTCTACGGATCGTAATTCAGATTCACCCCGTAGTGAGCGTAATTTCGATAAACCCCGCGGCCAGCGCAGTTTTGATTCCAAACCTGGCTTCTCCCGCGGCGAACGCAACTTAGATTCTCCCCGCAGCGATCGTAACTTTGATAAACCCCGCAGTGGGGGCCGTTCCTTCGACCGCTCTACGGATCGTAACTCAGATGCACCCCGTAGTGAGCGTAATTTTGATAAACCCCGTGGCGAACGCAGTTTTGATTCCAAGCCTGGATTTTCTCGCGGTGATCGCCGGTCCGATGCTCCTCGTGGCGAGCGTAGTTTCGACAAGCCCCGCGGTGATCGTAACTCGGATTCTCGCAGCGAGCGTAGCTTTGATAAGCCCCGCCGGGACGAAGGAAAAGATCGCGAAACGCCCAATCGTTATGGCAAGCGGGCCGATCATGATCCTACTCGCAAAAACGGCCGTTTCCAGCGTTCTGATAACGCTGAGAACATAAAAACGCCCACCTATAACCTGGATAAGTACAAGGAAAACGCTCCTGATAAAATCCGTAAGAAGATTGATAAAACCGAGAAAGAAGGCAAAAACACTACGCGTCTGAATCGGTACATTGCTCTTTCGGGGGTTTGTTCTCGCCGGGATGCGGATTCTTTGATTGAAGCGGGTGAAATTTCAGTGAACGGAAAAGTAGTAAAAGAACTAGGTTATCAGGTCAAAGCTGGGGAGGTCGTTCGTTACGGTCGCCGCACGCTCAATCCCGAGAAAATGGTGTACGTACTGCTTAATAAACCGAAAGATTTTATTACCACGGTTGAAGACGACATGGATCGCCGGACGGTTATGGAGCTGGTGAAAGCAGCCGCTGGTGAACGCATTTATCCCGTAGGACGCCTGGATCGGAATACAACGGGTTTACTTCTGCTAACCAACGATGGCGAATTGGCCGAAAAGCTGACGCATCCTTCTAACCAGATCGAGAAAATCTACCAGGTTGAAATTAATAAGCCCATTACCACGGAAGATTTTGAGGCCATTAAAAACGGCGTTGAATTGGAAGATGGCTTTATTAAACCTGATGAAGTGAGCATTATTACTCCCGATGCTCAGGTAATAGGGATCCGTATCCACTCGGGTCGTAACCGCATTGTTCGCCGGATTTTTGAAAAATTTGGCTACGATGTAACCAAGCTGGATCGCACGGTAATCGCGGGTCTCAATAAAAAAGAGTTACCCCGCGGGCAGTGGAGATACCTGACTGAAAAAGAAGTCATCCGATTAAAGTATCTTGTCTAAGCAAAAAAAGGCGATTGAATCTGGATTCAATCGCCTTTTTCTTGATATAGAAATGAGTACCGTTAAATAAATATGACCTCCCGAACGACTTCTTCACCCATCTCGCGGTTTAAAAGTTCAATGAGTTTGGTTTTGGCTAACACAAGTTCCTGCCGCAAGGGAGCCGAGACAATCTGAACGTAGAGTGTGCCTTCTGAAACGTACAAACGGCCCGTTCTACTGGCAATGGATCTGCCCACGAGCTTTTCCCAGAAGGCCACCAGGTACGTTTCACTGTATTTGTTTTTGAGCTCATAAGCCCGAAGCATCTCGTCAATGGCAGCTTTGATGGTAGTAGTGCCCGGTTTACGGGAGATATGCTCGCGGGTAATGGCCATGTTCGTGGTGTTTGAGGGCAAAGGTACAGTGGGCTTGAGCTAAATCAATGATTCACTTTTAAAGATTCATTGATGAATGGATAAAATCCATTTTTCTCCATTTATTTTGCCTATTCTTGCAGGGGATCTCATTTTCATAGGCCTGATAAATTCCCAGTCATAATCTTCGGATTTATTTATATTTGTTAGTTTAGCGAAGTATAGATGGAGATTAATACTCAATGATTTCTAAAAAAATCGTATACGTTTATCAGTTTTTCAAAACTCCCGAGCAGGGCGGCATTATTCGTTCGTATTATCTCTCGCGGGCTTTGGCGGATGCTGGCTACGAAGTAGAAATCATTACGAGTCATAACGAAAACGCCTACGAAGTCAAACAAGTGGAAGGGCTCACCGTACACTATCTACCGTTACATTATCAGCAGGATTACGGCACGCTTCGCCGCTTATACGTGTATCTGGCTTTTGTTATCAAAGCCATCGTCTGTGCCTTACGCATTAAGCAGGTTCATCGGTGTTACATTGCTTCGGTTCCCCTGAGTGTGGGATTTATCGGACTAGCGATGAAATGGCTACGGGGCATTCCTTACTACTTTGAAGTGGGGGATCTCTGGCCCAGAACCCCCATTGAAATGGGGTATTTCAAAAATCGATGGCTACAAAAACTCTTGTATAGATTGGAACATCTGTTTTATCAGCAGGCGGAAAAAATTATTGGCCTTTCTCCGGCTATTCAAAGTGACATTGCTCAGCGAGTAAACCGGCCCGTGGCTTACATTTCTAATATTGCGGACTGTGAATTCTACCGGCCTCAAGACAAAAATCCCGCTTTGCAGCACCGCTGGAATACCAAGGGCCAAACAGTCATTACGTACTTTGGCTCGCTGGGAAAAGTCGTAGCGCTGGATGCGCTCCTGGATATTGCCCGCGTGGCTCAAAACCGGAAGGATTTACGATTCCTTATTGTAGGGGCGGGGTCTGAACTGGCTCACCTGAAAGAAAAGGCTTACGGACTTCATCAGGTTGCGTTTGTCGGGCACGTCAATAAAACCGAGTTGCGGGACATCCTCTCCATTACTGACGTAGCCTATTTATCGTATCTGAACGTACCTGCCTTGGGCACCAACGCTCCCAATAAACTCTTTGAAGCTTTGGCGGCAGGGAAGTTGTGCGTGATTAACATTCGGGGTTGGCACTGCGAGATGATCGAAAAGGAAGGGTGCGGTTTTTACGCCGATCAAACCAGACCACAGGAATTTCTCGACAAACTTGAGTTGTATCTTCAGCAGCCTCAAGCTTTGCAGCAGGCCAGTGAGAAGGCTCGTCGTTTAGCGGAAACTCATTTTTCCAGACAAAAATTGGCCGCAGAATTTGTAGCTTTGTTCGATGTAGAGGAGCCCATGCGGCAACGAAATCCTTCTTTAGTGAACTCCTGAATGGTCCCTGGTTACAGACGTATTGCCCGCTCAAATGATTAAAAAGGTAGTGTTAGTAGGTCCGGAATCCACCGGAAAAAGTACGCTAGCCAGGCGTCTGGCCGGGCATTTTGATACGGCCTTGGTGGAAGAATACGGACGTCTGTATTGCGAAGAGTTTGGCAATGAGTGCGATGCCATGGATCATTGCCACATTGCCGCCGGACAATTATTTTTGGAAGAACAGGGGCTATCTAACGCTCGTCATGGACTCTTGATCTGCGATACGGATTTGCTCGTTACCCAAACCTTTGCCGAGTTATACCTGGGAGAGTCACCTGAAGTAATTAAAAAATGGGCCGCTGACCAGTACTATGATTTGTATCTTTTACTGGATACAGATGTGCCCTGGGTTAATGATCGTATTCGTTTATTTGCCGATCGCCGGCAGTGGCATTTTGATCGCTTGAAAGAATTACTCGATCTTCAGCAAAGGCCTTATCGGATCATTTCGGGAACCTATGAGCAGCGTTTTCAAAAGGCCGTTAGCCAGATAGAGTGGCTCCTGAAAAGAAAGGATTAAGCAGGCTCTAAAAAAGTTTTTTTAAACTCTCATGGGCAAAATGGTGTCTTGTAAGAGAGGTAAAATTTACCAGGGCTTTTTTCGTTTAAGTTAGGTAGTGCTTGATTTAAATAGTTAGTAATTGAATTGTATAAAAGACATGAAACGTATCTCAAAATCGCTCCTGCTTTTGGTGTGCAGCGTTGGACTTTTGGCTGCCTGCGAGCGTGATCCCGTCAACGATCTGGACCCAAAGGATTCGCAGGTATTCATTACCAATCACTCGACGACGGATTTTACGGGTTATAAGACCTTTTCGATTCCCGATTCGGTATTAGTGGTTGAAAACGAAAAGTCCGCCAAAATGGTCCGTACGCAGGATTTGATCTTCATTGACCGGATTATTCAAAACCTGACGGCTCGCGGCTTTACCCGGGTAGCCCGAACGGCCAAGCCCGATTTGGAAGTAACGCCCGCTCAGATTAGCTATACGCAATCGGGTTACGTACCTACCTACAACCCCTGGTACTATGATCCTTATTGGGGTTACGGGTATGGTGGCTACGGCTATGGCTACGGCTATGCTCCCTATTATAGCTATTACTCGTACAATGAAAATTACTGGTACATCCGTATTGCCGATGTGAAAAACCTAAGCAACAATCAGGCAGCGGTGGTGTGGGATGCCCAGATTCGTGGGGATGGTATTTATGATACCTCGTCGGTAGGAACGGTAGTGGACGGCGTATTTGCTCAGTCTGCGTACTTGAAAGCTAATTAATATTAATCCAGTCTTCTTATGAAACGCTTATTATTGCTGGCTTTACTTGGGCTTGCCTTTGGATCAGAAGCTCAACAAAATCCGGGTTACAATAAAAAACAGGATTACGAGTATCGCAGTGTGCCTACTCGTAATATTACCTCTCCTTTTGAACGATACACGCATTATCAGATTACCGCTCGTTACGGGGTGGCTTCTCCCCTGGGAAGTTTGAAGGATTACGCGGGCGGAATGGCCAAGTATCACTACAATCTTTCGGGCGAGTTTATTTACCCCAAGAATTTTTCTTTTGGTCTTCAGTTTAACTATTCCTACTTCAAGGATCGTCTGCCCCGGCGGATTTATAGCTCGGGTAATCAGGATATTTCTTCCATTGAAACGCACTCTCTAGGAGCTACTTCGCTGCACGCGTTTGGAAAGTATCATTTCGCTTCTACCAATGCACCCATCCGTCCGTATGCCATGCTGGGATTGGGAGCCAGCGGTATGCGCAACCTGACCTATTACGGGTACTTGGAAGATGGAAAAAATACACTGGCCTTTAGTGGGCAAGTAGGATTGGGAGCTCGGTTCCTTTTCACCAAAGGGGGGAATCTCGGCGCTGATGTGCAGGCTACCTATTTTTACTCGCCCTTTAAGAGTAGTTACGTTTCAAACGTAGCGAATGTATCGGCTTCGGCGGGCTTGTTTTACCGCTGGTGGTAAGCCTTATACTGACATTTAAAAAGACCCCTTTGCTCAGCTGAGCAAAGGGGTCTTTTTTTGGTAGGAGCGTCGGGAAGATTAAGTACTTTTTAGTCAACCTATCTAATGTGAAGTAATTATTAACCAGTGAGTTAGAACCTTATTGAAATCGTAAAATGGAATTCAAACGTGCATCACACATAGGAAGTAGTTTGCATCATGGAAGTACGCACGCATTTTCGCACTATTGTGCTCTCAGATATTCACCTGGGTTCAAAAGGGGCCAAGGCCCGGGAGGTTACGGCTTTTCTCAAGCAGTATACCTGCGATAAGCTCATTTTGAATGGCGATATTATTGACGGCTGGCAGCTCAAAAAGTACGGCAATAGCTGGAAAAAAAAGCATACGTCCTTTTTTAGGCAGGTGTTGAAAATGATTGAAGCCTACGACACCAAAGTCATTTACCTGCGGGGGAATCACGATGATTTTCTTGATCACGTCCTGCCCATTAAAGTAGGTAAGTACTTTTCCATTCGCCGGGATTACATCCTTAAAACGCAGAAAAATCAGCAGTACTACGTCACTCACGGCGATATTTTTGACCGCATTACGACTCACCTGAAGTGGCTGGCTTACATTGGAGACGTAGGGTATAATCTGCTGCTGGGTATTAACAAATTCTATAACCACTGGCGGGCCTGGCGGGGCTTACCCTATTACTCGCTTTCCCAGGAGATTAAGCATAAAGTAAAAGCGGCGGTAAACTACATCTCTGATTTCGAGGAAAAGTTAGCTGATCTGGCCGGTTCAAAAGGCTGCAGCGGTATTATCTGCGGCCACATTCACCAGCCTTCCATCCGCATGATTGGCTCGGTGCAATACCTCAACTCGGGTGACTGGGTTGAATCACTTTCCGCCTTAGTGGAAGACCACGAAGGCACCTGGAATCTGCTCTATTATACACCTACGACTTCCGATTTGCCGACCGAAGAAGAAATTTCCGAGGACGATCAGGAGCAGGAAGATGATATCCTCAAAAGCCTTATATCTTTGAGTTCTGTCAAAGGCTAAGGTATGCGAATTCTTTTTTTCATTCAGGGGGAAGGGCGTGGTCACCAGACTCAGGCTATTGCCATGGCCGAATTGCTGCGAAAGGCCGGTCACGAGGTTGTCGGAGCCGTCGTGGGTACCACCCAGGGCCGCGGCATTCCTTCCTTACTCGAGCAGCACCTTGAGGTGCCCATGCGGGCCCTGGCTAGTCCAGCTTTGCTCTACAGTGAAAAAAGTAAATCGCTGGCCGTCTGGAAAACGTTTTGGGAAAACCTCAAGCAGGGCGGACATTACTTTCAGCAGGCTACGCAGGTGGAAGCCTACATTCAGGAAAAACGACCCGATGTTATCATCAATTTTTACGAAATGCTCTGCGGGCTGTGGCGGTTGCGATTTAAAAGCAGCATTCCCGTCCTGTCCGTTGCCCACCAGTATCTACTGCAGCATGCCGAGTTTAAACTACCCGCCAGTAGCTTTTTACAGCACCGGATTGTCAATACCGTTACCCGGCTTTCGGGCCTGGGAACGACTCGAAAGCTAGCCCTTTCGTTTTATGAAATGCCGGATGATCAAAAGCAGAATATCTACGTAATTCCCCCCTTGCTGCGAGCCGAAGTAAAAGCTTTGGTGCCCGTTAATGAAGGGTTTATTCTAGCTTATATGACTCATTATAAGTTAGAAGATGATTTGCGAACCTACTGTAAGCAGCATCCTGAAGTACAAGTGATGGCCTTTTGGGCTCATCCCGAAGCCAAAGAAGTGGAAACTCCCTTACCCAATTATAGTCTTCACCGCGTTGATGCTCAACTGTTTTTGGATGCCATGCGTCGCTGTACAGGACTGGTGAGTACGTCGGGCTTCGAGTCCATTTGTGAGGCCATGTATCTGGGCAAGCCCGTCATGCTTTTTCCAACACCGCAGCATTTTGAGCAGGCCGTCAATGCCATTGATGCGGCCCGGGCGGGAGCGGGCATTCGGGCGACTTCCTTTCTGGAAATGGGCCGGTTTCTGGAGTACTTACCCCATCACCAGCCCATCGATGAGACCTTCCGAGCCTGGCAGCATCAACTGGAAGCAAAAATTCTCGAGCACCTAGCCGCCGTTACTCGCTGATTGCTTTTTAATGATACTGATGAATTTGCTAAGTTCTTTCTGGCGGGCTTCGTCCGCTTCCGGATACTGCATGGGTAAACTTTTGAGCTTTTCTAAAATAAGCTGACTCACAATGAGCCGCATATTCTTTTTATCATCGGCCGGAATCACGTACCAGGGAGCCTTGGGCGTTGCCGTTCGGTTAATGACCTCTTCGTAGGCCTCCATATACGTATCCCAGTATTCCCGCTCTTTTACGTCATTCTCTTCAAATTTCCAGTTTTTAGAAGCATCCTCTATTCGGCTGATGAGTCGCTTACCCTGCTCTTCTTTCGAGACATTAAGAAAGAATTTCATGATGTGAATGCCGTTACGAACCAGGTACTTTTCATAATTGGCAATGTCCTTATAGCGATGTTTGAAGAGCTTGTCGAGATCCTTGGTCAGATCCTGAGGGAGTCGCTGGGTATCAAGAATGATTTCTGGATGCACTTTGGTAACGAGTACTTCTTCGTAGTAACTTCGGTTAAAGATGCCGATGGTACCCCGCTGGGGAGCCCGCAGACTGGTTCGCCAGAGAAAATCGTGCTCTAGCTCCAGGCTTGAGGGGCGTTTGAAGTTATGAATTTCTACTCCAAAGGGATTGACTCCGCTCATGACGTGGCCAATGGTTCCGTCTTTGCCGGCCGCATCCATGGCCTGAAAAATGAGCAATAAACCGTAGCGATTATGGGCGTACATCCGGCTTTGGAGCTCATCGATTTCTTCCCGGTATTCCCCCAAAAGATTTTCGTACTCTTCTTTATTTTGGTAGAGATCCTTAATCTGGGTAGAATGGTCTTTAACTTTAAATTTGTCGGAACCCGTAAGGCAGAACGGGCTGGTATCAAGGTTTAATTTCATAGGATTTCTGTAACGATTGGGTTGCTTTAAAAGCTTGAATTTAGATAAGAATATAATTATCTTTAGGTAAACTATCCTGGTTCTGTTGCTGTTATCTAACTAATGAAAACAATATTTCGAACGCTCAAACTAAGTCTTCTCTCCGTGGCTACGCTTTTTGCGTGTCAGTCACCGGCTCAGGAGCAAAAGAAAGCTATGACAACGGATAAACCTCTGCCTAAAACAACCGTACAAGTACCCGCTGGCCTGGAAGTAGCCACGCTTGGATCGGGCTGTTTCTGGTGTACAGAAGCGGTCTTTCAACGCTTAGAAGGCGTTGTGAAAGTAGAGTCGGGGTATTCGGGAGGTTTTGTGGCCAATCCTTCCTATAAAGACGTATGCACGGGAAAAACTGGTCATGCGGAAGTAACCAATATCACCTACGATCCCAAGAAAATTAGTTTCGCGGATTTATTAGCCGTATTCTGGCGGACGCACGACCCAACCACGCTAGACCGTCAGGGCAACGATGAGGGTCCTCAGTATCGGTCGGCTATTTTCTATCACAATGAAAAGCAAAAACAAGAGGCACAGCATTGGAAACAAGAAGTAGACAAAGCCAAGATTTATCCCGATCCACTGGTAACGGAAATCACGCCTTTTAGTAATTTCTATAAAGCCGAAGCTTACCATCAGGATTACTACAATCAGAATGGCCGTCAGCCTTACTGTTTGTTTGTGGTAAGACCCAAGGTTGAAAAGTTTGAGAAAGTCTTTAAGGACAAGCTTAAACAGCATAATTAATCGGTCCTTTACCGCGAAAAGTCCCTGCCCAATCAAGCAGGGATTTTTTGTTTCCACGCTGTAAAACCTAACTTCGTAGCCTATTTCATCCGTTTTCAGTGAACGGCGGTAATCATTTAGATGCCTGGGAAAAGGTCTGGTGCATAATCAGGTAATAGGGTCCTGAGCTGGGTTACGAAATTTGAAAATCACAAACTGAAAATTGAAAACTATTATGTCTGTTCATAATCCTGATATCAAGCGAGTAACGACGCATACGCTGCAAGAATTAAAATCCAAAGGTGAGCGAATCAGCTGTTTAACGGCCTATGATTTTTCGATGGCTAAACTCATTGATGCGGCTGGCGTAGAGGTAATCTTGGTGGGTGATTCGGCCTCTAATGTAATGGCGGGCCATGAAACCACGCTTCCCATCACACTCGATCAAATGATTTACCACGCGCAGTCGGTCGTTCGGGCCGTCAAGCGGGCCCTGGTAGTAGTGGATTTACCCTTTGGCAATTACCAGGGTAATTCCGAGGAAGCCCTGCGTTCAGCCATTCGGATTATGAAGGAATCGGGAGCACATGCCGTGAAACTTGAAGGGGGAGCCGAAATTAAAGAATCCATTGCCCGGGTTTTGAGTGCGGGAATTCCGGTGATGGGACACCTGGGATTAACGCCCCAGTCCATTTATAAATTCGGAACCTACGCCGTGCGGGCCAAGGAAGAAGCCGAAGCTCAAAAACTTCGCGATGACGTTCGTCTGCTGGAAGAGTTAGGTTGCTTTGCCTACGTGCTTGAGAAAATACCCGCTCAGCTGGCCTTAGAAGTGACGGCTTCCGTGTCCATTCCCAGCATCGGCATTGGGGCTGGAAATGGGTGTGACGGGCAGGTGCTGGTGATGCATGATATGCTGGGCATTAATAAAGAATTCAAGCCCCGCTTCTTACGCCGCTACGCCAATCTGGCCGATGTGATTCACCAGGCCGTTTCCGGGTATGTCAATGATGTCAAGAGCAGAGATTTCCCTTCCGAAACCGAAGGCTATTAATTCGCAAGCGTTATGAATCCACCGCTAGGAAAAGTACTGATGGGGATCGGAGGGATGCTGGTGTTAGTGGGACTGATTGTGTACTTTTTTCATGATAAGCTCGGCTGGATAGGGCGACTTCCAGGCGATGTACGGCTGGAGCGTGAAAATTTTCGCCTATATATGCCCCTGGCTACTTGCCTTTTGTTAACTGTGCTCATTAATTTAATTCTCTGGCTTTTGAAGCGATTTTTCTAAAAAATACTTCAATAAAACCAGCTGTATTCAGGCATTGATCCAGTAAACCTATCTATTGAAAACTAGGGGTATTAGACACGTGTAAACTCTTCAGGGTCTTGCTCTTTGATAAGGAATCTGAAGAAAAAATGTACCAAAAGCTCCCACTTTGTTGGCAATTTGTGGAATATCGTTCCCAACTGTGGGGAAGTTTAATGCGTAAGGTTTGCTATTATTTTCAAACAAAAAGCTTCATATAAAGTTTACATTAGCTAAAAAGCCCCGTTGCCTAAGCAACGGGGCTTTTCTATAACCTCATTTCAGAAGTTGAATTTGGTTCGAATGCTGATATTTCTTCCCTGTTCATCGGCATAATACCGAAAGCGATTCAGATAATCCCGGTACACGGTATTGAGGGCATTCTGAATACTTAAACTCACATCCAGATTTTTTTTATGAAGGGGAATCACAGTCCCTAGCGAGGCATTCCAAAGCCAGTAAGAAGCTGGAGGCGGGGCAAAATCACTATTTTCAGGGACTCTGGTTTGCTTGTCTACGTACCTATGCCCAACCTGAATAAAAAACTTCTCAAGGCCCCAGCCCGGTTTCATCCAGTCGTAGCGAAGTGAGTTTTCCAATCGATCGGCCGGAATCTGAACCAGCCTGGTATGATTTCGAACATCCCTGACCCGCACCATCGAATACTTGCTCTGTAAACTTAAGGAGTTGGTGATGAGCAAGTTGGTTGAGAAGTCAATGCCTTGAAAGAGCGCATCGACCTGAGTATATTTAAAGTAAGGAAAAGCGCCGCGAATGGTGAGAATAGGAGCGGCCTGAGGTTGTAGATAAATGAAATTCTCAATATAGTTCCGATACAGAGAAAGCTCGGCGGTGAAACGCTTATGGGTATACTGCGTAGTCCAGTCGAGATTAAAGGCCGTTTCGGCTTGCAAACTGACGTCTCCTTCTTCGTAAGCGGCTGCCCCA
The DNA here is from genome assembly GCA_913774715.1 of uncultured Siphonobacter sp. Taxonomy (GTDB): domain Bacteria; phylum Bacteroidota; class Bacteroidia; order Cytophagales; family Spirosomataceae; genus Siphonobacter. The sequence continues at coordinate 150,169 of CAJYHS010000149.1, read as the reverse complement.
TGGTGCACGCCGGCACTGTATAGCTCATTGATAGAAGGGGGTCTCCAGGCAATGCCCGCATTTAAACGCGTATTCCAGGATTCTGCTAGCCGCCGCACGAGTCCTAAGCTACCCGATAGATTCCCAAAATGTAAGTAGGTATACTCGCGAACGCCTCGTCTGGGAAATAAGGTAACTCGCTGATAGCGATAGTCATAGCGAAGACCTGCTTCTACGTCCCAAAGCTTATCGCTGTATTTTTCAAGCCAGAATAAGCCCGCCGTAGCCTGTCTAAAATTAGGAATCAGCGGTCGCCCGTAGACTAGGTTTCGCTGATATTGAAGACTCAAGCCGGCCGATCCCGTTATCTTTCCCGCAATGGGTCGGTGCTCGTAGACGAGATCTCCGGTGTACGTAGTGATCTCAAAATTAAGTTCAGGACGATTCAAAGCCGCCAGACTATCATTTCGCGGCACGTGAAGATCATATTCCGCCCGTTTGTTCTGCTGATGGGAAAGCGTCAGCGACCAGGTGCCTTTTTCAGCCGGAGAGTAGCTGATCTTCAGCTTCTCAAGCCGGTGGGAGACCTGTTGATAGGGCCGTTTGATGGCGTAGCTGAAACCGCTTTTGATAAAAGGCTCGCCGTTTTTGAGCACATTCTCCAGATCGCTTACACTACCAATGTGGGAGCCACTGAAAATGCCCAGCTTCGTCTCAAAGCGACTGGCAAATGCTTCCAGATTCCAGCTTCCCCGCCGGTATCCCAACGCCAGCGAGTAGTTGCCTTCCGCAATGCCCGTATTATCTAAAAAGTAGCCAGGCGTACGGATATTGCCGCCTCTTTTTAAGGTGCCCTGCAGACGCCAGCCCAGTCCGGGCAATGCTTTTAAGCCGCCCTCCAATTGCAACGAGCCTACTGCCTGACGACCATTGGAAAAACCAATTACGTTCGCTTCGCCCTGAATGTCAGTATGTTGAGGGATAGGGGCGGGTTCTACTAAGACAACTCCCGCGATGGCTTCAGGGCCGTAGCGAACGCCGGCCGCTCCTTTCACTACGGTAAGTTGCTTGGCTACAAAGGGGTCAATTTCAGGCGCATGTTCACTGCCCCATTGCTGGCCTTCCTGGCGAATGCCATTATTAAGAATGAGCACCCGATTGGAGTGCATGCCGTGAATAATAGGCTTACCAATGCTGCTACCCGTTTGCAGAGTAGATACGCCCGCTACATTTCGCAGGGCATCGGCCAGGCTCTGGCCCCGGGTCTGATCCAGTGCTTCTCCCGAAACTACGGAGCGGCTCAGGGTAGAGTTTTCCAATTTATGGGCCGTTACCGTCACATTTTGCAGGTGAATATCTTCCTCCGATAGATGAAGATTTTGCTCGACTTGCTCGTGAAGGAGATTGATGGATAAGGTATCGGACTGATAACCAATGAGTTTACACACTAACGTGTATTGACCCTGACATAATCCTTTCAGCTCGTATTTTCCTGAGCCATCGGTAAGGGTGCTACGGTTGAGTTGAGTTAGTATGAGGACAGCTCCCGCTACGGGTTTACCCGATTGCTGATCGTTGACTTCTCCTCTCAAAACACAGCTACAGTTCTGGGCCTGAAGCGAACCCGCCAGTAATAAACCCCAAATCAGAAACCAACGCATCATCACTTTCATCGCTTTAACGTAGCTACAAAAGTAGTCTTTATGCAACGTTATTGCAAAAATGAAATGCGTTTGGAATGAGAATTGATTTAACAAAACCAGTACTCATTGTTTAATCCAGCTCTTGTTTTGATTACTCTAACTACGATGGCCCGGTTTTTTAACAGTATTTATCAGGTTGTTCAACATATGGCATGGTTTTCTTAAACAGCTGATATACTGGATAAAACCAAATTTGTACCGTTTGATCAATAACTCACGTAAGATTTTACATTACTAGGTAATAGACATAAACTTGTTGAACCTATTAAATAATTTCATTAAACAAACGTCGCCCTATTCAGCCCATGACTGCTCTTGAATTTACTCATCACGTTGGACACGTCTCTAAATCACTGCGCCCTTTTGCACTACGGTTAACGAAGGATGTAGAAGAAGCCAATGATTTGTTGCAAGACACCTTGCTTAAGGCATTTACCAATCGCGATAAGTACGCAGACGGCACTAATATTAAAGCCTGGCTTTATACGATCATGAAAAACACGTTCATTACCAACTATCAGCGGATGGTGCGTAAGAACACGTTTATTGACACGTCAGATGATTTATATTATTTGAACTCCCTGGAGAGTTCCACTGATAATCAGGCCTATTCAACCTTTGCTCTGGAAGACATTAACGCTGCGATTCGCGTATTGGACGATTCTCATAAAACGCCCTTTATGATGTATTTTCAAGGCTATAAATACCACGAAATTGCAGATCGTTTGCAAATTCCAATCGGAACGGTAAAGAACCGCATTCACCTGGCTCGTAAGGAACTCAAAGACCAATTGAGCATGTACGAATATGCTCACTAAGCCCATTACGCATTGAAATAAAAAAAGCCGGCACTCCACATTGCCCGGCTTTTTTTTATTTTAGGCCCGTCAAACAATTTTACCTACACTAGGTTAGGTAGGTAGTATTTTTAGGCAACTATGGGCAAACGCGTTATTGTAATTGGGGCCGGTTTCTCCGGATTAGCTACTGCCACAGCGTTAGCAGATCAGGGGTATTCGGTTACCATTCTTGAGAAAAATGAATCGGCTGGAGGCAGAGCCCGCAAATTTGAAACCCAGGGTTTTGTTTTTGATATGGGCCCTAGCTGGTACTGGATGCCCGATGTCTTTGAAAAGTATTTTGCCCAATTCGGCAAGAAACCTTCCGATTACTACGATTTGATTCGTCTCGACCCTTCGTATACCGTCATTTTTGGCTCAAATGATGCCGTTGATCTTCCGGCCAGTTTACCTAAACTAGAATCGTTGTTTGAAGCGATGGAAACGGGAGCGGCCAAGCAATTACGATCCTTTCTTAAACAAGCGGCTTACAAATATGATATCGGCATGAATACATTCGTCTGGAAACCCAGTCGAAGCATTGCCGAATTCCTGAGCTTCAAGCTTCTGCTCGATGTAAGTCGGCTGGATGTGCTGCAATCCTTTCACGCCCACATTCGTAAATACTTTAAGCACGAACGGATTCTCAAGCTCATGGAATTCCCGATTCTGTTTTTAGGAGCATTGCCCGAAAATACACCAGCCATGTACAGTCTGATGAACTACGCAGAAATTGCCCTGGGAACCTGGTATCCCATGGGAGGCATGCACGAAATCGTCAAGGCTATGGTGCAACTAGCTCAGGAAAAAGGAGTGCAGATTAATTACGAGGAAGAAGTACAGGAACTAGTCATAAAGCAGGATCGCGTGCAGGAGGTGGTAACCTCCACGGGAACCTACCATGCCGATGCCGTGGTCGCCGGAGCCGATTATCATCACGTAGAGGACCGGCTGCTCAAGCCCGAGTACCGGAATTACTCGGAGCACTACTGGCAGAAACGAACGCTGGCTCCTTCCTGCGTTCTGTATTATCTGGGCGTTAACCGGCGGGTAGATAAGCTCAATCATCATAATTTGTTTTTTGATGAAGATTTTGGGGTACATTCCCACGAAATTTATACCCAGCCCCAGTGGCCGAGTAAACCCCTGTTTTACGTTTCGGCTCCCTCCAAAACGGATCCGGCCGTGGCCCCCGAAGGATGCGAGAACTTGTTCGTACTCATTCCCGTAGCTCCGGCTTTAGCGGGTGATACCGAAGAGATTCGTGAGCATTATTACCACATGGTCATGGAGCGACTCGAGCGTTACGTCGGTCATGACATTCGCAGCCACGTCATCTATAAACGCAGTTATGCCCATTCGGATTTTATTCAGGATTATCACGCTTTTAAGGGTAATGCCTACGGATTAGCCAATACACTTCTGCAAACGGCTTTTTTAAAGCCCAATCTCAAAAGTTATAAGGTAAAAAATTTGTATTATACCGGTCAGTTAACGGTTCCCGGGCCAGGCGTGCCCCCTTCCTTGATTTCGGGCCTAGTCGTAGCTCAGGAATTGAACCGGGAACAACGCAGTAGAGTATAGTTTTTTAGGGAGTTATCCTTACTAAACCTATAGCAAATTGATGAAAAATATGATGGCATTATACGAACAAACGACTTTGGAATGCAGCCGTTTAATTACCCAACGCTACAGTACATCGTTTACTTTAGGCATTAAGACACTGGACCGCAAGTTCCACTGGGCCATTTATGCCATCTATGGATTCGTTCGCTATGCGGATGAGATTGTGGATACGTTCCATGATTTCGATAAGAAAGACTTACTCCTGCGGTTTAAAAAAGATACGTATCAAGCCATTGACGAAGGCATCAGTCTGAATCCGGTGCTGCATTCGTTTCAGAAAGTCGTTAATCAATACGGCATTGAAAAGGAACTCATCGAGGCTTTTCTCGTCTCCATGGAGATGGATCTTCAGGAAACCAGTTATACCAAAGATGGCTATGAGACCTATATTTATGGTTCAGCCGAAGTAGTGGGCCTGATGTGCCTTCGGGTGTTTTGTGAGGGTGATGGCCAGGAATATGATTCGTTGAGTGAACCCGCCCGCCGGCTGGGCTCCGCTTTTCAGAAAGTAAACTTTTTACGGGACATCAAATCTGATTTTCACGATCGGGGCCGGGTGTATTTTCCCGGAGTGGACTTTAAAAGCTTTTCGGCGAAAGATAAACTCATTATCGAAGCCGATATCCAGGAAGATTTTGATGCGGCTCTTTCCGGCATTCGCCGCCTGCCGCCTTCAGCCCGGATGGGCGTCTACCTGGCCTACTGCTATTACCTGCGGTTGTTTGCCAAGATCAAGGCCCTCCCTTTTGCCCGAATTCAGGAAGAACGCATTCGGGTTCCGGATTTTCAAAAACTCATGATGCTGGCGAAAACCTACGTTTCCTACCGCACCATTTAATAGTTAAAGCCAAAAAAAGCGGCTTCTCTTTTGAAGAGAAGCCGCTTTTTTTTGGGCCTGAGTCATCGCACGCTGCTAAAACAACTTAAGGCCACTAATTACTTTATTTCTAGCCCTCTAGCTCCATTGATTCACTAATTACGGAGCCTCTGATCGAAGGAAAGAGAGCTAATAAATATAATTATTTGTATGTTTAATAGATTATTTTTCAATATACATAATATTTCGTTTTTATTAAAATAGCATTGTCTTTGATCTAATTTTTATAAAAAAAGTTTAAAAGTGTATTGTGAATGTTAGAAAACAACTAATTTTATTCCAGATTTTTAGCAAACGGCATTTTTAGGTTCAATTGGATAGAATAAGTGATGTTTGGTTAAAATTGGATTTAAGTAATACGCTTTCATTGCTAGTCTGTTTCTCCACCCGCTATACATTCAGTCATTACCCTTATATAATAGAAATCGGTGGCCGGTCAGGGCCACCGATTTCAAGTGCTGGAAATTTCGTCTGTAACGCCAATCACTCGACGAAACTCCGGTTTTGATTTCCATGTGTCTGTTTACATGTACCAAAACAAATCAAAAGTATGAAAAAAAAGTACCACACTCTCCTGGGGGTGGCCGGGCAAAAGAAATTTAAGAGCAAATTAATTCTTCCCGCACTGGCCCTAGGTTTAAGTCCACTTGTTGCCGGGGCAACCTTACCCGAACGCGTAAACGTACCTACTACGCTGATGATGAGTGCTCCCGTGGATCGCGTGATTACGGGAAAAGTAACCGACAAAGATTCCAAAGAGGGGTTACCGGGTGTATCGGTTCAGGTTAAAGGAACCAGCATCGGTACGACGACGGATGCGCAGGGGAAATACCGACTCAGCGTTCCTGATCAGCAAAGTGTAGTGGTGTTTTCATTTGTGGGGTATACCTCCACTGAGCAGCCCATTACTTCACAAACGACGGTTGACGTGGAGTTAGCCACCAATTCAAAGGATTTAACGGAAGTATTAGTGGTTGGGTACGGTACTCAAACCAAGAAAGAATTTACGGGTTCGGCAGCTAGTATCAATAGCGAAAAATTGAAAGAAATTCCCGTGCAAAGTTTTGACCAGGCTCTGGCGGGCCGGGCAGCCGGGGTGAATATTGCCGTAGCCAATGGAGTCTTAAACAATGCTCCCGTCATTCGTATCCGGGGTATCAACTCCATCTCGCTGAGTTCCTATCCGTTAATTGTAGTCGATGGTATTCCCTTAACGACGGGTAGTGTCGGAAACGGTAACGTTCCTAACAACCCCTTAGGCGATATTAACCCTTCGGATATTGAATCGATTGACGTACTCAAAGATGCGGCTTCGACGGCTATCTATGGTTCGCGGGCAGCAGCCGGGGTATTATTGGTTACTACCAAACGCGGGAAAGAAGGCCGGGTAAAAGTCGGCTACGACGGTTGGGTCGGGGTTACTAGCCCGGTTCGTCTGCCGGAACTTCTCAACGCTGAGGAGTACATGATGATTAAGAACGAAGCCGTTAATAATAAAAAGATTATTGAGGGCAACGCTAATAATCCCAACGTAGCTTCGGCCTTTTTTTTCCCTTCTTACCGCTCGGATGGCTCCTTAGTCAATACCAACTGGTACGATCATATTTTTCAGACGGGTGTTTCGCACAATCACGCCGTTAACGTAAGTGGGGGTAGCAAAAACACGAGCTACTTTTTCTCGACGAACTATTCTGATCAGAACGGGATCCTGCAAACCAATAATTTCAAACGCAAAGGGATTCGTCTGAACGTGGATCATCAGGCCACCAAATGGCTCAAACTCCGGGGAAGTCTTAACTACACTAATTCCTTCAACAAATCACCCAACTCGGGTTCGCTGGAAGGGAATGCCCAGTTAATTGTGGGGGCGGCCCGGATGGCTTATACGCTGGCTCCGAACGTAGCGGCCTATAACGAGGATGGCACGCCTAATTTGAACCTGGCCGTAGCCGGAGGTCCGATTGGAAACGGAGCCAACCAGGTAACGAGTGTGTATTATAACCCCGTAGCCCTTTTCAAACTGGCGAGTTACACCTCTGAAAATGACCGTATTTTAGCCAACGTTGGAGCGACCTTTACCCTTTTAAAGGGGCTGAACTTGACGACAAATTACTCGATTGATCGCTTAAGAACGGAAAGTATTAACTCTTTGAGTGCTACGCCGGGCAGTAGCTCTTCAACCAATGGTTCGGTCACTAACGTAACGGGTCTTCGCAATAACTGGAACTTTACCAATACCCTTAATTACGATACTCGCTTCGGTAAAAGTCATTTAACGGCCCTATTAGGCTATGATGCTCAGGTATTTGATACGAGTGTCTGGGGCGTGAACGTAACCCAGGCGGCGGATCCTTACTTTGATGATTATCAGGGAACCTGGGGTAACATTACGCCTTCGGGAAACAGCCTTTTTAACCGCTCGTTTTTGTCGATGTTTTCGCGCGTAACCTATGATTTCAATGATCGTTACTTCTTTACGATAAACTTCAGAAGAGATGGTAACTCTTCCCTAGGGGCGGATCGCAAGTGGGGTAACTTTGGTGGTATCTCCGGCGGCTGGTCTTTATCTGAAGAGGAATTCTATAAAGCTTCCTCGCTAAGCAAGGTAATGACGAGTGCTAAAATCAGAGCCAGCTGGGGCCGGGTAGGAAACGGTAACCTCAACAGCCCGTATGCTTCGCTGAACCTGTACTCTTCTTCGCTCTACGGAACAGTGCCTACCTGGGCTTACAATCAGGCGGGTAATGCCAACTTAGGCTGGGAAACTTCTCAGCAAACCAACGTAGGAGCCGATCTGGATTTTTGGAATGGAAAGCTTCAATTGGAGTTAACCTACTTTAATAATAACGTTGACGGCTTGATTCTCAGCGTTCCTCAGGCTCCATCCAAGGGTATCCCCGGCAATGCGATCTTGTCTAACGTCGGTTCGTTATCCAACAAAGGTCTTGAAATCGGCATTAACTCGACGGTGATCCGCAAGCAGGACTTCTCCTGGAATATCAGCTTCAATTATTCCCGTTTAAGCAATAAGGTAACCTCGCTGTCTACGGATGGTAACCCCATCTTAAGTACAACGGCTACCTCGGCTAACATTTTCAACATTACGCAGGTAGGCTCATCGGTAGGAACGCTCTACGGAGCGGTGACCGATGGCATTAACCCTGAAAACGGTCAGCGTATTTTCGTGAATGCTGCGGGCGAGCGGGTACAATACAGCCTGGCTTACGGACCGGATACCCCCGGTAGCTGGACGTATCTGGATGGGACGCGGGCAGCAGCCATTACCGCCGCTGATTACAAACCCCTGGGTAATGCTCTTCCTAAATGGTACGGAGGCTTTAATAACACCTTCCGTTACAAAAACTTTGATCTGAATCTGAACTTTACCTATTCGGGTGGAAACTACATCCTCAATGGTAACACGGGTACCTGGCTGGATCAGCGGATGTTTAATAACTCCAAGAAAGTGCTCAACCGCTGGACGACGCCCGGTCAGGTTACGGACGTTCCCCGACTGGTCTACAATGACAACTTTGCCGCGGCTAACATTCCTAACATCTCGGCTTACGTAGAGAAGGGTGACTTCCTGCGTCTGCAAAACGTGATGCTGGGCTACAAGCTACCCTCCGCTCTGTTTGGTCAGTCTGGCATTAGCTCGCTTCGGGTGTATGCTCAGGCCTCGAATGTATTCCTGCTGACTAAATACTCAGGGGTTGAACCCGAATCTTCGGTGAATGGTAACACGAACGTTTCTCCCGGTATTGAATACAACTCTTTAGGAAACGGACGTACGATCACACTCGGTGTTAATCTTGCTTTCTAGTCTTGGGACTGGCCTGTACAGATGAACCCTTCAAATCGGAATAATGATCATGAAAAATAAAGTACTCTCTACCATAACTTGCCTGATTGCCGGAGGAATCTTATTGACGGTTTCTTCCTGTAGTGAATCCAAATATTTAGATACCGTTCCGCCCACGCAGGTACGGTCGGACGAAATTTTCTCTACTCCCAGCCGGATTCTGGGACTGGTAAATGGAACCTACAAGACACTCAAAGACGCCAATTATTACGGTGGACGCTTTCAGATGTATTTGGATGTTCGGGGAGAAGATTTCATTAACACGACGGGCAATAGCTTTACGGGTTATGATAGCTGGGCCAACCGCTACAACTCCGGTTCCAATGATATCAATAACCTCTGGACGGCGGCTTACGCGACCATCAATCAAGCCAATATCATCATTGATGGCATTCCTAAAAACCCAGGTATCATTAGCGATGATTTAGCCGCTCAGTATACGGGGGAATCAAAGTTTTTACGGGCGTTAGCCTATTACAGCCTCGTTACCGTTTTTGCTCAGCCTTACGTAAAAGATAACGGAGCTTCAAAGGCCGTTCCTTTGCGATTACAGCCCGAGACGACGATGGAGAATAATGATCTGGCCCGCAGTACGGTAAGTGAGATTTATGCTCAGATTCTTAAGGATCTCAACGAAGCTGAAGCGAGCTTGCCTGCCGATTATACGGGGTCATCAGCGGCCAGTCTGAGAGTAACCCGGGCACATAAAAACACGGCCATTGCTTTGAAAACGCGGGTGTATCTCAACATGGGTAACTTCGCTAAAGTAGTGGAAGAAGCCAAGAAGATCGTGCCTCAAACCACGGCTCCATTCTCGGCAACGACGGGTGTTAAGCACGTATTGCAGGCTAACATCGTTTCGACGATTAGCACTGACTATACCACTACGGAATCGATTCTTTCCGTTCCGTTTAGTTCGCTGGATATGTACAGTGGTCAGTCGGCCATTGGATACATTTACAACAACGTATCCGAATATTATCTGAATCCAGCCGGCGTATTGGGCTCTTCTCAGTGGCCTACGACCGATGCCCGGAGAGGTTTTCTGCGGACGGTGACTTCCTCGGGTCGGAGTTATCTTTCCAAATTTGGTCAGAACGCGCCTTACCTGATTTACATGCCTTTGATTCGTTACTCGGAAGTCCTGTTAAACTACGCGGAAGCGGCCGCTGAGACGGGAGATTTAACCCTGGCTACGAATTTATTGAAAGCCGTACACGCCCGCTCGGATGCCTCTTATACCTTCCCGGCTGCGGCAACGGCTAGCAAAGAGGCGTTGGTGAGTTCTATTCTGGTGGAAAGACGAATTGAGCTTTTAGGCGAAGGCTTCCGTTCCAACGACTTATTACGTCGTTTGCAAACCATTCCCGCCAAAGTAGGCCCAACGTTGAGTGCGGGAGCCGTATCTCCTTCTTCTGAAAACTACATCTGGCCCATTTCAAACAATGAGCTGGTAACCAACCGACTAATTAATCAGTAATAATCAGGAGTATGTAAAACGGCCTGCCTCCAATTGATTCGGGGGGCGGGCCGTTTTTTTAGTAGGGGATAAGCAGTAACTAAAGCCAGTCGCCCATAGAACAGATTCTTCGGGGGGCTCTTTTAGTTACGTACCTGTACAAACTGAACCGCATCGGCGACGATCACTCCATCGGCTTTTTCATTGGTAATGTCGAGGTAGGCTTTTTTACCCGCCGGGAGTTTGAACTTGCCCAGCGGAATCCAGGCCCCGGAAGTCTGACCTTCGACAATGATTTGTTCTTTACTTAAGGGGATGGTTTGTAGTTGACTACCATCGTAAATCCGAAACACGGTTTGAGAACTGGCATCCGTTCTTCTGGGTACGTAGACATACACCTGGTAGGCCTGAGTCGAAGGCAGAGTAGGGGTAAAACGCACCCATGCTGGGTTTTTGGACTGCGTACTGAGTAGCGAATGAGCATAAGAACCCGCTTTTTCCTGGGTCCATTCGCCCGTAATCTGCACCTGACTACGTTGTGCATCATCTACAATGACATCAGGAGCCGAACCATTGAGAAGCGGGTTTTTAAGCAATAATTCCCGGATTTTTTTGCCATCAATGGCCTGAACAGCCGACTTTCTATCAATAGCCATACTCGCCGCTACCGCGGCGGACTGACCCAGAACCATGAAGACGGGTTCCATGCGAATCGAGCCGTAGGCAATGTGCGTTGCCGACATACAGACGGGTACGAGCAAATTGGTGCATTCACTGGCTTTAGGAATCAGCGAGCGGTAACTAATGGGGTAAGGAGGAAAACCACCCACTTCCACGTTGCCTTCGTTTTTGACCATTTTCTTACCCTCTTTTTCAATGACAATTCGCTGACAGTTGTGCGAATCCATCGTATAAGCGGCCAGTCCTACGCCGTCTGCTACGGTTTCTTTTCCCTGACAATTAGCCTGCGTCATCACGTAATCACCCACCATTCGCCGGGCTTCGCGAATGTAGAGCTGCGGTGACCAGTGATGATTATCCGTATACTCATCTTTGGGATAACCCCACTGCTGCATCTGCTGGCGAATAAAGGCGGGCACGCGGGGATCGTTACCCACAAAGTATAAGAGTCCTTTGGTGTAGACTTCATGCTGGCGAATGATCTCCGCCCGCTTTTCATAAGAAGCTTCGGGATACTCGTAATTCATGCCGATCATGTCGGTAGAAAAGCCGTTGCGGTTATTAATGTCCGTTTTTTCATTGGGCATGCCGCTCCAGATAAACCCGTCGTTAAGGGTCTTCCAAGGCTTTTTCTCCATGAGCCGTAACACCAGCTCGTAACGGCTGGGATCGTAATCTTCGGGCTGGGTAATGGCGATGCGATTGGCTGGATTTTTAGTTAGACAAATCCGGTAATTATAGGCCTGCACTTTTTTATCCCCCTCGCCTTTCGCCGCTAGTTTTTCGGGGCTAATGCCCCAGAGAAGACCGCTTTCGGGCTTACCCGGCTCTTTATAGGGATCAATGCCGTCGGGAATCTGGTGACCTTCTAAAAGCTGAACGCCATTATAGGTTTCCTCATAATCCGCATTGGCTTCTCGGCCCACGTGGTAAGACACCCCGGCTTTGGCCATTAAATCACCTTCGTAGGAGCAATCCATAAACATTTTGGCCCGGATGCGCCTGGTTTTACCACCCGAAACCGACTCCAGCGTAATTTCTTCCAGAGTCGCTTTATTCTTTTGAGCCGATTGAATCCGCTGACCGTATATTACCTCGATCTTGTTTTCCTTTACGTAAGCCTTGTAAAGATTTTCAGCCACGTGAGGCTCAAAAATCCACTGTTCAAACTGACCGTAATGCTGGCCTAGGCGTCGGTAAAAATCAAGGGAAAGTCCCGTAATGGCGTATTTGTTGCCAATGTCAGTCAGGCCCAGACCGCCCGAGGTCATGCCGCCCAGATGCATTCCCGGCTCGATGAGTAAAACCGATTTTCCCAGACGTTTGGCCGCTACAGCCGCCATGACTCCACCCGAAGTACCTCCGTAAATACAAATATCCACCTGCTGCTGAGCCTGTAGTAGACTCGTGCTGAGTAGAAAAAGAAGCGTAGTAAGTTTCATAGGTTATTATTTTAAACTCGCCAGCTGTTTGGAGGCAAAATCTTTGGCGTGAATATCCAGACCCGGTGAGTAAATGAGAATAGCCTTTTGTTTGAGCAGGGATTCCTGAAGGGTTTTAATGGAAAGAGTGTGAACGGATGTAGAGCCTAGTAAGGCCGCCGCCGTACCCGCCGCTTGCCCTAAAGCCATCCAGCAGGGTTCCATGCGAAGCGTGGAAAAGCCAATGTGCGTAGCCGAAGCCGCCACCGGGCATAGTAAATTCTCAATCGCAGAATCAGGAACCATGACGCGAAAAGGCACCGTGTACACTTTGGAAGGGTAACTCAAAAAACCGTCAAGGTGTACGCGGCCTTTTTCCCGCTTGCGTACGGCGTGGGAATCCAGAGCGTAATGACTCGCCGTTACGCTGTCGGCGTGCAGGGGAGGTTTGCCGTCTTCGCCTACGGCCTGAGCATCCTGAGCTTTAAAGATGTATTTACCCTTCATGCGGCGACCTTCCCTGACGTAGAGTTGACGGGGGAAATGACCGTTATCGGTGTACTCATCCTTCGCCCAGCCCCATTCTAAACACTGTTTTCGAAACCATTCGGGTAACTCCGCATCGTTTTGAGCAAAATAGAAAAGGCCTTCGGTGTATTCCCGCAGCCGCTGGGCAAACTGATCCCGCCACTCCCAGGAAGAAGTAGGATAGGGCCAGTTTTCTTCGGGTAAATCGGTTGAAAGGAAAGCTAAATGCTGATTATTGGCATCCGTTTTCTGATTGGGCAGCTTGACCATGTTCGTCAGCCGGGCAATGCCCTGGGGCATACCCGGAACTTGCGGCGGCTGGCCGGCGGCTACTCGTTTCTCGTTTTCTGAAATGTCAGCGGCAGTCAACTTTTGCATCTGAACGCCCGTATGACGGCCCGTTTTTACGTCCTCAATCAACGAAATAAACTCCTCGCGATTATAGTGAGCAGGTTTTTGAATGGGAACCCGGTTTTGGGGATCATTGGTCAGGCAAAGCCGGTAATTATAGGATTCAATGGCATTGTCTTCCTGATAGGTCGACCCTTCACCTTCGGGACCCGCCCAGTATTTATAGACTCTTCCGGCTCCGACTTCATTGTACTGACTTTTGCCTTCCCGGCCCAGAAAAAACGGAACCCCCGCCGCCGCGATGAGATCGCCTTCGTAGGAAGCGTCCACAAAGAAAGTACCCGCGTAGGTTTCCGGCTTTTGAGTACTACGGTTCATGACCCGAATGCTTTGAATGCGGTTTTGCTTGATAAGTAGGTTTTCGGGTTCGAAGTCGAACTGCCGAAGCGTTAATACTTCAATTTGAGGATGTTCCTTAATGAAATCCTGAAAGACTTTCGTAGCCACGGAAGGCTCAAAATGATACCCGTCCGAGCAGTCTTTTACCTGCTGAGAATCCGCTCCGTATTTCTGCGTATAATGCTTTTTAATCCGATCCACAAATTCCAGAAACAAGCCACCCGTGGCTCCGCGGGTGGCAATGTCAGTGGCTCCAAGTCCATTGGCGGGCAGGCCTCCAATGTAGGCCGTACGCTCTAAAATCAATGATTTTTTGCCTAAACGGGCGGCTGCTACCGCCGCCATGATGCCAGCGGGAGTAGCCGAGAGAATAATGAGGTCATAGCTGGCGGCCAGGCGGGAAGGCCAGTTAAAAGCCAGGCCGAGGCCTGCAACACTGGTAATTTTTAGAAATTGACGACGAGGCTGACGCAACATAGGATCAAGAGGTTTACAAGACGTACTACCTAAAGGGGCATTAGTCTTAGCGAATGACTTAATAACCCGGATTTTGATTCTCGGAGGTTAGTAACTTATTGTAAAGAATTTCGGAGCTGGGAATGGGCCAAAGCATGTGTTTATCGGCAACTACAATTTTCTTTACTTCCAGAATGCGTTGCTTGGCAATGCCGAGTCTTTTCAGGTCAAGCCAGCGTTTTCCTTCGTACATGGTTTCGTAGCCCCGCTCTTCAACGACTTTGCTAAGAAAGGAAGTCAGGGTATAATCCGAGAGTTTTAAATCGACGGCTGATGGGCTGCTGGAAGGGTATCCGTAAGCCCTGCGGTGTACTTTATTAAGACTTTCGAGGGCTGCTTCCGTGGGAGCCTGACTGGCCCGGGCTTCGGCCTCGGCGTGAAAGAGTAAAAGGTCCGCATACCGATACCAGGGATAGTCGTTACCAGCTCCCAAGTTCGTAGCAGAAGGGTCCCGGAATTTACGGTACAGACAACTGCTTTTGCCTAAGCCAATATCGACGTTATAGAGGATATGAGCTTTGCGAAGATCTTTCAAACTCCAGTTTTTGATAACTGAATTGGCCGTTGAATCGGTATACTGAGCGTATACGCCGCCGGGGCCGAAGTAATTGAATTTATCGGTTTTACGGTGAGCGTAGCTCACCAGGCCAAAGCCCTGCTGGCGGGAATACTTGAAGTAGAAGATTTCCTCGGAAGTATTAACTACCTCCGGTCCGTAAATTTTCTGAAAATCTTCGGACTGACTCACCTCTACCAGGGCATACTTACGAGAATCGATCACTTCTTTGGCCTTGGTTGCCGAAGCCTGGTAGTTTTCCTGATAGAGATAAATCTCCGCCAAGAGAGTTTTGGCCGCCCACTTGCTGGGCCGGCCAATTTCAGTGGGGGCATCGGGCAGAGAAGCCTCCGCCGATAGAGCGTCACTTAAAATGAGCTCGTATACTTCCGCTACGCTGGCTCTGGGTACGTCGGAAACGGTCATATTGGCTTCGGTTCGCAGCGGGACGCCATTCCAGTTGCGTACCAGGGCAAAGTAGAGTAGGGAACGAAGAAACTTCGCTTCTCCCAGGTAGACCGCTTTGTTAGCTTCGGAAACGGAGGGAGCCTTGGGCACATTGGCGATAACCAGATTCGCATTTCGAATGGATTGATAGAAATTGTCCCAGATGACTCCCACGCGGTTAATATTGGTATTGTCTAGTCCCTGATAGAGACTGACCGGCGTTTGGCTACCGCGAGAATCCCCATAATCGGCCAGGCCTTCCAACTGAGCCGGATAATTAATGCTTAATCCGTTGTCTGAACGCATGGGACCATAGATGGCATTGACGGCTGCCTTGACTTCAGCGTCTGTATTATAGAAAACCTCCGAGGCTAATGATTTAGGCTTTTCCAGCAACGCATCCGAGCAGCCACTAGCCCCCAGTAGCAGAAAGAAGAATATTTTTTTCATGATGGTCATGTTTTCCGTTAAAAACCAACTCTAATGCCTACCGTCGTCGTTTTAGCTACCGGATACACGTAATGGTCGATGCCGAGTAAAACCGAGTTTGATCCCCCGTAGGAGTTAATTTCCGGATCATACCAGGAGTACTTGGTAAACGTAAACAGGTTCTGTGCACTGACGTACACCTGAGCGTTTTCAAGCCATTTCAACTCCAGTTTGGATACGGGTAAAGCGTAACTCAGCTGAATGTTTTTGACCCGTAAATAGGATCCATCCTCAATAAAACGGTCGGATACCTGAGGCTGCGAAGAGGTACGAATAATGGGGTATTTGGCAGTAGGATTCGATGGGGTCCAGTGATTGAGATACACCTCCCGTGGCATATTAAGAGCCTGCCCATAATCATTGGTCTGATTGACGGCACTTACGTTAAAGATGTCATTGCCCTGGCTGCCCTGAAGGAATACGGTAAGCTCAAAGTTTTTAAAGGACATGCTTGAATTGAATCCGTAGGTAAACCGGGGCAAAGGGTTACCTATGATTCGCTTATCGCCCGCATCACGAATGCCATTGTTATTATAATCTTCATAGACTACCATCCCCTTTTCATCATAGCCCTTGGACACATAGCCGTAAAACGCTCCCAGCGATTGTCCTTCCCGGATGATATTGATGTTGTCATTGATGACGGAGATATTAATGGCATCTCCCAGAATGTCATTTCCCCCGTAAAGCTTAATGACTTTATTTCGGTTAAAGGAAATGTTACCTGATACGTCCCACTTAAAAGCCTGTTGCAGAATCCGGGCACTGGCTGAAAGTTCAAGCCCTTTGTTCTGAATTTTACCAATGTTCTGAATGGTATAGATGTAGCCCAGCGAAGACGGCAGCTGGACGTTGTTTAACAGGTTACGGGTGTTTTTAATGTAATAATCAAGGGTGAACGTAAACCGGTTATTGAAAAGACCGATATCAAGTCCGGCATCACTCTGGGCGGTGGTTTCCCAGCGTAAAGGTCCCGCCAGCCGGGTACCTGGTGCGTAATAGGTAGTCAGGGCATCGCCAAAAACGACCCTGCCCGAATTAAGCTGATTCAAAGTCTGGTAAGGAGAAATAGCTGTATTACCCGTTTCTCCATACCCCACCCGAACTTTCAGATCCGAAATGAAGGGAAGTTTTTGAATAAAGCCTTCTTCGGATAATCGCCAGGCTAAAGCTCCCGAAGGGAAATAACCCCATTTCTGACCCTCGCTGTAGCGGGAAGACCCGTCTGAGCGGATACTTAAGGTAGCCAGAATTTTACTATTAAATGAATAATTTACCCGGGCTAAATAAGAAAGCAAGGCCCATTTGGAATAAGACGAGCTGGGTACATTTTGCGTAGCGGCCGCACCAATATCATAGGTTTCCTGAATATCACTGATAAAGCCACTTCCGGAGGCGGCAAAGGAGGTGCGAGTGTAGTCCTGATACGTAAATCCGGCCACCGCTGACACCGAATGCTGATTCCAGTTTTTTACGTAACTCACGGTGTTTTCACTTAGTAAACTCGTGATCTGAGCCGTGCTGATGCTGGCCGAACCTACGGAGTTGACAAAGCGGTTGGAGGTAAAGCCGTCGGTGCGATCATCCGTGTTTTCAATGCCCGCCATGGTCTTTAGGGTGAGGCCTTTGAAAGGTTCGTAGGATAATGCCGCGTTAGCTAATACTTTATTGGATTGAATCCGATCATTTTGCAGATAGATAAAATTAAGGGGATTGATGATCGCATTAGAGCCCCAGGCATAGTATTGCCCCAGGTTACTGTAGCTGCCATCCGGATTGGTAGCAGGAGCGGTAGGATAGCCCGATAATATGGCCGAAATGAGTGAGCCACCCCGGTTACCTTTTTCTGAGTTCTTACGATCTGACTTAATTTTGCTGAAAATAGAGCTAACGTCAAGTTTAAACTTTTTCCCTAAGTCAAAGCTCAGATTAGCCCGTAAGGAATTTCTCACGTAATTACTGCCAATGATGATTCCCTGCTGATTAAAATTACCGCCCTGTACGGTAAAGCGGGTTTTCTCGCTGCCTCCGCTTACGGATACGGAATGGCTCTGCACGGGAGCGGGGCGAAAAACTAAATCCTGCCAATCCGTGCCCTGGCCCAACTGAGCAATCTGATCAGCCGTAAAATGAGGAGCCAGTCCGTCATTGGCTGCCTGTTCGTTATAAAAGTTAGCATATTCCTGAGCATTCATCAAATCAAGCTTTTTACGAATGGTCTGAATGCCGTAATAGCCATCATAGCTAACGCTGGTGCGGCCCGCTTTCCCTTTTTTGGTGGTAATAAGTACTACTCCATTAGCTCCCCGTGAACCGTAAATAGCGGTAGCAGAGGCATCCTTTAATACCTCGATGGATTCGATGTCCGAGTTATTGAGTAAGGTAGGATTACCCGAATAAGGAAAGCCGTCTACTACATACAGAGGCTCGTTTTCTCCCTGGATGGAGTTAGTACCCCTGACGCGTACGCTAATGGCACTGCCGGGAGAACCGTTATTTTGAGAGATGTAAACCCCAGCCGCCCGGCCGGATAAGGCCTGAACCATATTGGTCGTGGGATACGCGTTGATCTCCGATGATTTGATGGAAGCCACTGAGCCCGTCAAATCGCTCTTTTTTACCTGACCATACCCAATCACCACGACTTCATTGAGTGATTCGGGGTTAGGCTTTAACTCAATGTCGAGATTGGTTTGAGAATTAACTTCCACTTCCCGCTTTTCGTAACCTACGTAACTAAAAATGAGAGTAGCAGGAAGGGAGGCAATGGCCAGCTGAAATTGCCCTTCGGCATTGGTGGTGGTGCCCCTGGAAGTACCTTTAACCAATACCGACACGCCTACTAACGCTTCTTTGGATTCGGAAGCCACCACCCGGCCTTTAAGAATTAATTCCTGAGCTGCTGCTACCGGATCCAGGCTCACCGAGGTAGAAACGGATTCGGAAGAATCTTTTTCGGAAGATTCTTTCTTTGAACGCTTAATAATATACGTTTTTGCTTTTAGCTTTTGGAAACGTAGATCCAGGTGTTTAAATAACTCTTCTAAAGCGGCTTCCGGTGAAGGATAGCGGGAAAAGTTGAGATTAGCCACTTGCTGACCTTCCACGAGTTTATCGGCATAAATCAAGTCTACCTGATAATGATCCCGCAGGTTATGAAGTACTTGTTGTAAAGGAAGGGTTTGCTTTTCAGAGCCGGAGACCCGGGTAGAAGAGAGCCAGGCCAGGGTTTGGCTAAAAGCAGCCGGGGAAACCCACAGGCATAGCCCACCCAGCAACGCATACCTTCTAAGAAAGTAGATAAAGCGTCTGTTCATGATAAGAATCAGATTTAGAGGTTAAGCTTTTTAAGAGCTACAAGGGTTATTGAGAGAAAATGACGTGATTATTTTGACGGTTAAAGTTGAGTTCAAACAGCTGCGAAATCAGTTGTAATAATTCATCCGCATTACGGGCCTGATAAGAACCTGAAGTGGTTTCCTTTCCTAATTTCGGATTCTTGATTTCTACTTCCAATCCGTAATTTTCCTGGAGCATATAGGCCAGTTCTTGCAGCGAAGTATGATTGAATTCATAGCGATGATCTTTCCAGGCATCGTAAGGCTTTAGACTCTGTACCTCCCTGCGTTGCAATCGACCCTGCGGATCCAGACTAACCAGATCGCCAGGTTTCATCAGCAGTTGCTCTGAACGATTCCCTTCTTTATAGTCGATTTGTACCTTGCCCGTTTTCAGCACGAGTTGGGTCTTTCGGGAACGAGCGAAAACAGTGAATTTGGTGCCGAGCACTGTTACCTGAAAATCACGTTCAGTGCTAATGCGAAAGGGCTGATGATCAGGCAAATGTTTGACATCAAAATCGGCTTCCCCCTTTAAAAAGGCCCAGCGGCTATTGGAAAGAAACGTAAATCGAGGTACCTGCAAAGAAGAATGAGCATTCAGGGTAACGATGGTGCCATCGGACAGCGTAATTTGCTTAACCTGCCCGTAACCCGTTTCAAAGGTTTTGTAAAAGATGCGA
This sequence comes from uncultured Siphonobacter sp., assembly GCA_913774715.1. Classification (GTDB taxonomy): domain Bacteria; phylum Bacteroidota; class Bacteroidia; order Cytophagales; family Spirosomataceae; genus Siphonobacter. The sequence continues at coordinate 130,415 of CAJYHS010000149.1, read as the reverse complement.
TCCGATCCCGCGTAAAAGCAGGCCGAAAGACTCAGTAGTACTAAAGCCGCTACGCTTAACCGACGAAAGTTTATCCAGGTATTGGATCGTTTTACTTCATTCGGCGTCTGGTCGGGCATTTCTCCTAATTGAGCCAAACTTCTTTGCAGTGATTCTTCGGTATTGGCGACGTATTGCAGGTTCTGATTTTCCCATTCTTCCAGCCAGGTATAATAGATTTCCTGATGCTGGGGACTTTCCAGCCATTCTTCCATCAGGCGTCGCTGCAAAGGCGACAACCGTCCGGAAAAATGCTCGAAAACCATTCGTTTAGTAACAGAGGATTCCATAGGTTCGTATGAGAAGGGCCGACTTAGCTGATCCAGAGTAGAAGTAATAAAAAGCCGTTTTGAGTAATGCGGCGTAAATGCTCGAGAGCCTTATGTAAATGAGCCTCCACCGTTTTCTGAGTAATGCTGAGCTCATCGGCAATTTCCCGGTGCTTTTTCCCCTCAAAACGACTCAGCAGAAAAACTCGCTGACACTGGGGCGGCAGTGACCGAATGCCATTTTCCAGCTGATTGAGTAGTTCGGTGTATTGCAGGATATGCTGAGGATCCTCCTGCGAAGGAAAGATTTCTTCCTGCTGCTGATCGAGAGAAATGCCCTTTCGGTTGAATTCTTCCTGTACGTGTGAATAGGCTCGTTTGCGAACGGCTGAAAACAAATAAGCCCGGTAGGTGCTCGTGATCTGTATGAAGGACTGATTCCGCCAGAGACTCAGAAATACTTCACTTACCAGATCTTCAGCCACTTCCCGACAGTACACATAACGCACGGCATGGCTGCAAAGGACTTTATAGTACCTTCGATACAGAAGCTCGTAGCCCTTGCGGGAATCCTGAGCAAAGGCCTGACGAATGAACTGCTCACTGTCAGCAATAATGGTTACCTTTTCCTCGGAAAAAGCAGGCCCCGTAAGCGTTGGTCGTTGTTCAGGTAAAGACTGCATCCGGCGTGTGAGCTCTAAAGGTGGTACGGATTCTAACGTTCCGAATAAATAGCTAAAACACAAAGCCAGGGACTGACTTGCGGTTTCTATTACTAAGTCAGAGAAACTCTAAAATACCCTTAGTTAAATTCAAAAAAAACTTTGTAAAGCACTAATAAAATCAATTAACCTTTTTCGTCTAAAGAGTAGGGGAAGGAGTTTTTTATAAATTATGGAATCGAAGACCGACCAATTTCGCAAGTATTTAAAACGTTTTGTTGAATTAACAGACTTGGAATGGCAATCTCTTGAAAAAGACTTCAGGACCGTACCCAAAAAGCAATATCTAGTGAAGCAGGGACAAACGGCAAAGGAGCTCTATTTCTTACTAGAGGGTTCGGCCCGGCTTTATTATGAGAAAGACGGCGACGAAAAAACGACGTATTTCTTTTTTGAGAATAACCTAGTCGGCGATTACTTGGGTTGTTTGGCTGGGCAGCCGAGTACCATGAGCATTCAGGCTCTGGAAGATTGTAAGCTAATCGCCTTCAAATACGAGACCCTAACAACTCTTTACGAGCAATTCCCCGTTTATCAGATTTTTGGACGCAAGCTAGCCGAATATTTATTCATGGGTCTGGACATGCGATTAGCCGAGTTACTCACCCTGACACCCGAAGAGCGGTATTTAAAATTCATCAGCACATCCATAAAGCGTAAAATTCTCGAACGTATTCCTCAGCAGTACATCGCTTCTTATCTAGGCATTACCCCCGTTTCCCTCAGCCGGATTCGCCGCCGGATTGCAGATTCCTGATTTATTAACTTATGTAAAGAATTTTACCTTCGGCTTCATCGGACCTTTGTAGCGAATCAAAAACAATAACAAATACTGATGTTATGAAAACGCTCATCAAAGTCGAAGAAGCTGCTCAGTTGGTGCTCTCTATTTTTTTATTTGCCCAGTTACCCTTTGCCTGGTGGGTATATCCTGCTCTGTTATTAGTACCTGATGTAAGCATGATCGGTTACGCCGCTAGTAACCGAATGGGAGCGTTTATGTATAATATAATCCATCATAAAGCATTAGCTATTTTTATGGGTATACTTGGATTTTATTTTAGTAATGACTCTCTATTGTTAACCGGTATTATCTTATTTGGACATTCCTCCATGGACCGGATGTTCGGATATGGACTAAAGTTTGAAACGGGTTTTGGTTCTACGCATTTGGGGGAGATTGGGAAGGGGAAGTGATAACAATAGTAACAATAAAGAAAGGCAAGAGTAAATGAAAATAGTTAATATAATGATTGCTGCTCTATATCGAAGTTTACAAGAGCGGTATGAAGACTATGACAAAAGTTATATTGTTTTTTTTGCAGCCAAATTTAGCCTTATAGTTCCAGTAAGTATGTTGCTTACAACCTCTGCTCGTATGCTGAAACATTGGTTTCATTGGATTGAAAATGACTTTTCACAAGTACCTTTTAATGAATTTACTTATATTTTAATTCCTGTGATGATAATTATTTTTATTATAACTTGGAATGTAGATAAAATTCATATTTATGCGGAAGATCCTTATAATTATACTAATCTTAAAATGGGGAAAACATTATTTTTTTTAGGGATCGGATTAGAAATTTTTATGATCTCGATACTTTTTTGAAATAATTAGTACGGAGTAAAGTAGACAGTTAGTGTCACCTTTTAGGTGTCTAGCGAAGCGTTATTACTAACTATTCAAGGTAATAAATCTCGTCATGTAATCTCGACCACAAAGATAGTGCTTGCTTGGGATTTATATATTTTCCTGATAGATTGTTATTTGAACCGCAGATAATGTTCCTTGATTTGCTTCGAAAGACAGATAAAGTGCTTAGTTATATATTATTGGTGATGCTTTGATTAGTACTTGGAAAAGTTAGGGACTTATAAAACAATATAATTGTAGCTAACAAACGTCATTAATCACATCGATGAGAATTATTAACTCTTGCTAGATTCTAATGAAGTTAAGAGCAACTAAGTGGTCGAATATATTAATAATAATGATTTTGCCTATTTTTGTTTTGTGTTTAAATAAAGTAAAGCTATTGATGGGTTTTCAAGATCTACATGTTTGATTTATATGAAGATCTTATTTGATATAAATGTAGTTATCATTGTTACTATAATCTTTATGAACGTTATGATGGTTATTGATAAACTTATAGTTAAGGGTTTGTGAGCTGGTTTTGTGTACAGTTTTAAGTGGTATATGGAATAATATTTAATAGTGTTTTAGTTAATGAAAAGAAATAATACTTGGGTAATTGTGCTTGTATTACTTATGACCCCAATACCCTTTTTTATACTTCATAACTATTTTTACATAGATGTTTTTAATCCAGGCATAACTAGATTTATTGATTATTATATTATGGTATTTTCTATGCCTATACTCATAATATATATTGTCTGTTTATTGTTTTTAGGTCGTACTTATAAGCGGAGAGGTTTTTTGTTATTGATGAGTTGTTTTTTGTTTATGTTATGGATTACAAATTTAATTTGTCTTATTTACAAAGGTGCTTTCGATTGAATAAGTTTCCAGCCGTTGTTGGTGTTTAGAAAAGCGTCACCAACAACTATTCAGTAATTCAGCCACCCGATCTGTCATCTCGACCGTAAGGAGAGACCTTGCCTGAGTCTGGGATATACTTTTCTGATAGAGAGTTAGTTGAAACAGCAGGTAAGGTTCTTCGCTTCGTTCTGAATGGTAAATAAGAGTGCTTAAGTATTTCCGCGTAATATTCCGATAGATAATGGCAATGACTAGTATAAGAATCAACTCGTGGTGGAAGTGGTTTGTAGCATTACTGATTCCGTATTTATATGTATTGTTTGTAAATGTAACGCAAATACAAATTTTTAATGAATTTATATTTAGCGTATTTGGAATTTACTTTGTATTTCTTTTTGCTCCCATACTTATAATATTTTGTATATTGAATGTAATGTATAATACCAATAAGAAAGAAAAATACATTCTTTGTTTTACTTCATTAAGTATAGTTATTGCTTGGATTACCTATATATATTACTCTTTAATAAATGGTGAATTTGTTTAATCAATATTTTATTATATCGTTTTTAGTAATGCTTCGTTAAAAATTAACGATGACGTACATAGAGTATTAATTTACTGAAGAAAAAAATCTAGCTAAAAGGCTTTTAGTTTTATAGGATTTATTGCTGATTCGTTTCATTAGAAACTTACAATAAGCTACTGAGGTACTAATATCTTCTTTACCATCTTGATTGGCAATACAGAACAAAGAATTATTGTTTTCATAAATTGAAAATCGAACGTAATAATTGTTTGTCCATCTTCTTGTAGCTTCGCCCTCAAAATAATGAAAATGAAATGTTCCGTCTTGGAATGCTACAATTGTTTTATCACTGTCGAAATTTTTCATAGTTACATAATTATATGTCTTTTTCAATATTCCAACTCCTGCATATCTTATCTCTAAGCTTGCAAAGTTTTTATAAGATGCGTTGTACTCTTTTACTAAATATAGATTATCATATTTCTTTTCAATCCAGATTTTTTCTCCATTCGAATTTATTAATTCGAAAATTTCTGTTTTTACATATTCATTCAAATAGTGAACATATATGCCTTTATTACGTAAATGGTGACGCTGCCAATAGTTGCCAACCCAAATACTTCGATTCAGGAGTAAATAATTTTGATTATCTATAACGATATTATCCCCGGGTTTGATAGGCTCAGTTGACTTATAGTTTACGTTATATTCTTTGTTTTGATGGAAGGACTTTAAGTTATTATTGTCTACGACATGTACAAGTTGGCAGTGCTTGCAGTTTAATAAAGTAGAAGTAGACAGAATGCGGTGTATAGGTTGGTGGCAATTAAGACAATAAAAAAGCATAGATGATTATAGAATAGATCTGTTCAAAGATAACTTGTACTATAGATCCTACTTTGAAAGAATTGATGGGTGGCTACATGAAGCTTTTACGATACTAAGAAATGATTTAAATAATTTTTGAGCAGAATAAAACGATTTATTACAAAGCTCATAAATAAGAAATCCCGCCGCAAAACGTTGCGGCGGGATTTACTATAATATTCAGCTAATTATTTATTCAGCCGTAGCATACTCTTCCAGCGGAGGACACGCACAAATCAGATTACGATCTCCATAAGCGGAATCAATGCGGCTTACCGTAGGCCAGAATTTGCTGGCTTTTACGTAAGGCAGTGGGAATACCGCTTTCTCACGCGAGTAAGGACGAGTCCAGGCATCTGAAAGGGCTACAAACTGGGTGTGAGGAGCCATTTTCAATACGTTAACCGTTTTATCGGCTTCGTCTTCTTCCACTTCCCGGATTTCATTACGGATGGCAATCATGGCATCACAGAAACGATCCAGTTCCGCTTTTGATTCGGACTCGGTAGGCTCTACCATCAGCGTACCGGCTACGGGGAACGATAACGTTGGAGCGTGGAACCCGTAATCCATCAAACGCTTGGCGATGTCTTCAGCTTCGATACCCGCCGATTGTTTGAACGGACGGCAATCGAGAATCATCTCGTGAGCACAACGACCCTGGGAACCTACGTACAGCACGGGGAAGTGTGATTCCAGACGAGCTTTCATGTAGTTGGCGTTCAGAATCGCTGTTTGCGTGGCATGCGTCAGACCCTCACCGCCCATCATGGCGATATACGCGTAAGAGATGGTCAGAATGCTGGCAGATCCGTACGGAGCTGCGGATACAGCTGAGATCGCCTGCTCACCACCTACGCCTTCTACTACCGCGTGACCGGGCAGGAAGGGAGCCAGGTGAGCGGCTACGCCGATGGGGCCCATACCAGGACCACCACCACCGTGAGGAATACAGAACGTTTTGTGCAGGTTCAGGTGACAAACGTCCGCTCCAATCGTGCCGGGGGAAGTAAGTCCCACCTGAGCGTTCATATTCGCTCCATCCATGTATACCTGACCACCGTGCTGGTGAATCAGCTCACAGATTTCAATAATCGACTCTTCAAATACGCCGTGCGTGGAAGGATACGTCACCATCAGACAGGACAGGTTTTCGCTGTACTGCTCGGCCTTAGCTTTTAAATCTACTAAGTCAATGTTTCCATTGGCATCCGTTTTGGTCACCACTACCTTCATACCCGCCATAACGGCTGAGGCTGGGTTGGTTCCGTGAGCCGAAGCGGGAATTAGTGCAATGTTGCGGTGCGTGTTACCCTGAGCTTCGTGATACGCCCGAATAACCATCAGACCCGCATATTCACCCTGAGCACCGGAGTTGGGTTGCAAAGACATGGCGGCAAAACCTGTGATTTCGCACAGCCAGTCATTGAGATTCTTGAATAATTGCTGGTAACCCGCCGCCTGAGCTTTGGGAGCAAAGGGGTGAAGTTTACCAAACTCAGGCCAGGTTACCGGAATCATTTCGGTCGTGGCATTGAGTTTCATGGTACACGATCCCAGGGAGATCATCGAGTGTACCAGTGATAAATCTTTACTTTCCAGCGATTTCAAATACCGCAGCATTTCATGCTCGGAATGATGGGTATTGAAAACGGGATTGGTTAAGTAAGCCGATTCACGGGTAAGCACTTCGTTGAATTCCCAGCTTAAGGCTGATTCAATTTCCGCCAGGTTTGCACTTTTGCTTACCAGAGTCGAGAAAATGGTAATGAGTTCAACGGCATCCTGATAGGTTTTTACTTCGTCAAACGAAATACCAACCAGATTGTCTCCAAAGTAACGCAGGTTAACTTCAGCGGCTTCCATGGCCGATTTTACCACGCTTTCATCCGAAACTTTTACCTGAATGGTATCAAAGAAAGCTTCCGTTAGCACTTCATAGCCCAGTTCTTTCAAAGCCAGAGCCGTGAGCTGAGTCAAGGCGTGCGTGCGGTGAGCAATCTTCTGCAAGCCTTCAGGGCCGTGGTATACGGCATAAGCCGCCGCCATTACCGAAAGAAGTACCTGAGCTGTACAAATGTTGGAAGTGGCTTTCTCGCGGCGAATGTGCTGCTCACGAGTTTGCAAAGCCATGCGAAGAGCACGATTTCCTTCCGCATCCACCGATACACCGATGATACGACCGGGCATCTGGCGTTTGTACTCATCTTTGGTAGCGAAATAACCCGCGTGTGGTCCACCGTAACCCATAGGCACGCCAAAACGCTGAGCCGAACCTACGACCACATCAGCCCCCATTTCTCCGGGAGCTTTCAGTAAAGTAAGGGCCAAAAGATCCGCCGCTACGACTACTTTGATGTCTAAATCGTGAGCCGAAGCAATCCAGTCACCGTAATCAAATACGGCTCCGTCGGTGGCTGGGTATTGTAATAAAGCACCAAAGATGCTTTCATTAGTTAAATCAACCGTGCGGTGATCGCCCACCATGATCTTCACCCCAATCGGAGTGGCCCGGGTATGGAGCAGGTCAATGGTCTGAGGATGGCAGCGATCCGAAACGAAGAAAGTATCCGCCTTGGCTTTTGCTCCTTTTTTGAGGGCATTGAGCAAATGCAGAGCCTCGGCAGCGGCCGTTGCTTCATCTAGAAGCGAAGCATTGGCGATTTCCATGCCCGTTAATTCCACGATCATGGTCTGGAAATTCAACAGCATTTCCAGCCGTCCCTGCGAAATCTCGGCCTGATAAGGCGTATAAGCCGTATACCAGGCGGGGTTTTCCAGAATATTACGCAGAATTACATTCGGGGTATAGGTATCGTAATAACCCGTACCGATGTAGCTCTTGAAAACTTTATTTTGACTGGCAAGCTTCTTGAAATCGTCCAAAAACTGGAATTCCGTTTGAGCGGGGGGAAGATTCAAGGCATTAGCCCGGCGAATGGCCGAAGGTACCGTTTGGTTGATGAGTTCTTCAACCGAAGTTACGCCAATTTCAGCCAGCATAGCCTGACGATCGGCCTCATCTGCATTGTTATGACGATTTTCGAAAAGTTCCTGGTAACGAAGAGCAACCTGCATGGAGCATTATTGTTGATGGAAACAAAGGACAAATATACACAGAAAAGACGGCCCTTTTGCAGAAGAAAGAACTAGGATTTTTACAAAATTCATAGGCAGGCCATAACCTGCTTAGACGATGGGATCACAAGGATTATGTTTGACTTTTTGCAAATCCGGCAGTCCATGAATTACCTTAGTTTTCTTCTAACCGATCTACAGGAAGAATCCGATTCATTTCCAGGAAGTTCGCCTGGCTGGATTAAATTTTTACTCAAAGAGATTATTTCATTCAATGAACACAGATATGTCAAAGCAACCGAATGCAGAGCCCAATGATCAAATCGAAATCGAATTGTCCGAAGAAATGGCCGAGGGTACTTATTCGAATCTGGCCATTATCTCGCATTCCCAAAGCGAATTTGTGATTGATTTTGTAAGACTCATGCCTAATGTTCCTAAAGCGAAAGTCAAGTCACGCGTTATTATTACGCCCGATCATGCCCTGAGGCTCATGAACGCTCTGCAGGATAATCTGGCTAAATACGAAGAAAATTACGGCCCTATCAACGAAGGGGGTAACCATTCCGGCTTTCAGGTTCCTTATAGTGGACCGGTAGGAGAAGCATAAGAAAACGGCTGGCGAGTGCTGGCCGTTTTTGTTTTATGGTAATTTCTGTCTCTTCTTTCTTAAAACCTGCCTGGGCAGCATTTCATTAGTAGACCTCGCTTTTACTGCTTTAGAAAGCGAAGAAATGCCCCAAATTTGCGTTTGCCTAAGTAATTCCCATCTTCTTCAAAGGCATACGCTTCTTTTTCAAAACTAATGGAGTGGTAAGCCGCCGCATGGGATTTACCCGTGAAGCGGTAGTAATAATATTCACCTACGTACCAGAGGTAAAAAAACAGCACTAAGCATTCGACTTGTTGGCGAATATGAATGCGTTCATGATTCATTAGCGAAGCCGAAGGCCGGGGTGTACTTACAATAATAAAGGGCCAGAGAGTAATGCCGTTTACCCTAAGTCCCGGCCAGTAAAGCGTCAGTGGCCATCCGGTTTGCTTTAAAAATCTAGTTTTCAGTGATGAGTTGTTTGTTTACTTTTAGGCGTTTCAAGTAAAGACAGCGAATGGGTTTGTCATCCATGAAGGTAAAAGAAATACTAAAAAGGGTAATAGCAAGCAACTGAAAACAGAAAACTATAAACTGAAAACTCCCTCTTATCTTTGCATCATCATCTGAGGGAAGCCTCTTCATTCATTTCTATTATTCTTGCATGTTTAATCCCGGTGTTCGGTTTGGCATTTTAGGTGGCGGCCAGTTGGGTCGTATGCTGCTACAGGTAGCCATTGACTTTGATTTATCCATTAAAGTACTCGATCCTGACGCTCAGGCATCGTGTGCGGGTATTGCCCCTGAGTTTGTGGTGGGTTCGTTTCAGGATTTTGATACCGTATATGAGTTTGGTAAAGACCTGGAGGTATTAACCATTGAAATTGAAGCGGTGAATCTCGAGGCCCTTAAAAAGCTACAAAGTGAGGGGGTTCGGGTGTTTCCCCAGCCTGAAATCGTTGAGATTATTCAGGATAAACGACTTCAAAAGCAATTTTACCGCGATCATAATCTGCCCACTTCAGACTTTGTCTTAGTCGAAAATCAGGCCGATGCTCGCCGTCACGTAGATTTTCTGCCCGCTTTCAATAAGTTGGGTAAGGGCGGTTACGATGGTCGCGGGGTGCAAAGAATTGCTACCGCTGCCGACTTTGATAAAGCCTTTGACGCTCCGGGATTGCTGGAAAAAGCCGTAGATTTTGAAAAGGAATTAGCCGTTATTGTGGCCCGTAATGAGCGGGGAGACGTTAAAACTTTCCCTACGGTAGAAATGGTATTCCACCCCGAAGCAAACATGGTGGACTACTTATTTGCTCCCGCTTCGATTCCTGCCGAAGTAGACGCCCGGGCTCAGTTTATTGCCAGCCGCACCGCCGAAGCTTTCGGGATTGTGGGCCTTTTAGCGGTTGAAATGTTTTTAACCAAAGACGGCGAAATCCTCATCAACGAAGTAGCACCCCGTCCGCATAACTCAGGCCACCATACCCTGCGGGCCAATGACGTGAGTCAGTTTGAACAGCACCTGCGGGCGGTATTAAACTGGCCTTTAGGCGATACCAAAGCTCATTCCTACGCAGCCATGATTAACCTGCTGGGAGCCGAAGGCTACGAAGGAGAGGCCCAGTATGAAGGCATGGAAACCTTGCTGGAGACACCCGGCGTACATCCGTTTTTGTACGGAAAAAAAATTACGAAGCCTTTCCGGAAAATGGGTCACATTACTGTCGTTGACAAGGAGCTAGAAACCCTTAAAAAGAAGGTAGAAGCCCTTAAAAACGCCGTTCGCATCATCTCATAAATCTAGTTTTTGGTTGTTTGTTAAGGCTGGTCAGGAAGAGTAGAGACTTTATTCCTCATGAGCCAACAACGAACAACCCAAAACCAATAACTCAGATAAAATGGTAGGTATTATTATGGGCAGCATTTCTGACTTGAAAGTCATGCAGGAAGCTGTCGACGTATGTAATGAATTTGGAGTAGCTTACGAAATTGATATTGTTTCGGCTCACCGTACGCCTTTGAAAATGATTGAGTACGCTCAGCAGGCTCGGGAGCGGGGCGTTCAGGTAATTATTGCGGGAGCGGGCGGAGCGGCTCATTTACCCGGTATGGTAGCGGCGGTAACCACCCTGCCCGTCATTGGGGTCCCCGTGAAGTCTTCCAATTCGATTGATGGCTGGGACTCCGTATTGTCCATCCTGCAAATGCCCGGTGGTGTTCCCGTGGCGACGGTAGCTTTAAATGGAGCAAAAAATGCCGGCATCCTGGCCGTTCAGATCATAGGCGTAGCAAATAAAGAAATCGCCGATAAATTACAGGCCTATAAAATTTCGTTAGAAGCCAAAGTAGCCGAGATGAGTCAGCAGGCTCGCGAAGGATTACCTCCGGTCTAAATAAAACAAAAAGGGTGCTTCCGGGATTTATCAATTAATCATTCTGCCCCAATCTAACGTATGGAAGAGCGAAACCAACGACCTAAAGAAGGTTCCAGTTTACCCGCAATTACGCTGGGAGTATTGGTTATTGTAGTAGCGGCCTTACTCTACATCGGCTATGCGTACTTCATGGATGAAGACGCGGTAACCTTAACTCCCCAAAAAGTAGAAAAGTCTGCCATCACCGAAAGCAGTGATAACCTGGATTCGGAAGTGCCCACCCCTCAGGCCGTTGAACCGGAAGCCATTGATGCCACCCCAACGGTAAGCAGTAAAGCTTCGGACGAACCACTCTCGGAGGCAAAACAGTCGGCTAAAGCCACGGAGACGAAAAAAGAAACGCCCGTGAAAGAAACCAAAGTGGAAGCCCCGAAAAGCGTCTCCTCCCGCGGAGGAAATATTTCGTATACGGTTCCCAGCGGACAGACTTTTTACAGCGTGGCCACCAAATACGGGTTATCGGCTAGTCAGCTAAAAGCGGCCAATCCCGGAGTGGACCCTGATAAATTACAAGCGGGTAGAAATTTAAGTATTCCCGTGTACGCTACTCATACGGTTGGCAAAGGAGACATTTTACGGGTCGTAGCCGAAAAATATGGCGTATCGGTGGATGCGTTGATGAAGGCTAATGGGAAGTCAAAAAACTACGTGGAGAAAGGAGAAAAGTTAATTATTCCACATCCCAGAAAATAACCTAAGCTCTGTGAATTCTTCCAAAAAATGCGGCTTTACTGGGGTAAAGCCGCATTTTTTGATACTAAAAAAGCAGATGGATTTATAAAAATTTTGAAAATAGCGGCTTTGGAGGTTTTGATTTCTGGAAATCTTAGCGTATGTTTGAACATCATTTATTGTTTTCATGGCTTTTACGGGAAAGACTCGGTGGAATCCGCCGGGTTTTTTTATTGCCCTTTTGGTTTTGCAAATTTTGCAAAACGTTTCTTCCCCAGCGATTTGATTAGGCCCCTTTCTCAGCGTATAGATCCGGCTGACGATCCCCGATCCGTGACTAATCCTATTCCAACCAGTACTCTACAAGAAAAAAGTTTTTCTTACCCAAGATCCGGTGTGCCGCTTGCTAGCGGGCAAAGTCATTGCCCACCGGGCTTATAGGTCTTTCAGGGAGGGAACGTGATGCAACAGCAAAAACGGCGACCCTTTGCAGAGTCGCCGTTAAGAGCGGTAGGCTTTCAACTAAATTATTTACGAGCCGCAGCTTCTTCTTCCGTCAGATATACGTAACGAACGGCAGCGGCAGTGGTAACGCGAACGGGGTGAACCACCATGCGATCTGCACTAGCAATGGTCAGGGAGTAATCTCCGTCCGCTAATTGGCTTAAATCCATTTTCTGAGCTACGTGCGTTTCGTTTTTAGAAACGTACTGCTCACTAAGGATGTTATTTTTCTGATCACGGATGGTGATCGTCAGACGTTGACCGGCTTGCTTATCTACAAAACAGTAGAACTGAGTAGCCGTTTTACCTTTAAAGACGTTAGTTTGGAAATCAGCGGCTTTGGCTTCTGTTCCTGGATTTTTCTCGATGTCTGAAGCCTGAGCAGCAAACGTACTTAAAGAAAGCAATAAAGCGAGTGACTTGATGATGTTTTTCATGGCTGTGTATGTACTCTAAAAAATGTCTTCGCGGCTAGAAGATGTGGTTAATAGAAAATGTTGAAAGTAAAGTTTACTTGAATAAACAGGTTAACGAAATAATATTCTGTTAACATTGATTCGTTTCCGGTCCTGCTGTATTCTTTTAACGCCGGCAAAGGTAAGATTGTTACAATTAATTGAACAAATATTTTTACATAAATTTTTGATTATCAGTATGTTAACTATATAAAATGCAATTTTTTATGGAAGCTTTTTATGACGTGTCTGTTCATGGGAGGATTTACGTAGAAGTCTAAATTCAGAATATAATTCTGTTTTGGGGTCTACTAGATGAAAGCTATTAGGAGGAAAATAGCTTTACCCACATAAAAAGAAAGTCTTTAATCTTAGTAGATTAAAGACTTTCCTGATCAAAAATTGTACTTTATCAAGGTTTGTCCCAGAAGACTCTCGTGTCTAAATCATCGGGCCCCTGTCGACTTACGGCCACATTATAGTTATCAGCGTTGACCGATTGTTCCAAAATAGGGTAGGTCAATCGACGAATGAAATCACCCGTAATCGTACGGCCTGGATATTTATTAGGAGTTAGTACGGGAAATCCACTTCTTCGCCAGTTGGCAAAAGCTTCCGGACCATTTAAAAAGGAAGCAACCCAGTACTGCGTGTTAATCTGCTGAAGTCCCGTGGCAGCCACGTAAGGCTGAGCCGTTAAATACGCATCAATGTCGGATTGGGAAATGGCTGCCGAGGCATCGTAACTACTCATCTGAGCCATATGAGCGGTCACGCCCGCTTTGTAAAAGTCGGCGGCACTGCCCGTAATCCAGCCGCGTTGAGCGGCTTCGGCCAGCAGTAACTGCGTTTGGGCGTGAGTCAGGTAAAAGTTAGGCCCATCAACCTTACCCAGCGTGCGCCTATTTACCTGCGAATAGTTCCAGCCACCCGAAGGTACCCGGCCCGGAAAACCGGGAGCCGTGGCAATCGAGCCGTCGTCGTAACCAAAAGGCATGCCAATCTGATTTGCCGCTGTACGGTCCACCGTGGTCTGTTCCGGGTTTTTACTGGGTTCACCGTACCGGGCGGCAATGACCGTTAACCGGGGATCGTTGGTTGTCTTGAGGTAATTGACAAAAGGAGCTCCCAGATAAAAGTTAGCTTTTTCCGTATTATTCCAAAGGTTACCCAGGGGATTGGTATAAATGCTGGTGTACTGAATCTTGACATTGTCGTCATTGGATTGCAGGACCCCTCCCTGAAAAGCCTTCTGAACAATGCTCTGGGCTTTGGCCGCGTCTACTTTCGTATACCGCATGCCAATTCTGAGCATGAGCGAGTAGGCCAGTCGCCGCCATTTGGCCACATTACCCTGGTAAAACAAATCGCCGGTTTCGATTCGCTTGCTAGCGTTGAGACCCGCAATGGCCTGATCGAGCTCTTTGACTAAATCCGTATAAATATCCGCCTGAGGATCGAACTTAGGCAGTTTTTCTCCACTAATAAAAGCTTTACCCGCGTCGAAATAGGGTACGTCACCGTAGGTATCCACCAGCACCTGAAATACGTACACCTTCCAGATTCGCGACATGTGATAAAGATTGCTGCGGGTACTGTCGTTCTGGGTCTGGTTCATCACGGCCGTGAGTAACTTGATAGGGCCATTATTGCCATTATTGGTTCCACTGTAGAGATAGAACCAGTTCACCCGCGTGTTGTCGCGGTTGTCCTGATTGAAGTTAGCCCCGGTGTTGAGCCCTCCAAAGGGAGTATTGGTCTGTTGCACAATCGCCGATTCATAGAACATGGTCTGGGAAGCCAGAGTCGTATTGAGCTGGGCGTTGGAAAACAAGTACAGGGGGTCAATACTAGTGGACTGAACCGGGTTGGTATTGATGCTTTCGAAGTTTTTATCGCAACTGCTCAGCCCAGCGGCCAGAGCAAGTAGAGCCAGTATTTTTTTCATGGAAATTAGAATTTCAGGTTCAGGTTCATGCCGTAACTGCGGGTGGTGGGCAGGGTGTGCGTTTCAATACCCTGAATGTTATCCGAAGCCCCATTAACGGCCTCCGGATCGAGGTTAGGCAGGTGCTTTTTAATCATCAGCACGTTGTTGCAAAGGGCCGAAAGGCTCATGGATTTTACAAAACCCTTATTGAGGAAACGCGAGAGATCATAACTCACCGAAATCGAACGCCACCGGATGAAGCTGGCATTATAAACAAAACGCTCCGTGTTGTTAGTGCTGCGGTAACTGGAATAGAAATCCTCGGCTTCCACGCGGGTGGTGTTGGGAGCTCCTTCCGCCGTTACCCCCTCAAAGAGAACGCCGCCTTCCCGGCCTACCAGCGATTCTTTGGAAAGACCGTGACGCAGGAAGTTCAAATTGGAATTCGAGATGATTTTATGGCCGCCCTTAAAGTCAATCTGCGTGAAAATTTTAAATCCGGCTACGTTAAAGGTATTAATCCAGCCACCCGTATACTTGGGAATGGCACTACCAAACGTAGTGATAGGCCCGGCTACGGGTTTACCGCCGGCAGTAATGATTCGTCCCTGGTCGTCGCGTTTATAGGCAATGCCGCGAAGCGAAGCCATAGGCATGCCCACTTCGTGCCAAACTTCCCCGAAGAAATCTCCCTGGCCTACTTTCAAACGAGCCTGACCGTCGGCCAGAGCCAGTACTTCACTTTGATTATAGGTAAAGTTGAAGCTCGTTTCCCAGGTGAATTTTTCCTTTTTTACGGGTACCAGCGTCAGTAAGGCTTCAATTCCTTTATTGCGAAGCTGACCCACGTTTACCTTGGATTTGTTATAGCCCGAAGCCGTCGAAATATCTACGTTCAAAATCTCATCGACCGTCTTTTTATTATAGTAGGCGGCATCCAGACTAATGCGGTTATCGAGCGTTCTGAATTCGAGACCCAACTCGGCTTCTTTTACTTTCAGGGGTTTTAGATTATTGTTGGGACTAACATCGGTGGCAATATAACCCAGAGCCTGACCCTGGATGGAGTTGGCATTCAAATTGTAATACAAATTGTTTTGATACGGATCGGTATCACCGCCTACTTCGGCGTAAGCCGCCCGGATTTTCATAAAATTCATCCAGTTAGGGCGATCCTTGAAGGCATCACTCAGCACGAAGCTGGCACTTAGGCTTGGGTAGAGGTAACTGTTAGAGTTTGCATTTAGCGTTGAAAACCAGTCATTACGGGCCGTTGCGTTTAAGAACAGAAAGTTTTTGTAGGAAAGCTCCGCTACGCCATAGAGGGAATTGACCTGCTTACGGGTATAGGCATACTGGGGCTCTTTGTTCTGGCCATTCATGATGGTGTATAAATCCCGAATGTAGAAGTTGGTAGCCGAAGTATTGTTATTGGTATAAATCTGCTGGAGCGAGTTACCTCCCAGGGTTATATCTAACCCAAACACGCCCATTTTATGCGTGGAACCAATCAGAAAATCCAGGTTTCGCTCGCGGAAGGTAGAGACTTCCTGGTAGTAATATCCGTTGAAGCCCGTAGCCGCCGCTGCCAGTGATCGTGTACCCGTGGGACGGTTGAAATCGTAAGGACGGGTGAAATAATCCTGACCAATCCGGCCCTGAACGTAGAGCCAGTCCGTGAGCTGATAACGAAGGGAAGCATTCCCAAAGATCCGATCCCGACGCACGTGCTCAAAGCGGTCGTAAGCTACCCAATAGGGGTTGTTACGGTTGGTAAAACGCGAAGTAGCCAGCTCAAAGCCATTGGCATCGTAGCGGTTATTCTCCAGCGTTTTCATGGCTACGGACGTAGCCGTGGTATACACCGTAGTATTGGCATTTAAATCCTGCAAACCGATTTGGGGCGGGTTGTGGTTATATTCATTGGAGTAGTTGGCATTCAACTGTACCGAGAATTTCGGGGTAAAATTATAGTTAAGCCCTAAATTCATGATCTTTTTGTGGTAATCAGAATTGGGCATGATGGAATTGGCATCCATGTTGGAAAACGAAATCCGGAATCCGCCTTTTTCATTGCCGCCCGATAAAGCCACGGAGTTGTTCCAGCTGGTACCGGTGCGGTAAAAATCACGAATCCGGTTTCGCTGAGCTAGGTACGGACGTTGCACGCCGTCAAATTGATAGGTAGGCTGACCGTCGAGTCTTTCGCCGAAACTAAACACGCCCGAACTTTGAGCATCTCCCACACTTTGCGGACGTTTGCCGTATTCGCCCTGACCATATTCGTATTGGAAATCGGTGTAATCAAGTGCCCGCTCAGCAATGAAGTTGGAGTTTACTTCTACGCCAATGCCTTGGCCGGTCTGGCCCGTTTTGGTGGTAATGACGATGGCACCGTCCTTGGCCCGGAAGCCGTATAAAGCGGCAGCCGTTGACCCTTTCAATACCGTGATGCTTTGAATATCATCCTGGTTGATGCTTTGCAGACCGTCCCCGCCATCGGAAGCCGAACCGCTTCGGTTGGTCGTTCCATCGCTATCGCCCTGACGGCTGGAGAAGTTGGTGTTATTAATGGGAACGCCGTTCACGATAATAAGAGGAGAGTTGTCGCCTTTAAAAGAAGACTGTCCCCGAATCCGGATTTTCGAGGTTCCGCCGGGGCCACCCGCCGGAGCCGTTACGTTCACACCGGCTACCTTACCCTGTAGGCTGTTACCTAAGTTGACTGTTCGGTTCGTAGTAATCTGATCGGTGTTAACCGTCGAGGTAGCATACCCGAGTTTCTTGGCTTCCTTTTTAATGCCCAAAGCCGTTACGACGACTTCAGAAAGCGAAGTCATGCCGGCTTTCAAGGTAATATTAATGACGGTTTGACTGGAAAGGGTTACATCAGCGGGTAGATATCCAACCGAGCTAAAGACGAGGGTACCCGTCGTGTTATCAGGGACATTAAGTGAATACTGACCTTCGGCATTGGTAGTAGTGCCAATGGAAGTATTGTCCTTGAGTCGCACGTTGGCACCGGGAATGGGCTGACCGTTTTCATCGCTGACCTTTCCCGTAATAATAATCTCGGGAATGCGTACCAAACTAGCCTGAGGTAGGGAATGAGCCGTTTCAGTGCTCACTTTTCTTTTGAGAATAATCTGGTTTCCAACGACTTCGTAATTAAGTCTGAGGGGTTGAAGCAACCGCTCGAGAACCCAGGTAAGCTTTTCGTCGGTAGCTGAAATGGAGACTTTTCGCTTGACTCCAATCAGCTGGGGGCTGTAGGAAAATTTGATATCGGCCAGCTTCTCTAGTTGTAAAAGCACCGAACCAATGTCATCCTGATCGGCTCTAATGGTGACTTTGCGTTCGAGAATGTCGGCTCCCGGCCCGGCTAGTAGGGGTAGATTAAGTAAGAGACTCAGGACTAGGCAGCCCAGCAGCCGCCAGTGACTTCTCCTTGAGAGTAAGGATGAATTCATACGTTTTGGAGGTTTTAGAAGTAAAAGCCCACCGTCTCATTGCTCTGACATCCGCCGCCAGAAAAAGACATGGGGTACGCGAAAAAGGGTACTTAGGTTTTGTTTAGTACTAGTACTACGATCTGTTTAACAACGAGTAGGGTGTTTTTCAGCTATGGAAAGAAGAAGAAACCCAAAGCCCCCTTTCTGTTTAGAGAAAGGGGTTGGGGGACTGTTTCAGGTGCTTATCAAGTAAGCGGTTTAGAGGTTAAGCTACTGTACTATTATTTAAAAAATTGTTATTTTCAGGGAGCACAACCTTCACCAGAGATCACAAACTGAGCTTCCACAATCTGGTATCTGGCTTCAATGCTTTTGGTAATGATCTCCATTTTCTGGTATAAAGGCTCATCGCTTAAATCCGCATTGAGCTGACAGTGGCGGAAGGTGTCTTCGTCATAAATCACATGCACGCCGTAGGCTTTTTCAATGGCGGCAAAGACCTCCCTTACGCTGGCATTTCGAAAGATGAAAGCGGATCCCGTTGATTTAGCTAGCACGGAAGGCTGAGTAACGAGTGATTTGACCATGCGAACCTTTTCCCGTGAATAAATGATCTGCTGATTGGGCGTTAAGACGAGTCCTTCGAGCTCAGGGGACTGCGTTTTTTCCTTCATCTGTTGGTCTGACTGAGCAAAAACAGATACACGTCCGGTCTGTACCGTAACGATTACCTGTTTATCTTTAGGAAAGGCACTAACCGTAAAACTGGTGCCTAATACCTTGGTAACGATTTCGTTAGCGTACACAAAAAAGGGCTGCTTGGCATTTTTAGCTACTTCAAAGTATGCTTCTCCTGATAAAAAAACTTCCCGCTTGGCAGATTCAAATCGTTTGGGATAACTCAAACGGCTACCCGGATGTAACAAGACCGAACTCCCGTCCTGGAGGGTAATGGTTTGAACGTGTTTGGTTGTATTGACCCATTCTTCCAACGTCTCATCGGCGTGAGCGACCAGTTGCTGATAGGGTTCGAGTACTTGCTGGGTACGATAATAGTACAGGCCCCAGCTGAGAATAAACCCAATGCAGGCTGCCGATGCCCACACCCAGCGGCGGCGGTAGAAGGGTTTGACGGCTACTACCGGATGCACAATACGATGGTGAATTTCCTGCCAGCTTTCCTCGAGAGCCCCCTCGGAAATTCGGGGGTTTTGCTCACCAGTAACCGTGGCCAACTGAAGAATAACTTCGGCCGCCTGTCGGATGGTTTCCGTTTGTTCGGGGTAGGTAGTCAGGTAATCGTACCAAAACTGCCGGGTGGCTTCGTCGGGGGTTTGTACCCATTTTCGGAAGTAGGAATCGGCTACAAAATCCTCCCGGCTAAAGTTCTGATAGGTCATCTTACGAGCAATTTGACATCAAGAGGAAGAAAGGGTATGTTTTAACTCAATGAATAGGAAAAAAAATATAAAAAATGTACTTATTGTAATTTAATCATTTATTAATTTACTGATAATGAGTTATCTATGAATTTTAAATTTTTATAAATAGCTAGGACTTTTCAAAAAAAAAGCCGCTCGACAGGAGCGGCTTCGGGGCAATAAACGACTGCAATCAATCGACTAAAAACGTTTGAGAGCCATTTCCGAAACAGTCAGTCCAATGGATAAAGAAGACGTGGCTGCCGGAGAAGGGGCATTCAGGACGTTAATGACTTTGGCATCTTCCAGAATGGAAAAATCATCGAGTAGGCCCCCCGTGCGATCACAGGCCTGAGCCCGTACGCCCGCACCACCAGGAATCAAATCATTTTCCTCAATCTCAGGAATTAATTCCTGGAGAGCTTTCGTAAAAGCGGATTTTGAAAAACTTCGATACATTTCTCCCAAACCCGTTTGCCAGTATTTGGCCGCTACTTTCTGGAAGCCCGGCCAGGAAAAGGTTTCGTATAATTCCTTAAAATCAATGTCTAACTTTTTATATCCTTCGCGGCGGAAGGCTAACACGGCATTAGGCCCCGCTTCTACGCCGCCGCCGATCATGCGGGTAAAGTGAACGCCCAAAAATGGGAAATTCGGGTCCGGTACGGGATAAATCAAATTACGCACCAGATGCTCGCGTTCCGGCTTAAGCTGAAAATACTCACCCCGGAATGGTGTGATGCGAACATTGATGGGTTGATCCTGACTGAATTGGGCGACTTTGTCCGAATACAGTCCTGCACAGTTGATAACGAGTTTAGTTTCGTAAGAAGCCTTTTCGGTTTTGACGATGCTCATGGTTGAACCCTTCGTAATACCAATGACTTTTTCCTTGAGGTGAATTTGACCCCCTAGAGCTTGGAATTTCTCGGCGTATTTTTCGGTAACCGTCTTATAATCAATGATTCCGGTATAAGGAACTTCCATGGCTGCCACGCCTGAAACGTAAGGTTCGATTTCCTTCATTTCTCCCAGACTGATCTTACGAATCTTGGTTAACCCATTTTGTTGTCCGCGCTCGTACAGGTTGTTGAGTAAAGGAATTTGCTCATTCTTGGTAGCTACCACAATCTTTCCGCAAAGATCGAAAGGAATGCCTTCTTTACGGACAAAATCCAGCAGCATGTCATAGCCCCGAATGCAATTGGTGGCTTTTAAACTACCGGGTTTATAATAGAGTCCGGAGTGAATCACGCCCGAGTTATGTCCTGTCTGGTGGGCGGCTACGTGATTCTCTTTTTCCAGCAGAAGAATGTTTAAGTCGTAGCGTTGGCGTTTGAGTTGCAAAGCCGTCGCCAGCCCCACAATCCCCCCACCAATCAAGGTTATATCGTAAACCATGGGAGAAAAGAGTTGTCAGTTTACGGTTTGCCGTTGTCAGTTTAGACTCCCGCAATAACTGAAAACGGTAGACTGACAACGGTAAACCGTTAAGAATTGCTTACTTCAGGTTCTTTGGCAATGCCCGAGAGGTGACGTACGTCGTTGCCTAGTTCGAGCGTGAAATGGCCTGTATTGTAATCGTAGCGGATTTTATAGAGACACAAATTCGAGTGCTCCCAGTGATCCATTTCCGATAAGGGTTCCTTGAATAGATGAGTTAGCAAAATCCGAATGGCCCGTCCGTGCATGCAAATGAGCACCTGTTCTTCCTCGGGACGGCTGATGATGTGCTCAATGACGGGAATCTGACGCTCAAGAACGCTCAGGGGACTATCGCCCCCAATGGCAGCTACGTCTACATTGCCTATCCGCCAGTTATAAATCATGCTGCGGTAATAGTCATCTTCGGTGTAGTGGGGCGTTTTACCCTCCATATCTCCCCAGCCAAACTCATTGAGACCCGCATGTTGTTCGTAGGGGATACCCGCATCAATAAAACCCTGAACCGACTGAACCGTGCGTTTAAGGGCCGAGGTATAAATGCGTTGGAAAGGAACTTGTTGATAGGCCTGGTAAAAGGCCTGAGCCTGAGCCCTACCTCGATCATTCAAATCAGAGTCAACACCTGATCCCTGCACAATCCCTAATCGGTTATATTCCGTTTCTCCGTGCCGTACTAAATAAATGATTTTCAAAGTCGTCAAGGGGGTTAGGGACGAGCCCTGGTTTAATTAACGTGGAAATCGATTCAATAAAGAGCTAACACTCTTGAGATCAGAATCATTTGCTCAAAGCAAAATTTCCGCAAAAGTACGGATTATCGTCCGAGTGTCTACGTATGTAGGGGCTTAAATGGTAGTTATTTTCAGTAAGACCGCTTAATTTTCCCGAAAAACTTTAAAATTTCAACTAATCTGCGGACTTCAAGGCTGCTAATTTAGGTAAGCTTAAAGTGTCTCTCATCGCTTATGTTTATTAAATCACTAACGCCCCAGGCCATTAACCGACTCAATGCTAGCTCCGCAGCGGGACATTTGGGAATCGAATGCACGGAAGTCGGCCCTGATTATGTAATCGCCCGCATGCCCGTTGAAACCCGTACGAAACAGCCTTTTGGCCTATTGCACGGCGGAGCTTCGGTGCTACTAGCCGAAACCCTGGGAAGCCTAGCGGCTTATGCCAGTATCGAAGAAGGAAAGATTGCCGTGGGCCTGGACATTAATGCCAATCACCTGCGGGCAGTAAAAGAAGGCTTTGTCTACGCTAAAGCCCTCCCCATTCATGTAGGTCAAACCACGCACGTCTGGGAGATTCGTATCACTAACGAAAAAGAACAACTCGTTTGTATAAGCCGGATCACAATGGCGATTCTAGATCAGAAAGGGTAACCCGAGTTGCTATCAAATACAACTCCCCGAACGTTTCAAACGTTCGGGGAGTTGGGTAAACAATGAAGCTAAAGCTTCTTAATTCGCTCTTCTAGCTGATCAGGCGTCATTTTTACTTTATTTGGATGCTTTTTAAGCCAGTCGCGAAAGGTTTGAATGATAGGAGCCGACCACTTCATATCAATTTCACCGGGCGTGTACTTACCTTCCCGGAGCATCTGGTGACCAAAATCATCCTGAAGAGCGATCCATTCGGAAGAAGTGATCACCTTTTCAGCCAGGTGAGCCGGAATGAATACGACTCCTTCCGTTTTGCCCAGAATCAAATCACCGGGCAGAACCGTGGCCCGGCCAATGCGGATGGGGTAATTAATACCAGTCATGAGCATATCCTTGATGAAGGAAGGATCAAAACCCCGGACAAAGCCCGTAAAGCCCTGGATGGCTTCCAATCCTTCTAAATCCCGAACACTACCGTCAAAGACGACACCCGTTTTAGATTTAGCGTAAATCGAGTTACCCAGATTATCGCCAATGAGCGTGCCGTCCACGAGTTTTCCATACCCATCGGCTACGTAAACGTCATTCTCATTGAGCTGATCGATGGGCCAGGAGTTAGGAGCCCCTTTGCGATTTTCGGCCTTTCCTTTTTCCTTAATGGGGTTTTCCATGTCGGGTCGGGCGGGCATATACTGAGCCGTTAAGACCCGCCCCGCCAGTACCTGACCGGCATTGATCCGCATCCAGCCCGCTTCGAATTGATTGGTGTAGCCCTCGTTACGAAGCACACCCCAGGCCTCTTCCAGCGATATATTTTTGAGCCGTTTGACTAAGTCATCAGAGACCCTGGGCCTGCCATCTGGAAATCGTTCGCCTTTATACTGAGACGTGTAGGTTTGAATGAGCTCCTTGGGAGCATTAATCTGCTGAGCGGAAGCTGCCAGGGTAACGGCCCAGAAGGCCGTTACTAAAAAGCTGATACGAATCATACGAACAATAGAATTTAGAGGTATATAAAGAATAATCAGGTATTAAGAAATAAGGGTTGAAGCCTGAGGTTCAACTTCTTCCTTGGGTGGTTTGGTTCGCCACCAATTTGCCAGCATGGAACCAGTCGTGTTCATTAAAGGACCAAAAACGGCGGGAGCGAGTCCTGTCGTGGCTAACTGCCCCATCTGAAGAGCCAAACCTGAAGCCATACCCGCATTTTGCATGCCGACTTCAAAGGCTACCGAGCGACTCGACTGCTCGCTAAGACCGACGAGTCGACAACTCCAGTAACCCAGAAAGTAACCCAGTGTATTGTGCAGAAAACAGGCCAGCACCAGAATAAGCCCTACCTGCAGAAGGCTTTGCTGACCGGCGGCAGTAATGACGACAATGATGGTGGTAATACCGGCCATGGAAAGCGAAGAAAGAATGCGGTCCATGATTTCGCGTTTGCCACCCGCCAGTCGCTGGAAGAGCCAGCCTCCAAGCACGGGCATGGCAATAAACCAGAAAACGTTCCAGCCCACCATCGAGGCAAAATCGGTGGATCCTTCCTGCAAAGCAATGGTGTTTTTCAAAAGAATAATGCCCAGATACACCACAATTTGGATGGTAATGCTCCGACGGGTTTGTCCCGGATAGGCCAGGGCATTAAACAAAAGGCCCGCCACGATGGGTAGAATAGTAATGTTAAAAATTTCCATGACCATTTTCCAAAAATCAACGGGTAAGAATGCTCCCGCCAGTAGTTGTAGTAAGGCAGGGGTTAATACCGGCGAAAGCAGGGTGGAAAAAGCGGTTACCGTAACCGACAGGGGCACATTAGCCCGGGCAATGTAAGCCATAACGTTGGAGGCCAAGCCACTGGGAGAACAACCCACCAGAATAATACCCGTAGCAATTTCGGGCGGTAGGGGGAAGGAGACCGCCAGCAAAAAGCCTACACTGGGCATAATCAGGTAATGACTGGCAATCCCCACTAATACGCCTTTGGGGTTTTTGGCAATGCCCGCAAAATCTTCCAGACTGGACTGGGAACCCATGCCAAACATGATGATTTGAAGCAGGGGAATAATGAGCCGTTTCAACTCAAAATCACCCCATCTTAAAAACCATTGCGGTTGGTACATGGCCACTGATACGGCCGATAAAATCAATACCGTGTAGCTTAAACTGGACGTAGCCGGGGATCGTTTGACTCCCAAAGCCAGCAGCAGCAGACCCCCCACTACGGGCAGGGCGGTGAGCTGTCCTGATCCCGTTAAAAATAAGCCCAGGGCAAGCAACAGGCTTATCCCGCTCAGGATCAGAGCGAAAGTGAATAACTTTTTCATAGATACTGTTTAGAGGTATAAATAGTCCTTAAACGTAGTCAGAAATGAGAGTACGCAGGAATTACTGCAAAAAAAAGACAATTTTTTCTTGGATAATCTGTATTGTGCGTAACTTTTCGTCGAAAAATTACCTCTAAACTTTATAAAGTACTATGAAAAACATTTTCGACCGCTTCAAGCAGCCGACCCGATCGGCTGTTTCCCCGCCCGTAACTCCAGTAGAGTCTGACCGTCGGGGATTTATGAAAAAAGCCGCTCTGGGGGGATTAGCTCTGGGCTTACGCTTTGACAATCACATCGAAGAGGAGATGGAATACATTACTCAGAAAGTCAAGCGGGCCTCTAAACCTTCGGAATTAAGAATTACAGATTTACGCATTGCTCATTTACAGGGAGTTCCTTTTAGTAGCCCCGTCATTCGCATTGATACTAACCAGGGTCTAATTGGTTGGGGTGAGGTTCGCGATGGTGGTAGTCCCAAGTACGCCTTGATGCTTAAAAGCCGATTGCTGGGTAAGAACCCCTGTAACGTCGAGCAACTCTTTAAAATGATCCGTCCCTTTGCCAATCACGGACGGGCAGCGGGTGGCGTTTGTGGCGTGGAAATGGCTCTTTGGGATTTGGCGGGTAAGGCTTATAACGTACCCGTGTATCAGATGCTGGGGGGTAAATACCGCGATGAAATCAGACTTTACGCGGATACGCCCGAGGTGGACGATCCGAAAGCTTTTGGCAAAAAACTCAAGGAAACCCGTCTGGATCGCGGCTATACCTGGCTTAAAATGGACTTCGGTATTGGCCTGCTGGCCGATAAACCTGACATGCTCATTGGAGCCGGGCTTTGGGATATTAAAAACCAATATGGCAACAGTAAAAATGGCCGCATCGGTAGCTACGGCTTAACCAAACACCCCTTTACCCGGGTGCAGGTGACGGAAAAAGGCATCCAGTACATTGCTGATTACGTAGAAAAGGTGCGTAGCGTGGTCGGATACGATATACCCATTTCAGCGGATCACTTTGGGCACTTTGATGTAAACACGGCCATTCGCATTGGAAAAGCCGTTGAAAAATATCAGCTGGCCTGGCTGGAAGATCTGGTGCCCTGGTTTTATCATGATCAGTGGAGGCAGATTACCGAAGCCATCGAAACGCCAACGCTCACGGGCGAAGACATTTTCGGTAAAGAAGAATTCATTAAACTCATTGATGCCAAAGCCGTGGACATCATTCACCCGGATTTGGCTTCTTCGGGCGGAATTCTTGAAACCAAGAAAATTGGGGACTATGCCGAAGAGCGTGGCATTCCCATGGCGATGCACTTTGCCGGAACGCCTATTTGTATGATGGCGAATGTACACTGTGCGGCAGCTACACAAAATTTTATTGCCCTGGAACACCACGGGGTAGATATAGCAGGCTGGGAAGATTTGGTGACGGGCATTGATAAGCCCTTTGCCAATGGTTTTGTAAAAGTGCCCGATAAACCCGGACTCGGGGTGGAGTTTAATGAGGACTTTGCCAAGAAGTTTCTCAAAAAAGGAGAGCAATGGTTTGCTCCCACGGATGCCTGGAATACACCAGACTCCTGGGATCGGGACTGGAGTTAGTGAGATGATTTAACCGACCTTTCGTGCTCAGCTTTCCTATAGGGAAGGCTGAGCACAAAAGCCAACTTAATACCTTATGATCGTCTCTACTCAGTCTGACGTGGAGTTGTGGAATGACTTTCGCCGGGGAAATCTTCAGGCGTATGAAACCATCTATCGCCGCTATGCTCCGGCTCTTTTTTCCTATGGTAAACGCCTCACGTCGGATTATGACCTGGTCCGGGATGTCATCCAGGATGTGTTCGTTGAAATCTGGCAGCGAAGGGAAAATCTGACGGATTTGCAAACCATTAAATTTTATCTATTCCGGGTATTACGCAATGCTCTTTCCAAAAGTCGGAAGCATTTAATAGATGAAGAACCGCTGGAATGGGAGGGCATTTGGTCGCCAGAAACCTGGCTACCTTCCGTAGAATCTACCATTACGGAAGAAGAAAATCGCCAGCAACAACTCACCCGGCTTCGGCAGGGAATCAGTAAACTTCCCGAGCGGCAACGTGAAGCGGTAATGCTGGCCTTCTTTGATAATCTTTCCAATGAAGAAATTGGCCACATCATGGGCATTCACGTGCAGTCAGTGACCAATCACATCAGCCGTGCTTTGCATTTTTTAAAAGACGTGGTGGTCAGCGGTATCCTGGCGGTCTTCCTAGAGCTCTACTAAAAAAGCCCCCAAAAAGGGGGCCTATGATTGAAGGTAGAATGATGAGCCTTTACAAAGGCTTTTGCAAAAAAAGGAAGGAAAAAACAGAAACTTTGAAATTCGTGATAAACGGTATATATCAGGTTCCTATTCTGGAAAAAGATAGACTACTCTTCCTATGTACCGATCAGATAAGGTCTGTTTAGCCCGTGGTAAATCTTCAACACCTACGGTAAAGTAAGGATGACCGGATTCTCTTAATCTTTAAAAATTCCATTTTTATAATCAGAACTAAGTACTCAAACCCTGTTCG
Source organism: uncultured Siphonobacter sp. (assembly GCA_913774715.1). GTDB lineage: Bacteria > Bacteroidota > Bacteroidia > Cytophagales > Spirosomataceae > Siphonobacter. The sequence goes on along the minus strand of CAJYHS010000149.1, from coordinate 103,220 downwards.
ATTCAGAGAAATAGGTTTGCTAAAATGGTAGATTTGATTAGTTCTATTTGACTATATACTCACCTGGGTATCTAAACTCAGCACATGAACCGTAAAGGTTAAAGTGCTAACCTTGGTTTTGGTATTTCGGATACAAAACTAATTTGTAATATTACCTGAGTGTAATGCAAATTTTATAAAATTATGAAGCCGTTTTTAATAAAATGACAATAGAATGTCGTAAGTATAAATAAAGGCAAAATTTTCTTTCCTTTTTTTTTGGATTTGAAAAATAGAAGCCTTTACCTTTGCGATATGCCAATCGAAAAAGTGGCAAAATTCAATTCCTGATGCTCCGATTTGTTTCAAATATTCTCGTGATTATTATTCTCGTACTCATCCGACCATCCGCGTGAGACAGGTTGATATTCACCTTGAAAGACCTTTCTCACACCCCGAGAAAGGTCTTTTTGTTATCCGGGCATTAATGTCTTAGAATAAGGCAAGATTTGTTTGAATAGTACAATTTTTGATTGATTTATATATTCCAAGAACGGATGAATACAGAGGAGTTTAGCTCTGCACACACGCTTGACTCTTTTGCTGATTTCTTTTAACAACGAGTTAATATGGCAACGGAAAGTACCCCATTGAATAAGTACTCGCGTACACTCACTCAGGAAGTAACCAATCCCGCCGCTCAGGCTATGCTCTATGGCGTTGGCTTGACGGAGGAAGATATGAGTAAAGCCCAGATTGGCATCGCCAGTACGGGTTACGAGGGGAATACCTGTAACATGCATTTGAATGGCCTGGCTGTTCACGTAAAAAAAGGTATTCAGGGCAATGGAATGGTTGGCCTCATCTTTAACACCATTGGAGTTTCAGACGGAATGACCAATGGGAACGATGGCATGAGTTACTCCCTGCCCAGCCGGGATATTATTGCCGATTCCATTGAAGATGTAGTGGCCGGTCAGTGGTACGATGGCGTAATTACCGTCGTGGGATGCGATAAAAACATGCCCGGAGCCATTATGGCCATGGCTCGTCTGAACCGTCCCGGAATCATGGTCTACGGGGGAACGATCCGTACGGGTATGTGGAAAGGTCAGAAGCTGGATATCGTATCGGCTTTTGAAGCTCTGGGTAAGAAATTTGCCGGCACGATTGCCGATGAAGATTATAAAGGAGTCATCCAGAACGCTATTCCCGGAGCGGGAGCCTGCGGTGGAATGTACACCGCTAATACGATGGCTTCGAGTATCGAAGCTTTAGGTTTAAGCTTACCTAATTCCAGTTCGTATCCAGCTACGCACGAAGGCAAACAGGCCGAGTGTCTGGCCATTGGAGCAGCCATGAAGAAATTGCTCGAGCTGGATTTAAAACCCCGCGATATCATTACCCGTAAGTCACTGGAAAATGCCTTGACTTTAGTAATGGCAATGGGTGGTTCGACCAACGCCGTTCTGCATTACCTGGCGATTGCTCACGCCGCTGAAATTGAATTTACCCTGAAAGATATTCAGGACATTAGTGACCGCACGCCTTTACTGGCTGACTTAAAACCTTCGGGTAAGTATTTCATGGAAGATATGCTCGCCATTGGTGGGGTGCCTGCGGTGATGAAATATCTGCTGAAAGTAGGTCTTTTACACGGCGATTGTCTGACCATCACGGGTAAAACTATCGCTGAAAACCTGGCTGAAGAACCTGATCTGGATTTTGAAACGCAAAAAATCATTTTCCCGATTGAAACGCCCATCAAAGCTACGGGTCACTTACAAATTCTCTACGGTAACCTGGCTCCAACGGGTGCCGTAGCTAAGATCACGGGTAAAGAAGGCGAGCGTTTTGAAGGCGTAGCCAAGGTTTGTGATAAGGAAGAAACCCTGATGGCGGCTCTGGCCAACGGCGAAATCAAGCCCGGCATGGTGGTAGTCATTCGTTACGAAGGACCCAAAGGCGGTCCGGGAATGCCCGAAATGTTAAAGCCAACGTCGGCCATTATTGGAGCGGGCCTGGGTAATTCCATTGCCATGATCACGGACGGTCGTTTCTCCGGCGGTACCCACGGTTTTGTGGTAGGTCACGTGACTCCCGAAGCTTTTGATGGCGGCCCGATTGCCCTGGTACAAGACGGCGATCTTATTACCATTGATGCCGTCAATAATGTTCTTCAGGTGCATATTTCTGATGAAGAAATGGCCACTCGGAAGGCTGCCTGGGTAGCTCCTGAAAACCCCTTCCAACGCGGTATCCTTCGCAAGTATATCAAGAACGTTTCCTCGGCTAGTCTGGGTTGCGTAACGGATTTATAAAGTAAAAAATTTATGAAAATGGATCGTAGTGCTTTTCGAATGGGATCCCACAGTGAAGCAGAAGATAACAGAGCATATTGGGCTGGTAAAAGTTTGTCAGATCGACTGGAGGCGGCTAACTATCTCAATAGTACAGCGTTTAACTTCGATAAAAGCAATCCGCCTAAGTTAGATCGATCCTTTTTCAAGATGAGAAAACACAGTGCTTAATGGGAAATATATTCAATTCTGATTTTCAGGATTTTATTACAGCCCTTAACCGTAGTGAGGTTGAGTACGTTTTAGTTGGAGGGTATTCAGTGATATTGCATGGTTACGCAAGAACTACTGGAGATCTGGACATTTGGGTTAATAAATCGGCAGAGAATTATCAAAAAATCGTACATGCCTTTGAGATGTTTGGTATGCCCGTTTTTGATATGACAGAGGAAAATTTCCTGAATAACTCTAATATTGATGTGTTTACATTTGGTCGGCCTCCTGTCTCTATTGACTTAATTACCTCAATAAAAGGATTAGAGTTTGAACCAACCTACAAGAAAGCACTGGTTCATAAGGTCGATGAATTAGAAATCAGGCTCATTCATTTGAACGACTTGATTCAGGCTAAAAAATCAGCAGGACGTCCTAGAGACATGAATGACATTGAGCATTTAAATAAGCCTGAAGAATAGGGTAATTGGCATTTATAAAATTTAATACAAAACGCTTAACGAGCAATCGTTAACAGAAAGGAAGAATCCTATGGCACACCAGATGCAAACCGCTGCCGAGGTTTTGGAAGAAGCCTCCCAACGCACCGTAACGGGCTCTCATGCCCTGATGCTGGGCTTGCTGGCTGAAGGAGTAGATACCATTTTTGGATACCCCGGCGGAGCTATCATGCCTACGTATGATGCTCTTTTCGATTACCGGGATGTCCTGCATCATATTTTAGTTCGGCACGAGCAGGGAGCGGGTCACGCCGCTCAGGGGTATGCCCGCATGCAAAACCGGGCGGGTGTTTGTATGGTAACCTCCGGCCCCGGAGCTACCAACCTGATGACGCCCATTTGTGATGCCCTGCTGGACTCGACACCTCTGGTGTGTATCGTAGGTCAGGTATATAACAAACTTTTGGGAACGGATGCGTTTCAGGAAGCAGACGTTATTGGTATGACAATGCCCATTACCAAATGGAACTATCAGATTACCAGTGCCGATGAAGTACCTGAAGTATTAGCAAAAGCCTTTTATATTGCTCAAACGGGCCGCCCTGGTCCAGTCGTGCTGGATTTTACCCGGACGGCTCAGATGGAGTTAATGACTAAACCTTTTTCGTACCAAAAGTGCGAAACCATGGTGAGTTACAAGCCCCGGATGGTGCCCAAAGACGATCAGCTGAAGGCCGCCGCCGAACTGATTAATCGGGCGAAGAAACCTTACATTCTGGCCGGTCACGGCATTACCTTGGCCAAAGCAGAAGAAGAACTGAAAGCCTTTACCGAAAAGACGGGTATTCCCGTCGCAGTTACGCTTTTGGGAATGTCAGCCATTGATGAAGACCACCCGAATTTTGTGGGCTGGCTGGGCATGCACGGTAACTACGGAACGAACGTATTAACCAACCAGTGCGATTTATTAATCGCCATCGGGATGCGTTTTGATGACCGCGTAACGGGCGATTTAAGCAAGTACGCTACCCAGGCTAAAGTCGTTCACATTGAAATTGACCCGGCTGAAGTAGATAAAAATGTCAAAGCTACCGCACCCGTCATTGGTGATGCCAAGGAAGCTTTGAAAGCCTTATTACCTCTGGTGGAAGAACGTACGCACGAAGAGTGGAGAAACGAGTTCCGGGCGTATGATGCGATAGAAGACGAAAAAATTACCCGAGCAACCCTTTTTCACGAAGGCGATCAGATCAAAATGGGCGAAGTAGTCCATTTGATTTCGGAAAAAACCAAAGGGGAAGCCGTAGTCGTGACCGACGTTGGACAGCACCAGATGCTTGCCAACCGCTATTATCGCTTTAAAAAGCATAACTCGGTAGTAACTTCCGGTGGTGCCGGAACGATGGGCTTTGCTTTACCCGCAGCCATTGGAGCCAAAAGAGGAGCGATGGATCGCCAGGTAGTTACCTTCATTGGTGACGGTGGCTTCCAAATGACGCTTCAGGAACTGGCTACCATCTGGCAGGAGAATCTGAATATCAAGATCGTTATTCTCAATAATAACTTTCTGGGAATGGTGCGACAGTGGCAGCAATTGTTCTTTGACAATCGCTATAGCTTCGTAGACATTAAAAACCCTGATTTTGTAACGATTGCCAAAGGTTTCCACATCGAAGGACATACCTGCCGGGATCGGTCGGCTTTGAGTGAATCACTGGATACCATGCTCAATCACGACGGGCCTTACTTACTCGAAGTAATCTGCGAGAAAGAAGAAAATGTATTCCCTATGGTTCCTGCGGGCCAGGCCGTTGATAAAATTCGTCTGGAGTAAAAGAAAAACCATGATTCTCGAAGTTGCTTTACTCGATGTTCGGGCAAATGAGAATGAAGCGTTCGAAGCGGCTTTTCAACAGGCTCAGGTTTATATTTCCCGGCAAAAGGGATATCTAAATCACCGCCTGCAACGCGGAATGGAAAATGCCAATCGGTACGTATTACTCGTTGAATGGGAGACACTGGAAGATCATACGATCGGTTTTCGAGAATCGGAAGATTACCAACACTGGAAACGTTTGTTACACCATTTTTACGATCCGTTTCCAGTAGTAGAGCATTTTGAATCAGTAAATGCCGATACAAATGACTAATTACACCATTTCTATATTTACCACCAATACGGTTGGGTTACTCAATCGTATTACCATTGTCTTTACGCGTCGCCGCTTGAATATCGAGTCGCTGACGGTTTGCGAAACCGAGCGTAAAGGCGTATCCCGGTTTACGATCGTATTGAAATCCGAAAGCCGGGACTCGGTTGAAAAGCTGGTTCGTCAGATCCGTAAACTCGTGGATGTACTGGCCGTGTACGGGTATCTCGACGAAGATATTGTCTTTAATGAGACAGGCCTGTTCAAAATTTCAACCCCACTGGGAGGACTTCCACTGGATATTGAACGGGTTAATAAGGATTTCAACGCCTGGGTGGTGCATTGGGGGACGGATTCGGTTGTGATTGAGAAATCAGGCACCGAAGCCGAGATTATGGAATTTTATCATTACATCAAACCCCACGGCATTCTCGAATTCGTTCGTTCGGGCCGCATCAGCGTTTCGAAGGAAGAAAAAGGACTCGTCGAGTACCTGCCTTCCGAAGGCGTTTGGGAAATCGCATAAGAGTTTAGGGTTTGGAGTTTAAAGTTGCGAGTTGTTTTAACTCAAAACACTAAACTCCAAACCCTAAACCAGAAAGAGCTTTTACAATTTTATTACCATCAAAATTTAATCAAAATGGCAAAGTTGAACTTTGGCGGAGTCGAAGAAGAAGTAGTAACCCGGGAAGAGTTTCCCCTTGAGCAAGCTCGTGAAGTCCTCAAAGAGGAAGTTATCGCGGTAATCGGATATGGCGTTCAGGGTCCTGGTCAGGGTCTGAACATGAAAGATAATGGCTTCAATGTAATCGTTGGACAGCGTAAAGGCTCTAAAACCTGGGATAAAGCCGTTGCGGATGGCTGGGTTCCTGGTGAAACGCTTTTTGAAATCGAAGAAGCGCTGGAAAAAGGTACCATCATTTGCTACCTGCTTTCTGACGCGGCTCAAATCGCGGTATGGCCAACGGTTAAAGCGGCTCTCAAGCCTGGTAAGTCTCTGTACTTCTCACACGGTTTTGGTGTAACTTACAAAGATCAGACGGGTATCGTTCCTCCTGCCGATGTTGACGTATTCTTGGTAGCTCCTAAAGGTTCAGGAACTTCACTGCGTCGTCTGTTTGTTGAAGGTAAAGGTCTGAACTCAAGCTTCGCTGTATACCAGGATGCTACGGGTAAAGCTCGTGAAAAATGCATCGCCATGGGTATCGGCGTAGGTTCAGGTTACCTCTTCGAAACGGATTTCTACAAAGAAGTAACTTCTGATTTAACGGGTGAGCGTGGTACCCTGATGGGTGCTATCCAAGGTATCTTCGCGGCTCAGTACGAAGTTCTTCGTGAGAACGGTCACTCTCCTTCAGAGGCCTTCAACGAAACGGTAGAAGAGCTGACTCAGTCTCTGATGCCATTAGTAGCTGAAAACGGAATGGACTGGATGTATGCCAACTGTTCAACTACCGCTCAGCGTGGTGCGCTGGATTGGTGGAAGCCTTTCAAAGAAGCTACAAAACCTGTATTTGAGAAATTATATAACTCAGTTAAATCAGGTGAGCAGGCTCAGATCTCTATCACTCGTAACTCACAGTCGGATTACCGTGAGAAACTGGAAGTAGAATTAGCTGAACTGCGTGAGTCTGAAATGTGGAAAGCCGGTGCTACCGTACGTAGCCTGCGTCCTGAGCGTAGCTAGTAGAGTTTATATGTTTAGGGTTTGGAGTTTAGGGTTTAGAGTTAATAATAACTCACCACTTTTAAACTCAAAACCCCAAACTCAATTGGGGTGAATGAGTGAATGTGAATCCATTCGTTCATTCACCCTTATTAGTAAGCAGTAAAGAGTAAAGGAGAGTGTAGTTTATAGAAAAGAGCTTACGATCAATAGTAAACTCAAAGAATCCAGCCCTGCGTTAAAAGATATTTTGATACCTAATACCCCGGCACAGACGTTAGCTCGTCGTATTGAAGAGAAGATGAAAGAAACCGTTGATTCCCCAACGCTATTCCCCCAGCTTGACGACATATTTCTTGCCGCCGAACGCTTGCGTAAAGTTGTTACGCACACCCCCCTTTCCCAAAATCTGAACTTGTCTGCCAAGTTTGGAGCCAATGTATATCTCAAAAGAGAAGATCAGCAGATTGTGCGTTCCTATAAATTACGGGGAGCCTACAATTGCATGGCCAAGTTATCCCTTGAAGCTTTGGCTAGAGGCGTAGCCTGCGCCAGTGCGGGAAATCACGCTCAGGGCGTGGCCTATGCCTGTCACAAAATGGGAGTAAAAGGCACCATTTTTATGCCTACTACCACGCCTAACCAGAAAGTAAAACAAGTAAAGTTATTCGGTAAAGAAGAAGTAGAAGTGGTCCTCACGGGCGACACTTTTGACGATGCTTACGTGGCCGCTCGTACCTTCGAGCGTGAACAAGGAGCTACCTTCGTACACCCCTTTGATGATTTAGGCGTGATGGAAGGGCAGGGGACGGTAGGCCTTGAAATTTTCAAGGATGCCGATTTTAAGATCGATTACGTGCTTTTTGCCATCGGTGGTGGTGGGCTGGCTTCTGGCGTTGCTACGGTGTTTAAGCACCTGTCTCCGCATACGAAACTCATCGGTATTGAACCGGCCGGAGCCGCTTCCATGCGTGAGTCGATCAACCACGGAAAGATCGTTACTCTCGATGATATAGATAAATTCGTAGACGGAGCCGCCGTCAAACGGGTGGGTGATATGACCTACGAAATCTGTAAGGAATTACTCGATGATGTGATTGTAGTGCCCGAGGGAAAAGTCTGCACCACGATCATGCAGTTATACAATGAAGAAGCCATCGTAGCCGAACCCGCCGGGGCTTTGAGTATTTCGGCTCTTGATTTTCTCAAAGATGAGATCAAGGGTAAAAACGTAGTGTGTCTGGTCAGTGGAGGTAATAACGATATTACCCGGATGGAGGAGATTAAGGAGCGTTCGCTTTTATACGAAGGCCTCAAACACTACTTCATCATTCGTTTTCCGCAGCGGGCGGGTGCGTTCCGGGAGTTTTTAAACGTATTAGGTCCTAATGATGACATTACCCGCTTTGAATACGTAAAGAAAACCAACCGCGAGCAGGGACCCGCTATTGTAGGTATTGAATTGAAATCCAAGAGTGATTTTTCGTCTTTAATTCACCGCATGAATGAAGCAAAAATCACGTACGAATATTTGAATGACAAGCCGGATTTGTTTGGGATTCTGGTGTAATAGATTCATAAATGGGAGCGTAATTAATGTAAATTGCCTCCCATTTATGAACACCACCTATCTGCTAATCATTGTATGGTTACCCGCCGTCTATTAACTCTATCTCTCTTTTTCTTCTCCATTGTTTCTTTTGCTCAGACGAAGTATGAACCCGGCTATGTCGTAGTTAATCCATCCGATACGCTTAAGGGCTACATTAATAATAAAGACTGGGATATCAGTCCTACGCAGGTCGCTTTCAAAAAAGATCTTTCCCAGGAAGAGAAAATTTTTACTGCCGAGCAAGTTTCCGCTTTTTATATTGAAACCGGCCAGTTGCTTTTTGAATCCCATCCATTAAAGCTTCTCATGGTTACTAGTGATCTCTATGCCTCGGTGCCTAATACCTACGTAGAGCAAAAAGAGTTTATTGAACGAATCTGGACTAACGGGGGCATTACCCTTTACCGCGGAAAAAGTTCACTGGATCAAAGGGAACGCTTTTTCATTAAGCAGCCCGATCGTTTTTACGAACTAGTCAATTTTAAGTATAATAAAATAAAAGAGGGGCAACACTATAGTGTTACGGTCGATGAATATAAAGATCAGCTTGCTCAACTCACGGCTGGAACTCCTGGTTTCTCTGCGGCTATCCCGACGTATTTTGCCAGTAGAATCATCAGCTATCTTAATGCATACAATGAAAAGATAACGGGTCATAAACAAGTTAAGCAATCAGTAGCGCCAGGCATGGGAATCTACATAGGTGTAGGGGCCGGAGTTGAGCGATTAAATAGTTATGATCTGCTTCGTAAGGACAATGATGTTACCGCAGGCCTGAGTTTTCGGGTAAACTTACCTCGCAATTACCAGCGGTCGTATGTAAAGGTTAGTTACTTCCGAACTTTTGGTATGTATTATCATAATAGATATACCGAAAAAGGGCTAAGTAGACCTGGGGGAGCTCTAGAAATGTCAGTGGGTACCTACATGGGTCTATCTAGCATTCAGCCCTTTGTGAGTGTTGGGCTGGGGCACTACTGGATATCCGCTCCGGTGAGCAATCAGGTTTTTTACGCTCCCTACAGATATACCATTCTACAGCCCAGTGCGGGCATTAGTTATAAGAAGCGTTTAGAATTGGAAGTATCTCATTTTTCCCGTCTCTTTTTTAACAGCCGAGAGGGAGCCCCGTTTTTCATCCAGCCAAGAATTTCTTTAAATTATTATATAAAGATCAAATAATAAACTATATTGAACCTCTTTTATGTTATAAAGTACAATTGAATAGAAGTACATACGATGAATACAGTATCTGAATTACGGGAGCTGGCTGCCAGTTTAGCGGCCGTCCCATCTGAAGAAGAAAAACTAGAATTTTTACATCGGCAACTAGCCGCATTTTCCAATCTTTCTCCCGAACATCAAACCCGCCAGCTATTGGAGTGGGAAGCTTTCCAGGAAAAAGATCATAAAATTGTAGCAACACCCATTCCCAGTGCGGAGAATAAACACGCCGCCTAGTTTTTTAAAAGTGTAGTTTCAAGCAGGTTTGATGGGGTTTGAAGTTTGGGAGTCTATTGCTTTCAAACGATTTCAACTCGTCAAACCTGCTTCTTTTAATCCCTCGAATTCACAGTGCTCCGAGTTCCTGCCTTCATGCATGCCCATGAATTTGAATCCCTCAAGATTCAGGACATGACCTTTGTGGCTTATCGAAACCAGGACCCTCCGCTTCGTAATGAAGTTTTTTTTGAAGAGCACGCTGTCATTTTCGTCTTGGAAGGGGAAAAGCGTTTTCTGGCTCCCGAGGGCGAAACCCGGGTGCGAAAAGGAGACGTAGTTTTTATTCGGAGAGGGTATTACTTTATGCAGGAAGCCTTAGACCGGGCTTATCGAAGTCTGGTTTTTTTCTTTCATGAAAAGCTACTGAAATCCTTCGTTGAACAGAACATTGAATTAATCTCCGGGCCACTTCAAAAACGGGAAATTGAAAACCCACTGCTGGTATTTGCCGGTAACGAAAGTCTAAGTGCATTTGCCGATTCGATTTTTCCTTATTTTCAGCGTCCTACCCCATTTTTGAATCAGTTTTTACGACTCAAATCCCATGAGTTATTACTGCTCTTGATGGAAAATGATGAAACGGGGCAGCTAAAGGCATTCCTTCATAGCTTGTATCAGGGAGAAAAACTCGATCTGGAATGGTTACTGAAAAGTTATTACCTCAAACCCTTGTCCTTGAGTGAGTTGGCTCGACTCTCGGGGCGGAGTCTTTCGGCTTTTAAACGGGATTTTGAAAAACAATTTGCCAGTAGCCCCGCCGCCTGGATTCGAAAAAAACGCCTGGAGCATGCCGTCTTCTTGCTTGAAAATTCCGGAAAAAATGTCTCAGAGATCAGTTTAGAGATTGGTTATGAAAGCGTTTCGCATTTCATTAAAGCCTTTAAGGAACAATACGGCTCAACGCCCACTTTATATAATAGGACTAAAAACGCTATCGTTTGAACGTTTGACGATAGCCTGAATCTAGTTTGAAGCCCCACTTTTGTACTCAATATTGATTTCCTGATCACAATGAGCAATACCCCTCAAACATTATTCGATAAAATCTGGGATTCACACGTCGTGAAACGCCAGGAAGGATACCCCGATGTGGTATTTATCGATCGTCACTTCATTCATGAAGTAACCAGCCCACAGGCATTTGATGGTCTGCGTAAACGCGGAGCCAAAGTTTTTAACATTAACCGTACGACGGCTACGGCTGATCATAATGTTCCTACCAAGGATCAGCACCTACCCATCCGCGAAGCTCTTTCGCGTCATCAGGTGGAAAAACTGCGTGAAAATTGTAAGGAATTCGGTATCGAACTTTACGACTTATTACATCCCTTCCAGGGAATTGTACACGTCATCGGACCCGAGTTAGGTATTACGCAACCGGGTATGACTATCGTTTGTGGCGATTCCCATACTTCCACGCACGGAGCGTTTGGTAACGTAGCTTTCGGAATTGGTACGTCAGAAGTAGAGCAGGTCTTAACCACGCAGTGTATCATTCAGTCCAAGCCCAAGAAAATGCTTATCGAAGTCAACGGAACCCTGGAAAAAGGCGTGACGGCTAAAGACTTGATTTTATACATCATCGCTAAAATCTCAGCGGCGGGTGCGACGGGTTACTTCGTCGAATACGCAGGTGAGGCCATTCGTAACCTGACCATGGAAGGCCGGATGACGGTGTGTAACATGAGTATCGAAATGGGTGCTCGTGGCGGTATGATTGCTCCCGACGAAGTAACGTTCGACTACATGCGGGGTCGCCGTTTTGCTCCTCAGGGTGAAGATTTTGATCGTAAAGTAGAGGAGTGGAAGCAGTTGAAGACGGACGAAGGAGCTCACTTTGACGTAGTACTGACGTTTGATGCCGCTGATATTAAACCCATGATTACCTACGGAACGAATCCAGGTATGGGTATTGGTGTAACGGATCACGTTCCAACGCTGGAAGAAATCCCCACTACCGAGCAGCCTTCTTTCCAAAAGTCATTGAATTACATGGGCTTACAGCCCGGTGAAAGTTTGCTGGGTAAAGCCATTGATTATGTATTCATTGGTTCCTGTACGAATGCTCGCATTGAAGATCTTCGCGAGGTAGCCGAGTTTGTGAAAGGCAAGCAAAAAGCGGCTGGAATCGAGGTATGGATCGTACCAGGATCGAATCAGGTAGCCGAACAGGCCCGGGCCGAAGGATTAGATAAAGTCTTTGAAGGAGCGGGTTTTGAATTACGTGGTCCCGGCTGTTCCGCTTGTCTGGGAATGAATGAAGACAAAGTTCCTGCCGGTAAATACGCCGTAAGTACCTCTAACCGAAACTTTGAAGGTCGGCAGGGACCCGGAGCCCGCACCTTACTGGTTTCTCCGTTGACGGCAGCGGTAGCCGCGGTAACGGGTAAAGTAGGGGATATCCGGGAATTAGTATAAACAAGCGTAAACTTCTAGCAGTAATGGCTAAAGAAACCATCACCAAATTGACTTCACAGGCGGCTCCGCTGCCCATTGAAAATATTGATACGGATCAGATTATCCCGGCCCGCTTTTTAAAGGCGACCACTCGCGAGGGTTTTGGTGATAATTTGTTTCGGGACTGGCGCTATAATGCAGACGATACCCTGAAAACGGATTTCGTGCTCAATGATCCTACCTATAAAGCGGCCCGGATTCTGGTAGCGGGTAAGAACTTTGGCATGGGCTCCAGCCGGGAGCACGCGGCATGGGCTATTCATGACTACGGTTTTAGTGTGGTTATTTCCAGTTTTTTTGCGGACATCTTTCGCAATAACTCTTTAAACAATTTTGTGCTGCCCGTTCAGGTATCTGACGAGTTCCTGGCCAAAACTTTCGCAGTTATTGAGGCGGATACTCAGGCTCAGATCACCGTTGACTTGGAGAGTCAGCAGGTAACCCTGCCCGACGGAACCACCACTTCCTTCGAGATTAATCCTTACAAGAAAAACTGTCTGATGAATGGGTACGATGATATCGACTATCTGATCTCCTTACGAGCAGAAATCGAAGCTTTTCAAAGTAGCCGGGCTTAAGAGAGTACTTATTGGTGTCAACTACCCTATACTGTAGAGGGGAGTTAATTAAAACGATTCATGGCAAGCAAACACATTTTAGTAATTCCCGGCGATGGGATTGGTCAGGAAGTAACGGCCGTTTCCAAGCAAGTAGTAGAAGCCATCGGCCAGAAATTTGGTCATGAGTTTACCTTTGATTATGCCTTGATTGGTCACGCGGCCATCGAAGCTACGGGCCTGCCTCTGCCTGAAGAAACCATTGAAAAATCTAAAGCTTCCGATGCCATTTTATTCGGAGCCGTAGGACACCCCAAATACGACAACGACCCATCCGCGAAAGTGCGTCCTGAGCAGGGATTGTTAGGGATTCGTAAAGCATTGGGATTGTATGCCAATCTTCGTCCCATTAAGTTGTTTGATGAACTGCTGGAAGCCTCGAGCATCAAAGCAGAGATTCTTCGCGGAGCGGACATACTCTTTTTTAGAGAGTTAACCGGAGATATTTACTTTGGAGAAAAAGGCCGTCAGGACGAAGGAACTACCGCGTATGATATTGCTAAATATAGTAAGTACGAAGTAGAACGCATCGCGCATAAAGCCTTTGAAGCCGCTCGCAGCCGTCGCAAGAAACTGTGTTCAGTGGATAAAGCCAACGTGCTGGAAACGAGTCGTCTGTGGCGGGAAGTCGTGCAGGAAATCGCTAAGCAGTATCCTGACGTGGAAGTAGAACATCAGTTTGTGGATTCCGCCGCCATGATGCTTATTAAAGATCCCCGCCGCTTCGATGTGGTATTAACGGCGAACCTTTTTGGGGATATCTTAACCGATGAAGCCAGTCAGATTGCGGGTTCCATGGGAATGTTAGCTTCGGCTTCCATTGGCGATTCAGTAGGTCTCTACGAGCCTATTCACGGTTCCGCTCACGATATTACGGGTAAGGGCGTAGCCAATCCATTGGCATCAATCCTTTCGGCTGCTTTGATGCTGGATATTTCCTTTGGCATGAAAGCCGAAAGTCAGGCCATCATTGATGCCGTTGACAGCGTCCTAAAAGACGGATTCCGTACCGGAGATATTGCTGATGCGTCTACCGATGCTTCTAAAATTCTGGGTACGGATGCCATGGGAGTAGAACTGCTTAAGCGGATCGGCTAACGAAAAAAAGAGTATAAGGTTTAAAGAAAGTCTAGACCTTGCACAATAAATATTTGTCAGAATCAAAATTCCGGCTATTTTTGTCCTCACAATAGAAACCGCCTGTGTTATGTTTGCGAAGACTCTCAACCTTTCTCTTATTCTTCTCGGTCGTACCGTCTGAGAACGGGAGCTGGTTGTAGCCATACTCAGCCCTTTCTCAGACTTCTGGGAAAGGGCTTTTTTATGAGGTAATTTTATTGTTCTGACTTGATGAAAAAGTCCCCGCTTGTTTATCAAGTTTGACCTAACCAAGCGTTAATTCACGATCACATTGTTTACTTATGAGCCAAAGAATTCAAATCTTCGACACCACCCTGCGGGACGGCGAGCAAGTGCCCGGCTGTCAATTAACTACCGACGAAAAAGTAGTAATTGCCAAGGAACTTGAGCTTCTCGGAGTGGATGTTATTGAGGCAGGCTTTCCGATTTCGAGTCCTGGCGATTTTCGCTCAGTAGAAGAAATCTGTAAGGCAGTGACCGAGCCTACGGTTTGTGGACTTACCCGAGCCGTTGAGAAGGATATTGAAGTAGCGGCTGAAGCGCTCAAGCACGCCAAACGCCCCCGGATTCACACCGGTATCGGTTCATCAGACGTGCACATTCTTCATAAGTTCAATTCTACCCGTGATCAGATTCTGGAACGGGCGGTGAAAGCCGTGAAGTTTGCCAAGAAATTCGTTGAAGACGTAGAGTTTTACGCGGAAGATGCGGGTAGAGCTGATCTTGAATTTTTAGCTCGATTAACCGAAGGTGTCATCAAAGCGGGAGCTACCGTAGTGAACCTTCCCGACACAACGGGATATTTGTTACCTGAGCAGATGTACGACCGGATTTCGTATCTGTTTGCTAACGTAACCAATATTCATCAGGCAACTATTTCAATGCACTGTCATAATGATTTAGGTCTGGCCACGGCTAATACCCTGGCGGGTATTCGGGCCGGTGCTCGTCAGGTAGAGGTGACCATCAATGGTATCGGCGAAAGAGCGGGCAATACTTCGCTGGAGGAAATAGCCATGGCTTTGAAGGTACACAAAGATTTAGGTTTTGAAACGGGCCTGGATTCTACTCGCCTGTACCCGCTTTCTAAATTGGTATCTGGCATGATGCGCATGCCCGTCCAGGCTAATAAAGCCATTGTAGGACGCAATGCCTTTGCTCACTCGTCGGGTATTCATCAGGATGGCCATTTGAAAAACTCATCAAACTACGAAATTATTAATCCTGAGGATGTAGGCGTACCCAGCTCAGAAATTATTCTGACGGCTCGCAGTGGCCGGGCGGCTTTGCGTCACCGCTTACAACTCTTGGGTTTCAAATCGGAAAAACTGGATATCGACAGCCTTTACGAACGCTTTTTATTAATGGCTGATGAGCGCAAGATGATCCACGATCAGGATCTCATGGAGCTGGTAGGCTAATACTTTTATACGTTAGGATGAGGAAACGGTCCGTAGAGAAATCTGCGGACCGTTTTTGTTTATACCCCGCATAAAATGGGTAGAATTGGTTAAGAATTCATTCAAATAGAATAAGATTATACCTATTTTAAATTAGAATATTGCTGTAATTTATATATTTGGAATTGATTACTTCTAAACTCTATGAAAACGACTACTATTCGGCCCGTTAGCGATGAGCTGCTCTTATGGAAAAAATTCATAGGAGGGGATCGTCAGGCTTTTCAGGAACTCATTCTTTCGCATTACAAGCCTTTGCTTAACTACGGCATGCGATTTTGTCGCGATCAGGATTTTATTGAAGACGTAATTCAGGACCTTTTTATCTATTTGTGGGAACACAAACAAGATTTGACGGAGACTCCGGCTTCGGTCAAAAACTATCTTTTTAAAGCCTTCCGCAATCGCATGATCTTCGATCTGAAGCAGCATCAGCGGTTAACTGATTTTTCAGAAAAGCATGAAGATCTGGAAGATTTTCTGGAAGGAGGTATTCAGGACAGCTGGATTCACAGTGAATCTGAAACGCATCTGAATTCGCATCTGGCTTCTATGGTCTCTCAGTTACCCGACCGTCAACGCGAAGCTTTATTCTTAAAGTATTACCATGACTGTGATATTCAGCAGATTGCTGACATCATGGGAATTAATCGGCAGTCGGTTTCCAATCATTTGCAGAAAGCCATTCATTATCTCAAAAGCCACGTGCAAAAACAACAATTGTTCTTCAACCTACTGGCCTGCTTGTCTGTAACCCTACTAGATGTCTAGCATTTCTGCTTGGTATTCAAACTACTTCACACCTATACAACCTGGCTTTACTCCGACAAGAAAGCAGGGGAATGAATGCAGTTAAAAAAATATTTCAAGAAATGTAAGTCTTGAAGAGTATATCAGGCATTCATTTTCCTAATCGTAATGGAGTAGGTCACTCTTTAATTATTTCATGGATAGTTATAATGATTTCAAGGTAGAAGACTTTCTGGAAAATCCATCCTTTCGGCATTGGGTTTATGGAACAGCAACGCGAGCAGAAGAAAACTTCTGGGTCGATTTTCTGGTACGCTATCCCGAAGCCGATGAAGCCATCTCCCAGGCCAAGTATATGCTGCATTCTTTCGAGCAGCCAGCCCTTGACCCTTCGGATACGTATGTAAGAGAGCGTTCAAATGAAATTATCAATAAGCTGTCGCCCCAAACGCCTGTCTATCAGTTGCCTTGGTGGCGTCGCAACATCGCCGTGGCGGTTTTTGTGGCCATGGGAACATTGGCTGGCAGCTGGATTTATTGGAAGTCTCAGAGTGAAGTAAAGGTTGAAATGACCCAGGCAGTAGCTCCCTTAACCCAGCAGAAAGCGGGATGGGAAATTGTTGCTAATGCCAGTGAGCGAATTAAGCTGGTGTTATTGCCCGATGGAAGTTCGCTGTTATTACAGCCCAAAAGTCAGATTGAATTTCCGAGCTCTTTTGAGACCGATAAACGGGAAGTCGTGTTAAGAGGAGAAGGGTTTTTTGAAGTAAAGAAAAATAAAAAGCAGCCCTTTTATGTCTACGCCAACGAGGTAATTACCAAGGTAACCGGGACGAGTTTTAATATTCGGGCTTTTGATGCGGATGAAGAAGTAAAGGTAACGGTGAAAACCGGATCAGTAGCCGTATACAAAAAAGAGCAGAAGCAAACGCCATCGATGATTGTACTGCCCCGGCAGCAGGCCACTTTTGAGCGGCAGGATTACAGTCTGCACCTGAAAAATGTGCTTTTGCCCGAGCTGTCTAGTCTGGAAAAAGAAACCTTTTCATACGTACATACCCCCATTAAAGAAGTTTTTGAAAAGTTGAGTAAAACCTACGGTGTGCCTTTTCAGTACGATTCGGATGCGTTAAAACATTGCTCCCTGACAGCAGTACTGGATGATCGGCCCCTGCAGGAAAAGCTAGACCTGATTTGCGTGGCTATTGAAGCCACCTATGAATACCGAGATGGCCAGGTAGCCATTCACGGAAAGGGATGTATCAAACCTTAATTAATTATTCGTAATTTCTCCTTGACCAATTGCCTATGTAAAACTTAAACTCCCTTATGAAAAAAAGCCCCCGATGTTCCCGCATCGGAGGCCCAAAAAATCTCCCCTTATAATCTTGCAAACATGCACATCCTCTCAGAAAGGATGCAGGGGAACTATTTGTCTAATGGTTTATTAAACCTCCCAAATTTATGCAAAAAAATAGCTACTCAAACAAACTGCTGTACGACCTTATGAAAGTCAGTTTTGTGCAGTTTTTCATGGCAGTAGTTTTTGTTGGAGTCAGTCACGCTCACGAGAGCTCCGGACAGGAAGTTCTTCGCCAACGAGTTACTATTGCCGTAAAAAATCAGGAACTAGAAGAGGTATTGAATCAACTTTCGAAAATTGCCCACGTTCATTTTTTATATAGTCCTGAATTAGTGGCTTCTAATCGTAAAGTGAATCTAACCCTTCGCAATCAGCCCATTGGCTCGGCTTTACAGGAATTGCTTAATCCCCTGGAGTTAACCTACCAGATCGTAGGTGAGCAAATCGTTGTGAAGCGTAAACCCATGCTGGCGGCTCATACGGTGATGCTTTCCGAAGAAAAAATTACCGTAACCGAAACGACTGAAGCACCCGCCGATATTTCCATCAAAGGGGTGGTACTTGGTGAGGATAATTCACCGCTGGTAGGCGTGAGTGTGCAGGTAAAAGGAACGACCATTGGCACTACGACCAAAGCCGACGGTTCTTATCAGCTGACGGTGCCTAACAACGATGCCGTATTGATTTTCAGCTACGTAGGTTACTTAAAGCAGGAGATCCCTGTAGGAAGTAAGACGACTGTGGATGTAATTCTGCAAAGTGATACCCAGTCCTTATCAGAAGTGGTTGTGGTGGGTTACGGTGAGCAGAAGAAAGAAACGGTAACGGGTGCAGTTACTACGGTTAAAGGTACGGACCTGGTAAAGTCTCCCGCCGTTAACTTAAGTAACTCGATTGCCGGCCGGATGCCGGGTGTGATTGCCGTGCAACGCAGTGGTGAGCCAGGTTATGATGGAGCCGGTATTCGGATTCGGGGTACCAATACGCTGGGTAATAGCGACGCGTTGATTGTAGTGGATGGAATTCCAGCTCGGGCGGGTGGTTTTGACCGTATTAACCCGGCTGATATTGAAACTATTTCTGTACTGAAAGATGCTTCGGCCGCTATTTACGGAGCACGGGCTGCCAACGGGGTAATCCTGATTACTACCAAACGTGGTAAAACGGGTAAGCCTGAGCTGTCATACTCCTTTAATCAGGGCTTCTCTCAGCCAACGGTAATTCCTAAACTGGCGAATGCTTCTCAGTTTGCCGAGATGCGTAACGAGTTGGAAATCTTTAACTTACCCGCCGGTGAATGGCGGGCAGCAACCGATGCGTTCCGTTCTACGGGAAGTTACACCCGGCCAGACGGATCGGTAAAGGCGGCTCCTTACAAACCTGAGGATTTCCAGAAATTTGCCGATGGGTCAGATCCCTGGTTCCATCCCAATACCAACTGGTTCGATGATGCTTTGAAAACCTGGTCACCCCAGTCACGTCACAATGTGCAGCTGAGTGGCGGTACGGAAAACGTAAAGTATCTAACCTCTATTGGTTATCAGAATCAGGATGCCTACTACAAAAATTCAGCGACGGGTTACAAACAGTATGATTTGCGTCTGAATCTGGATGCCAACATTAATAAATACGTTCACGTAAGCTTGGGTAGCATTGCTCGTCAGGAAAATCGTCGTTTCCCAACGAAAGGAGCCGGAACTATTTTCCGGATGCTGATGCGGGGACTTCCGACTCAGCCAGCATACTGGCCGAACGGCATGCCTGGTCCGGATATTGAAAACGGTGAAAACCCGGTAGTAATCACGACGAATCAGACGGGATATGACCGTGATACGCGTTATTACTGGCAAACCAATGGTTCGATTGATATTAAAATCCCGGGCGTGGAAGGTCTGAAATTTACTGGAACGGCTGCCTTGGATAAGTACATCAGACAAACCAAACGCTGGGAAACGCCCTGGTATTTATACACGCACCAGGGAGCTTTTGATAGCGACGGAACGCCTACGCTCGTACGTGGCAAGCGTGGACCTGCTGAGCCTCGTCTGACTCAGGGCAATGAAGATCAGCTGAACGTATTATTAGGTGGAATCGGAACGTATGAACGCAAATTTGGTGATCACGCGCTGACGGTTCTGGCCGGGGTAAACAAGGAAACCATTCGCAATGACAACTTCAATGCGTATCGTCGTTACTTCATTTCGACGGCCATTGATCAGCTGTTTGCTGGTGGTGACCTGGAGCGTACCAATAACGGTGGTGCCTGGGAGCGGGCTCGTTTGAATTACTTTGGCCGGGTAGCTTATAACTACAAGGAAAAGTATCTGGCTGAGTTTCTCTGGCGTTACGATGGTTCGTACATGTTCCCCGAGCAAACCCGTTACGGTTTCTTCCCCGGTATTATGGCCGGCTGGCAGATTTCAGAAGAAAACTTCTTCAAGAACAATGTCAGCTTCGTTAACTACCTGAAACTGCGGGCTTCGTACGGACAGATGGGTAATGACCAAATTTACTATGATAACACGCTGCAGGAATACCAGTATTTCTCAACGGCCGGATTTGGTACCTACATCATCAATAACCAGCTACAGAAAACGTTGTTTGAATCCCGCGTACCTAACCCGAACATTACCTGGGAAGTAGCCAATAATGCAAACATCGGTCTGGAAGGTCAGCTGTTTAACGGAAAAATCAACTTCGAGTTCGAATATTTCTACAACAAACGTACGAGTATCCTGTGGCGTAAAAATGCATCGGTTCCTCAGACCACGGGTATGAAACTACCTGCTGAGAACATTGGTAAAATGCAAAATACCGGCTTTGAATTCAAAGTAGGTCATAATGGTCAGAAGGGCGATTTCCGGTATAACGTTAGCTTCAATGGAGGTTATGCTAAAAACAAAGTTCTTTTCTGGGATGAAGCTCCGGGAGCACCAGCCTGGCAACGTACGACGGGCAAACCCCTCAATGCCTTCTTATTCTATGAATACGATGGTGTATTCAAAGATCAGGCTGACATTGATGCTAATCAACTCGATTACTCGGCCGTTACCAATACGCTGCGTCCGGGTGACATGAAGTATAAAGACTATAACGGAGACGGAAAAATCAACCCAGATGACCGCGTTCGTGGGAATAAAAACACCATCCCTACGTTGCAAGGTGGTTTGAACGGATCGTTCTTCTATAAAAATTTCGATCTGACGGTATTATTCCAATACGCTACGGGTGCTCAGTTATACGTGAGTACGGGTGAATCAGGAAGTATTGGTAACTACCTGCTCGACGTGTATCAGAATCGTTGGACGGTAGATAACCCTAGCAGTGTTAATCCCCGAATTGCGGACCGTAGTAACCAGTATTACTCGAACGATAACACCTACTGGCTGCGTAGCTCGGATTACATCCGTCTGAAAAACCTGGAGTTAGGCTATACCCTTCCTTCAACCATCAGCAAGCAGATTGGCATGAATGCGGTACGTTTCTACGTAAATGGGCTGAACCTGTTTACGGTAGATAAGCTGAAAGTATATGACCCCGAAGCAGATAATACCACAGGTCAATACTATCCTCCAGCCCGCATCATCAACACGGGTTTATCGATCACATTCTAAGGCAGCTTAGTTTGGTTGCTGGTGTTCGGGCCGAATGCTAGCAACCAGACTCGAAATGAAATACATACTATGAGAAAATCAATTCAAAAACTGGGTTTCGTTGCGATGCTGGCGTTTATGGCTTCCTGTAACGGAGACTTTGTGAATAAACAGCCCTTAGGAGAGGTGGTTTTATCAGGCGTCTGGCAGGATGGACCGCTGGCAGAAGCGTTTGTGACCGAAATCTACAATGGCTTTGGCCAGGGAGGTTTGGATGAGCAGATGCTGGCTTCTTTAACTGACGAAGCTCTCTTTACCCACCCAGGCCGTGGAATTAATACGTTTACTGAAGCCCGCTCCAATCCGGCTGATATTGGCTGGGTTAATAATACCTATGAGTGGGGAGCCATGTACAGCCGTATTCGGGCCTGTAACCTGGCCATTGAAAACCTGACAACTCCGCAGTTTAACGACCCGACTTTAGCGGCTCGCTTACTAGGGGAGGCCAAGTTTATGCGGGCTTATTACTACCAACAGCTCACGCGGTATTACGGCGGTGTTCCCATCGTTGACCGGGTGTATCAGTTGGGTGAAGCGGATTATACCGTGACGCGTAATACGTATGAGGAATGTGTCAACTTCATTACCAAGGATCTTGACGAAGCCGCAGCAGCTCTGAAGGGTAAATCCATGCTACCGGGCCGGGCGAATGAAGCCGCAGCCCTGGCTCTTAAATCGCGAGTACTGATTTACGCTGCCAGTGATTTGCACGATGTTGCCACGGCTAAAGCTAAATCCCCAACCATCGCAGGTTTTTCTAATCCTGAAATCCTGGGTTATACTTCCGGCTCACGGGCAGATCGTTGGAAAAAAGCCAAAGAGGCAGCCAAAGCCGTGTTGAACCTGACTTCGTACGGATATGAGTTGAATTTATCGGCTCCCGTTACTAAAGATCAGGGAACGACGAACTACATTAACGTTTCGACTTCTAAAAATGGGGGTGAAAAAGACCTGATTCTGGGTCGTTATTTCATTGACCTCAAAGAAGAAGGCGGAGCCTGGGTAGGTCGTAACAACGGACCCAATGGCTATCACAACTGGGCAGGTAATGCTCCGCTGCAAAACCTGGTGGATGATTACGAAATGATGGATGGTACTAAGTTTGACTGGAATGATGCCGCCAAGGCGACCACTCCTTATCAGAACCGCGATCCTCGTTTCTATGGGACGATTCTCTACGATGGTGCCCCCTGGAAACCTCGTCCTTCGGATGTAGCGGGTAAAGACCCCAACAACCAGATTCAGACCGGACAGTACCAGGTGACCAATGCCAGCGGAGCTGTTGTAGCGGCACCCGGATTAGATACCCGTCAAAGCTCCGTAGAAGACTGGAACGGAACCCGTACGGGTTATTACATGCGCAAATTCATTGATCCTAATCCGGCTATTGTCGATCAGAACACGCGTCAGCAAATTCCTTGGCCTCTAATCCGGTACACGGAAGCCGTCCTGAATTACGCGGAAGCCTGCATTGAACTGGGTGAAGATGCCGAAGCGAAAACGTACCTTAACAAAATTCGTTTCCGTGCCGGGATGCCTGCCATTACCGAAACGGGCAGTGCTCTTCGTGAACGTTACCGCAACGAACGCCGGGTGGAGATGGCTTATGAAGAGCAGCGTTACCACGATGCTCGTCGCTGGATGATTGCTCCAACAACCTTAGGCAATCAGGCCCGTATCGTTCAAATTACCGGGACACTCAAAGCGGGTAAAACGGTAACAATATACAAATACGATCCCAACAATTATACCTATCGCTATCAGGTAACCAACGTGGATCCGGGTATTGAAAACCGGAAATGGCTGGATAAAATGTACTTTATTCCCATCAGTCGGGATGAGATTAACCGCAATAGCAAACTGGTTCAGAATCCAGGGTATTAATTGCTGAAAATGAAGTAAATACGTTTAAATAATCTACGTCTCAACGGGCGTAGATTATTTTTATATTAGGACGAATTCATTAGATTAGTACCCCTGGTTACCCCCCTTAACTACCCGTTTTTACCTACTCGTTATTTCTATCAATGAATCGAATTTTAAGCTTGCTATGCGGGCTAGTGTTACTGAGCTGTCAGGAAAAAGAACAATCCTCCCAAGCTTCAGAATCTACACAGCCCGGCCTCTTTAAAAAACTCGAACCGGAGCATACTCATCTGGCGTTTACCAATGCCCTAAGCGAAGGACTCAACACTAATATTTTAATGTACGAATACTTCTACAATGGCGGAGGTGTTGCTATTGGAGATTTAAATGGAGATGGGCTGGACGATGTATACCTGACGGCCAACATGACTTCCAATAAGTTGTATTTAAATAAAGGAAAGCTACAATTTGAAGATATAACCGAAACTTCAGGGGCCGCCGGACGACCCGGTCCCTGGAAGACGGGGGTAAGTATGGCCGATGTCAACGGTGACGGTAAACTTGATATTTACGTGTGTTACTCAGGTAACGTATCTGCTGAGAACCGTACTAATCAGCTTTTTATTAATCAGGGTGTAGACAGCAATGGAATTCCCCAGTTTAAAGAATCGGCCCGGGAATATGGTCTTGATCATCCGGGTTATAGCACGCAAGGGTCTTTTTTCGATTATGATAAAGACGGGGATCTGGATCTTTTTTTACTAAATCATAATCCCAAGTCTCTGCCCGTTCTGGATGAGGCTGCCACGAAAGAAATTCTTAAAAAGGAAGATCCTACTGTTGGGTCTAGGTTGTTTGAGAATACGGGTAATCACTTTAGGGATGTTACGGGAAAGGCAGGGATTCAGAGTGCTGCTCTGTCGTATGGACTTGGAATCGGAATTGCAGATATCAATGGTGACGGCTGGCCGGATATTTACATTGGTAATGACTATGCCATTCCTGACTTTCTATACATCAATAATCAGGATGGCACCTTTCGCAATCAAATTCAGAACTACTTACAGCATACCTCCCAATTTTCAATGGGTAATGATGTTGTTGATGTTAATAATGATGCTTTACCTGACATTTTTACGCTGGATATGTTACCCGAAGACAATCGGAGGCAGAAATTGTTGATGAGTGCGGACAATTATGAAAAATTCGAGCTGAATCTGCGGTCAGGATTTTATTACCAGTACATGCGAAACATGCTCCAGGTAAATAATGGAGATGGGAGCTTCAGCGAAATCGGACAACTCGCTGGACTTTCCAACACCGACTGGAGCTGGGCTCCTCTCTTTGCCGATTATGACAACGATGGCTGGAAAGATCTCTTCATTTCAAACGGCTATCTGCGTGATTATACCAACATGGATTTCTTGAAATACATGGGGGATTTTATGAAAGACCGCCAGGGAGACATTCACCGGCAGGATGTATTGAACCTGGTTCAGCAGATTCCCTCTTCCAACGTTTCCAATTACCTTTTTAAAAACAATGGTGATCTGACCTTCAAAGACGTTAGCAAAAGCTGGGGCATCCAGCAAATGGTGAATAGCAACGGAGCGGCCTTTGCGGATCTGGATAATGATGGAGACCTGGATTTAGTCGTAAATAATGTCAATCAACTAGCCTCCGTTTTTGAAAACCAATCTCCCGAACCCAAGAACTTTCTAAAAATCAAGCTGGAAGGAAATACTAAAAACACGGCAGGGATTGGAGCAAAAGTGAAGGTGATGAGTCAGGGCAAACAGCAATACATCGAGCAGATGCCCGTTCGGGGGTATCAGTCGAGTGTTTCACCCGTTTTGCATTTTGGCTTAGGGACTGCCTCGACGGTAGACTCGCTGATGATTATTTGGCCTGATGGAAAACAGGAGTTGAAAACGAAGGTAAAAGCTAATCAGTTAGTCGTCTTGAAGCAGTCTGAGGCTACTACGCTGGCTTCTTTTAAAAGTAATCCGGCAGGTCTTTTTCAGACCGTTGCTTCACCGATTTCGTTTAAATCCGCCTCAACGACACTCAATGATTTCAAGCGTCAACCTTTACTGATCAATCCTCTTTCTTTTGCCGGGCCCTGTCTGACAAAAGCCGATGTGAATGGGGATGGCTTGGAAGATGTGTTTGTGGGTGGGGGTAATGGGAAAGCAGGTGAATTATTTCTTCAACAGAAAGGCGGAAACTTTAGCAGTAAGCAAAGTTTCCCGTCTTCTAGCGAAGATGCCGATGCTTTATTTGTGGACGTTAATAAGGATAATTTTCCTGATCTGTACATCGTAAGTGGAGGCTATGGTGACCTTACACCTGACGACGTCCGGCTGGCAGATCGTCTGTATATAAACGACGGTAAAGGAAACTTTACGCTCAGCAAAGGAGCCTTACCCGCCATGATAGCCAGCAAAAGCTGCGTTCGGGCGGCGGATGTGAACGGCGATGGAGCCATGGATTTATTTGTGGGGGGCCGGGTGATTCCCGGTCGTTACCCCGAAACGCCACCAAGCTTTCTTTTGATCAATGATGGAAAAGGACACTTTAGTGATCAAACAGCGAAGTTGGCCCCCGAGCTGCAACGCGTGGGTATGGTAACCGATGCCGTCTGGATGGATCTAAATCAGGATAAAAAACCGGATTTGATTCTAATAGGTGAATGGATGCCCGTTACCGCGTTGGTTAGCTCTTCAGAAAAATGGGTAAATCAAAGCTCGCAATACTTTGAAAAGTCGTATGCAGGCTGGTGGAATCGGTTGTTACTCGAAGATTTGAATGGGGATGGGAAAAAGGACTTGGTTCTGGGTAACCAAGGGCTCAATAATCAGTGTAAAGTATCGGAAAAACAGCCCGCCGAGTTGCTCTACAAAGATTTTGATGACAACGGAGCGGTGGACCCGATCCTGAGTTTTTACATTCAGGGGAAAAGTTATCCTTACGTTACCCGCGATGAACTGCTCGATCAGATGAGTATCATGCGAACCCGCTTCCCGGATTATAAAAGCTACGCTGATGCGAGTCTGACCGATATTTTTACTGCCGAAGAATTACAAGGAGCTGAAAAGCGAAGCGTTACGACGCTACAAACGCTGCTTTTAGAGCAAACGCCCCAGGGAAAGTTCAAAGAAAACTCCCTGCCCATAGCTGCTCAGATGGCTCCGGTTTTCACCATTACTACGCTGGACTATAATCAGGATGGTATCAAAGATCTTTTGCTTTGTGGCAATAGTAATCAGGCCCGGCTTCGCTTCGGTAAATGCGACGCCAATTACGGTATTCTTCTGAAAGGAAAAGGGAAGGGACAGTTTGAGTACGTTCCCCAACGGCAGTCGGGTTTTCAGCTTCGAGGGGATGTTCGCAGCGTATTACCCTTGGGGAATCGGTTGCTTTTCGGCATCAATCAAAAATCTCTGGAAGCCTATCAACTTCGTAAGCCATGAAAAAATACAGTTTCTTCATTATACTACTTACTTTTCTGAGCTGCTCGAAAGAAAAGCAGCCCGAGTTATCTCCTGAAGCCTTAACTGGTGTTTTAAACGAGATGACGGAAATCATGATTCATGACGTAACGAATCCACCACTGGCTGCCCGCTTTTTTTCTTATGCCTGTCTGTCAGGCTATGAAGTCATGGCTCAGCATGATTCTTCGCTTCATAGTATGCATGGGGTATTGAATGGTTTTCCTGAAATTGAAAAACCTCAGGGACTGGAATCGCACGCAGCTTCCTTAACGGCGGTGCTGGCGATGATGGAAACCTCGAAAAAAATGCAGCCTTCGGGCAGTCGGATGGCGGCTTATGAAAAGCATTTTCTCGATTCCTGCAAGACCATCGGCTTCTCAGAACAGACTTTAGAGCATTCGCAGAAGTATGCCGAGCAGATTAGCCAGCAATTGCTTAAATACGCTAAGAAAGATCGCTATAACCGGATTAGTAATTACCCGCGTTATCAGGCCAAAAACCAGGAAGGGCAGTGGTATCCTACGCCGCCGGGATATTTTGCTCCCGTGGAACCCTATTTTGCCACGGTTCGTCCTTTCACACTTGATACTTGTTCGCAGTTTAAACCCGCTCCGCCCGTCGCTTTTTCCAGGGATAAAAACTCGGAGTTTTATAAACTCATGCTCATTAATTATCAGGAAAAACTCCCCGCTGATCACAAGGAAATTGCTGCTTTCTGGGATTGCAATCCTTTCGCTTTGGAGGATAATGGTCACTTGATGGTGGGCATGAAGAAAATTTCTCCGGGTGCTCACTGGCTGGGAATCACGGGAATTGCCTGTAAAAAAGCAGGTTTACCCTTAGCCCAAACGCTCAAGATCCATACCCTCGTTTCCATTACGCTAATGGATGGATTCATTTGCTGCTGGGATGAAAAATACCGCAGTAACCGGATTCGGCCCGAAACGGCTATTCGGCAGTTGATGGACCCTAACTGGCGACCTTTTCTGCAAACGCCACCTTTCCCCGAATACCTGAGTGGGCACTCCACCATATCTACTGCGGTTGCTACCGTATTAACGCATTATTTGGGCGATAACTTTGCCTATACCGATACCGTAGAAGAGCCTTTTGGCCTTAAAGCCCGCTCGTTTACGTCTTTCAGACAAGCCGCTGAAGAAGCAGGGATTTCGCGTTTGTACGGAGGCATTCACTTTATGGATGCCATTGTGAATGGTCAGACGCAGGGAGAGAAAGTAGGAGCTTGGGTGATTGATAAAATGGAAGGGAAAACACGAGTGCTTGCCTCGCTGTAAGTTAATTACGAAAATGTATTCTAATGAGTAGAATAGAATCTGACAAATAATCAAGTTCATATGAAAGCGGATAAACATAGTACTGTTTATCCGCT
The DNA here is from genome assembly GCA_913774715.1 of uncultured Siphonobacter sp. Classification (GTDB taxonomy): domain Bacteria; phylum Bacteroidota; class Bacteroidia; order Cytophagales; family Spirosomataceae; genus Siphonobacter. The sequence goes on along the minus strand of CAJYHS010000149.1, from coordinate 75,146 downwards.
TTTATAGTATAGTATCTAATAGTGATTATATTTTGAATTAGTTATTATTAATGAAATTATATTCTGATATATATATGCTATTTTGAAATTATATATACATTTATTATAAAATTACGATCTTATTTATATGTTAATTGCTTTATGAAAAAACTTCTATTCTTCTGTCTTCTTCCCGGTGGTCTCTTTGCCCAACAAACCCTTATTCACTGCGGTACGCTGATTGACGGCGTAGCTAACGAGGCTAAAAGCCAGATGACCATTGTCGTTGAGAAAAATAAAATCATTAGTATCGAAAAGGGTTATAAGTCAGCCAGATCAGGCGAAAAAGTTATTGACCTGAAAAGTAAAACGGTAATGCCGGGTTTGATTGACTGCCACGTGCATCTGGAATCAGAAACCCGTCGCGGCGGAGCCATCGACCGTTTCACGCTAAATCCGGCCGACATTGCTTTTGAATCTACCCGAAATGCAAAAAACACCTTGCTGGCCGGTTTTACGACTGTACGTGATCTGGGCGGAAGCGGTGTTAACGTGGCTTTAAGAAATGCAATCAATAAGGGATTGGTAGTAGGCCCAAGAATCTATACTTCGGGCAAATCCATCGCCACCACTGGAGGGCACGCCGATCCTACCAATGCGTATCGAAAAGATTTAATGGGCGATCCCGGCCCACTGGAGGGCGTGGTTAACTCCAGAGAAGATGCTCGCAAAGCCGTTCGGCAGCGGTACAAAGATGGGTCTGATCTTATCAAAATCACCGCTACGGGTGGCGTGCTAAGTTTAGCTTCCAATTCACAAAATCCGCAGTTTACCGAAGATGAAATCCGGGGAATTGTGGAAACGGCTCAAGATTATGGCTTTACCGTAGCCGCTCACGCTCACGGAGCTGAAGGTATGAAACGGGCCATTCGGGCGGGGGTTACCAGCGTCGAACACGGCACGTATATGGATGACGAAGCGATAGCTCTGTTCAAAAAGCACGGCACTTACCTGGTTCCCACGATTCTAGCCGGAAAAACCGTAGCGGATTCGGCGAGAATCATGGGGTATTACACGCTGGTTCAGGCCCGGAAAGCTCTGGAAGTGGGGCCCAAGATTCAAAGTATGTTTGCCAAAGCCTATAAGCAGGGCGTGAAAATCGCTTTTGGCACGGACTCGGGCGTTTCCATTCACGGCGTGAATGCCAAGGAGTTTGAATACATGGTCGAAGCCGGTATGCCCGCTATGGAGGCTATTAAAGCGGCCACTGCCAGTGCCTCGGATTTACTGCGGATCAAGGAGCAAATCGGAACCATTGAAACCGGAAAAATGGCCGACATCGTAGCCACCTCCGAAAGCCCCTTGCAGAATATAAAAACGATGATGAATGTGAAGTTTGTAATGAAGGATGGGGTGGTTTATAAGAATGAGTAGGTTAAATCATACCTAAATCTTCATACGCTGAATGATCATCTAATCGTAACGAAGGAAGGTACTCTGAAGATAATGTTCTATTTAGAGTATTTTCCTTCGTTACGCACTGAATGTCTGTAGGTAATTAGGTGACTGAATTATTACCCCGGAATCTGTTCCACTAAAATCTCTTTACCCGCCCGATCGTAATAAATACAGGTCATATCCTGCAAAGAGACCGTCCATTTTTCAATCCCGGTTTGGGCACAGTGCTGGCAGAAGGTATAATAATCCGTTTCGCCCCGCTGGTGAGCTTTCAGGTATTGCTGGAATTGAGTAGGTTGACTGCTAGCTGCAATGGTTAACTCCTCGTATTGGGGTTGCGAAGCCGTGTGGTAGTCATTATTGCCAAAGTATTCTGTATGACTATTTTTTACCCAAGTTTCGAAAGCAACAACACCTAAGGCTTTAATTTCCTGAATATATCTAGGAAAATCGGCTCCCGATTGTACTTTTTGGTGAGCTAATTCAATCTCTTCTACGGTAAACATGGTGTGGGGTTTAAGCGGTGATTGAGAAAAGGAGTGAAGCTACTCATTCAAAGTTCGAATATATCTATTATCCCATGCTTCGTCTTGATTGCTGAAGGTTTTCGGCTTTCTTCCGCTGAAAAATGAGTTGAAACCGCCAACTTGCTACTTTTTCTTTCGAAGACTCATTTCTAAACATTTCATTGATGATACGCTCTTGTCTGCTTAGCCTGCTGGGCCTGTCGATGCTGTCGGCAACCGCTCAGGAGGTAAACAAAGTAGCCGAACCTGTCGAGTGGGTAAACACCCTGATGGGCACCCAATCGAAGCATAGCCTCTCTACTGGTAATACTTATCCCGCCATTGCTTTGCCCTGGGGAATGAATTTTTGGATGCCCCAAACGGGCAAAATGGGCGATGGCTGGGCTTATACCTATGATTCGGATAAAATTCGCGGGTTCAAACAAACCCACCAACCCAGTCCCTGGATTAACGACTACGGTCAGTTTGCCATCATGCCCACCACGGGTAAGCTTCGTTTCGATCAGGACGAGCGGGCCAGTTGGTTTTCGCATAAATCGGAAGTAGCCAAGCCTTATTACTACAAAGTATACCTGGCCGATCACGACGTAACCACTGAAATCGCTCCTACTGAGCGGGCGGCGGCTTTACAGTTCACCTTTCCCGACAGCAAAGAATCCCGCGTGGTTATCGATGCTTTGGACAAAGGTTCTTTCGTGAAAATCATTGCCGAAGAGAATAAAATTGTAGGGTATACCACCAAAAACAGCGGTGGCGTTCCTTCTAATTTCAAGAATTACTTCGTTATCCAGTTCGACCGTCCTTTTGCTAACTCTATGGTTTGGAGTGGGAAAGATGCGGTACCCAACAAAATGCAGGTGCAGGATAACCACGTAGGAGCAGTCGTTGGATTTATTACGAAAAAGGGCGAAAAAGTATACGCCCGCGTAGCCTCTTCCTTTATTAGTGCCGAGCAGGCCGAGCTGAACCTGAAAGAAATCGGTAAGGATGACTTTGCCACGGTCAAAGAAAAAGCCCGCAAAATCTGGAATAAAGAACTGGGCCGTTTAAGCGTAGAAGGCGGATCGGTAGATCAAACCCGGACGTTCTATTCCTGTTTGTACCGTTCGATGCTCTTTCCCCGCAAGTTTTATGAGCTGGATGCATCCGGAAAAGTCATGCACTACAGTCCTTACAACGGTCAGGTGTTACCCGGTTATATGTTTACGGATAACGGTTTCTGGGATACCTTCCGGGCACAGTTTCCTTTCTTTAATTTGATGTACCCCAGCATGAATGCTCACATCATGGAAGGTCTGGCCAATGCCTATAAGGAAAGCGGTTTCTTACCCGAGTGGGCCAGCCCTGGTCACCGGGATTGTATGATTGGCTCCAACTCAGCTTCACTCATTGCTGATGCTTACCTGAAAGGAGCTCGTGGGTTTGATATTAATACGCTCTACGAAGGAATTCTGAAGAATACCCAGAACGAAGGCCCCTTGAGTTCCGTGGGTCGGAAGGGAGTAAAGTATTACAACGAACTAGGTTACGTTCCTTACGATGTCAAAATCAATGAAAACGCAGCCCGGACCTTGGAATACGCTTACGACGACTGGACAATTCATCAGTTAGCCATCGCTCTCAAACGTCCACAGGCGGAGATTGATCTGTTTGCCAAACGCAGTCAGAATTATCGCAATCTGTTTGATCCTGAAACCAAGTTGATGCGGGGTAAAAATAAAGACGGTAAATTCCAGTCTCCTTTTAATCCTTTTAAATGGGGAGATGCCTTCACCGAAGGCAACAGCTGGCACTACACCTGGTCGGTTTTCCACGATGTACAGGGACTGGCTGATTTGATGGGCGGCAAGAAAGAATTCGTCAAAATGCTGGATTCGGTATTCGTCGTTCCTCCCGTTTTCGATGATTCGTATTACGGTGGGGTTATCCACGAAATCCGCGAAATGCAGATCATGAACATGGGTAACTACGCTCACGGTAACCAGCCTATCCAGCACATGATTTACCTCTATAACTATGCGGGTGAACCCTGGAAGGCTCAGTACTGGCTGCGGGAAGTTATGGAACGGATGTATAAACCCACGCCCGATGGTTATTGCGGCGATGAAGATAACGGTCAGACGTCAGCTTGGTATGTGTTCTCTGCCATGGGCTTCTATCCCGTTTGCCCCGGTTCAGATCAATACGTAGTAGGAACACCCCTGTTCAAGAAAACAACGGTTGAGCTGGAGAACGGTAAGAAAGTAGTGATTTCAGCGACTAATAATAATGATGATAACCGTTACGTACAATCCTTGAATGTAAACGGAAAAGCTTCATCGAAAAACTGGCTGAGCCATCAGGAACTAATGAAGGGGGCTACCATCAATTTCCAGATGTCTGCCAAGCCTAACAAGCAACGCGGCACGGCTGCTTCAGATGCTCCTTACTCGTTCTCAGCGGCTAAGAAATAGTTGTTGAGTCGTATAATACTGTAACCACAGAGTTACTCAAAGAATAGCATAGTAAATCTCTGTGCTTAACTCTGATTAACTCTGTGGTTAATTTTTTGATTTTGCTTGAGACGTTTTCAAACCCTATCAAACAAAAATCAGACCGCTCAAATGGCTATTAATCTTCCGCTTTCTCCCGACCGTCAGCCATGCGGACGATTTTGGGTGAGAACTTCGCTAATACACTAACTAGATCCGTTTGGGCACCCATGACATGTTCCAGGTTTTTATAGGCCATAGGAGCTTCGTCCAGATCAGCTCCAATAAGCGTAACGCCTGCCTCTTCCAGAGCTTTCTTTACATCAGACTTTTGAATCGTCTGGATGGCTTTGGTTCTCGACATGAGTCGACCCGCTCCGTGTGAAGCCGATTGTAGCGAAGCATCGAGCCCTTTTCCACGAACGACATAACCGGGTTGCGTCATCGAACCAGGAATAATCCCTAAATCTTTTTCACCCGCAGGCGTAGCCCCTTTGCGGTGAACGATCACTTCCCGGCCATCGGCCAGTGTTTCTTTCCAGGCAAAGTTGTGGTGGTTCTCCACCATTACTAGAGGCGACTGATTCAACGCCCGAGCCATTTTATTATGGATTTCGTGGTGATTGGCTGAAGCGTAGTCTCCCGCCAGATTCATGGCAATCCAGTATTCCTGCCCTTCTTGAGAATCTAAATCCAACCAGGCTAGATGCTGAGCTTCTTTGGGAAGCTTTGTTTTCTGCATAGCCAGCTTAGAGTAGTGATTGGCAATGTTCCCCCCAAAACCCCGCGAGCCCGAATGAGAAAGCAAAGCCAGGTATTTTCCAGCGGGGACTAACTCGTCGGAAAGTACTTCCAGCTCTCCCCATTCTACAAAGTGATTTCCCGTTCCGGATGTTCCTAACTGACGATAAGCCTTATCCCTTAACTCGCGAATGGGCTTCGTAGCCGACCACTCAGGTTTTTCAAAAAGGGTATCGTCAAATTTCTTCCGTGATTCACTTCCCATACCAAAATGCGTATGTTCGTTTAAAAGCGACTTGAGCAAATGGGTTTCGTTTTGAATCATCGAAGCAGGTAAGTCAAACACGCTCAAGCACATGCGGCAGGCAATATCGACCCCAACGGCGTAAGGAATGACGGTATTAGCCGTCGTTGCCAGCACACCGCCGATGGGCAAACCATACCCCTGGTGAGCATCGGGCATCAAGGCTCCGGCTTCTGCAATGGGTAGCTGCATCGCCGTCTGCATCTGCTTGAGGGCTCCTTCTTCAATAAAATCCGATCCGTATACCTGGTAGGGCAGAGGTTCTTCGCGTAAAACAAACTCCCGAGTAGTCTGGCCGGGCCGTGCAGGTAACTCATAGACGGGCGTGCGGGCGGCTTCTACTGCCAGAAGTTCCCGGGTATAACCAGTCAACGTTACCGGCATTCCGGCATCGGCCATCTTTTTAACGGCCAGTCCGAGGTTAGTTAATTTATTTTTAGAGTACGCAAACTTTTTTGGATTCTCGAGTAACTGGGCAAAGAGCGTCATGACTTTATCCTTGGTATAAACGCTATTTGAAATCAGTCCACTTGAGACCCGTAAGAATTGCTTCTGTAATTCGGGTGATTCAATGCCCAGGGCCAGTAATTCGTCCTGGGTAATATGGGTTTCCATGTGAATTTGAGGTTGAAATACAACAAAAAAAGCCCGAAACACGCGGTTCCGGGCTATATAGGGATACTTAGGCCTAAGTCATCCTTGAGTGCTATCTCATTCGCCCGGAACCATCACGATCCTTCCGTCCAAAATCCGATGCCGGATTTTGACGTAAGCTCATCACTTGACGGTATGCTGGGGCGAAATTTTGCATTGCGGGGGCAAAGATTACATTTTTTATTGATTTCCAAATCTATACCTGTCTGATTTTTATGCGTTAATGAAATGTTAATAACAGGAAAGCTTTGGGGGCAAATGCTATTTTTGTTACATGTCCAGTCGTACACTTCGCATTTTTACGGTCTTATCCGTCCTGCTCTTGCTGGGGCTAGCCCTGGTGCAGTTTTACTGGTTCCGGCAGGCCTATCAACTGGAAGATCGCGATTTTGATCAACGGGTCACTTCCGCTCTGCGGGTAGTTTGCCAGCGAATGATTGACTATAACAATCGTCCCAATGCCTTGCCCTTAAAGCCAGTGGAACGCGTGTCTGCCAATTATTATACCGTCCAGATTAACGATCAAATGGACCCTTCTGCCCTAGAAGTTTTCCTAAAGCAGGAGTTTTCCCGCCGTGATCTCAAGGCTAATTTTGAATACGGTATTTACGACTGCGAACAGCATCAGATTCAGTACGGTGGTTTTGTCTGTCATACCGCTAATTGTGATGATCAGAAGGCCGTCAAGACCGCTTTCCCCAAGGTAAGCGGGCCGAATTATTACTTTGGTGTGTACTTTCCTGAAAAGCGTAACTACGTTTTTGGGCAGCTTAAGTTATGGACCATTTCTTCCGTGGGAATTTTACTGGTTATCCTGTTCTTTAGCTACGCTTTATATGTCATTTTTAGACAGAAACGTTTATCTGAACTACAGACGGATTTCGTCAATAACCTCACTCACGAGTTTAAAACCCCGCTATCTACCATTCTTATTTCTACGGATGTGTTGAGCAAACCTCACCAATCCGCCGAAAGGCTGGCTAATTATGCGGGCATCATTCGTAAAGAAGCACTGCGATTGAAGCAGCAGGTAGATACCGTATTACAAACGGCCCAGAACCGGCACCAAAAATTGCATTTGGAGACGCTCGATGTGCACGAGGTCATTGAGGACTTACTGGAGCGTTTTCAGCCCCGTATTCAGGAAGAAAATATCCAGGTTACACTGGAACTCAAGGCTGAGCCGTCGCTGATTCAGGCCGACGCTATGCACCTGACCAATACGTTATATAACCTGCTGGATAATGCCATTAAGTATTCAAACAATCCTGCTGTGATTCGCATTTCCACTCAGGTAATCAATCAACGGCTAATGATTGACGTACAAGATCAAGGCATTGGGATTGCACCTAAACATCACAGCCATGTTTTTCATAAATTCTTTAGAGTTCCAACGGGTAATATTCATAATGTCAAAGGTTTTGGACTGGGACTTTATTACGTTAAAACGATGACTGAAGCCATGGGAGGCCAGGTAGATATGAGCAGTCAGGAAGACAAAGGCAGTCGCTTTCGTCTGGTCTATCCTGCCCTGAGGTAGAAATTAGATTCGTACTACACTATGATTAATATATTACTGGTAGAAGATGACGAAACGCTGGGCTTCGTAGTAGAAGATAACCTTCTTCAGGAAGGATACTGTGTTACTCGAAAAAAGGACGGAAAGCTGGGCTGGGAGGCTTTTAACCAAAGCAGTTTTGACATTTGTCTGCTGGATGTTATGCTCCCTGAAATGGATGGGTTCACACTGGCTGAAAAGATCCGCTCTGCTGGAAATCTGATGCCCATTATTTTCCTGACGGCTAAATCGTTGCCGGAAGACCGGATTCGCGGCTTTAAGCTGGGCGGAGATGATTACCTGACCAAGCCTTTTAGCATGGAAGAGTTAATACTTCGCATCGAAGCTATTTTGCGGCGGATGGATGTAAAGGCTACGGCTTCCCCACTGGGAATCTCATTAGGAAGCTACCAACTGGATTTAAAAAACCAGCGACTTACCTACGGAGCGACGTGTATTGATTTGACGGCTCGAGAAATGGGCCTACTAAAGATGCTGGCCGAGCGGCCCAATGAGATTATACCTCGTGAAGAAATTTTAAGCCGATTATGGGGAAAGAATGACTATTTCCTGGGGCGAAGCCTTGATGTCTTTATTAGCCGTCTTCGCAAATACCTTAACAAAGACGAAAACCTACGCCTGGTGAGTGTACACGGCGTAGGTTTTCGGCTCGAAGTTTGAATGTACTTAGGGTTTTGAGTTGAGTAGTAAAACATACTTTCTACGGTGAGATAATTGCGTTTAGAGAAAGAGGCAACCCATACCTTATGTATTAAATAGCTGACTATTGTTAACTCAAAACCAGTAAACCCTAGACTCAAAACTTGTAGGCTAAATCCAGAAAAAAGCAATTGTTTTTAATGGATAAATCCCGGTTACGGTAAATATTTACTAGGCCTCGCTGGTAGCTTATGCCAAAAACCAGAGCGTCACTTCCTGACAGGGCATATTCTCCGCCGCCAGCTAATAGCAGGTTAAAATCTCCGAAGCCAAACGCTCGGGTTCTATCCTGTGATTCATTATAAAGATATAAGGCATTAATGGGCGTATTGATGGGTTTTTCGGCCAGCTTAATATCAGCTACCCCTCCAAACTGCATGAAAAGTCGCATGCGGTCAGCTACTTCGTTGGTTAGCAGTTTAAAAGTTAAGGGAATCTGTAAATACTGAAGATTGTATACAGAAGAGGTGGCCGTTCCCGGAGGAGTCAAATTACTTAAAAAAGAAGCGGAATTTCTTACATTAACTCCCTTCACCGTATACCATAGTCCCGTACTGAAGGCGTATTTTTCAGAAAAGAAAATATCAGCAATTGGCCCTAGACTCATTCGCACCACGGCTCCGTTAGTATCAAAGGAGTTATAAGTTCCCCGACTTTCGATGCGACTTCCACTAATAAAGGGCGATAATTTGAAACCCATCTGGACTCCTGCGGGACGGTAGCGAACCATACCACGGGAAGGGGGATATGTTTCATTTACTTTTCGGTATTGAGCAGAGGCAGAAAACGAAAGAATAAATAAAAGACCCAACAGGCCATTTTTTTGACTAATTTTGCACGATTTTTTGAGGAACGTTTTCATGAGAAAAATTTTGATTATCAGCTTGTTAGCTGGAATCTTTGGTAGTTTTGTCGCTTGCGATCAAACAAAGGAGTCCGATCAATATACGGTAAAAAGCTTGCCCGGAGCCGATGCTATTCAAATTCAGCTATCGATCGAACGGCTGGATTCTTCACTGTTTGCCTGCACGACGCCTCAGCAATTCCGGCTCTGGGTTGATACACACGCGGCATTTGTCAATAATTATTTCCTGAAAAATGGACTCCAGGACTCCACACAAGTGCTGACAGAATTGTACCGGAGAGTGAATGAGCCAAGCCTTCGGGAATTTTACAAACAAACGCAGACCAGCTTCGGTGATTTTGATACGCTGCGATCGGAATTCACGACAGCCTTCAAAAATATAAAAGCGTATGATCCCAGCTTCAAAGTGCCTCGCATCCAATTGGCCTTTTCTGGTTTTCTGGGCTCTGACCTGATCGTCAGCGATAGTGTAATCATTATTGGTCTGGATTACTTTCTGGGTCCGAAAGCTAAGTTTCGGCCTGACGTGTACGGTTATCAGATGTGGCGGTATAATCCCAAAGCTCTGGTGCCTCAGATTCTTTTCGTTATGTCTGAGCAGTATGCCAAAAATAATCCGCAGGACCAGACCATGCTATCCGAAATGATTAACTATGGCAAAGGCTACTTGTTTGCTCAAACCATGCTGCCTCAAACGCCCGATAGTTTGTTAATTGGCTATACGGGCCAGCAGTTAGCGGAAACGAAAATTGCTCAGGATTTAGTGTGGGGGCATTTTGTAGACAATAAGTTACTCTATGAAACAAATCCCAACAAAAGAATAAAATACCTCGGTGATCGCCCGCAGACACCCGAGATTGGGCCTCGTTGCCCGGGAAGTATTGGCCGCTGGATGGGTTGGCAGATCGTTAGGTATTACGAAATGAATAACCCGGATGTGAGTCTGAATGAACTCATGAAAAATCAGGATGCCCGGCAGATTCTCGAAGCCTCCAAATACCGGGGTCAGGCGGAACAATAAATGTTTTTTTTCACTTAAAGCTAAGGACTCAAACGTCGGCAGCTCCTACTTATGTTTTTACTTTTTGCTTTTGCTTTTGTCGTATTACTCGGACTCGGCGGAATCATTTTTCTAATAGTTACGCTTTCGCAGGGAGAATCCATGCGGGAAGGGCGTTTGAAAAAACTTATCAATGAAAGGCCTTCTATGGATGAGAAAACCTTTACAGAGGATCTCATTCGTAAAGGATATGATGAGTCACTAGTCAAGAAGCTTTATTCGGAATTAGGCTGGTATCTCTCTGAACAACCTCAGTTTGGATTGAATCCTTCGGACAACGCCGAGAAGGATTACTGGATTCCCAATGAAAACATCAAGGATTTAGCAGAGCGGCTGTACGCTCAGGCTCAGGGCCGGCGGCCTTTGCTGGCTGATTGGGCCGCTTGGGATCAGCGGACGAGTAAAGCCCCCATTGCGGTTTTAGAAAACATGCTCCGCTTTGCTACCAATAAATAGAAAGATTGGGGAGCAACGAGACAACGCTAATCCCCAAACTCAAAATTCAAAACGCATTTATGGCTAAACGTCCAGGCTCCTTTGGTCAGGAACCATCTCCCGAAGACAAAAAGAAGGTCAATCGGGCGGGGCTTAACAAAGCACTACACATTTTTAGATTCGTAAAGCCATACCGGGGATTATTCCTGATCGGGTTGGTCTTTCTGGCTCTTTCGCAGTTAACCATGATGTCGTTTCCCTTACTCATTCGGGAAATTGTAGCGGTGCTGGAAAAGAAATCCCAGTTTACCCTCAATCAAGTGCTGATTGCTCTTTTTGCGGTATTAATCGGGCAGGCGATTTTCTCCTTTGCCCGGATTTATTACTTTACCCGCGTCAGTGAGCGATCCATGGCTGATGTTCGCAAAAGCTTATACACAAAGATTGTGACCTTACCCATTCGATTTTTCGAGCAAAGAAGGGTAGGGGAATTAATGAGCCGCATGACTTCCGACGTAACCCAGCTTCAGGATGTATTAACTATTACTTTAGCCGAGTTACTGCGGGGCGTAGCGACTTTAGTCATCGGAATCATTGTCATTCTGACCATTTCTTGGAAGCTTACCTTATTTATGCTGGCTACCTTTCCCGTTCTGGTGGTAGCGGCTATGGTGTTTGGCAAGTTTATTCGCACCATGTCCAAGCAGGCTCAGGATGAACTGGCTTCGGCTAATATTGTAGTGGAGGAAACCTTACAATCTATTAACATAGTAAAAGCGTTCACTAATGAAAAGCTCGAAGTGAATCGTTATACCACGGCACTGAACCGGGTAGTGAATACCGCTCTGAAAGCTTCTATGTACCGGGGAGGATTCGTATCCTTTATCATCTTTGCCCTCTTTGGTGGGATTATTGGTGTGGTTTGGTACGGAGCAACGCTAGTGCTAAACGGCGAAATGATCATGGCTGATCTTTTCGGCTTTGTATTGTATACCGCGTTCATTGGGGGTTCAGTTGGGGGGTTAGGTGATATGTATGCCCAGGTGCAGAAAACCATCGGTGCTTCCGAGCGTATTTTAGAAATTCTGGAAGAAGATTCGGAAGTTGATCTCGATCAGACTGCTCAGGTAAGCAAGCCCACCCTGGACGGGAGCATTGAATTTAGAAATGTAGGCTTTAGTTATCCTTCACGTCCCGATATACAAGTATTAAGGAATATTAATCTTCAAGTTCATCGAGGAGAGAAAATCGCCTTAGTGGGCTATTCGGGGGCGGGTAAATCTACCATTGTGCAATTACTCATGCGGTACTACCGATCGCAGCAGGGACAGATTTTGGTAGATGGACATGCCATCGAAAAATATTCGATAACGGATTATCGCAGCCATATGGCGGTCGTACCGCAGGAAGTAATGCTTTTTGGCGGAACCATTCGTGAAAACATTGAGTACGGACGCCCCGGAGCTACCGATCAGGAAATTGTAGCAGCGGCCCGTAAAGCCAATGCCTACGAATTTATTACTTCGTTTCCCGAAGGTTTTGATACCATTGTTGGAGAACGAGGCGTTAAACTTTCGGGTGGTCAGCGGCAACGCATCGCTATTGCCCGGGCTATTTTGAAAGACCCTGCCATTCTCATATTGGATGAAGCTACGTCTTCGTTAGATGCGGAATCGGAAAAATTGGTTCAGGAGGCTCTGGATGGATTAATGGAAAATCGGACGACTATCATTATTGCCCACCGATTGGCCACGATTCGCAACGTAGACCAGATTTACGTACTTCAGCAGGGAGAAATTATCGAACAGGGTACTCACGAGGAATTGTCTTTAATTGAAGATGGTTTATACAGTGGCTTAGTGAAGCTACAATTTGAGAATGCTTTAAAAGCGGAATAATGCTGGTTTGTTACTTCCCACGGAGTTAGGCCAGTTTTAACTTATAAAAAGAATATGAACAAGCTCGTGCCTGCTACATTAAAGCAACATAATCTGCGGCATACAGAAGCCCGGGAAGAGGTGCTGGATTTGTTTTACAGCAAAAACTTTGCTCTTTCGCACGGCGGGCTTGAAGGTGAACTCCAGGAGCGTTTTGATCGGGTAACGATCTATCGTACCCTAAAAACATTTCTGGACAAAGGAATTATCCATAAAGTTCTCGATGACGAAGGAACCGTAAAATATGCCATGTGCAAGGATGCCTGTCAGTCGGATGATCACACTCATCATCACGACCACGTGCATTTTAAATGTTTGGCTTGCGGACAAACGACCTGTCTGGATCAGGTTCAGATTCCAAGTCTTCCTTTGCCCGAGGGCTATAAACGTCAGGAGATCAATCTTCTTGTGCAGGGTACCTGTCCCGATTGTAAGTCCTAATAGGTGGTTAGTCAAAACGAAAGCTTCTGTCCGAAAGGGTAGAAGCTTTTGTTTTATTTAAAGATTTAATTGTGTATTACTTTTAAAATTAGAGTCAAATCATTGGTTACTAGAACATTAATCATTTTCTAATAAAATAGAGATTGAACTAATAAAAGAAGAGACTCCTGAGAGCTTATTCTGGATAACAAAAGATTACTCACTTATTTAGAATAAATTTAAATAGATATTTTTCATCTAGTTTTGGCATTTCGGAAAAATCCTGAGTTTGTAGAACAACGATCCGATTGTAGTTTTGTGAGCCCGGAATGGGTCTATACGGGCATCCCGTACTGAAAATAAAAGTTGAAAAGTATTATTATGATCAAACGAGCACTTAGCTACTTCTTCGGGACCGCAACGGCTATCGTTCTGACGTTGTGGAGTAGCACGTCCGGCTTTGCACAGGATCCCGCAAAAGGCGAACAGCTCTTCACCAACAACTGTGCTTCCTGTCACAATGTAGGAGAGCAAAAGCTGATCGGCCCCGGTTTAAAAGATGTTGACCAGCGTCACTCTGAGGAATGGTTAATCAAATGGATTAAAAATCCAGCCGGCATGGTAGCTAGCGGTGATGAAGCAGCTACTAAACTGTACGATCAGTATAAGCCTATTATGATGACGGCCTTCGGAAGTCTTTCCGACGACGACATCAAAAGCATTTTAGCTTACGTTAAAGAAGCTAACTCCGCTAAAACCCCTGCTGGCGGTAATGACGGAGGTGGACAACAAGTAGCCCAAGGTGGTGGTGGCGGTGAAGACCAGTCTTCCGGTTTCTTTGGTGTTGTACTGGTTGCTCTGCTGGTAGTAATGATTCTGATGCTGGTTGCTTTGTTTGGCATCCTGACGGTTTTGAATCGTTTAGCTACGGTTGATCCTTCTTCCCCCGAAGCTCAGAAGATTCCCTTCTTTGCTCGTTTAAAAGAAAGTACTGGCAAACTCGGTAACAACCCTGCTTTCCGTACGGGTGCTTTATTACTGTTTGTGTTATTAGCAGGTAAAGCTACTATCGACGGTATGTACGGAATTGGTATCCACCAGGGATTTGCTCCTAAGCAACCCATCGCGTTTTCGCACAAGCTGCACGCCGGTGAGTACAAAATCGACTGTAACTATTGCCATACGGGCGTTAACAAAGGAAAGCAAGCCAACATTCCTTCGCCTAACATCTGTATGAACTGCCACAATGCAGTAAAAGCATCCTCTCCTGAAATTCAGAAAATTTACAGAGCTATTGAGAAAGATCAACCTATCGAGTGGGTTCGTGTTCACAACTTACCTGATCTGGCTTACTTCAATCACTCTCAACACGTAAACGTAGGCGGTCTGCAATGTCAGCAATGCCACGGTGAAGTAGAGAAAATGGAAGTGATCGAACAACGCTCTTCTCTGACGATGGGCTGGTGTATTGATTGCCACCGTAAAACTAGTGTGAATGCCAAAGACAACCAATACTATGACAAGCTGGTTGAGATTCACAAAAAAGACGGTGTTAAAGACATGAAAGTGGCTGACATCGGTGGGCTGGAATGCTCTAAGTGTCACTATTAATATAATAGGGCGGCTCTTTTAAAGGAGCCGCCTTTCCCCAACACGAGTTTTTCTAATAGAATGGAAAATACTACGAAGCGATACTGGCGAGGAATAGAGGAGTTACGAAACGATCCTGAGTTCGTAAAAAATGCTCATCGCGAATTTGCCGATTCATCTGACATTACCGACGGAGGTGGAACCTACCGTCGTGACTTCCTTAAAATGCTGGGCTTTGGTGTAGCCGCTGTTTCACTGGCTGCCTGCGAAGCTCCTGTACGGAAAGTAATTCCTTACTTAAACAAGCCCGTTGATGTTGAACCAGGTATTGCTAACTGGTACGCATCAACGTTTACCGATGGTGGCGAGTACTGCTCAGTCCTGGTAAAAACCCGCGAAGGTCGGCCTATTAAAATTGAAGGCAACCCTCAGTCTAGTATTTCTCAAGGTGGCGTTGGTACTCGTGTACACGCGTCAGTATTGAGCTTATACGACAACGAAAAACTGCGTGATCCCCAAAAAGGTGGCAAGAAAGTAGAGTGGACTGCGTTGGATAAAGAAGTAGCCGCTGGATTAGCTTCTGCTCAGAATATCCGTATCATTTCTGGTACCATCTTAAGTCCTACGACTAAGGCGGTTATCGAAGCGTTCAAGGCAAAATATCCTTCTACGGTTCACGTATCTTATGACGCTAATTCTGCTTACGGCTTAACCCAAGTACATGGTGGACAACTACCTGCATTTGATTTCAGTAAAGCTAAGGTTATTGTAAGTCTTGATGCAGATTTCTTAGGTACCTGGATTGCTCCTGACGAATTTTCGAAGCAGTGGGCCGCCGGACGTAAGTTATCTTCAGCAAAAGGCGGTAATAAGGAAATGTCTCGTCATTATGACTTCAGCACGCTGATGACATTGACGGGGGCCAATGCTGATTACCGTGGTCGTCTGAAACCTTCTCAATCGGGCTTAGTAGCTTCTACGTTACTTCGTCTGGTAGGTGGTTCTTCTAGTACGGCTGACGTTAAAATCGAATTCCTCGAAAAAGCAGCTAAAGATCTGAAAGCAGCTGCTCCCGGAACAACTCTGGTAGTTTCTGGTTCAAATGATCCTAACGTACAGGTAGTAGTAGCCGAAATCAACCGTATCTTAGGTAACTACGGTACTACGATTGCGGGCACGAGTAACTACAAACAAGGAAACGATGCGGCTTTTGACGGATTTGTAAATGATCTCAAAGGCGGTCGCGTAGACGCGGTTCTCTTCTACGGAGCTAACCCTGTCTACGATAGTCCTCGTGGTAAAGAAATCGCAGACGCTCTGTCTCGCACGAAATTAAGCGTATCATTCGCTGATCGTGCTGATGAAACGGCTTCTCTGTGTCAATTCATTGCTCCTGATTCTCATTACTTAGAGTCTTGGGGTGATGCTGAACCTAAACCAGGGTTCTATTCTATTGTACAGCCCACGATCTCAACGATCTTCAATACGCGTCAGGCTCAGTCAAGCTTATTAACCTGGGCTGGACAAAATGCTGATTATTACGAATTCCTGACTCAGAACTGGGCTACGAATATCTTAAAAACAGCCAGCAAAGAAGCTTGGAACAAAGCCGTATATGAAGGGGTATTTGAGCCTGCTAAAGGTACGGTTGCCGCAGCTCCTGCAGTAACGGGTGATTTGATTACTGCTTTAGGTAAAGTTAGTGGTACTTACAAAGCCTCTTCAACGGTAATGGAATTCATACCCTACGAAAAAGTAGGTATGGGTACCGGCTCTCAGGCAAATAACCCTTGGTTACAAGAATTCCCAGATCCAATTTCAAAAGCTACGTGGGATAACTACGCAGCTATTTCTCAGGCTACTGCGAAGAAATTAGGTGTTCACCAGAATGATATGGTGAAACTGGAAATCGCTGGCAAAGAAGCCATTGAACTTCCCGTTCTGATTCAGCCCGGTCAAACCAACGATACGGTATCAGTAGCCATTGGTTATGGTCGTTCGAAAGCCGGTAAGGCAGCTGACGGAGTAGGTAAGAACGTATTCCCATGGATTAACTCAGTGGGTGCTGAAATTAAAGTAACACCAACGGGCAGTCAATATAAGTGGGGTATCGGTCAGACGCAGACGCACAACACCGTAATGGCTCGTGAGTCTGTATTACAAGAAACGATTCTGGCAAAATACCAGGAAAACGTACAGGCTGGCCGTTTTATTCCGAAAATTCAGAC
Source organism: uncultured Siphonobacter sp. (assembly GCA_913774715.1). Classification (GTDB taxonomy): domain Bacteria; phylum Bacteroidota; class Bacteroidia; order Cytophagales; family Spirosomataceae; genus Siphonobacter. The sequence continues at coordinate 58,199 of CAJYHS010000149.1, read as the reverse complement.
TTCTGAAGGAGCGAAAGATGCTACTGACATCACGCTCTGGAATGGTCACGAAAAGAAAAACCACAGCTGGGGAATGGTCATTGACCTTAACCTCTGTACTGGTTGTGGTTCTTGCGTGGTGAGCTGTCAGGCTGAAAACAACGTACCCGTTGTAGGTCGTAAAGAAGTAGTAATGCGCCGTGAAATGCACTGGATTCGCATTGACCGTTACTATTCTTCGGTTCAGCCCAAAGAAGGCGAAAGCATCTTCCAGGAATTGGAAACGCTTGAGATTGCTTCTGACAATCCAGAAGTAGTATTCCAGCCTATGCTTTGCCAGCACTGCTCGAACGCTCCTTGCGAAACGGTATGTCCAGTATTGGCAACTACCCACAGTAATGAGGGTATGAACCAAATGACCTATAACCGTTGTATCGGTACTCGTTACTGTGCTAACAACTGTCCCTATAAGGTACGTCGCTTTAACTGGTTCAAATATTTTGATGAAGATCGTTTCCCTTACAACTTCAATAATGACCTGGGTAAAATGGTCATTAACCCTGAAGTTACGGTGCGTAGCCGTGGGGTAATGGAAAAATGTTCATTCTGCGTACAGCGTATTCAGGCTACGAAATTAGCCGCTAAACGTGAGCGTCGCAGACCTTATGCAAACGAAGTACAGGTAGCTTGTTCACAATCTTGCTCAACGGGTGCCATCATTTTTGGTGATATGAACAACCCAGAAAGCGAAATCTCACAAGTTCTGGCGGTGGAACAACAAGGCCGTGCCTTCCACATGCTTGAGGAGATTAACGTATTGCCACAGATTAGCTATCTGACGAAAATTCGTAATAAAGATGCGGCTGATTCTCAAGCTCCTCACAAAGAGGAAGAGCACAAAGAGAATGAGCACAAGCATCCTAAGTCACACGTATAAGTAAGTAAACACTGAGTTCAGATTCATTCTGGACTCAGTATCCATTCGAAACTCTGAAAATTTAGAAATATGTCACACGTTAGTGCTGTTGTAAGGCCTCCTTTGGTGACTGGTGGGAAATCCTACCACGATATTACCGAGGATGTATGTCGGCAGGTAGAAGGCAAGCCTACTGCTTCGTGGAAAATCGTTTTCGGCATTTCTACTATCGTACTGCTTCTGGGAACTGCTTCAGTATTCTGGACTTGGTGGGATGGCTTAGGAAACTGGGGATTAAATAAAACAGTAGGCTGGGCCTGGGATATTACCAACTTCGTCTGGTGGGTAGGTATCGGTCACGCCGGAACGCTGATTTCAGCAATCTTACTTTTATTCCGTCAGAAGTGGCGGACATCGGTGAACCGTGCTGCGGAAGCAATGACGATTTTCGCGGTTATCTGTGCGGCCAGCTTCATCTTGATGCACGCCGGTCGTGCGTGGTTGGCTTACTGGTGTATTCCTTTCCCTAATACCTACGGCTCAATTTGGGTTAACTTTAACTCTCCGCTGGTATGGGACGTTTTCGCGATCTCAACTTACTTCTCCGTATCTTGTTTATTCTGGTACGTAGGTCTGATTCCTGATTTGGCTACTATCCGTGACCGGGCAAAGAATAAAGTATCTAAGTATATCTACGGATTACTTTCGATGGGTTGGAATGGTAACACCAAGACTTGGTTCCGCTACGAATATGTATCGCTGATCCTGGCTGGTATTTCAACTCCACTGGTACTTTCCGTACACACGATTGTATCGTTTGACTTTGCTACCTCGGTTATTCCAGGCTGGCACACAACGATCTTCCCTCCTTACTTCGTAGCAGGAGCTATTTTCTCTGGTTTTGCCATGGTGAATAACCTGTTGCTGATCATTCGCTGGACATTCAAATTACAGGATTACATTACGATTGAGCACATCGAAACGATGAACAAAATCATCACCGTAACGGGATCGATCGTAGGTATTGCTTATATCACTGAGTTCTTTATTGCGGCTTATTCAGGTGTTGAATACGAAAGTTATGCTTTCATTAACCGTGCCTTTGGTCCTTACTGGTGGGCTTACTGGGCGATGATGAGCTGTAACGTAATTACTCCTCAGTTCTTCTGGGTTCGTAGCATTCGTCGTAGCATTACCTGGACTTTTGCTCTGTCTGTAGTGGTAAACATTGGTATGTGGTTTGAGCGTTTCGTAATTATCGTGACTTCACTGCACCGTGATTACATTCCTTCAAGCTGGGCTATGTTTTCACCGACCATCATTGACATTGGTGACTACGTATTCACATTCGGTTTATTCTTCTTCTTATTCCTGCTTTTTGCCAAGTACTTACCCGTAATTAACATGGCGGAAGTAAAAGGTGTAATGAAGAGTTCTTCAGAGCGTTTCCCTTATAAAGTGAAACCTAATACGAAGAAGCCAGGCGAACACGTGACCGAATAACCTCATTAATAGGATAAAGCATACAATCCGTATCATGGATACCAACAAGAGATTTTTAGTAGGGGTGTACGATGATGATGATGAAGTAATGGCTGCCGTAAAAGCGGTTCGTTCCAATGGCATCAAAATTCATGATGTATATACGCCCTTCCCAGTTCACGGTTTAGATAAAGCCATTGGGCATCCCCGTACTCGTATTCCTATGGCAGCATTTATGTTTGGCTGCTTGGGTTTACTAACCATGTTTGTGTTTACATTATACACCATGGCAATAGACTGGCCAATGAACATCGGTGGTAAGGACTTTTATGCCTTCCCTGATTTCATTCCTCCGATGTTTGAGTTTACAGTATTGTTTACTGCATTCGGAATGGTATTTAGCTTCTTTATTACAAATGGTTTATGGTGGGGTAACAAAGCAGTTATTTTCGATCTGCGTAGTACGGATGATAAATTCGTAATGGCTATTGATACCTCTTCAAACCAAAAATCAGAAGCAGAAATCGAGAAAGCTCTTCGGGACACGGGAGCAATCGAGGTGAATGTGAAAGAAGTAATTGAAGAAGAAGCTTAAAAATCCGATAGAATTGCATCTGTAGTTCTGTCAGTAATTATCAACTGATTGTACAATGAAAAAATACCTACCGTTTGTGTGGATTGCAGCTTCCCTAGTGGTGGTTGTGCTTGCGTCCCTGAAACGTGATCCTCAGCATCAGGCATGGGAGTTTGCTCCAAACATGTACTATCCAGTAGGATACGAGCCTCTGTCTCAAATTGACGCTAACCCCATCAACAGTGCAACGGGTAAAGGCAATCTGAATATGCGTGTACCTGTGAAAGGCACGATTCCACGTCAGGATTTTGTTACAACCGATGGAGATTCTGTTATTTCCAAATTGGAAAAAATGGAACTCATTGCCCGTAACATTGGTCCTAACGATTTAGCTGTTGCAGAGACGGCCCTAACGAATCCTTTTGCTACTGATGCAAAAGTGGTGAAACAAGGTGAATTACTTTATGGTCGTTACTGCCTGCATTGCCACGGTGGAAGCGGTAAAGGTGATGGCCCTGTTGGTAAAAAATATGGTGGGGTACCTGTTTACTCTAGTGATGCATTGAAAGATTTGAATGATGGACATATCTACCACGTAATTACTTACGGAAAAGGACGGATGTGGCCACACGGTTCTCAGGTTTCTCCTGAAGATCGCTGGAAAATCATTCAGTACGTTCACAAACTTCAGCAAGAACCCTAATCAATTAAGAGAGTTGGTTGCTAGTCGTTTTAAGGACGATTAACGAATAACTGATAACGAATAACGTAAGTATAATGGCAGAGCACAATCACCATTTTGATCCAGCGGAGATGGAAGAATGGTATGACTTTACCTCCTCTTCAAAGCGGAAGCTGATTATCGGTATGCTAGCAGGTCTGGCTACTCTTTTGATTGGTGCGTTTTTAGTATCCAAAGGCCTTGGCATAGGAATCGAACATGCTCATGAGCACGCAGGACATGCCGCTCATGGTCATGAAGCTCATCATGGTTTACCCGTATGGGCTAAACGCGTTGTAGCTAACCTTTGGATGAACGCTGAGTTTTTTACAGGTATCTCAGTAATCGGGATGTTTTTTATTGCAATCCAATACCTGTCATGGGCTGGATGGTCTTCAATTATCAAACGTATTCCTGAGGCATTTCCTGCGTTCTTACCTTTTTCAGGTGCAGTAATGCTGATCCTTTATTTTGCTTTCGGTCAGGAACTTTTCCACTGGCGTCATGAAGGGGTAATGGATCCTGCAAGTGAACACTATGACAAAATTATTGCTGGTAAAAGCTGGTATTTAAACAACGCATTCTTTGTCATCAGAACTGTACTTTACATTGGATTATGGTATGGTCTTTGGGTATTTTTGCGTAATCTTTCTAAGCAGGAAGATGAAATTGGTGGAACCGAATGGTGGTATAAAATGAAAAACCTTTCACGGGCTTTCGTTTTAGTATTCGCCGTTACTTCTTCTACCTGTGCATGGGACTGGGCGATGTCAATTGATACGCACTGGTTCTCAACGATGTTCGGATGGTATCACTTTGCTTCATGGCACGTATCAGGCTACGCAGTTATTACTTTAACGGTAATTCTGTTGAAAGAGAAAGGCTATTTGCGTAGTGTAAATGAAAACCATTTACACGATTTAGGTAAGTTTATGTTTGCCTTCTCTATTTTCTGGACATATGTATGGTTTGCTCAATTCCTGTTGATCTACTATGCTAACATGCCTGAGGAAACAATTTATTTCCGTGAGCGTTTCAGTGGATACGGTGGAATTTATAAGGCTCCCTTCTTCATTAACTTGATCATGGGTTTCTTAGCTCCGTTCTTATGGTTCATGACTCGTGATGCTAAACGTAACTACACGTTCCTGAAAGTTGGAGCCTGTGCAATTCTGGTGGCTCACTATTTTGATTTCTATCAAATGATGATGCCCGGTATCATGGGAGAAAACGGTGGAATTGGTTTAATCGAATGGGGTACTACGTTGTTCTTTGCCTCAGCTTTTGGTTTTGTGATTAATAACCAGTTAACGAAGCTTTCGTTAGTGGCTAAAAATCACCCGATGCTGGAAGAAGCGGTTCACCACGATATTTAGTCGAGTACTCTAGAGCTGTAATAGTTAGTTTTAAAAACAAAGATTGTCATGGTTTATATCGTTGGTTTGCTAGCGGCGGTTCTTTTAGTACTCACGTTGGTGGTACTAAATAGAATGTCCGTGTTTACCAAAGGATTTGCATCCTCACAGGGTGCGGACACTCCGGGTATGGCGAACAAAATCAATGCGGCATTACTGCCGATTGTATTCCTACTTGGAAGTATTGCTGGGGTTTGGTCTTTCATTGAGGCCGCTCCTAAGTTTTTGCCCTCTCCTTCATCGGAGCACGGCGTTCATACGGACACCATGTTCTGGTGGTTTATGGCAATCGTTACGACGGCCTTCTTCCTGACTAGCGTTTTGCTGTTTGTATTTGCATTTAAATATCAATATGATCCTAAACGCAGAGCCACATTCTATCCAGTCAACCACCGTTTGGAATTAGCCTGGACTGTAATCCCTGCCATTGTAATGGCGATTATGGTATTCATGGGTTGGAGAGTTTGGCGTGATATTACCAGTGAAGCTCCTGCGGATGCTTACGTTATTGAAGTAACTGGAAAGCAGTTTAACTGGATTGCCCGTTACCCGGGTGTAGATAACAACAAGTTAGGTAGCTATAATTACAAGTTAATTGATGCTACTAATGAAGTAGGGATCGACCTGACGGATGAAAATTCATTTGATGATGTAATCAGCAATACGCTTTATATTCCTAAAGGTGTTCCTGTACTTCTGAAAATCCGTGCCCGTGACGTATTACACAGTGTGTTCTTACCTCACTTACGCGTGAAAATGGATGCCGTTCCTGGTATGCCTACCAAATTCTGGTTCAAGGCAACCAAGACTACGGATGAAATGAAAGCCGAAACCAATGACCCTAAATTTGAGTACCGTTTGAACTGTACTGAGATTTGTGGACAAGGTCACTTCTCTATGAAGATGAATGTAGTGGTATTGGAAGAAGAAGAGTTCCAGGCTTGGCTGAAGACTCAGAAATCTTTCCTGGCTACCAATGCTACCTATTTGGATCGTGTACCGGCTCGTTTAAAAGCTAAGGCGATGAAGTATACGGAATCTGGATCGGAAGAAGCTCCTGCCGAAGGAGAAGCTCCCTCTGATAGCACTGCGTCAGCTTCCGCTGCTACTGCTTCACTTCGTTAATCTTGTATCTTTAAATCAAAACGCGATATGGCAACGGCTGCACTGACTCACGACGCTCATGATGCACACGAGCACGAGCATGAGCATCACGAGCAAAATTTTATTCAGAAATACGTATTTTCTGAAGACCATAAAATGATTGCTAAGCAATACCTGATTACGGGTATCATCTGGGCTTTCATTGGTGGTTTGCTTTCAATTTTGTTCCGTCTTCAATTAGGTTTCCCTGATATGAAGCTGGATGGTCTTCGCTGGTTATTAGGCGAGTGGATCAATCCAGAAGGTAAATTAGAGTCTGAGTTCTACTTAGCTTTAGTGACAATGCACGGTACCATCATGGTATTCTTCGTATTGACAGCTGGTTTGAGTGGTACATTCTCTAACTTCCTGATTCCTTTGCAAATTGGTGCTCGTGATATGGCATCTGGTTTCTTAAACATGCTTTCTTACTGGTTCTTCTTAGTAGCTAGTATGATCATGTTGTGTTCCTTATTCATCTCTACGGGACCTGCTGCAGGTGGTTGGGTAATTTATCCTCCTTTATCCGCTATTCCAACGGCTTCTAATGGTTCAGGAATGGGGATGTCGCTGTGGCTGGTAGCAATGGCTTTATTCATTGTTTCTCAGTTGATGGGTGGACTTAACTACGTAACAACGATCATTAACTTACGTACGCGTGGTCTTTCCTTTAGTAAGTTACCTTTAACGATCTGGTCATTTTTCTTGACAGCCGTATTAGGTATTCTTTCATTCCCTGTACTATTATCAGCAGCGTTGCTACTGATCTTTGATCGGAACTTTGGAACCAGCTTTTATATTTCTGAAATCTACATTGGTGGAGAAGCTCTTCCTCAGCAAGGTGGTTCAGCGATCTTGTTCCAGCACTTATTCTGGTTCTTAGGTCACCCTGAAGTATATATCGTATTATTACCTGCTTTAGGTATTACTTCTGAGGTTATCGCAACCAACGCACGTAAACCTATCTTCGGGTACCGTGCCATGATTGGTTCAATGTTAGGTATTACTCTGTTAGCGTTCATCGTTTGGGCTCACCACATGTTCGTAACGGGTATGAACCCCTTCTTAGGTTCTGTATTTATGTTCTTAACGCTGATTATTGCCGTACCTTCCGCAGTAAAAGGCTTCAATTACATCACTACGCTTTGGAGAGGTAATATCGTATTTACGCCTGCCATGCTATTTTCAATCGGTCTGGTGTCTTTATTCATCGCTGGTGGGGTAACGGGTATCATCTTAGGTAATGCTGCTTTGGATATTCAGTTACACGATACCTACTTCGTAGTAGCTCACTTCCACTTAGTAATGGGTTCTGCGTCATTCTTTGGATTGATGGCAGGGGTTTACCACTGGTTCCCTAAAATGTATGGCCGTATGATGAATAATACGTTAGGGTATATTCACTTCTGGCTTTCATTTATTGGTGTATTCTGCGTGTTTTTCCCAATGCACTACATAGGTATTGCTGGTTTCCCCCGTCGTTATTATTCGTTCTCTACGTATGACATGACGAACTCTTTCGCTGACTTGAACCAATTCATCAGCGTAGCAGCTATCGTAACGTTTGCCGCTCAGGGTCTTTTCGCTTGGAATTTCTTCTACTCGATCTTTAGAGGTAAGAAATCAGTTCAAAACCCATGGCGTTCAACTACGCTGGAGTGGACTACGCCGGTAGTAGTAGGTCACGGCAACTGGGAAGGTCCTATTCCTGCGGTATACCGTTGGCCCTATGATTTCTCAAAACCAGGATCAGTGGAAGATTTTATCCCTCAGACGGTTCCATTCTCTGCTACACCAGAGTCTAACCTTCCTGAAGAAACAGAGCAAATCGCACTGGAGAAAACGATTGAGGAGTTACATCCTTACCAAAAAGAAGTTTCAGCTAAATCTGGCGGACATTAAGCCAACAGCTATTCTGAATTTAAAAACGGAACCTCAAGGGGTTCCGTTTTTTTTGTAAACTCTACGGAATAAAACATTAGAATTTTTAGTAACGACTTAAAGATTAGATTGAAATCTTTTTATCGTTGAAGAAAATTCAGTAGTATCTTTGCAGGCAAGTAAAGAAGGGCGGTATGAATTACAGAAAGTTAGGTATTGCTACCATCATTGTAGTCTATCTAGTTGTAGTAGCTGGAGGAGTGGTACGTAGTACCGGTGCAGGAATGGGTTGTCCTGATTGGCCGCGTTGTTTTGGAAGTTGGGTTCCCCCAACGGATATATCTCAGTTACCTGCCAATTACCAGGAAATTTTTGGGGCAAAACTAAAAGGGGAAGTACTATTCAATCCTCTAAAAACTTGGATTGAATACGTAAACCGGTTGATTGGGGTAGTAGCTGGTATTCTGGTATTTGCTACCTTTATTGCTTCACTAAAGTACTGGAAACGCGATAAGGCAATTGTAGGCTTGTCTTTACTCTCTTTTCTACTGATGGGTTTTCAGGGCTGGCTTGGATCTAAAGTAGTTTCAACTGAGTTAAAGCCCTTAATGGTTACCCTGCATATGCTGGTAGCTATTATTATCGTTTTTGTGCTATTGTATGCGGTTGCTCGAGCTTATTCTGAAGTCAGCGACGTAGAAAAAGTAACTCAAAAATCTAAACTGAATCTCATTTTAGTCATTGCTATTATCTTGTCCGTCGTTCAGATCCTGATGGGTACCCAGGTGCGGGAAGCTATTGATGAAGTAGTTTTTAGAATCGGTTACGATAATCGTGATCAATGGATTGAGCAGGTTAGTCAATCTGGACTTTGGTTCTACATTCACCGATCTTTTTCACTGGTTGTGTTTGCTTTCCACGTGTGGTTTATTCGTTCGTTGATGAAAAACACGAATCAAAGTGGGTTACTTCGATCCTATGGTAAAGCTATGCTAGCCTTAGTTGGTTTAGAGATTCTCACTGGGGTAATTATGGCCTATTTTTCAGTGCCTGCTTATCTACAGCCCATGCATTTGACTTTAGCAGTGATTATGCTAGGCGTTCAGTTTATTACCTTTTTATTACTAAATGCCGAGAACGTTTTCGGTAGAATCAATAGGAAGCAAGCGAATTCTTTCGCCGCTTCCTTACATACGAGCAATGTCCGAAATTAAAACGAGTGTACTAGATCTTACCTGGCAGGAAAAGGCCAAAGCATATGCTGAGTTACTCAAACACCGTTTGAGTAGTTACGTAGCCTTATCGGGTACGTTTGGGTATTATTTAGCAGTAAAGGAAATTAACTGGTTTAATCTGATTCTTATCACAATTGCTGGTTTCCTTATTACGGGTGCTTCTAATATTATCAATCAGATCTACGAAAAAGAAACTGATTATATGATGAAGCGGACACGAAATCGTCCTATCCCATCCAATCGTCTAACGATTAAAGAAGCTACTATCTTTTGTTTGATACTTACGGTAATTAGTCTTTTTCTTTTCGTTCATTTCTTTAACTTCCGTTCAGCTATTGTAGCTCTGTTATCAGTAGTATTATACGGATTTGTCTATACGCCGCTTAAACGTTCAGGAGCTATTGCCGTTTTTGCCGGAGCATTTCCTGGAGCGTTTCCTCCCATGATTGGCTGGGTTGCGGCTACTAATTCATTTGGCTGGGAGCCTGGTGTTCTTTTTGCGATTCAGTTTTTCTGGCAGTTTCCTCACTTTTGGGCTCTGGCCTGGATGATTGACAGCGATTATAAACAGGCAGGCATTCAGTTGTTACCTTATAATGGAAGTAAAGATCGTAAGACTGCCAAAGCTATTATTGGGTATACACTCTTTTTGCTACCCTTGGGCTGGATACCCTATGAATTAGGGATTACAGGCATTACTTCAGCTATTTTAGCAACGATAGGAGGTCTATTTTTCTTGGCTCATGGAATTTATCTATTTCGGGTTGTGAATGATGCTGCTGCTCGCCGACTGTTTTTTGTCTCTATATCCTATCTGCCGATCTTACAGATCGTGTTTTTATTAGATAAAGCGTAAAACCATTTAATCCTGCGGGAGTAATTATTACAGACATGAATACTGAATTGTCATCGGTAGAAAACTTTACGGAAGAAGCGAAGCCGACGTTTTCGTTTAATCCAAAAAAATTTATGCTTTGGCTGGCTATTGCCAGCATCACTATGTCTTTTGCCGGCTGGACGAGTGCCTACTTGGTTCGGCGTGCAGAAGGTAACTGGTTAGAGTTTGAAATACCCATGATTTTCTGGTATAGCACCGGGGTATTGCTGATTAGTAGCATTTTTATGCATTTATCGGTGCGTGCTGCAAAAAAAGACCAGTTTGGTCCTCTGAAAACAGCGATTTCGATTACTTTTGCACTCGGCTTGGTCTTTCTTTACTTACAAGTTCAGGGGTTTTATGAATTGGTAAGTCAGAAGTTGTACCTGGTCGGCAATCCAGCGGTTTCTTTTTTTGATGTTTTAATTTTTATTCACGGTCTTCACGTTATAAGTGGCTTGATTGTTTTAATCGTCTCTTTTGTGTCGGCTTGGCAAATGAAGATTCATTCTAAAAATAGAAACCGCATCGAAATGGCCGCCATGTATTGGCATTTTTTGGATGGATTGTGGTTGTATTTGTTTGTCTTCCTTTTGAATTTCCGGTAGAACAAACTCCTCGGTGACTCGTGCACCAAACGTCTCTCAACGGAGCGAGAAAACGAAATTATTAACTGTAAACCGAATTAGCGTACATGGCAACACACGCTGCTGCTGAACCGAAACAACTATGGCTGGGTGGTGCTGAACCAATGAAAGCCAGCTATGGTAAATTGATGATGTGGATCTTCCTGGTATCGGATGCATTTACATTTTCTGGACTACTTATCGCTTACGGCTTAGTCCGTTATAGCCACCCTGCATTTGAGGGAGTACCAGCCGAGTTCGTTTTTTCTACGGAATACTGGCCAGTACCAGAGAAAGTATTTGAAGCGGTACCTTTTTTCCATGGGTATCAGTTACCACTGGTATTCGTTGGAATTATGACCTTTATTTTGATCTTCAGCTCTGTTACGATGGTACTGGCGGTTGAAGCAGGTCACCGGAATGATAAAGCAGATGTTGAAAAATGGATGCTTTGGACGATTCTGGGTGGTATCACCTTCTTAGGATCTCAAGCTTGGGAATGGGGTCACTTTATCACAGGAACGGACAAGCCAACGATTGTAACGGATATCATCAACGGAGTACAGGTAACTAAAGAAGTATTTGGAGCTAATTTACACGTCAACCAATACGGTCCTCAGCCTTTCGCTGATTTCTTCTTTTTCATTACAGGTTTCCACGGAACGCACGTAACATCTGGGGTGATCCTAAACATCATCATTTTCTTCAACGTTTGCATGGGATTATACGAACGCCGTGGACACTATGAGATGGTTGAAAAAGTAGGTCTTTACTGGCACTTTGTAGACTTAGTTTGGGTCTTCGTATTTACATTCTTCTATCTGGTTTAATTGAAAAGCATAAGTCGTCATGGCATCTGAATATAACGAGTTTATCGAGAAGGACGGAAAGATGGTTGCTAAGCCTCAGACCAAAGCCATCTGGAAAACGTTTTGGATTTTATTAATCATCACTGTACTGGAGTTCGTGGTAGCTTTCTCGTTGCCTCACCACTATCACATCTTGAAAGTGGCAATCTTCGTAGGGATGACCCTTATTAAAGCGGCTTACATTATGGGAGATTTCATGCACTTATCGCAGGAAACCAAAGGACTCTTTTGGACGATTTTAGTTCCCATTGTGTTTATTGCTTGGTTAGTTTTAGCCCTTCTGCTAGAAGGTGGATTTATTGCTACGTACTAATAACTTTAAGATGTACTTTTGTGCATATTAAGAGAGATAGTTATGTGGAATTTTAAAAAAGCCGGAATCCTGACTCTCATGTTGGTGATTCCGGTTTTGTTTTTTCTGTGGATTCGCTTCGGGGGTGTAAATCATTACACTTTGCCCCGCTACTTTCCTTTGCGTGATTCGCTTACGAATCAGGTCGAAATTCTTAATAATGGCCCGAACCGAGCGTGGTGGGAGCCTGAAAAGGATACTTTATTTCATACTATTCCTAATTTCCAATTACTCAATCAGGATAGTGTACAAGTGGACCGAAATTTAATCAAAGGAAAAATTGTCGTTGCGGATTTCTTCTTTAGTCGCTGTCCGACGATTTGCCCTAAAATGTCAAGTCAACTCAATCGTATTCAGGATGTATTTCTTGATTATCCTGAAGTATTGTTGGTCTCGCACTCCATTGACCCCGTGCATGATACGCCATCAGTGTTAAGAGCGTATGCTAAACGCTACGATGCAGAAGCCAACAAATGGGTATTCCTGACGGGCGAAAAATCGCAAATGTATGAGTTAGCCATTAAGGGTTATAAACTGGCTGTACAGGATGACGGAGCAAAAACAGGTTCTGATGAAACTTTCACGCATGACAGTAAGTTAGTTTTAGTGGATAAAGAAGGAGTGATTCGAGGCTATTACGATGCAGAAGATAAGGAGGAGGTGGATCGCTTGATTCTGGAAATCCGGGTATTACAGGACATTTATCATAAACGAGAATCAAAATGAGTCAGGTAATTATACCTCAGGAAAAGCAAAAAAGCTATTTAATGTGGATTCGCATCCTATCCTTTGCGATTCCTATCGCCGTTGCTATTTTGTTGAACCCTCGCGTTCCTAAAGTTAATTTAGGAGAGTGGACGAAGATTTTACCTCATTTAAATGCGGCCATAAACACAACTACTTCCATTCTTCTACTGATCGGTTACATTTTAATTAAAAAAGGAAACGTAGCGGGACACCGGAGAAGTATGCAGGCTGCTTTTGTATTAGGATCCCTGTTTTTAGTTAGTTACGTACTCTATCACTTAACCACAGAATCCACCAAGTATGGTGGTGAAGGAGCCCTAATTCGCGGCTTTTACTATACTATCTTAGTATCCCATATTGTGTTATCAATAGTAGTGGTTCCTTTCGTTTTACTGGCCGTTTACTACGCCTGGAGCAATCAGATTCCCCGTCATAAACGCATTGTAAAGGTAACCTATCCCTTATGGTTATACGTTTCGGTAACCGGTGTAATTGCTTACTTAATGATTAGCCCTTATTATCACTCATGAAAAGAAGCATTGTTGCCCTTGTATTTCTGCTGATGAGCACTAGCGTGAGCTTTGCTCAATGTGCTATGTGCCGGGCCTCCGTTGAAAGTACGTACAGTGACGGACATTATTTAAACGGTTCTGGACTCAACACCGGAATTTTATATCTATTGGTGATGCCCTATCTACTAGTAGCTCTGATTGCGTATTTATGGTACAAAGGTTCTCGCAAAGAACATGCTCAAAAGATAGCCATCTGGCAACGTATGAAAGGCATTACTCATTGATAAAGAACTAGTTTGTTGATTGGTTTTATTGCCTGTTGAAAACCTCCTGATCTTTTTCAGGAGGTTTTATTTTGCAGGTATACTGCCTATCAGTTTTTACAGGACAATTTATCGCATTGATTACAACTACGTTAACGATGAATATGGCATCTCCCCCAAAATTTAAAATTTGTTAAAAGGAGTGCAACCCTTACCAGCAAAGATGCATCTAAACGACAAGCTAACTAGCCTAAGACCGTCCTGTGAAAATTTTATCTTTATTCCAAACAGAAGAACAACTGGTAAAAGCCTGTCAAAAGGGAGATCCCAGAGCCCAACGGCGGGTATATGATAAGTATGCCAGCCGGATGAATTCTGTTTGCCGAAGATATTTTAAAGATGATTACGAGGCAGAAGAATGTATGATTGAAGCATTCGTCAAAGTTTTTGAGAAAATCAATCAATTTAAGCTGGAGGGAAGTTTTGAGGGTTGGATTCGACGCATTGTAGTGAACGAATGCCTAATGGCTTTAAGATCAAAAAAACAGATGGGTAATCAGATGAGTTATGATGATATCCTCTATGAACCTAACCCTCAATTACCAGAGACCGCTCTGGAAGTACAAGATCTGTTAAAATTGGTAGAACAACTGCCCGTAGGGTATCGAACTGTGTTTAACTTGTATGCTATTGATGGTTATACGCACGAAGAAATTGCTCATCATTTAGGAATTACTGAAAGTACATCAAAATCGCAACTACATAGGGCTAGAGCTTTACTGCAACGCATGATTGCAGAAAACGACTCCCGATTGTCAATAAATTATTAAGCTTATGAAACAGCCAAAAGAAAATCATCCGATTGATGAGTTGTTTGCCAGAAAGCTGAAAGATCATGAAAAGCTTCCATCATCTCAGTCTTGGGAGAAGATACAGGGCCGACTCAATTCTAGCTATACGCAACGCAGAGGTTTACCGCTTTGGGCTAAATACTCAGCCGCTGCTTCTATTGCAGTGCTGATGATAGCGGGTTGGTGGTTCCAAAAAGCCAGTGATTCTAATAGTCAGGAATTGGCGGTACAGCAGCCTAAAGTAATCATTACTCCTAAATCCGTTGAGCCTGCCCCTGAGCTCCAGCCTGAAGTGGAGAAAGTAGCAGTGATCAAAGAGAATCCTACGTTAACTCCGAAGGTAAGGGAAGCCAAAAAAGAAGGGAAGGCCCTTAAAAGTAATGATTCGGAGAAAACTATTCTAGAACCTATTCCTAGAGTAGAATCCGTGGCTAAGGTTGAAGTGCCCAAAACGATTCCTACCACTATTGAAATACCCAAAGCCACTGAAGTTACGGTAGCTAAGGCAGAAAAGCCTGACGAAGACAAAACCTTTATTGTTAAAGTAGTCGAATCTGAAGTAGCAGTTGTAGAGGAAAGTGCTGAGAAGCCAGCTAAGAAAAAGAAATTTTTCTCTAGAATAGCTAAAGGCCTCAAGCATATTCAGGAAGGGGAATGGAAAGAAGTAGGTTTGGACAGCAAGGCTATCATTGCCCGTACAGAAGATAACATTTTTAAGAAACACTAAGCAACTTTTACCTGCTCTGCAACATCTGGAAAGTAAATCCTTTGAATGAAGATCATGAAACGCATCGTACTCGCTTTGCTTGCCGTTTTAGGAACGCTGGGAATCGCTTCCGCTGAGGAAGTCCAAAAAGATTCGATTATTGTGGTGATGGGGGATAATTCCCGAATTATTATTTACGGTGAGAATAAGGAAGAGCTTAAAAAGCTACTCAATTACGATGTAAATAAGTT
The DNA here is from genome assembly GCA_913774715.1 of uncultured Siphonobacter sp. GTDB lineage: Bacteria > Bacteroidota > Bacteroidia > Cytophagales > Spirosomataceae > Siphonobacter. The sequence continues at coordinate 42,799 of CAJYHS010000149.1, read as the reverse complement.
ACTTAGAGATGTAGGAGCCAAGATTGATGCCACTGATTCAGAAGGTACTACACGAATTGTACTTGATGAAATAAACGGTGAGCAATACCTGAAGAATGAAAAGGTATATGAACGCAGCGGATACAAAATTACGGCCAAAGGAGATACGATCCGGTATACGAAAACAACAGTCAAGAAGACTCGTCCCTGGTGGCAGAATGATCAGGATAACTTTGTGATCTCTATTGGTCTCAATGCCTATGGTAAAAAGCCTGAGAACGACCCTAACGCTGATGATTATGATCTCAGACCCTTGGGTTCAAGATACTTCGCTTTGGGTTTTTATCGTAATCCTACTTTAGTTAAGGGGCAGGATGTGGCTTTACGAGTGCGATTGGGTCTGGAATTTTCCTGGTATAATTTCATGTTTGACGGCGATAAAGTAGTCCGTAAACGAGAAGACAAAATAGAATTTGAGGAGTTTGGTCAACCCCTTAGAAAAAACAAACTGACGGTATGTTATGTAACGGTTCCGGTAATGCCAACTGTTGCCATCCGAAAGGGAATTGTATCCCATATTGGGGCAGGGGGCTACGTAGGTTACCGTCTGGATAGTTATACCAAAACAAAGACCCAGGAAGGTAAGAAGGATCATAACCATGGAGGATATTGGCTAAATGATTTTCGCTATGGCTTAATGGCTGAAATCGGATTTAGAAATTCAGTCGATCTGTTTTTCCAATATGACTTAAACGAATTATATCAAGTAGCTCGTGGTCCTCAGGTGCAAGCCGTAAGTTTCGGCGTACGTCTGAACTAACACATACTTTAATGAGAAAGGGAGCTTCTATTCATGGGAGGCTCCCTTTTTTATTAAAAAAATATTTTGCGGGATTCTTCTGGAAATGAATCTATTAGGAAGAAGTCCGGGTAGTGGTTAAGAAAAAAATATAAGTTTTTTCAAGCTACCTCTTGACACGGGCTTCATAACGCTATACTTTTGCAACTCCAAACCGGAAGGTAAAACAAAAACACCAACGGCACGGGAGAAAACGTTCTTTTACTCTTAGCGTAAAAAACACCATTTGGGGCGATACCAGAGTGGCCAAATGGGGCAGACTGTAAATCTGCTGGCGTCAGCCTACGGTGGTTCGAATCCATCTCGCCCCACAAATTAAATGACTATTGATTAAGTGTATTTTCTGAATCAATAGTCATTTTTTTAGTAACATGCGGGCGTAGCTCAGTTGGTAGAGCGGCAGCCTTCCAAGCTGCAGGTCGCGGGTTCGAGCCTCGTCGCCCGCTCATAAATTGAGCGTAATATTTCAAGTTACTTCGCTTTCGTAGCGATCAAACATTTCCTCACCACGCTCAATGAAGATTTACAAGTTACGCGATACCGATTTACGTAACGTCTTTTCGTAAATCATTTCTCACTACTTGTAAATAACATAAAGAGTATTGCCTTTGTAGCTCAGGGGTAGAGCACTTCCTTGGTAAGGAAGAGGTCAGGGGTTCAAATCCCCTCAAAGGCTCTGAAACTTTCGGTCCAAGTTTTAGGTTGAAAGATCAGATATTGCGAAATCCCTCTCCGCATAGAGAGGGACTTTTTTCGTAACGAAAGGTGCAAGTGACTCTTTTCGCAAGTACACTTTCATCAGAACAATAACCAATCGCGAAACCGATAATTCTTTCTAAAAATGGCAAAGGAGACTTTTGACCGCTCGAAACCACACGTCAACATTGGTACAATTGGACACGTTGACCACGGTAAAACGACTTTGACTGCTGCGATCACGAAAGTTCTTTCTGAAAAAGGTCTGGCAGAAAAGAGAGATTTCTCTCAAATTGATAATGCTCCTGAAGAGCGTGAGCGTGGTATCACGATCAACACTGCACACGTAGAATACCAAACTGAAAACCGTCACTATGCACACGTAGACTGCCCAGGTCACGCCGATTACGTGAAAAACATGGTAACGGGTGCTGCTCAGATGGACGGTGCTATTATCGTAGTAGCTGCTACGGATGGTCCTATGCCCCAGACTCGTGAGCACATCCTGCTTGCTCGTCAGGTAGGTGTACCCCAACTTGTTGTATTCATGAACAAGGTGGATATGGTTGACGATCCTGAGCTGTTAGAACTCGTTGAGATGGAAATCCGCGAGCTTCTGAGCTTCTACCAATTCGATGGTGACAACATTCCTGTAATCCAGGGTTCTGCTTTAGGTGGACTGAATGGCGAGCCTAAGTGGGTTGAAACGATCGATCAGTTGATGGCCGCTGTTGATAGCTGGATTCCAACTCCTGCTCGTGAGACTGACAAGCCTTTCTTGATGCCTGTTGAGGACGTATTCTCAATCACAGGTCGTGGAACGGTAGCAACGGGTCGTATCGAAACTGGTGTAATCAACTCTGGTGATCCAGTTGAGATCTTAGGTATGGGTGCTGAAAACCTGAAATCTACGGTAACGGGTGTGGAAATGTTCCGTAAAATCCTTGACCGTGGTGAAGCTGGTGATAACGTAGGTCTGCTGTTACGTGGCGTTGAGAAAACTGATATCCGTCGTGGTATGGTTATCTGTAAGCCAGGTTCAGTGAAGCCTCACGCTCACTTCAAAGCTGAGGTTTACATCCTTTCTAAAGAAGAAGGTGGCCGTCACACGCCATTCTTTAACAAATACCGTCCTCAGTTCTACTTCCGTACCACGGACGTAACAGGAGAAATCATGTTACCAGAGAACGTAGAGATGGTTATGCCTGGTGATAACATCACGATTGACGTAACTTTGATTAGCCCTATCGCTATGGATAAAGGTCTGCGTTTCGCTATCCGCGAAGGTGGCCGTACTGTAGGTGCTGGTCAGGTAACTGAAATCTTATAATTTATTATAAGCAGCTAAAGAAAGCGTCCTTTAACCGGGACGCTTTCTTTATTTAAAAATTATTTTTTGTTTTCAGAAAAAAAAGTCGACTAAAAGTTGACCTAATTAAAACAAAAACGTATTTTTGCAGTCCCAAAATTAAGGTACAAGCACACACGGGCATAGTATAAGGGTAGTACAGAGGTCTCCAAAACCTTCGGTCTGGGTTCGAATCCTGGTGCCCGTGCAACTAAGTTTCAGGTTTAAAGTTTAAAGTGAATTCTGACAATGTATTGATCGTCAGGCTTTAAACTTTAAACCTGAAAGCTTTAAACTAAACACATGGAAAAGGTAACGTCATTATTTAAGGCTTCCTGGGACGAAGTGACGCAACACATCACCTGGCCTCCTTTCAAGGATTTACAATCGAGTTCTTGGTTAGTGTTGATCGCTTCTTTGATCTTCGCTATTGTAGTAGGTCTGATGGACGCGGGTTTCCAGAATTTGCTGGATCTTTTCTATAGCCTCTCCAAGTAAGTAACGCGTTTACGGTTTGAGGTTTTCAGTTGACGCATTCATTCAGCTATCACTGAAAACTGAAGATTGAAAACTGAAAACTGAGCAGAATATGAGTAACGTGAATTGGTACGTTTTGCGGGCTGTTTCCGGACAAGAGAAAAAAGTAAAATCTTATTTGGAAACGGAAGTAGCCAGACAAGAGCTTCAGGACTCTATTCCGCAAATTCTGATTCCGTCTGAGAAAATTGTTGAAATGCGTAACGGTAAGAAACGCATTCGTGAAAAGGCATTTTTTCCAGGCTATATCATGATCTCGGCTGACTTGTCCAATGGCGAAGTAATGCACTTGATCACGAGTATGCCGGGTGTAATCGGCTTCCTCGGGAGCAATGACAAAGATAAGAGTGCCAAAATTCCTGTACCCCTTCGGGCTTCTGAAGTAAAGCGTATGCTGGGTCAGGTGGATGAAGTGGTAGAGGAAACCTCTACATCTTCGGTCTCTTTCCTCAAAGGAGAATCTGTGAAAGTAATGGATGGTCCTTTCAGTGGCTTTACCGGAACAATCGAGGAAATCTTCGATGATAAAAAGAAACTTCACGTAACAGTAAAAATCTTCGGTCGTAATACACCAGTTGAATTAAGTTACGCTCAAGTGGAAAAAGAGGGCTAATACGAACCATTCTTTCCGCAGATGTTGTGAGCCATCGCGGTACTGGCACTTCAAGCTTCCAAGGAATTGCCCCTTCGTTAATGCTTCTTTCGATAAATGTAACGTGGGCCTCAGAGCCTCAAATATTTTTATAAAATGGCTAAGCAAATCACCGGATATGTAAAATTGCAGGTTAAAGGTGGTCAGGCAAACCCTTCGCCCCCAATCGGGCCGGCACTGGGTTCCAAGGGTCTGAACATCATGGAATTCTGCAAGCAGTTCAATGCTCGTACCCAAGACAAAATGGGTCAGGTATTGCCTGTACTGATTACGTACTATTCAGACAAATCGTTTGATTTCGTAATTAAAACTCCTCCTGCTGCTAACTTATTACTGGAAGCTTCTAAAATTAAGTTGGGTTCTGCTCAGCCTAATTTGAAGAAAGTAGGTTCAGTTAGCTGGGATCAGATTAAAACTATTGCTGAAACTAAAATGCCGGATTTAAACTGCTTTACAATCGAAGCAGCAATGAAGATGGTTGCTGGTACAGCTCGCAGTATGGGTATCACCGTATCAGGTACTGCTCCCTGGCAAGAATAAATTCCTAACGGGGGAGAATACTCTTCAGAATACCGAAGCACATTCGATACCACCCCAAAATAACCATTCTCATGGCGAAGTTAACTAAAAAACAAAAAGAAGCTCGCTCGAAATTCGATCAGACTCAGGCCTATGAACTGCTGCAAGCTGCGTCGATTTTGAAAGAGATTTCTTACACTAAATTTGACGCTTCGATTGATATCGACGTTCGTTTAGGCGTAGATCCTCGTAAAGCGGATCAAATGGTTCGTGGTGTAGTTGCACTGCCTCACGGAACTGGTAAAGATGTTCGCGTATTAGTATTATGTACTCCTGATAAAGTTGAAGAGGCGAAAGCCGCTGGAGCTGATCACGTAGGTCTGGACGAGTATATCGAAAAGATCATGGGTGGATGGACTGATATTGATGTAATTATTACCATGCCTACGGTAATGGCAAAAATCGGTCGTCTGGGTAAAATCCTGGGTCCCCGTGGTTTGATGCCTAACCCTAAATCTGGTACAGTGACTTTGGAAGTTGGCAATGCCGTTCGCGAAGTTAAAGCGGGTAAAATTGACTTCAAAGTTGATAAAACGGGTATCATTCATACCTCAATTGGTAAGGTCTCTTTTGATTCCGATAAGCTGGCAGAAAACGCTCTGGAAGTAATCAATACTCTGGTGAAGTTGAAGCCTTCTTCGGCAAAAGGTACATATGTGAAGAGCATCTTCCTGTCTAGTACCATGAGCCCGAGTGTACAAATTGATAAAAACACTGTAAACGGTCTGTAAGTCATGACGAGAGAAGAAAAAAGCTTAATCATTGAGGAGCTGGCTGAAAAGTTCAAGACCACTCCTTACTTCTATATCACCGATGCCGCTGGTATGTCTGTAGCTCAGACAAACGATCTTCGCCGCAAATGTTTCCAAGCTGGTGTTGAGTATCGGGTAGTAAAAAATACACTGATTGCTAAGGCTCTTGAGCAACTGGATACGGATTACTCTTCATTCAATGAAGGAGTATTGAAAGGATTCAGTGGCATCATGTTCCACACGGAGTCAGGTAAGGTTCCTGCGAAATTGATCAAAGATTTCATCAAGGAATCAGGTAAAGCTAACAAGCTCAAGTTTAAAGGTGCTTCTGTTGATTACAGTGTATTCGCTGGTGAAGATCAATTAGAGACTCTGATTTCTCTGAAATCGAAACAAGAACTCGTTGGCGAAATCATCGGTCTGTTACAATCTCCTGCCAAGAACGTTATCAGCGGTCTGCAAGGTGGTGGCAACAAACTGGCTGGTATCCTCAAAACGCTTTCTGAGCGTCCTGAGTAATCCCCTCAATAAGCTATTGACGCTTATTGACATTGAATTGGCTTCCAAGCCTGAATATATATCACTCTGTTTTTAACTCATTTCGAAAAAATTAAAATCATAATAAAATGGCAGATTTAAAGGCATTCGCTGAGCAGCTTGTAAACCTGACGGTTAAAGAAGTTAATGAACTTGCACAAATCCTGAAGGATGAGTATGGTATCGAACCTGCTGCTGCTGCTCCTGTAATGGTAGCTGGTGGTGTAGGTGGTGGAGATGCTGCTCCTGCTGCTGAAGAAAAAACTTCTTTCGACGTAATCCTGAAGTCAGCTGGTGCTGGTAAACTTCAAGTAGTGAAAGTTGTGAAAGATCTTTCTGGTCTTGGCCTGAAAGAAGCGAAAGAACTGGTTGACGGTGCTCCTAAAGCCGTTAAAGAAGGTGTAACGAAAGATGAAGCTGAAGCACTGAAGAAAGCTCTTGAAGAAGCTGGTGCTGAAGTAGAAATCAAATAATTTCTATTGCACTGAGAGGTAATCTCAAGGTTAGGACCCAGTCTTTTGGCTGGGTCTTTCCTGCGTTAAAAGGTCTTGGTTTTGATAAGCTTATTTTTAATCTTAATAACCTGATTATTAATTGATTAAGGATTAGTTGTTTTCACGTTGAAACTTAGACTACTATTCATTTGTTGATTATAAACTTAGGCCTAAAGGTCTTAAGTGAATAATCCAAAGGATGAATCTTCATCCTACTAGTTCTTACCCCTGAGTATTAATGCCGACACACGATTCCACTCGTAGGGGAGTCGCAAGGGAATTAATACTGTCAACTACGAGGTACTAATTTGAGATTTAGGCAAAATGCCTGATCGATTTTCAAATAGTCAAATTCGGACTTTAAAAACCGTAGTGCCTTGGCAACAAACAAAACTTCCAGACACAACTTTGCCCGAATCCGTGCAGTCATTGATTATCCTGACTTCCTGGATTTGCAAGTAAAGTCCTTCAAAGAATTTTTCCAGTTAGATACCCCATCGGATCGTCGGAAAAATGAAGGCCTTTTCAAAGTTTTTGCTGAAAACTTTCCTATTTCAGATTCACGGGAAAACTATATTCTCGAATTCGTTGACTTCTCTATTGATCCTCCTAAATACTCGGTAGATGAGAGTATTGACCGCGGTTTGACGTACGCTTTGCCCTTAAAGGCTAAATTACGTCTGCGGAGTGAAGATCCTGATAACGAGGACTTTGAAACGATTGAGCAGGAAGTTTTCTTAGGTAATATTCCTTACATGACCGAGCGTGGTTCCTTCGTGATTAACGGAGCTGAACGCGTAATCGTTTCTCAGTTGCACCGTTCGCCTGGTGTGTTCTTCTCCATGAGTAAGCACACGAACGGTTCAAAACTATATTCTGCTCGTATTATTCCGTTCAAAGGTTCATGGATTGAATTCTCGACGGATATCAACAACGTAATGTACGCGTACATTGATCGGAAGAAGAAATTCCCGGTTACGACGTTGTTACGGGCGATCGGTTTTGGTTCTGATAAAGAAATCCTTGATCTTTTTGGTCTTTCTGAAGAATTGCAAGCTACACCTGCGGCTCTTAAACGTGCCTTAGGTCGTAAGCTGGCTGCCCGCGTACTGCGTACCTGGCAGGAAGACTTCGTAGATGAAGATACGGGTGAAGTAATGTCTATCGACCGTAACGAAATCCTGATGGAACGGGATTCGGTGGTTTCGGCCGAAGACGTTGATATGATCTTACAAAGTGGTGTTAAGTCAATCATCCTGCACAAGGAAGATATGAACATCGCTGATTATAACATCATTTACAACACGCTTCAGAAAGATTCTGCTAACTCGGAGAAAGAAGCCGTAGAGCAAATCTATCGTCAGTTACGGAATACGGAAGCTCCCGATGAGCAGACGGCCCGTGACATTATTCAAAGCTTGTTCTTCTCTGACAAACGTTACGATTTAGGTGATGTAGGTCGTTACCGGATTAACAAGAAACTTCAATTGGATATCTCAATGGATACGAAAGTCCTGACTACTCAGGATATCGTTTCTATCGTAAAATACCTCATTGGATTGATCAACTCCAAGGCAGTGGTCGATGATATTGACCACTTGTCTAACCGTCGCGTTCGTACGGTAGGTGAGCAGTTATATGCTCAGTTTGGTGTGGGTCTTTCGCGGATGGCTCGTACCATCAAAGAACGGATGAACGTTCGGGATAACGAAGATTTCAAGCCTGTTGATTTGATCAACGCTCGTACTCTATCTTCGGTTATTAACTCGTTCTTCGGAACTAACCAGCTTTCTCAATTCATGGACCAGACTAACCCTCTGGCTGAGATTACGCACAAGCGTCGGATGTCAGCTTTGGGGCCTGGTGGTCTGTCTCGTGAGCGTGCCGGTTTCGAGGTTCGTGACGTTCACTATACGCACTACGGTCGTCTGTGTACGATTGAAACGCCTGAAGGTCCAAACATCGGTCTGATTTCTTCGTTGTGCGTGCACGCGAAAATCAACTCGATGGGCTTTATCGAGACGCCTTACCGGATTATTAAAGACGGTAAAGTAACGGACGATTTACGCTTCCTGACGGCTGAAGAAGAAGATGGCCAATACATTGCTCAGGCAAATGCGGCCATTGATGAAACGGGTAACTTCAAAGTTGAGCGTATCAAAACTCGTTTCGAAGGTGATTTCCCAATGGCTTCACCTAGCGAAACGCAGTTAATGGACGTAGCTTCGAACCAGATCGTTTCGGTAGCAGCTTCATTAATTCCCTTCCTGGAGCACGATGATGCTAACCGGGCTCTGATGGGTTCTAACATGCAACGTCAGGCCGTACCTCTGTTACGTCCTGAAGCTCCGATTGTAGGAACGGGTCTGGAAGCTCGCGTAGCGGAAGATTCACGGGCGATGGTTGCCGCTGAAGGTGACGGTGTGATCGAATTTGTGGATGCTACGAAAGTAGTGGTTCGTTACGATTTAACGGATGAACAAAAGCTGGTAAGCTTCGACAGCGAGGTTCGTACTTATAATTTAGTGAAGTTCCGTAGAACTAACCAGGATACCTGTATCAACCTTAAGCCTATTGTGTTTAAAGGAGAGCGGGTAGTAAAAGGTCAGATCTTAACGGAAGGGTACGCTACTCAACAGGGTGAACTAGCCCTGGGTCGTAACTTGCTGGTAGCATTCATGCCTTGGCAAGGTTACAACTTTGAGGATGCTATTGTGATTTCGGAGAAAATCGTTCGTGATGACGTATTTACTTCAATTCACATTGAAGAATTTGACCTTGAAGTTCGTGATACGAAACGTGGGGAAGAAGAGTTAACTTCTGAAATCCCAAACGTATCCGAAGACATGGTTAAAAACCTGGACGAAACCGGTATCATCCGGATTGGTTCTGAGGTAAAAGAAGGAGACATTCTTATTGGTAAGATCACTCCTAAAGGAGAAACGGATCCTACTCCTGAAGAAAAACTGCTTCGTGCCATCTTCGGTGACAAAGCCGGTGACGTGAAGGATGCTTCCAAAAAAGCACCCCCATCACTCAAAGGGGTTGTTATTGATACGAAACTCTTCAAGCGTCCAAGCAAGGAGAAAGAAGTACGCGAGAAAGCGAAAGCGGATCTCAAAGTACTCATGAAGCAATACAGTCGTGACCTGAACAAGATTAAGGAAACGATGATTACCAAACTGGCTGAATTGCTGGATGGTAAGACTTCACAAGGGGTAAGACACAAGTTCGGTGATGAAGTAATGCCGAAAACTACGCGTTTTACACGGGCTAACATTGAAGGTTACTTATTCCCTGAAAAGAACCCCTACAGAGATGAGAGTAACTACGCTGTACCTGAAGAAGTAAACCTGCTGACCGATCTGGATTTAAATAACTGGACGGATGATCAGCACATTAACGAACTCATCGTAACACTGGTTAAAAACTACATCGTTAATCGTAGTGAAGTAGCCGGTCACTTCAAACGTGAGCGTTTTGCTTTAGAAGTGGGTGATGAGTTACCCGCAGGTATTGTACAGTTAGCTAAAGTTTACATTGCTAAAAAACGTAAACTGAAAGTAGGGGATAAAATGGCAGGTCGCCACGGTAACAAAGGGGTAGTAGCCCGTATTGTTCGTGAAGAAGATATGCCATTCCTCGAAGACGGTACGCCGGTTAACATCGTATTGAATCCTCTGGGGGTACCTTCCCGGATGAACATCGGTCAGATTTACGAAACTGTATTGGCCTGGGCTGGTTTAAAGCTGGGTAAAAAATACGCAACGCCAATCTTCGATGGTGCCACGGAAGAAGAAGTAGTACGCGAACTGGATGCGGCAGGTCTGCCTCCATTTGGTCGTACGTACCTTTACGACGGTTTATCAGGAGATCGTTTTGATCAACCCGTAACGGTAGGTCTGATGTACATGCTGAAACTGGGTCACTTAGTTGATGACAAAATGCACGCCCGTTCTATTGGACCATACTCGCTTATTACGCAGCAACCGCTGGGTGGTAAAGCCCAGTTTGGGGGTCAGCGTTTTGGAGAAATGGAGGTATGGGCACTTGAAGCTTTTGGTGCTTCTCACATTCTGCAAGAGATTCTGACGGTGAAGTCTGATGACGTGCAGGGCCGTGCGAAAGCTTATGAAGCGATTGTAAAAGGTGAAAACCTGCCTAAACCCAATATTCCTGAGTCGTTCAACGTATTGATTCACGAATTACGTGGTCTGGCGTTGGAAATTACGCTGGATTAATAAGTCTGAGTAGTTAGTCAGAGTAGGTTTTACCTGCTCTGGCTGACTCTAATTTAATACCATCCTATAAATGGAAGTAAAAACCAGCTATTTCCGACAAATAGATTCCTTACGAGCGTTTGCCGTATTATCCGTTATTGTTTTTCACTGGTTTGCAAAAGATAGCTGGATTAATAAACTGCCTAACGGTTCGATTGGAGTTACCCTATTTTTCGTAATTAGTGGTTTTCTGGTTTCTCGAATTTTAATGATTGCAAGAAACCGGATTGAAAATAACGAGCGATCGTTTAAAGAAGAATATCGGGACTTTTTAGTACGACGGGCGTTACGAATTTTTCCTTTGTATTACGGGGTACTATTCGGAGTTTATGCTTTAGATAAATTTGCTCATGTCCGAATTGAAACCGATTTTTTTGAACATCCTTTTTATTACTTATTCTATTTATATAATCATTACCTGGATTCAACCGGGAATTGGCAGGATTTACTTTCGCCGTTCTGGAGTTTGTCAGTTGAAGAACAGTTTTATATTGTTTGGCCCTTATTACTGTTATTAATTCCGGCAAAACATCAACCTTACTTAGCCCTTATGGCCGTAGCTATAGGGTTGGTTTCAAGGGTTGTACTGGCCTTGTCAGCAACCGGATCGGATGGTTTAGCTACTGTTCATTGTCTGGATGCGTTTGGAATAGGAGCCGTGTTTGCCTATTTATTTACCAATAGTAAGGATACCGTAGAATCGGTTAAAAGAAGGAGTAAGCTGTTATTGGCCATTGGCTTAATACTTTTTATTCCCTGCCAGTTAATGGATCCGCAATCGTGGTTTGTACTGGTTTTTAAACGTTTCTCTATTGCGGCTGTATCCATGTATTTCGTTTGCGGAGCGAGCTTGGGATTTAAAGGTGTTTTCGGACGAATATTAAACAGCTCCGTGCTGATTTACATCGGAAAAATAAGTTATGGACTTTACATATTTCATATGCTTATTCCGAGTGTATTCGTTCCTAAATTACTGAGTTACGCCCCAGGACGGATCTCGCAATTAGTTACAAGCAGTCAGACGATATACGTTTCGTTTTGCTTCGTTTTTCTGATGGGATTAGCCAGCTTATCCTGGTATCTGTTTGAGAAGCGTTTTACTGATCTGAAAAAGTATTTTGATTATAAGAATGCTTCAACGGACCGGATAAGTAGTAAGAGTAGAGTGCCAGTGAAATAATGTACAAGTGAAATAGTTTCGACTAAGACACTTAAAGGCCAATTTTCTTTCTGATTTGACATCAGAAAAGCCTGATACAGCATCATTTTCATTCAAAACCATATTTGAAAATGTCATTAAAGAAAAACAAAAAACTAAATAGCGACTTCTCGAAGATCACTATTAGTTTGGCGTCTCCCGAATCAATTCTTGAGAATTCTTTCGGTGAAGTGACCCAGCCCGAAACGATCAACTATCGGACTTATAAACCCGAGATGGGTGGTTTGTTCTGCGAGCGGATCTTCGGCCCGGTTAAAGACTGGGAATGTCACTGTGGCAAATACAAGCGGATTCGCTATAAAGGCATTATCTGTGATCGCTGCGGCGTGGAAGTAACGGAGAAAAAAGTACGTCGTGAGCGGATGGGACACATCGAACTGGTGGTTCCTGTAGCTCACATCTGGTACTTCCGTAGCTTACCTAATAAAATTGGTTACCTGCTGGGAATTTCTTCCAAGAAGCTTGACCAAATTATTTATTACGAACGGTACGTTGTCGTTCAAGCCGGTGCAAAAGCAGAAGACGGTGTTCAGATGTTGGATTTCTTAACGGAAGACGAATATCTGGATATCATTGATAAGCTGCCCCGCGAAAACCAATTGCTGCCTGACACTGATTCCAATAAATTTATTGCGAAGATGGGTGCAGAAGCGTTGGAAATGCTGTTGTCTCGTATTCAGCTGGATGAGCTTTCGTATGAACTGCGTCACGCCGCTGCTAATGATACGTCACAACAACGGAAACAGGAAGCTCTGAAACGTCTGAAGGTAGTAGAAGCCCTTCGTGATGCCAAGACTCGTATTGAAAACCGCCCTGAATGGATGGTGATCCGTATGGTTCCTGTTATTCCACCGGAATTACGTCCGCTTGTCCCTCTGGATGGTGGCCGTTTTGCTACGTCTGATTTGAACGACTTATACCGTCGGGTCATCATCCGTAACAACCGTCTCAAGCGTCTGATCGAAATCAAAGCTCCCGAAGTAATCCTCCGTAACGAAAAACGGATGTTACAGGAAGCGGTAGATTCGCTTTTCGATAACTCGCGGAAAGTAAACGCCGTTCGTTCGGAAGGTAACCGTGCTTTGAAGTCACTTTCAGACATGCTGAAAGGTAAACAAGGCCGTTTCCGTCAGAACTTGTTAGGTAAGCGGGTGGATTATTCAGGTCGTTCGGTAATCGTCGTTGGTCCTGAATTGAAACTGCACGAATGCGGTCTGCCTAAAGATATGGCAGCTGAGTTATTCAAGCCGTTCATCATTCGCAAGCTTATTGAACGCGGTATCGTTAAAACCGTAAAATCAGCCAAGAAAATCGTTGACCGGAAAGATCCCGTGGTTTGGGACATTCTGGAAAACGTACTGAAAGGTCACCCTGTATTACTGAACCGGGCTCCAACGCTGCACCGTTTAGGTATTCAGGCTTTCCAGCCTAAACTGATTGAGGGTAAAGCAATTCAATTGCACCCACTGGTTTGTACGGCCTTCAACGCTGACTTTGACGGTGACCAGATGGCCGTTCACGTTCCCCTGGGACATGAAGCCGTTTTGGAAGCCTCTCTGTTAATGTTGGCTTCGCACAACATCCTCAACCCTGCCAACGGTGCTCCCGTTACAGTACCTTCTCAAGACATGGTTCTTGGTCTGTACTACGTAACCAAAGGCCGTGTGCATACGGAAGAATACCCGATCCCTGGAGAAGGTATGACGTTCTACGGTGCTGAAGAAGTAATCATTGCTGTAAACGAAGGTCGCATTTCGAAACACGCCAATATCAAGTGTAAAGTTCGGGTTCGTAATGAGGATGGTACGTTCGAAACTAAAATCATTGAAACCGTAGCGGGTCGTTTACTCTTTAACCAGGCGGTTCCTGAAGAAGTAGGTTACCTCAATGAGCTGCTGACGAAGAAGAAACTTCAGCAAATCATTTCTCACGTATTTAAAATTGCAGGTGTTGCCCGGACGGCTCAATTCTTGGATGATATCAAAGAATTAGGTTTCCGGATGGCATTTAAAGGTGGGTTATCAATCGGTCTGAACGATATTAAAATCCCTGAAGTGAAAGACGAATTACTCGTTGGAGCGGAAGGTGAAGTGAAGGGCGTTTGGGATAACTACTATATGGGTCTGATTACAGACAACGAACGTTATAACCAAATCATTGATATCTGGACTCGGGTTAACTCGAAAATCACAGATACGCTGATGAAACAACTGGAAACGGATCAGGGTGGATTTAACTCGATCTACATGATGATGCACTCGGGAGCCCGTGGTTCTCGCGAGCAGATTCGTCAGTTGGGTGGTATGCGGGGTCTGATGGCCAAGCCTCAGAAGAACTTACAAGGTTCGGTTGGGGAAATCATTGAAAACCCGATCCGTTCGAACTTCAAAGAAGGTCTTGACGTATTGGAGTACTTCATCTCTACGCACGGTGCTCGGAAAGGTCTGGCCGATACTGCCTTGAAAACGGCGGATGCTGGTTACCTGACTCGTCGTCTCCATGACGTTGCCCAAGATGTAGTAATCAATGAAGAAGATTGCCAAACGCTGCGTGGTATTACCATTTCAGCCCTGAAAGAAAACGATGACGTGGTTGAACCGCTGTCAGAACGTATTCTGGGTCGGGTAACTACCTATGACGTAGTAGATCCATTAACGGGAGATACTATCGTAAAAGCGGGTGATGTTATTGATGAAGATAAGGCCAAACATATTGACGAAACCAGCATCGAAAGTGTTGAAATTCGTTCGGTATTAACCTGCGAAACCCGTAATGGAGTTTGTGCGAAATGTTACGGACGTAACCTGGCAACGGGTCGGATGGTGAACATTGGTGAAGCCGTTGGGGTAATTGCCTCTCAATCCATTGGTGAGCCTGGTACTCAGCTGACTCTTCGTACGTTCCACGTAGGGGGTACTGCTCAAAACATTGCTCTGGATGCCAGTATCCGGGCTAAGTTTGACGGTATCGTTCGTTTCGAGGAATTACGTACGCTGGAAACGCAACGCCCAACGGGTGAAGATACGCTGGTAGTCATGGGTCGTTCAGGTGAACTTCAGGTTGTTGGAGCTCCCGGAACTACGTATGCAGGTCAGGTTCTGATCTCAACCAACGTACCTTATGGTGCTTACCTCAGCGTGAAAGACGGTGAAGTGGTAACGAAAGGTCAGGAACTTTGTGCTTGGGATCCTTATAATGCCGTGATTTTAAGTGAAATCAGTGGTAAAATTGAGTACGAAGCCATCGAAGACGGATTAACCTTCAAAGAGGAATTTGACGAAACTACCGGATTTAAAGAAAAGGTAGTCGTTGAAAGCCGTGACCGTACGAAAAACCCAACTATTTGGGTGAAAAACGATACGGAAGAGGGTTCTCGCGGGTATAACATGCCTGTAGGGGCTCGTCTGGGCGTAGAAGTGGGAGTTGAAGTGAAACCAGGTCAGATCCTGGCTAAGATTCCACGTTCGGTTGGTAAAACCCGGGATATTACCGGTGGTCTGCCCCGGGTAACGGAATTGTTTGAAGCTCGTAACCCATCGAACCCTGCAGTCGTTTCTGAAATCGACGGTGTGGTTTCTCTGGGAGCTGTAAAACGTGGTAACCGTGAAATCTTCGTTCGTGGTAAAGACGAAACGGAGAAAAAATATCTGGTACCCACCTCTAAGCACATTCTGGTTCAGAACAATGACTTTATCAAAGCGGGTCTGCCTCTTTCTGATGGAGCCATTACACCAGCCGATATTCTCTCGATCAAAGGACCTACCGCCGTTCAGGAATACCTGGTAAATGAAATTCAGGAAGTATACCGTCTACAAGGGGTAAAAATCAATGATAAACACATTGAATGTATCGTTCGTCAGATGATGCAGAAAGTGGATATTATTGACTCAGGCGATACAAACTTCCTTGAAAATCAGGGTGTAGATAAGTGGACATTCCGTAGCGAAAACGATGCGATCCTGGATCGCAAAGTAGTCACTGATGCGGGTGAATCAGCTAACGTGAAGTTAGGTCAGATCATTACTGCACGTCAGTTACGTGATGAAAACTCATCGTTGAAACGTCAGGATAAGGCTCTGGTACAAGTGCGTGATGCGATGCCAGCGGTATCTCGTCCAACGTTGATGGGTATTACTCAGGCATCTTTAGGTACTGAGTCATTTATCTCAGCCGCTTCGTTCCAGGAAACTACGAAAGTACTTTCAGAAGCAGCCGTTCGTGCGAAAGCCGACCGTCTGGAAGGTCTGAAAGAAAACGTTATCGTAGGTCACCTGATCCCTGCGGGTACCGGCGTTCGTCGCTACCAGGATCTGTTGGTAACGAATCCAGAAGAAGGCGAGAAGTTTACGGAAAGCAAATCTTCTTCTCGCAAGAAGAAGGAGTTAGCTTAAGGCAATTCTTCTAGCTGAATAAATAAAAGCCCCGTTTGGCAATTGCCAAACGGGGCTTTTTGTATGTAAGTCAAAAAAAGCTGATGTAAACAACATCCAAATAATTTAAATCAGCTCTAATTGAATCTTATTGTTTCTTCGTGTGCTTGGCTTTTTCGTGAGCTTCTTCAGCGTCGAGCAGAGCATCCACTTTCTGTTTTTCCAGAGTTGAAGCTTTGACTTCGCCTGATGTATCACTTTCGCCGTCAGCGACGGTGTCGACCACTGGCATTTCACCGGTGCGTTCTACTTCCGTTAATTCTGCGGTTCCTTCGGGACGTTCTTTAATGGGAACACCCTGCGTACCCGGATCTTTCGTATTAGAGGTGTGTTTGCTCATGACTTTTTCCACGTTGGTTGAGCCTTGTAAAATAAAAAGGTCATTCCAATCCTGAAACTGGGGAATTATGTCCAGAGCTTACAAATAACTCCAAATGGTATGATTTTGCCGCTTTTTAAATGCTCCATAGGCTTTACAGAGGGGATACAATAGGGCTAAAACCGCCATCCAAACCAAGTAAACACCCCATAGAGGCAGCCCAATATTGGCAATAGCTCCACCACTGCCATTCTGGAAATTCAGATTTTGCCAAGAAATGCCCTGATAGAGATAAAGCACCACCGAAAGTCCATGGATGAGGTAGAAATGCAACACATAGTAAAATAAAGGCACTTTTCCATAGACATTAATCCATGAAAAAGAACCCGTGCTGCGACCTTCCAATGCGGCCAATACTAGCAAAGCGGGGCCAACAGTCATTAAGGTATACAGCAGGGAAGGGGGATATTTAGTAGTATTAATAAAAGAAAGCACTGTAGTGCCGAATGAGGAGTAGGATTGCCAGTGCGAGGGATCTCCGTAGTGATTAATCCAGCGGATCGTAACGAAAAGAAGTATAGCTCCTAAACCCAGATAGGTCAGCCATTGCTTTCGTTGAGTAGAGCTGACCTGAGTGCGAAATAAAGTTCCTAACCCATACCCTGTTAGAAGAATTCCCGTCCAAGCTAGGAAGGGGTAAAGGTTCAAAAGCAAACGATCCGGGCCGACAGGTAACGGGCCTGGCTGATGGCTGATCCAGAGTAATGCCTGGAGTAATGAACCTGGGGGAGGGGTAATCGAATCAAGTAAATTATGACCCGCGATAATGAAAACGCCCAGCAATAAGGTAACATAACCCGGTAACCCGATTAAGGCACTTAAAATCAGAAAGCTTATACCGATGGCCCAGATTACCTGAAGTGTAATCAAGGAAAAATGGATATCAAACCAGAGGCTAAAGGTAACTAGGGTTAGTTCGAGAAAAATGAGCCAGAGTCCACGGGTAAATAGAAACCAACGGTGCTGACGAGTCGTCTTTTTTAAACCTGATACATACGCTGAAATCCCTGCCAGAAACACAAAGTTGGGGGCACAGAAATGAGTAATCCAGCGGGTAAAAAATAAAGGGTAAGAAGGGTGCTCAAGGTCTAAAGGGTTCGAAAAAAAGGCATTTATATGGATGAATTCACGGCAGTGATCAAGAGCCATGATCATCATAATTAAACCACGCAGCCAGTCTATGCTACTGATTCTGGAAGAATAGGAGTTTAGTAACGACATCGTTAAAAGGAGAGATGTAGCCTCAAGATACAATGTTTGTACGGGTCATAAGGCTACATGCGGTCAGGAACTTACATGGTCATAATCGAAGCCATGGACTCAATGCCGTCCCAAAGATTTTGCAAACGAATATTTTCATTCTCACCATGCTGGTTACTGTCGTAATTGGCGATGGGAACGGTAATAATAGCTTTCTGCTGAAGAATATCGCTAAAAAGATAAAGGGGCAGGCTTCCGCCTAAGGAAGGCATAATAATCACGGGATCCTTAGTCGTACTTTGAACGGCTTTTACTACTTTTTGAGCAATGGGTAAATCCAAAGGCGTTCGCTGAGCCCGGTAACCTTTCAAAGGTTTTATTTGGGCTACGAGGGGGTGATTAAGTAACTCTTCCATGGTAGGTTCTTTATCCGTTACATAATATCCCTGAGCTTTCACGTGATCAATGAGTTTTTGAACCTGTCTGTTTGGGTCATTACCTGCGACTACCCGTAAATCAAGCGTAGCTACGGCCGTGGAAGGAATTACGTTTGCTGCCTGAGCACCAACTCCGGCACTGACAATCCCGTTAATGTTCAACGATGGTTCGTTAATGAGTTCAGCTAACGTTTTACCCGCTCCATCGGTTTGTCCAATGCCGAGTTCTTTCTGGACTTCCTTTTCAACGGGTGGAATCGCAGCCAGGGCTTTCTTTTCCGATTCGCTTAAAGGAGTAACGTCTTCATAAAATCCCTTGATCAATACCCGACCCGAATCATCTTTCATGGAAGAAAGTAATTTTGCCAGTCGCATGGCGGGATTAGGAGCCCAGTTTCCGTAGTGCCCGCTGTGGAGAGGACGACGCGGTCCGTAAGTAGCGATCTCAACATTAATATCACCCCGACAACCGAAAACAATGATTTTGTTACCGGACTGGTGAACAGGACCATCGCAGAAAATCCAGCAATCGCCGCTGAGCAGATTTTTGTATTTACTTAAGTATTCACCCAAATGCTGCGAGCCATTTTCTTCTTCGCCCTCAAAGAAGAATTTGAGGTTATAAGTGGGCTTAATGCCACTTTTAAGCAAGGCTTCATACGCGGAAAGAATGGCAAATACACCCGCTTTATCGTCAGTGGCACTGCGGGCAATGATTCGGTAGTCGGGCAAAAGCTTAGCCTGGATTTCCGATTCGGATAAAATCTTTCCACCGTTTTCGATGGAATTGGTAGCTAGGACGGGTTTAAAAGGGGCCGTTCCCTTCGCCCATTTTGCCGGATTAGTAGGTTGACCGTCGTAATGAGCATAAAATAATAGCGTCTGTGTGGCTCCGGGTACTTTTACATCACCGAAAACTACCGGTGGTGTTTTACTGCCGAGTTCCAGCAGCTGTACCGGAATTTTCATTCGCTGCATCATATCCCGAATGAAAAAAGCATTTTTGCGAACGTCAGTAGTCGTATCAAGCAGAATATTTGGGATGGAAAGAAACTTGAAATATTCCTGGAGCAGGGCCTGCTCGTGTTGCTGACGATAGGTTCGTACTTTAGCCGGGGTCTGGGCGAAAAGGGTAGGCAGGCTAAGTAGAATGCAAAAAGAGGTAAGCCATTTTTTCATAAGGGAAGATGTTTTGGTAAGACTATAAAGAAAAAAGGATATACCTGCTAATGCAAGTATATCCTTTTGAAAAAAGTATAAAAGGCAAATGATTATACCGGATCTACGTCGATAACAATACTAGTGCCTTTAAAGTCCTTGGTAGTGATTACTTCTTCAATGGTTTCTTTGATGAATTCTTTAATGGCTTTTAGGTTCAGGTTTCGTTCAAACTTTAATAAGACATCAAAGAGAAACTGATTACGAATCCGCTCGATGAGTGGTGTCTCCGGACCTTTTACGCGATCACTACCCAGTTTCTGCATGAGTAAGGTAGCTAGTTTTTTAGCGGCCGCTTCGGCTACCTGCTGTTCAATGTGTTTGGAAGTTAAGCGAATGACCCGGGTAAAAGGAGGGTATCCGTACGCCTGCCGTTCTTCAATTTCTTCAACGTAAAAGCCTTCGTAATCATTAGTAATAATCTTGGCCAGCAGCGGGTGCTGGGTATTGTTGGTCTGGATTAACACGCGACCCTGTTTACCACTCCGGCGGCCCGACCGACCCGAAACCTGCGTTAGTAATTGAAACGAACGTTCCGTAGCCCGAAAATCGGGAAAGTTAATCATGCGGTCGGCATCAAAAATGGCTACCAGACTTACTTTATCGAAGTCAAGACCTTTGGAAACCATCTGCGTTCCCACGAGCATATCCGTCTCGCCTTTTTCAAAATCAGAAATCATCTGTTGAAAAGCGGTCTTCGAACGGGTGGTGTCCAAATCCATCCGCTGAATCCGAGCGGCGGGGAAGTGTAACTGTAAGTCTTCTTCGAGTTTTTCGGTACCAAATCCCTGGGTTCGCACTTTCGTACTGCCGCAGGCGGGACAGGTTTTGGGTAAGCGTTCTTTATGACCGCAATAATGACAGCGAAGCTCGGCGTCGCGTTGGTGATAGGTCAGACTCACATCGCAACTATCGCACTTGGCAATCCATCCGCAATCATCGCAGGTCAGGTAAGGGGAATAACCCCGACGGTTTTGAAAAAGAATGGTTTGTTCGCTTCGTTCCAGATTTCCACCCAGCTCAAAGAGTAACTCACTCGAAAAGTCCCCCTTCATAGCTTTATTCTTCCGAGCCTGACGAATGTCAATCAGCTCAATCGAGGGTAATGAAGCATTACCAAAGCGTTCTTTTAATTCGACCAGTCCGTAACGGCCTTGTTTGGCATGGTAATAACTTTCAATGCTCGGGGTAGCCGAGCCCAGTAAGACTTTGGCTCCCTGCATTTTGGCAATCACCAGGGCCGAATCCCGGGCGTGGTAACGCGGAGCGGGGTCGTACTGCTTATAACTAGCTTCGTGTTCTTCATCAACAATGATTAATCCCAGACTATCGAAGGGCAGGAAAATGGAAGAACGTACACCAATGACAAACTGAAAACGTCCCGAAAGCACACCTTTCCAGACCTCTACGCGTTCATTATCTGAAAATTTAGAGTGGTAAATGCCCACCCGTTCTCCAAAAATTTTCTTCAAACGAACCACAATCTGCGTGGTTAAGGCAATCTCCGGTAATAAATACAGAACCTGCGATCCGCTTTCTAATGCCTGCTCAATGAGGTGAATGTATACTTCGGTTTTTCCAGCTCCGGTTACGCCATGCAGCAATACGGTATCTTTTTCCTGAAAGGATTGGGTGACTTCCTGCACGGCCCGCTGCTGCGAATCCGAGAGGGTAGGCATGGTGGCAATCGTACCCGTATCTTCGGCAAAGCGGCTGATGACGATATCAAAACTTTCAAAAACTCCTTTTTTCAATAAAGTATCTAAAGAAGAATCCGAAAGCTCTTCGTTTTTAGAAAACGTAGATTTAAGTAAGCCTTCGGCATTTTTTTCCCGCTCACGAAGAGCGGGTACGTGCCGAAGATACTCAAGCAGAATATCAAGTTGCTTGGGTGTTTTTTCGAGCTGACCAATTAAGGCTTTTAAGTTTTCCGGGTCCGCAAAAAAGGAAGTCAGGCGCACTTTGCGAACTACTTTAGGCGTATACTTTTCCCGAACTTCTTCAAAGACGATAACCGCTCGTTTACCAATTAAGGACTTAATAAGATGATAGACGTTTTTTACATCCGCAAACCGGGCCAGCTCATCGTAGGTCAATGATTGCTTGGCTTTGATTTCTTCGATGATTTCCTTTTCCCGGGGCGTGAGTAAATCCGGGTGTTCAAAATCCGGGTTATACTGCACTTTCGACTGACTCGAAATCTTTAAACCCGAGGGTAAAGCCACATTCATTACCTCACCAATGTGGCAGAGGTAATAATCCGAAATCCACTGAAATAACTCTAGCTGCCAACGAGTTACTAAAGGGGTGTCGTCTAATACTTCCAGAATGTATTTGGCCTGGTACTGTTTGGGTGGCTGGTTATGAATGCGGGCAATGAGAGCCGTAACAATTTTGGTTTTTCCAAACTGAACAATCACGCGAGCCCCCATCTGCAGCTGTCCCGTAAACTCCCGAGGCACGCGATACGTATATAACCTGGGAACAGGAATCGGCAGAATGACATCGGCAAACTGCGTTACCTCTTCCGTAAAATCGAGCTGATTCATACAAGCAAGTTAAGAGGAATGCAGAAGCAGAACGACGGACGGCTCATTTTAATTCGAAGTTTTAAGGATTCCCTTTGGCGTATTGAGCCCCCTTGATTCCATTTACGCCTGAGAATGTGTAACTTTGGATTTTTACAAGTGCATCTTATGGCAAAACCATTTAACGTCGTTTACGAGGATAATCACCTCATTATTGTCAATAAAGCAGCGGGGGTTCTCGTGCAGGGGGATCAGACGGGCGACAAGACTCTTTCCGATTACGTCAAGGAATATATCAGCGTAAAATATAACAAACCCGGAGCCGTTTTTCTGGGAACCGTACACCGCCTGGATCGCCCGGTGAGCGGGCTGGTTGTATTTGCCCGGACATCCAAAGGACTCGAACGCATGAATGAATTATTCCGCCGCCGGGATATTCAGAAAACGTATTGGGCCGTTGTGGGTAAAAAGCCCGAGCAGAAAAGCGGGAAACTCACCCACTGGCTCGTCAAAGACGAAGCCCGTAATGTGGTAACGGCTTACGACTACGAAAGACCCGGTTCGCAAAAAGCCGAGTTGACTTATAAGGTAATTGGTGAGATGAATCATCATTACTTACTGGAAGTAAATCCCGTCACGGGTCGTCCGCACCAGATTCGTGTGCAACTGGCTTCCATGGGTTGCCCAATCCGTGGAGATTTGAAATACGGTTACCCTCGTCCGAACCCCGATGCCAGCATTAATCTGCACGCTCGTCGTTTATACTTTATTCATCCCATCAAGAACGAAGGTGTGATCTGCAAAGCTGCCGTGCCGCAGAATTCATTCTGGGAAGAGTTTTTAGAGTTTGATGAAGAAGTAAACGAAGACATTCACCACGGATAATTTCCCCCTCTGCATTCTAACCAAATCATGAATATTCTCGAAAAGATTGTTCTTCATAAGCATAAAGAAATAGCTCAGGCAAAAGCCAACATTACGGCTCGTGAACTCGAATTGTTTCCTAATTTCCACCGGGCTACTAACTCTTTATCCCAGCGACTGCGTCAGGAAAATTCTTCCGGTATCATCGCCGAATTCAAGCGTAAATCTCCTTCCAAAGGTATCATCAATGACCGGGTGAAGGTAGAGGAAGTAACCTTTGCTTACTCAGAAGCCGGAGCTGCTGGATTGTCGGTATTAACGGATGAAGAGTTTTTTGGAGGAAATGCGGATGATTTACAACTGGCCCGCAAGTCCAACCCACGAACGCCGCTTTTACGCAAGGAATTTATTGTCGATGAATATCAGATTTTGGAAGCCAAAGCCTGGGGTGCTGACGTAATTCTGCTGATTGCCGCTTGCTTGTCTCCCGAAGAAATTAAACATTTCGGTCAGTTTGCTCAGTCGATTGGTCTGGAAGTATTACTGGAAGTACATGATCAGGAAGAGTTGGAACGCAGCCTGAATCCTTACCTGAATATGGTAGGGGTAAATAACCGCGATCTGAAAACGTTTCACGTATCCATTGAGACCTCGCTTCGACTCGTAGAACAAATTCCTCAGGAGTTTGTTAAGGTATCAGAAAGCGGGTTAAGTAGTACCGAAACGATTCATCAGTTACATCAGGCGGGATATCGCGGCTTTTTGATTGGTGAGAATTTTATGAAAACCCCCCAACCGGGAGAGGCTTTGGCGGATTTTGTAGGAGGTTTACAGTACATGACTTTATAAGTGCCCCGTGTTTTTCCCTTTGTTGTACCTAAACTCCAGAAACCTATGCGTATTAAAGTCTGTGGAATGAAAGAGGAGGAAAACCTCCAGGATTTGCTTGAGTTACAACCTGATTACGTAGGATTTATTTTTTACGAAAATTCTCCTCGGTTTATGGGAGAAACACTCGACGCGGAAGTCATTAAAAACGTACCCAAAGACACGAAGAAGGTTGGCGTTTTTGTCAATGCCAGCATCAATCAAATCGTGCAGGTGGTGAAAACGTATGGACTGGATTTTGTACAGTTACACGGCGATGAAATGCCAGATTTCTGTCGCAGTTTACAATTCAAAGGAATCAACATCATTAAAGCTTTTCGGGTAGATGAGACGTTTAACTTTACTCAATTAAACAATTACAAACCCGTTTGCGATTACTTCCTTTTCGATACCAAAGCGGCTGCTTACGGTGGCACGGGAACGGCTTTCGACTGGAGTTTGCTGGAGCGGTATGATAATGAGAAGCCTTTCTTCCTTTCAGGAGGAATTCGTCTGGAAGATGCCGAAACCATTTTGGATCTGAAAGAGAAAACGGGTCTTCGCATCCATGCGGTAGATATTAACAGTAAGTTCGAAACACAGCCTGGCCTGAAAAATATCGAGGCCGTTCGTGAATTTATACAGCGACTGAAAGTGGAAGAAATTGAAGCATAAGCCAATCTTCTTTAGAACTGATAACTTAGGATAAGGGACCGGACTCGGCCCCTTATTTTTTTTGGGAAGAACCCCGAATTATGAGCTCAGTAGGTAAGGTTTCCGTGCGGGGAATAGTCTGCTCTCCCAGGCGTACGGTCTCCAGAAACAATTGGGCAGCGGTTCTCCCTATCTCACCCACGGGTTGACTCACCGTTGTTAGACCCGGTTCAATGATGGCTGAAATAGGATCATTACTAAAACCTACTACGGCCAAATCTTCCGGAATGCGAATGCCCTTGGCTTTGGCGATGAGAATGACCTGAATGGCCGTGGGATCATTGACTGCAAAAATGGCATCGGGAGGCTCCGGTAAATCCAGTAAGTGCTTGGCGTAAATGCGGGCTTTTTCGTCGGTTAAGTCATAGGTAATGACTAGCTCTGGTGCGGGTTCGAGTCCGTAAGCCATCAAGGCATCGGTATAGCCTTTCTGCCGCAACCGACTGATTAATAAACTCGCAGGTCCGGCAATGTGAGCGATGCGGCGGTATCCCTGTTCGAGTAGGTGGGTTACGGCCCGAAAAGCTCCCTCGTAATCATCCACTACGACCCGATGCGTGTCCAGCTCCGGACAAATTCGGTTAAAGAAAATGAGTGGCGTTCCCTTATTTTCCAAAGCCTTAAAGTGATCTACGTTATGGGTTTGACTAGTCATGGAAACAATCAGGCCATCCACGCGGCTAGCCATTAAAGCCTTGACATTGGCAACTTCAGTCTGGTAGGATTCACTCGACTGGCAAATCATCAGATTATACCCCGCTGCCTGTAAGACTTCCTGAGCTCCAATGATGACTTCCGGAAAAAAGTAATGGTGAAACTCAGGTACAATCATGCCCACGGTATTGGTCCGGCTTTTCACCAGACCATAGGCCAGCAAATTGGGTTGGTAGTCGAGCTGCTGGGCCAGTTCCATCACTGCCTTTCTGGTTCCGGGATGAATATCATTCTGATTGCGTAAAGCTCTTGATACGGTGGATTTGGAAATGCCTAATTCTTTGGCAATATCTACAATAGTCACCTGATGTTTGGATCGGGGTTTAGGCGTGTCTGCAAAGGAGAAATGGCTCTGACAGGACTTGCAGTAATACCGCTGTTTGCCCCGAACCATGCCTGCTTTATTAATGGAATCAACCTGTTCACAGGTAGGACAGTGTATCATAACGCTTAGAGGTAAAAATTGTACTTTATTTATATGCCGAGTGCTTGGTAAACGGCTTGGTCCATTCTCGGCCTCTCTTCATAAAGTAAGTTCAATATAAACATTTTTGGCTGAAATTAACTATCGAGAACATTTCCGGGAATGTTCCCGGTAGTTTTTGATCATTTTATTTAACTATTTCTATTGTTTTTGGTATAAAACACAGTAGGTTCCAGAGCTGAAGCCAGATAGAAGTCCTCAGCTACCTGTAACCTCTAAAGTTGATTTATTGTATTATTATAAGATATTAACCTCTAAGCCTATGCAATTATTAGTACGTGCCTTTAGCCTGCTCCTGTGTCTGGGGTGGATGTTTACCGTTCAGGCCCAGCAAGTGGATGTGCGGGGCATAGTGACCGCTGAGAATGAAGGCGGCGTTCCCGGCGTTAGCGTCACCATTAAAGGGACAACACGCGGCACGCAAACCAATGCCAGTGGAGAATTTACCCTTAGTAACGTGCCTGCTCAGGCTACTTTGGTACTGTCTTCAGTAGGCTATGTAACCCAGGAAGTAGCCGTAGGTGGAAAAACGCTCATTAACGTAGTCCTTAAATCGGATGAAAGGGGTTTGGATGAGGTCGTCGTTGTGGGTTACGGAACGCAGCGGAAGGTAGAAACCACCGGTTCTATTGTATCCGTAAAAGCCGCCGAAATCCTGCAAACGCCCGTAGCCAATGTGGCTCAGGGCCTTCAGGCCCGGGTAGCCGGGATGCAGGTGACGCAAAACTCAGCCGCTCCGGGCGGGAACATCAGCGTTCGGATTCGGGGTACCAACTCCATTAACGGATCTTCGGAGCCTTTATACGTCATTGACGGAATCCAGTTTTCCAACGGCGGTGATGTCAACAGTTTAAGTCCGCTTTCCCAGATTAACCCGAGTGATATCGAATCGGTTGAAGTCCTGAAAGATGCCTCGGCCACAGCCATTTACGGAGCCAGAGCCGCTAACGGCGTAGTTCTGATCACCACCAAACGCGGAAAAGCGGGTGTCTCGACGGTTACCTACGAAGGCTATTATGGCGTTCAGGAAACCACGAAACGAATGCCAGTACTCAATGCCCGACAATTTGCGGAATTAGAGAACGATGTTTTCAAAACTAACGTATATGCCGATCCGTCCTCTTTAGGGGAAGGCATTAACTGGCAGAATTTGATTTTCCGTCAGGCGGCTATGCAGAACCATCAGATTTCGATTATGGGTGGTTCAGACAAGACGCAGTTATCGCTCTCGGGTAATTATTTCAAACAAGATGGAATTCTGATTAACTCCGATTTTACCCGCTACTCGATGCGGTTAAACCTTGATCACCGGGTAAGTAAACTCCTGAAAGTAGGAACGAGTATCATGGCGGTCTATTCGGTAAATAACCGCGTACCTTCCGTGGGTGGAGGACTCGACGGCTCGGCGAGTTCCAATTTGATCGGGGCGGCCATTGCGGCTCCGCCTACCATGCAGCCTTACCGCGAAGACGGAACGCTTTATCCCTTCGGTGATCAGTTTAATCAACGATACCGCGAAGTAGCTAACCCGCTGGGACTGGCTTCAATCTTAAACCGGAATACCGAACGACGTACGATTGCCAATGTTTACGCTGATTTTAGTCTGGCCAAAGGCCTGAGTTACCGGGCTTCGCTGAATGTGAACCTGATGAGTGCACTCGGCGATGTGTATCGGCCCCGGTCCATTCAAAGTCAGGTAGAGCTGGTATCGGGTGGGGGCAGTGCCAGTAAAAATAACTCGAATTTTACGGGACTCCTGCACGAAAGTGTGTTAACCTACAGCACTAAAATTGGAGAAGATCACTCGCTCAAATTCACGGGATTATTTGCCACCCAGACTGATAATAACAACGGCAATAGCATTTCAGCCTCTAAATTTCCCAACGATGCTACCTTGAACGAAGCCGTGCAGTTAGCAACGGAGCGAACAGTGTCGAGTTATCGAAACAAAAGCCGGCTGGATTCTTACATGGGACGGATTAACTACGGGTATAAGGACAAATATTTCCTAGACTTAACCGCCCGTGTAGATGGAGCCAGCAAATTTGGTAACAATAACAAATACGGATTTTTTCCGGCGATTTCCGGGGGCTGGCGAATCATTGAAGAACCTTTCCTAAAGAGGGTTTCCTGGCTTTCGGATCTAAAACTGCGGGCGAGTTACGGCATGACTGGAAACGCTGGAGCCATTGATCCCTATCAGTCGCTGGCTTTGGTGAGCTCGGGTAGTAACTACGTTTTCGATCACGTATTAGCCACGGGAATCAATCCTTCGGGTATTCCTAACCCCGACTTGAAGTGGGAAAAATCAACGCAGTTGAACCTGGGGTTTGATCTGAGCTTACTCAATAACCGGCTTAACGTGGTAATGGACGTGTATCACAAACGTACCAATGACCTCCTGTTTGTGCAGCAGTTACCCATTTCTTCGGGTTACAGCACTATTACCGGAAATTTCGCTTCACTGGAAAACAAAGGCATTGAGTTAGCCGTGAATGGTCGCATTCTTGATGGCCCTGTGAAATGGAATGTATCTGCTAATGCTACCATCAATCGCAATAAACTGCTTTCACTGGGAGGCAATATTCAGGAATACGTGGTTTCCAACTATACCGTCCTGCAGGTGGGCCGTTCGCTGGGCTTATTCAAAACCTTTATCTTCGATGGCATTTACCAAACCGGCGAGAGCGTATTGCCCGGAGCGGACGGCCGCGTAGGAGGAACGAAAGTAAAGGATCTGAACGGCGACGGAGCTATTACCGATGATGACCGGACCATTACGGGTGAGGCTAACCCTAAATTCATTTATGGTTTTTCAACGGATGTTCGTTACAAGAATTTTGATCTGAGTGCTTTATTCTCCGGCGTTCAGGGAAATAAACTCTATAACCTCATTCGCTATACGTTTGAGAATCCGCTTGGTGGTCGTAACCTCTACGCTGGAACGGCCAACCGCTGGACCCCGACGAATCCTAACAATGAATACCCCGGCGTGTTGCAGGGCGGTCGTCTGCCGATTAGTAACCGATTCATGGAAGATGGCTCGTTCCTTCGCTGCAAGAATATAACGCTGGGGTACACCTTACCTAAAATCAAAGGCGTAGGCAGTGCCCGCCTGTACGTGAGCGGTAATAACCTCTTCACCCTGACGAACTACAGTGGTTTTGATCCCGAGGTAAATACCTTTGGTAACTCTAACACGCAGATTGGTATTGATAATCTGGTGTACCCAACGGCCAAGTCATTTTTAGGTGGAATTCAGGTAACGTTTTGATCTCTAGACTTCTATGAAAAAAATATTCTTTGCTTTATTAACCCTGAGTATGGCCAGCTGTCAGCTACAGGAAACGCCTTACTCATCCATTTTTACGGAAAATTTTTACAAGACGGCTGAGGACGCGGAAGCCGCCATTACTTCTACGTACGGATCGCTGGCAAGTTTATACAGCGGACCGGCTCCGCTGATTGTCAGTGATTTCAGTGCGGATCAGGTCTATGCCCGGCCCGTGGTGGGAAGGGACACCTATACGCTTTTTTCGTATGATAAACAGTATTCAGCCGCCAAGAGCTTTGATCGTACCCACGAGTCGCCTCTGCAAATCTGGCGGGTGTATAGCGGTATTGAAAAAGCCAACTGGGTGCTGGAACGCGTGCCGGCCATTACCATGAACACCCAGCGTCGGGAGGAAATCCTTGGAGAAGCGTATTACCTGCGAGCTTTTTACCACTGGACGTTAACGAAAAATTTTGGTGAGATTATCGTTAAAACCAAAGCTAGCACCAACCTGACGGAAGCCTATCTTGGTAAAAGTACAAAAGCTCAGGTCTATCAACAGATCTATCAGGATTTGGAGGAGGCCGTTAAACGCCTGCCTTCATATTCAGCCACGCTTGTGAAAGGCCGGGCTTCCAAGGAAACGGCTCTGGCTTTATACGCCAAGGCGGCTTTATATAACGAAGACTGGGCTACGGCTCTGGCGAAAGCTCAGCTGGTGATTACTTCGGGAAAATACAGTTTGCTGCCCAACGTGCTGGACGTATACGATGTTTCCAAGGAAGATCAGGCCCGAATAGAGAACATGTGGGCGTTTGAAAGCGAAAGTTTCCAGCCGGGTCAAACCTCGCAGATTGGTTCGTTTTACGGTCCAGCCAACAGTAATGGGAAAGAATACGGACGCGTTTCCTACGGTTCAGCCTTCGCCTATCAATCGTTTTATAACTCTTTCGATCCCATCGACAAGCGTCGGCTGTTACTGGATACGACTTACGTGGCTTTGAATAACAACACCATCCCTCAGCGGAGTATTACCCCCATTACCACGCAAGGCGTACTGGTAAAAAAGTACCGCGATCCGAATTCCAATGGGAATACCTACGCCTCAAACATTCCCATCTTCCGGTATGCCGATGTGATTTTAATGGCAGCGGAAGCCGAAGCCCGTCAGAACGGAGCAACAGCGGTAGCGTATGGCTATATCAATCAAATTCGTAAACGGGCGGGGCTGGCTGATTTGACACCGGGCTTAAGCAAAGACGCATTCATTACGGCTCTGCTTCAGGAGCGGGCCTGGGAGTTTTTTGCCGAAGGAGATCGCTGGTACGATCTCACCCGAACCAATACCTTTTTGCAGGTGGTGCCCAAAGCGGTCAATAACGTCTATCCGACCCGAAATCCACAGGCTCGTCATCGTTATTTTCCCATTCCGCAGGATGAGATTAATGCGAATCCTCAGCTGGTGCAAAACCCCGACTGGCAGTAAGGGTAAGTTGATGCGTTTACACATTCGAGGTTTGTTTGATGGAGTTTGGGTAAAGGTTTTTGCCTGAAGTATCCTTAATAAAAGCTTATGAGATATTTAGTACTGATTTTTCTGGGAATCGCGGGGGCATTGCACGCTCAGTCACCTTCAAGGCTTGCTCTGAAAAACGATCAGCTGGAATTAATCTGGCAGCAGAAACCAGCGGGCTGGCAATTGGTGAAGCTTTCCGTTAAACAGGGAAAAACCTGGACGAATCTAGCTAATGCTTCGGGTGAAGGGACGTTGTTGTTCAGTACCGAAAAGCCCGATCCGCATTCTTCCCGAAGTTTTCAGTTAAGCACGGGCGGAACCTTTCCCGAGAAAAGTTACCATTACCAGAAAGATCAGTGGGATGAGAGCACGAATGCCGTCTCTTTAAACACGGCGGGGCAGGCCGAGCATTTCCTGTTCAGTAAAGCCACGAAGCTGGGGGCGAATCGTCTTCAGTTTGAAAAGGAAACTTCGCGGGCAACGCTGGTCATGGAGGTTAGGTTGGATGAGCGTTTTTCCGGCGATATTCTGGTTACCCAGTCGTTGAAAGCTCGGAAGAAAGGCTACTATTCCCTGGCGAGTCCGACGCTGGCTCCGATTGCGGAATCGCAACTGGCCTGGGCGACGGTACCGGGTTACTTTCAGGGCAAGGCCATTGAAAAGGATTTCGTCAAAGCCTATGCCTATGGCATGGGGGTACCGGACTTACCCGTCGTCTACCGGGAACGCTGCGTGAGTACCTTATGCCCCCTGGTTTCGACGAAAAGTGGGCTTACCTTATCCATCATTCCTGACCCAGGCTTGGCCCGCGATCCCTGGGCAAAAGACCATAGCACGCAAACCGACTGGTTCATTGGCCTTTCGCATAAAAACCGTAAAGCAGAACTAAGCCCGACCCTGTATTATCCGGTGTTGGGCGAGGATAAATCAGCCCTGAATGCGGGAGAAAGTATTCAGTATTCCTTTCGTTACAGCCTGATTGCCGGGGATTGGTTCAAAGCGATCAATCACGCCGTATATGATGTCTATCGATTCAGAGAAGGTTTGGCCCTGCGGCAGAGTAAACAGGCTCTTTCCAGCCGGGTAGAGAAAATGCATCACTACCTGACCGACCCGGTTACGTCTTTATGGAACATTGAAGAGTATCAGGGCCGTAAAATCGGGGCTCAGTCGTATCTGGGTGGGGTAGTCGGTTCGAATAAGGACGCGATGAAAAACGCGGATTACGGGGCCATGTGGTATCTGGCTCAGGCCACTGCCGATCCCGATTTAACGCAAAAGGTATTGCCCTACGCTCTGAATTTCAAGATCGTTCAGCAAACGGATACGGGTTTTTTCAAAGGAGCCGTCGAGGGGCAGTATTACCTGGCCAAGTCCAGGAAGTTTGTGGAGGAGTGGGGCGAAGTAGTCGAGCCGATTGCCGTAACCTATTATACCATGCTCGATCTGGGCAATATGCTGCTTTTCGAGCCTGACAATCAGGAATTACGGGAAAAACTCAAAGCCGGAGCCGAGTTCCTGCTTCGCACGCAAAAGCCCGATGGCCGCTGGGCCGTAGCCTACGATCACCACACAGATCAGGAAATTTTTAAAGACATTCCCGATGTTCGGCCGACGTTTTACGGCTTGCTGGTAGCGTACCGAATCCTGAAAGAAGATCGGTATTTAAAAGCGGCCCAGAAAGGAGCCGACTGGTTCATCAAAGAAGCCGTCCATAAAGGAGCTTTTCTCGGCGTATGCGGCGATGCCCGCTATGCTCCCGATTTTGCTACGGGCCAATCGGCTCAGGCCTTACTCGATTTATACGACATTACTAAAAAAGAAACGTACAAACAGGCTGCCATCACTGCCGCGAAAATCTATACCTGTTCCATTTATACGCACCCGATTCCCAGTCAGAAGACAAAGACGGTTAATAAGGTCACACGCGAAGACTGGGAAATTGCTCAGGCGGGATTAAGTTTTGAACACGGAGGCATTTTCGGCTCGGCCGTTCGACACGGACCTATTCAGCTCTGTAGTCACGCCGGGTTATTCATTCGTATGTATCAGTTAACCCAGGAGCCGCTCTTTGCCGATATGGCCCGGGCCGGAGCGTTCGGTCGGGATGCATTCGTGGATGAAAAAACCAGCGTCGCTTCGTATTACTGGAATGCCATGAACAAAGGAGCCGGACCTTACCCGCACCACGCCTGGTGGCAAATTGGCTGGATTACGGACTACCTCATGGCCGAAGCAGAGCTTCGCACCAACGGAAACGTGAGTTTCCCCAGAGGTTTCGTGACGCCCAAAGTGGGCCCGCACCAGACGTATGGATTTCAACCGGGACGCGTGTATGGAAATACCGCTAACGTACAGATTCGGGAAGGGCTCATAACCCCCAGTCACCCCGCCATTGATTACATTCTGGCCGAATCGAAAGATCGGTTATATGTGATTTTACTCAACAACCGGGAGCAGGAAACCCATTTCTCCGTCACTATTAATCCTGAAAAGTGGAAACCCGGAGCGAAAGTAAAATCCCTGAAAAGCGTACAGACGGGTAAAACTCTGTCGGGTACTGACTATGAGTTAGCTGGCCTGGGCGTGGAAGTATTAGCTCTGGAATGGCAATGAAAAAGGCCTTACTAATCGCTCTTTTGGCCTTATGTAGTTTCCCACTGCTCGCTCAGAAGAAAGTACTTTTCATTGTTGCCGGACAAAGTAATGCCGTCGGACAGGGAAATGCGGAGGAATCCGTACGAGTAAACGGAGCACTGGAGTATCGGTATCAAAGTGATTCATTGATACCCCTGAACGATCCGGTCGGGGAGAATGCCCTGGATTTTCAGGTGGCCAACACGGGCAGTGCCTGGCCGGCCTTCGCCCAACGGTATCAGGAGTTAACCCGAACTCAGGTAGTCATCGCAGCAACGGCCCGGGGTGGAAGTTCGGCCCATCGAAACGCAGAATTGCAGGAAATGGGAACCTGGGATCGAACCGGCCACCGAACCTTAGTTGACAAAGCCATTCTGAAAATAAAAGCCGCCGAAAAAAAGACACACACCAAAGCCAACGGAATCATCTGGCTTCAGGGCGAACGCGATGCCAATGCTATTTTTGATCAGAAGCTAAGCCCCGAAGCGTACGAAAAAACACTCGGGGAACTCATCGGTAGGTTCCGAAAAGCCCTGTCGAAAAAGCTGCCTTTTTATATCGTATTAACCGGAAATCAGCAGGGCCGACAACCCATCGGCAATGAAGCCGTTCGAAAGGCCCAGCGGAACGTTGCCCGGCGAATGTCCCGCGTCTACATCGTCTACGAAGACGCCCCGCTTTTTGCGGAGAGAAACGGGATGAAAGATTTCGTGCACTATAATCAATCGGCTTTGAATGACCTTGGAAAAGCCGTCGCCGAGCGAATCGCAGATCTGTTAAAATGAAATTAGGAATGGTCCTTGTGCCTGATTTCGGCCAAACGATCGGCTCACCCATGAACCTTGTTACTCTATGAACTCAGTTATTGATACCACCGTCATCTTTATATTTTCGGCTTTTGTGCTGGCGATTGGATTACTCTTTGCCCGTACCGGACGCAATCTGAAATCTTTCTTTGCCGGTGGCGAAGCCGTACCCTGGTTTATTGGCGGGCTGTCGTTATTCATGTCCTTTTTCTCCGCTGGAACGTTCGTGGCCTGGGGGTCCATTGCTTACAAACACGGCTGGGTGGCCATTACCATTCAGTGGACGATGTGCATTGGGGCCTTGGTAACGGGACTTTTTCTGGCTCCCCGCTGGAAAGCCACGGGTAATTTGACCGCCGCCGAATTCATCCGCGAGCGGCTCGGCGAGCGGGTTCAGAAAACGTACATCGGTATTTTTACGCTGGTATCGCTCTTTATTAAAGGGTCGGTTTTATATCCCGTAGCCAAATTAGTAAGTGTTTCGCTGGGTTTTCCGCTGGTGGAGTGTACCATTGTGCTTGGCATTTTTATGATTGCCTACACCGCCGTCGGCGGACTTTGGGCGGTCATGGTAACCGACATTTTACAGTTCGTCATTCTGACCGCGGCCGTTTTTATTCTACTGCCCTTATCGCTGGAGCGGGCGGGTGGTTTTGAAGCCTTTACGCAAAAAGTTCCTGATGACTTTTTTAACTTCCTGCACGGCGAATACACCTTTGGGTTTGTCATGGCTTTTGTGTTCTACCACATTGCCTACATCGGCGGTAACTGGACGTTTGTGCAACGATATACCAGCGTTGATTCGCCCAAATCGGCTCGGAAAGTAGCCTTTCTTTTTGCGGCCCTGTATCTCATCAGCCCGATGATCTGGATGCTGCCGCCCATGATTTATCAATCCATTAATCCCACCTTATCCGGACTGGATACTGAAAATGCGTATCTGATGATCTGCAAGCTGGTGTTACCTCCTGGGTTACTGGGCCTGATGCTGACGGGGATGTATTTCTCGACCTCGGCCAGTGCCAATACGACGCTCAATGTCGTCTCGGCAGTTTTTACCAATGACATTTATAAAGGCTTTATTAACCCGCTGGCTTCCGACGAAAAACTCATTCGTGTGGCCCGGCTTTCGTCCTGGGGTTTTGGTCTGGGCATGATCGTGATTGCCCTGCTGGTGCCAGCGGCGGGTGGTATCGTGGAGGTAGTACTGAGTATCTCCGCAATCTCCGGCGGTCCTTTATTAGCCCCTCCGCTCTGGGCCTTATTTTCCAAACGAATTAACGGAAAGGTTACCTTCTGGATTACGATTCTGGGCTTACTCGTCAATCTCTATTTTAAAGTGCTTTCGCCCGTGCTGTTTTCCTTCAAGCTTTCCCGCGGAGCCGAAACCATTATTGGCATTGGCTTCCCGCTAGTGTTACTACTGGCATACGAGCTTTACGCCCGCTCTCAGAATCGGGTAGCTGAAGAATATGAAGGGTACCTGAAAATCAGACAATCCAAAAAAGCCGAAGCTCTGGCTCAGGACGAATCCTACGAAACGAAAAAACAGAATCAGTTCGGTTTACAGGTCATTGCGGGTTCGCTGGTATTTGTGGCCGTCATGCTGTTTGTCCTGAGTTTTCTAACGACTTCGGGAGCGGGCATTACCGCCGGCATTGCCGTGGTGGTCTTACTCGGAGCCTTCATTCCCTGGTTAGCGTCAAGAAAGATTATCCTTAAGGCTCCCGAAATCAACGTACCCGACCGCGTGCATTGAGCCGTGCTGGACCACTTACCTCTGAATCTATGAAAAAATTATTCGTATTACTCCTGATGGCCAGTCCGCTTTTTGCCCAGTATGGCATCCGCGACCCTCAGGCTATTCCTTTGCACGGAACCTGGATGTTCGCGATGGACACGCGAAACGTGGGGGCGAAAAAAGGCTGGTACGGCGTAGCCAACCAGAGCCGAAACTGGGATCAGGTAACGGTACCCCATTGCTTCTCGTCCGATCCACGTTATCAGTTTTTTACTGGAACGGTCTGGTATAAAAAGCTTTTCCCGTGGCAGGTTCAGTCCGGCAAGCGGGTAATCCTGCATTTTGATGCGGTGTATTACGCTTCCACTATTTGGCTAAACGATAAGAAAGTCGGCATGCACGAAGGAGGTTATACGCCTTTTTCATTTGACGTAACGGACTTTTTGAAATCGGGCGAAAATGTGCTGGCGGTTTCCGTCAATAATGACACCTGGCAGGAAGGCTCCATTCCCGGCTCAAAAGATGGCGATTCTCCCAACGACCCTTTCATGGGCTGGATGAATTACGGCGGGCTCGTTCGCCCGGTCTATCTCACGCAGGAACCGGAAGTATATCTACGAACTATCAAAGTCGAGGCCATTCCCGATTTAGCCAAAGGAACCGCGACGATTAAAGTAAAAGCCTATGTTAAAAATGCGTCTGCTCAAACGGCTTCTCCGAAATTAAATATCAACCTCGGACAAAACAATCGCCCTGTTTCTGTCTCCTGGAAATTGTCCAATCGTTCAATTAAAGCTGGAGAAGAAGCCGTAATCGAGGCGGAGGCTTCCTTAAAAACAGCGGATGTAAAACTCTGGAATCTGGATGATCCTAATCTATATCAGCTCAAGGCAGCCGTGGCAAGAGATACCTTTCAAACCAAATTCGGTATCCGCAAAGTGGAAGTGAAAGGAACGCAGCTATTACTTAATGGTCAGCCATTGAAAGTCGCTGGAGCCAATCGCGTGCTGGATTATCCCGGCCTGGGTTCGCTGGAGCCCGACTGGCTCATTGAAAAAGATTTTCGTTTGATGAAAGAAGCGGGAATGGAGTTACAGCGGTTAACGCATTACACCCCCAGCGAAAAATTCTACGAATTAGCTGATGAGTACGGCATGCTCATCATTGCTGAGGCAGGTAACTGGCAACTAACCCCCCACCAGATGGATAATGATACCATCCGGGGAAAGTTTAAAACACAGTTTACCGAAATGATGGAACGGGACTGGAACCATCCCAGTGTGATCGCGTATAGTGTGGGCAACGAATACCTTTCTGAGCAAGCCGCCGGTCAACGCTGGACGAAGGACATGATCGCCTGGGCCCGTGAAATCGACCCGACTCGTTTGTACACGTTTGCCAGTATGCGGCTGAATATTCTTCCGAAAAAGCCCGAAGACGAAGCATCCCAGTACTGTGATTTTGTGTGTACGAATACCTACGGCAATCATGCTAAGGCCTTGGATCATATTCATTCATTATATCCCGACAAACCCATTTTAATTAGTGAATGGGGCAGTCGAACGGACGTAAGCGGGGGAGAAGCGGCTCAGGCGAAACACATCAGTGATGTAACGGAATTGATTCGTAAACGCCCTTACGTCATTGGAGCTTCCTGGTGGACGTACAACGATTACCAAAGTCGTTACGTAGGCACGGCTCCTAATGGGTATCGTCCCTGGGGCCTGGTCGATCTGGATCGGAAGCCTCGTCCTTCTTATGAAGTGTATCGCCGGGAAATGGCTCCCATCACTCTTGAAAAAGTGAGATGGCAGGCGGGCGGTCAGGGTAACCATACTCTGATTATGAAAGTTGCTGCCCGGACTGATTTTCCTTCCTATACCCTCAGTAACTATTACCTGAAAACCGCCGACCAGACGATTGCCATTCCTACGCTTCAGCCCGGAGAATCCGCCGAAGTTACCATTCCCGTGAAGGGCTTTGACCGAAGTCTGAAGCTGGAAGTCTGGAAACCAACGGGCGTGCCGATTCTCTCACAAATCATCCCATTGACTGAAAAAAACTAGTGGAGCTTCCTCTTTAAACGAGTAAGTCATCAACCCTAAACTGAAAACTTTACTATGATCCGATCTGACGTAAGTGAGAAAAGAACCCCCGTGACTATACCTATATCCGCCGATTTAGTCGTTGTGGGAGGAGGGTTATCCGGAACCTGTTGTGCCATTACGGCGGCTCGGGCGGGTATCCGTGTAATTCTGGTAACAGATCGGCCCGTGCTGGGCGGCAATGCTTCCAGTGAAGTAAGGCTCTGGGTCCTGGGAGCTACTTCCCACATGGGTAATAACAATCGCTGGTCCCGCGAAGGCGGCGTGCTCGACGAATTACTGGTCGAGAATATGTATCGAAATCCGGAAGGCAACCCGCTGATTTTTGATACCGTGATTCTGGAAAAAGTAAAGCAGGAAGCCAACATTACCTTGCTATTGAATACCGCCGTTCATGATCTGGAAAAATCAGATGCGGATACGATTTCAAAAGTTTTGGCTTTCTGTAGTCAGAACTCCACCAGTTATGAACTGTCAGCTCCCCTGTTTTGCGATGCTTCGGGCGATGGAATTGTTGGGTTTTTATCAGGAGCCGCTTTCCGCATGGGTGCGGAATCTACCGAAGAGTTCGGTGAGAAATTTGCTCCCAGCAAGGAATATGGCGAGTTACTCGGCCATTCCATGTATTTCTATTCAAAAGATACGGGCAAGCCGGTTCGCTTTGTTCCTCCGAGTTACGCCATTGATGTAACGAAAGATGTCCCTCGTTTCCGCCGGTTTACCGCTAAAGAACAAGGCTGTCAGTTATGGTGGCTGGAATATGGGGGCAGGCTGGACACCGTTCATGATACCGAACAAATCAAGTGGGAGTTATGGAAGGTCGTTTACGGCGTTTGGGATTACATTAAAAACTCCGGACAGTTTCCCGAAGCTGAAACCATGACGCTCGAATGGGTAGGAACCATTCCGGGCAAACGGGAAAGCCGCCGCTTTGAAGGCGACTACATGTTAATTCAACAGGATATTGTCGAACAGCGAAATCATTATGATGACGTTGCCTATGGGGGCTGGAGTATAGATTTACACCCCGCCGACGGCGTATTTAGCGAAAAACCCGGCTGTAACCAGTGGCACAGCAAGGGCATTTACGGCATTCCGTATCGAACCTATTATTCCCGAAACATCAAAAATCTTTTTCTGGCCGGACGAATTATTTCTGCCAGTCACGTTGCCTTTGCATCGTCGCGGGTGATGGCCACGAGTGCCTACGGCGGACAAGCCGTCGGCATGGCCGCTGTCTTATGTACCCAGCAAGGCTTATTGCCCCGGGATTTATCAGACCCAGAAAAGATAAAAGGTTTACAACAAGCTTTACAGAAACGAGGACAGCATATTCCAGGACTTCAGCTCCACGATAAAGAAGATTTAGTAAAGGCTGCGGCATTGAAAGTTAGTTCTGAATTAGTAATAAAGGAACTCCGGGAAGATACCGAACCTAAACCCATGATTTATTCGGTCGCTCAGATGTTACCCGTGCAGGCCGGGAAATTCCCTTCCATTATTGTGCATCCGTATGCCAGTGAAGTAACCAGTCTGGAGGTGGAACTTCGCATCAGCAGCAACCCCTCTAATCATACGCCTGATGTAACCCTGGCCACGCAGACGTTATCCTTACAACCGGGCCGAAATTGCATAAAGCTGAATTTTGACGTAACCATCACGGAGTCAACGTATGCCTTTCTGGTTTTTCGAAAAAATGAGCAGGTATCGTTTCGCTATTCAAAAGATCGAATTACGGGCATTCTTTCGGTGTTTAATCTGGTCAATGCCGCCGTTTCCAACTTCGGTAAGCAGGAGCCCACCGAAGACATCGGCGTAGATACCTTCGAATTCTGGTGCCCGCAGCGTCGCCCTGAAGGACTGAATCTGGCTTTTAAAGTGGAAGAAGGGATCCGGGCTTTTCAAGTAGAAAACCTAAGGAACGGTCTTCAGCGGCCCACGAATCAGCCCAATGCCTACGTGGCCGATTTTCAGGACTCATTACCCGAAGTGAGTATTACCTGGAATGAGCCCCAACAAATCCGTACGCTTGAACTTTGCTTTGATACAGATTTCGATCATCCTATGGAAAATGTACTCATGACGCATCCTGAGTATCAAATGCCGTTCTGCGTGCAGAAGTTTAAGGTTCTAACGGATACCGGTGAAGTCTGTTTTCAGGAAACAAGTAATCATCAAACTCTACGGACGATCCATTTTGATACGCCGATTCATACGAATCAGCTCAAAATTCAGATCGAACATCCATCCGAAAATGTTCCGGCGGCTTTGATGGAGATTCGGGCATATTCTTAACTAAAAGAGAAGAAGGTGCCGGATTTTTGAATCCTTGTAAAATTTATCCATCTGATAGGCAATCAAACCAAAAACTTTTCTAAGTTTGCCTTATCAATAGAATTCGAAACGAAAATGAATAACTCATTCGCAAAAGCATGGTGGTGGCAACTGGGAATCCTCGGTTGAACAGCTTTCTTTTGCGTAAGGAGTAATCCTTTCTATCATACGCCCGCTGTTCAGCCGAACAGCGGGTTTTTTATTAGTCAAAAATCAGGATTATGAAGATTGCAGAGCAGAGTAACAATCCTTATCAGGTTAATGAAAAGGGGTATTACGGTCCCTACGGTGGAGCCTTTATCCCTGAAATGTTATATCCCAATGTAGAGGAACTGCGGGAAAATTACCTGAAGATCATGGCCGAACCTTCGTTTCAGGCCGAGTTTGAACACTTATTAAAAGATTACGTCGGTCGGCCCACACCCTTATACTTTGCGGAACGCCTTTCGGAAGCTTTTAATACAAAGGTTTATTTGAAAAGAGAGGATTTGTGTCATACCGGGGCTCATAAGGTGAATAACACCATTGGGCAGATTTTACTAGCCAAACGTTTGGGTAAACACAAGATTGTCGCCGAAACCGGAGCCGGACAACACGGCGTGGCAACGGCAACGGTATGTGCTCTGATGGGACTGGAGTGTATCGTATATATGGGAGAGATTGATATCGAACGTCAGGCTCCCAATGTAGCCCGCATGAAAATGCTCGGAGCGGAAGTTCGGCCCGCCACGAGTGGTTCCCGCACCCTGAAAGACGCAACCAACGAAGCCATGCGTCACTGGATTAATAACCCCGTCGATACACACTATATAATAGGAAGTGTGGTAGGCCCCCATCCATACCCCGATATGGTGGCTCGATTCCAATCGGTGATCTCCGAAGAAATGCGGACTCAGCTGGCGGAGAAAACCGGAACGGAGTTACCCGACTACGTCATTGCCTGCGTGGGCGGAGGCTCGAATGCCGCCGGAGCATTCTATCATTTCTTAAATGAAGAATCCGTAAAACTGGTGGCCGTTGAAGCAGCGGGTAAAGGGGTAAGTACGGGTCATTCGGCGGCTACTACCTTTCTAGGAAAACCCGGTGTGTTACACGGAAGTCGAAGTATCCTCATGCAAACCGAAGATGGGCAGGTAGTAGAACCATTCTCCATTTCTGCGGGACTCGATTACCCCGGCATTGGGCCCATGCACGCCAACCTGGCCACTAGCGGCCGGGGCATTTTTCGGGCTATTACCGATGAAGAATCATTAGCGGCCGGATTCCAGCTGGCCAAACTGGAAGGAATTATTCCTGCCCTGGAGTCTGCCCATGCTCTGGCAGCCTTAAAAACGCTGACGTTTAATCCCGATGATGTAGTAATAGTCAATCTCTCCGGTCGAGGAGACAAAGATCTTTCTACGTATATGAAATTCCTGTAGACCCTCATGAACAGCATTGAAACAATGAATCGGATTACTCAGCTTTTTCAGCAACAATCAGAGAAGTTGCTCAACGTATATTTTACGGCCGGTTTTCCTCAGTTAACGGATACCCGTATCATTTTGAAGAGCCTTCAGGAAGCCGGAGCCGATCTGGTAGAAATCGGTATGCCTTATTCTGACCCCGTAGCCGATGGCGAAACTATCCAAGATTCCAACCAGCAGGCTCTGGAAAATGGGATGAGTGTAAAAATGCTTTTTGAGCAGCTTAAAGGGATGCGGGAAGAAATCACGGTCCCGGTATTATTGATGGGTTATATCAATCCCGTTATTCAGTTTGGAATTGAAGCGTTCTGTCAGAAGTGTCAGGAAGTAGGCGTGGACGGATTAATTCTGCCGGACGTTCCTTTAAATGTATACGAAGACGAATTCAAAGCGGTGTTCGAGAA
The DNA here is from genome assembly GCA_913774715.1 of uncultured Siphonobacter sp. Classification (GTDB taxonomy): domain Bacteria; phylum Bacteroidota; class Bacteroidia; order Cytophagales; family Spirosomataceae; genus Siphonobacter. Next base: position 749 of record CAJYHS010000149.1, on the reverse strand, counting down.
ATACGGCTTACTGAATATCTTCTTAATAACGCCGCAGACCAGAGAAGAGCGGATCCGGCAAATTGATGCTATTTCGGAAGGCTTTATATATATGGTATCATCGGCCAGCATTACGGGAGCCAAAACTGGTATTAGTGCAGACCAGGAAGCATACTTCAATCGTATCTCTGCTTTGCATCTCAACAACCCTCGATTAATTGGTTTTGGTATTTCCGATCATCAGTCTTTCGAAAGAGCCAGCCAGTATGCAAACGGGGCTATCATCGGAAGTGCATTCATCAAAGCCATTGCGACTAGTACGAATTTGCCACAGACCATTAAACAGTTTGTAAAAGCAATAAAAGAACCGGCTTAACTAAAAATACCAGTCGTAATACAGAGGGGAATAGAAGGTATAGAGGCCTTTTATTCCCCTTTTTTAAATAGTTTAAAAAAACTTTAGTTGCTTCTCGTTTGATTTTGAGGCAGTTAGAAGTGGTGTGTAAATTATTTTAGGTGGAGTACTTGACAAGAGGGGGGTAGTGGGTGCATCTTTGCACTCCCAAACGACGGGGAAAGGGTTCAAGCGGGAGTGGTGCTTAGTTTTAACTTCTTGATTTAGAGCAGATTGCAAGTGGTGTGATTAGGAAAGAGGCGGATGGGTTGAGGTTTTTAAAGTTTTAAAATAAATTTTAAAAAAGTCTTGACAAGGGGATTAGAAATGACTTACCTTTGCACTCCGATTTGAAAACAAAGTCAAACGGGAAACA
>CAJYHS010000148.1 GCA_913774715.1 uncultured Siphonobacter sp. | reverse complement strand
ATCGTTGTTAAAGGTACCTCAAAGGGGACCGTATCCACTAATGACGGAACCTACGAACTCTTGCTTAGCCAGGTAGAAGCAACGCTGGTCTTTAGTTCCGTAGGTTATAAAACTCAGGAAATCAAGTTAAGTAATCAGACAGAGCTAAACGTGATTTTGATGGGAGAGGATCAGTCCCTCAATGAAGTCGTCGTAGTGGGTTACGGGACACAGAAGAAAGTAAACATGACGGGTTCAGTAGCCACTATTTCAGCTTCCAGTATTGAAAACCGGCCCGTTACGAATCTTTCTTCTTCACTTTCCGGACTAGCCGCGGGTGTAAGCGTACAGCAAGGGTCTGGTAAGCCGGGATCGGATGGAGCCACCATTCGAATCCGAGGAAATGGGACGCTCAATAATAATAACCCACTCGTCATTGTCGACGGCATCATCAGCTCGATGGATGCTGTCAATCCCAATGATGTAGAAAGTATGTCAATTTTAAAAGATGCGGCTTCGGCTTCTATCTACGGGTCTTTAGCCGCTAACGGGGTTATTTTAATTACCACTAAAAAGGGTAATAAGAATAAGGTAAGCGTTACCTATACGGGTATGCTATCAATTACCCAGCCCATGAATACCATCAAGTTTGTTACCGATTACGCCCGGCACATGAATCTTCTTAATGAAGCCTACCGTAACCTGGGACAAAATAATTTGTTTGCTCAAACTACCATTGATGCCTGGCAGGCGGCGGCTCAGAATCCTGAGGGTGTAACAGCGAATGGGGTTACTAACGCTCTGGCTTATCCCAATACCGACTGGACCAAGACCATTTTTGAAAATAACGTTTTACAAAATCATAACCTGTCCGTTAGTGGGGGCAGTGAAAAATCCAGTTATCTGCTTTCGGCTAATTACTTAGGTAATCCCGGAACGATGGCTAATACGGGCACGGAGCGGTACATTTTACGGGCCAATCTGGATAGCAAAATCACAAAGTTTCTCACGCTGGGTACCCAGACGTATGCTTCCATTCAATCGTATGGCTTAGGAAATACCAGTACGGCTTTTAACTTTTTGAGACAGACTACGCCGGGAGTAGTTCCGGTTTATGAAGGCCGCTACGGTTTTGCTCAGGCACCGGAAGAATCATCTACGGCTAATAATATTCTTTCCTACCTCTATAGTACGGGAGGAAATGACAGACAAAGTCGGTTTAATACCACGCTGTACGCCACGCTGCAGTTGCTGGAGGGCCTGGCTTTTGAATCCCGGTTTAACTATCAAACCCGGCTTCGCGAAACGAATACTCATACCAATCCGATTGATCGCTGGGATTTTGCTACGAATACACTCAAGCAGGCGGCCAGTTCCCCCGATCAGCTGACCACCAATTATTCCTTCAATAAAGATTACGCTACCACGCTGGATCTGGTACTACGCTATAACAAGCAAATCAAAGATCATTCTATCGGAGCAATTGCAGGCTTTAACCAGTATTATTTTAATTACTACAACCTGGCTGCCAGCAAAATGGGACTGATTGATTATAATATTACTACGCCCGGATCCGCTAACCTACCTACTACTACTACGGGAGGAGAATATGATTTTGCCCTGAAGTCTTTCTTTGGCCGCTTGAATTACAATTTTAAAGATCGATACCTTTTAGAGGCCAATATCCGATACGATGGTTCTTCCAAGTTTGCTCCGGGTAATCGCTGGGGTGTTTTTCCTTCGTTTTCAGCAGGATGGAGACTTTCAGAAGAACCTTTCATGAACAACATTAATGATCACGTACAGAATCTGAAAATCAGAGGTTCCTGGGGGATGTTGGGTAACAATGTGATGAATACGGATCAAAGCCTGGGTAACTATGATTATCAGTCGCTTTACAGTACCAATGCCTATTCTTTCAATGGCTTAGCCGTGACTGGACTTTGGAAGGGGAAAATTGCCAACCCCTTACTCAAGTGGGAAAGTACAGCCGTGACGGACATCGGCCTGGAAGGTTCTTTTCTGAAGGGAGCCATCAATTTTGATATTGATGTCTACCGCAAATACACAAATGGTATCTTAACTACGCCGCCTATCCAACTCATTCTGGGAACCGCTACGGCTCCTACTCAGAATACAGCCGCTGTAGTTAATAAAGGCATAGAGATGTCTCTGGGCTATCGGGGTAAATCAGGAGATTTTCAGTTTGGTTTGACGGGAAACTTCGCTTATAACTACAACCGGGTAGATCAGTACCGGGGCAAACTTGTGGAAGGCTACCAGAATATCAATGGCGTTTCCACGTATGTATCTAATCTGGGCGATGTGTCATCCGGCGGCGATACCCGTATTGTGGAAGGACATCAAATCAATGAATACTATGTCCGCACAACCTATCAGGGAAATGGCAACTATACCCCGAGTGGGGATGGAAGCGTAGATATTCAGGCGGGTCCTAAGGATGGAATGATTCGAACCACTCAGGATTTACAGTGGCTTCAGGATATGATTGCGGCAGGGTATAGCTTTCAGCCAGCGGGTGGTGTCGGAAAATCCAGAATTTATTACGGAGACCTGATTTATGCGGATACTAACAAAGATGGCATCTACGGTAATACGTATGACCGGCAGTTTACGGGTACTAATACGACGCCTAAATACAACTTTGGCTTCAGGGGAGATCTTTCCTGGAAAGGGCTTGATTTCTCAATGATCTGGTCGGGAAGTACGGGTTTTCAGTATTACTGGAACGTGCAGGGGTATAATAACTCTACCCTTCAGAATGGCTTTGCCATCCCTTTATCCGTAGCTAACGATCATTATTATTACAATGATGCTGATCCTTCTGATCCTGCCAATAACATCCAGGGTAAAGCTCCTCGCTTAAAAAATACAACGGATGCTCAAAATGCGGCTGTCGCCAGTAATTTCTGGCTTTATAACGCTGGCTACATCAAACTACGAAACGTACAGCTAGGTTACAGCCTTCCCCAAAGCTTGGTCAAAAAAGTAGCGTTGGAACGGGCCAGAGTTTACGTGTCTGGGGAGAACCTGCTTTTGATTACCCGCTATCCAGGCATGGATCCCGAAGTAGGAGCAAGCGTGGATTATCCCACCATGCGACAATTTACACTAGGACTGAACCTGACCTTCTAAATCAAAGACCTCATGAAAAAAATATTGATTTTTGCCACCCTTCTGTTAACAGGGTGCCGGGAAAATCTATTGGAAACGTCTCCTTATGATTCCGTAAGTTCTGCTACCATGTGGACGACGGACAATTTAACGGATCTCGGCGTGACAGGTGTTTACAATGCCCTGCGTTTGAACATCAATACAAGTGCCGCTTCCGGAAATGAACTTTATCAGTTAGATCGTTTCTCATCCGGTGGACAGGGTAGGGATGCGGATGCCCTGCTAATGGGTACCATTACGACCTCCAGTGCTCTGTTTAGTGATAACTATCGACAGCTCTTCGAAGGGGTAAACCGGGCCAACGATGCCATCATTAACATTCCGGCCAAATCTCCTTCAACGGCGGAGAAAAAAGCACGTCTGGTAGCGGAATGTAAGTTCCTGCGGGCTTACTTTTATCTCCGGCTTAACCAGCTATACAAAGGCGTACCTCTTTTTTTAGAACCGATTACTACGGAAAATGCCAACAGAGCTCGTTCGACGGAAACGGAAATCTGGAACGCGGTGATTGCTGATTTAACTGATGCGATTAATGAACCTAACTTACCTAATAAATACGCCAAAGGCAGTGGTTTATATGGTCACGTTACGAAAGGAGCCGCTTATGCTCTGCGGGGAAAAGCATATCTATATCAGGAAAACTGGGCGGCGGCGGCGGCGGACTTTAGTAAAGTAAAAGAAGCGGGGTATACCTTATTTTCGGATTATAAAACGCTCTTTAAACAGGCTAACGAGCAGAGTGATGAGATGATTTTCTCGATTCAGCACATTGCCGTGACTGGATCAGGTTCGACGACGCAGTTCTTTTGCGGAACCCGCTCATCGTTTGGTTCCTGCTGGAATAACTTTCTGGTATCACCCAACGCCGTTGATCTCTACGAGAATGCGGATGGATCGCCTTTCAGCTGGGAGACTATTCTGCCGGGTTATAACCAGATGACTCCTGCCCAGCGGGAAGTATTTTTCCTGCGTAATAATTTGACCACTACCGAAATAACAGCAGCCCGTAACCGAGGAGCGGACATGAGTCAGTATTTGCCAACGGGTAACGAAGAACGGATTCTAAAGGCCTACGCGAATCGGGATCCAAGGCTTGCGGCCAACGTAATTACGCCCTATTCTACTTATCTGGGCGTATTTAGTAATGCCAATGCCACGGTAACTTCCCGCTGGCCTTACCGGGCTGAAGCGGCGGTTAATGGCGATTTACGTACGGACACCCAACCTTATTTTTATTATTTACACCGCAAGTTTGTCTACGAAGGAACCACCGAAACGCTGAACCGTTCGTATGGACCCACTGACTTTCCTCTGATTCGCTACGCTGATGTGCTGCTGATGTGGGCAGAAGCCTTGAATGAACAGGGTAATACTACCGGAGCTATCGAGTTAGTGAATCAGGTTAGAGGCCGGGCAGGAGTAGGACTTCTCAATACATCGGCTGCTACGACCGTTAGTTCTCAAGTGGATTTGCGGGAGCGAATCCGTAATGAACGTCGACGGGAATTTGTCAATGAAGGAATTAGCTTCTTTGATGAAATGCGTTGGAAAACGTGGAAAGA
>CAJYHS010000147.1 GCA_913774715.1 uncultured Siphonobacter sp. | reverse complement strand
AAGAAGCAATGGACGCTGCGGTGGGTCGTGTAAAAGGAATCGTTACGGTTCCTGAAGTAGGTGAAGTGTATACAGGTAAGGTAAAGACGGTTACTGATTTTGGAGCGTTCGTAGAATTTCTGCCAGGACGTGACGGTCTATTACACATTTCTGAGATTTCATGGGATCGTCTGCCTGCCATGAAAGGAGTTCTGGAAGTAGGTGAGGAAGTTCAGGTTAAACTGATCGAAGTAGATCAAAAAACCGGAAAATTCCGTTTATCTCGTCGGGTATTGTTACCAAAACCGGAAGGTTATCAGGAGCGTCCTGAAAGACCTGAGCGTAGCGATCGTCCAGAACGCAGTGACCGGGGAAATTCTGAGAATCGTCGCCCCCGCAATTAATTTTTGCACGGCGAGCTACTATTCCTGAATTTTTTTTTCTCGATTTCATGTTACATAATCATCAGCAACCCATAAGCAAATTCTGATGCCAGATGAGACAGCTAAAAATTTCTAAGCAGATCACTAACCGGGAAAGCCAATCTCTTGATAAATATCTTCAGGAAATTGGTAAAGTGGATTTGCTCACCCCGGACGAGGAGGTAGAACTGGCTCGAAGAATTCGTGAAGGTGACCAATTAGCGTTAGAGCGACTGACTAAAGCAAACTTACGTTTCGTAGTTTCAGTAGCTAAGCAATATCAAAACCAGGGACTTTCTCTGGGAGACTTAATCAACGAAGGTAACTTAGGTTTGATCAAAGCCGCCCAGCGTTTCGACGAAACCCGTGGTTTTAAATTCATCTCATACGCCGTATGGTGGATTCGTCAGTCTATTCTTCAGGCTTTGGCCGAACAGTCTCGTATTGTTCGTCTGCCCCTGAACCGGGTAGGTTCTCTAAATAAAATCTCAAAAACGTTTTCCGAATTGGAGCAACGCTTTGAGCGGGAGCCATCCCCCGAAGAATTAGCCGAAGTACTGGAAATTTCTGCCGGAGAAGTAGTGGATACCCTGAAAATTTCAGGTCGTCACGTTTCCATGGATGCTCCTTTCGTACAAGGAGAAGAAAACTCTTTGCTTGACGTTCTTGAAAATGACGGAGAAGACAAGCCTGATTCCGGCTTAGTAAATGAGTCTCTTCGTAAGGAAGTACAACGAGCGTTATCTACCCTGACTCAGCGTGAAGCAGATGTCATTACTCTCTACTTTGGTTTGGATGGTAACCATGCTATGACCCTCGAAGAGATTGGTGAAAAGTTTAACCTGACTCGCGAGCGGGTACGCCAAATTAAAGAAAAAGCCATTCGTCGGTTACGTCATACGTCACGTAGTAAAGCGTTGAAGACGTACTTAGGATAATTTTCGAATTAGGAATACTAAAAAAAGCCTCCACTAGGGGGCTTTTTTTATAGGATTTATTTTTATCCTGTTAATGTAAGAGCTATGATTTTGCAACCTATAGTAGACCTCGCTGAATTGTGTGTGCGTCGTGGAATAACCCAAGCGGTTATTTCGCCCGGATCCCGATCAGCGGCTCTGACCTTAGCCTTCGCCCGGCATCCTTCCATTGAAACAAAAGTAATTCCCGATGAACGGGCTGCCGCATACATTGCACTTGGGATGGCTCAGCAGTTGAATAAACCCGTAGTGCTTATATGTACTTCAGGAACGGCGGCTCTGAATTTTGCTCCGGCAGTGGCCGAAGCGTATTTTCTGGGTGTACCACTTCTGGTACTTACAGCGGATCGACCACCTGAATGGATTCATCAGCAGGATGGCCAGATGATTCACCAGGATTCGGTATATGCCAAACACGTAAAAGAATCTTTTTCACTACCTGCCGATTATAGCCACGGAGACAACTTATGGTTTATCGAGCGGATTGTGAATCAGGTAATTAATAACGCTGAAGAAAACCCTAAAGGTCCGGTCCATTTGAATGTGCCCATCCGGGAGCCCTTTTACCCCAAGGCAGATGAGATTTTTACGTACGGATCTCCAAAAGTTATTCTTCGCTCTAGCGGAAAAAGACAATTATCAACTGAAGTATGGCAAGATCTACTCGATAAAGTAGAATCCAGTGATCGCGTATTAATACTAGTGGGACAGCAGGTGATTTCGGATGAGTTACTCGATACGCTTCGGAAAATCAGGGATGAGTTAGGCATACCCATAGTAGGGGAGATCCTTTCTAATCTCCAGGGCGACTTCGTTACTCATCCCGATTTTTTCCTGGCCTCGGTGAATCATCAGCTGTTGGAAGAACTACAACCGGATGTCATTATTTCTTTCGGGGATGCATTTGTTTCTAAAAATCTCAAATTATTTCTTCGAAAGTATAAACCACAGCACCATTACCACATTACACCACGAAGAGAATTAATCGATCCATTTCAGATGCTAACGCATCAACTTACGATGGATGCGGAACCATTTTTCGGAGAATTTCTGGAAACATTAGATTTGCGAGCTTTTCGTAATGGTGATAATGAGCCGGCAACTGAGTTTCTATCTGCCTGGGAAAAGGCGGAACAGAAAGCCATTCAGTGTATTCACTCTAATTTCAGATCTACAAAATCCTTCGTAGAATTCAAGGTGATTGATGAAGTAATGGCGGTTATACCTGAGTATTCCCAGCTTCATTTAGCCAATAGTATGTCCGTCCGGTATGCCAACTTTATTGGCACTCCGAAAAAGATTCAAGTTTTTTCCAACCGGGGAACGAGTGGAATTGATGGTTGCCTAAGCACAGCTGTAGGAGCTGCTCTTACTACGGATCAATTAGTCTTTGTTCTCATTGGAGATGTCGCATTTTTCTATGACCGAAATGCTCTATGGCATCCACATGTGCCTAACAACCTGCGGATTATACTGATTAATAATTCCGGTGGAAGTATATTCCGAATGATAGAGGGACCTCGCCAGCAACCTGAGTTAACAACTTTTTTTGAAACAAAACATCAAACCTCGGCCCAAAGCACTGCCCGGGATGCCGGACTGGATTATTGGCATGCTGATAGTTATGAAAAGCTTGAAAGTGCCCTTCCAGCTTTCATTAGTGACGATAAAAAAGCTAAAGTGCTGGAAATCAGTAGTGATGCTAATCTCAATCAAAACTACTTTGATCATTTTAAAACCCTGATGAAAGCCCTTTAACGGCATCATAAGTATTTTAAAATGAGTAGATTATGATAAGTGTTAAGTGATAAATTTACAGTATTATGGCTTCTGAGAATTGGATAGAACTTTAGTACTCGATGTCCTGTAGGTTCCACTCAATTCTCAGAGCTTATTATTGACAGCTTTTAAAAGCTTCAAGGGCTTTCTTTTCTTTTAGTAAAGCACCCTTTTGCCAGGATTTACATTTTTCCGCATACTTACCCATTGCTTCATAGGTTTTACCCACGTAATAGTTAAGCTCATCAACAGAAGGATCAATTTCCTCAGCTTTTTTTAGCTCCTCTAGAGCTCTAGTCGCATCGGCTTTTTTCAAATAGTAAATACCCAGGTTGCGGTAGGCCCAGGCATTCGTTTCATCAAGCCGAATGGAGCGATCTAATTCAGCTTTGGCATCTTCAAGGCGATTTAATTCCAACAATGCAAAGGCCCGGTTATTAACGGAGTAGGCGAGGAGCTTGCCCTCAGTAATTTTCACTGCCAGGTCAGCCCACTTTAATCCTTCCTGAGGATTACCCAACATGGTACTCACCATAGCCAGGTTATTAACGGAGCTTGGTTCGTTCGTTTTATATTGAAGTACTTTCTTGAAGTCATCTTGTGCTTTCGAGTATTCTTTCCGAAGTACATAGATCCATCCGCGAAAGGCATAGGTGGTATAATCAGATGCTCGTAATTGAATAGCTTTATCAAATGAAGCGAAAGCCAAATCTTCCTGCCCGGTCATGTATTGAGCATTGCCTAACAAAGCCCAGGCTGATGATGAGTCAGGGATTAATTTTACGGATTCTTCCAGATCTTTACGAGCTGGAGCGTATTGACCCTGAAGTGAAAAAAGATTTCCTCGATTTTGATACGTACTCCCTAATTTGGGATTGATTTTCAATGAGTTATTTAAATCTGTTAAGGCTTTTTCAGTATCTCCCTGCTGGAGATAGGAGAGGCCTCTATTGGTTAATGCTTCTGAAAAATTCTCTTTTTTCTTGATTGCTTCGGAGTAAAAACGAATGGCTTGCGGATAATCCTGCTTTAATAACTGGTCATTGCCACGAAGAAAAAACTGGTACGCTTCCTGATCCCTTTGATTTCCACAACTCATCATAAATAATGTTAGGAAAAATAGGGAGAGCAATCGCATATTCGCATTTGAAATGGCTCGTTGCCGTAAAGTAATCTTATTCATTATGAAAGTCATTGGAGAAGTACCGCACCCTTCCTGTAAAATCACCTTATACGCCTGGAATAACCGTTACATTGTGAAAGTAGAAGCGGGTTTATTTGAACAGACTTATAAAATCAATGAGTATGATATTACGAGTGAGGATGATTTGAAAGAAATGTTGAATGGTCCCTTTTTAGACAAAGTTATGCGTCGATTTGAAGAAATGGCCAAAGACTGGGGCGACGCAGTAGACGAGCTGGATGATTAAAAAACGTAGACGAAACCGTTAATAATCTTTTAGTATTTACTAACTAAACAATGCTAAATAGAATGAGCAATGTTTTGTCAGTCATTATCAACGTATTATCTACAATTAGTTTTGTTCATCACCAGCCAAGTTTACTTAAGCCCAAACCCATTGGCGGAATAAGTGATCTTGTTCTGCCGTGGGTTTTTCATTTCTGACGATTACATATTTTTTGAGAGGAGTACTGCTTAGCTTCACATCAAAAGTTCGAATGAATCCTGCCCTGCGTACCTCAACTAACAATTCGTCATTGGGTTTCTGAGCTGAGACGAACCGATTCAAATCGGTAATAGGTTGACCATTGATCGATATAATTTCATCCATAGCATTTAAGCCAGCCCGGTAAGCTGGGGAGTCTTTAAGAATAGATGTGATGATATTTTTG
>CAJYHS010000146.1 GCA_913774715.1 uncultured Siphonobacter sp. | reverse complement strand
GTAATAAACATATGAGTTGATAGATTGTAAACTGGAGTTCGTATTAAAACAAAAGTTTTCCAACTAACGATACATAATATACGTCAATTGGAAAACTAGGGATTACCGATAAAAACTTATAATTCTTTCACTCGCATGTTCCGGAATTTCACGACGGAACCGTGTCCTAAAAAGCCAATGTGACCAGACGTTCTTTTCAGTCCCGGATGTTCTTTATGGTCCGGCGTCCCTTCTTTCGTAGCCTCGGCAGTATCTCCGTCCAGGATGGTTACCCCATTTAATACCACTTTCACGTGCGTTCCTTTCAGGGTAACCTCTTCCGAGTTCCACTCTCCAATGGGCCTCATGGCTTCCCGCTTGGCGGGGATAATACCATACACTGAGCCATGGTATTGATAGGGCTGTAAATTTTTGTATTCAAAGGCATCGTTATCCAGAATCTGAAGCTCCATTCCGGTGTAAGCTGCGTCTCCCTCCAATGGAGACCGAACGCCTAACCCGTTATTGGCTCCCGGGGTTAACTGAAAATCGAAACGGAAAACAAAATCGGCATATTCATCCTTCGTGTACAAATTCCCCTGACCTTTACCCAAAGGACGAATCACCAGATTCCCTTCTTCTATGATGTAATCCTGTTTATTACCCGTCCACTGCTCTAAATTGGAGCCGTCGAATAAAGCTTTAAAACCTTCTTCCTTCTCAGCTTCCTTCAAACCGTGTAAATCAGGCATGATGGAAATATGTTTACGAACTTCTTCCTGTAAAGTACTGGAAATGAATGGATAAGTATTCGAAATCAATTCCCGGTCTTTCATTGTACATAATTCGGGAAGATCCAGCGATAACTCGGCTACCGTCGTAGCTGCCGTTTTCTGAAGCTCTTTCGAATCCATGAATGCATGGGCGAAGTAGAAAGCTGCCGGATGATTTACCTGAGCTAGTTCTTTCAAGACTACACGTTTCTGTTCCGTATTCGAAGCCTTTGCCATAGCCTGCTTTAAAAGCTGGAATTTATCAGACGCCGGGTAATCGGCTTTTGCGATTCGTTCAACAAAAGCCGTAAAAGTGGCTTTATTTGTCTTCTCTAGCACGATCTGCTCCGCAGCTAGTCGCGTATACCCTTTAGAGAATTTAATGAGCTCCAGGGCGTTTTTTTCAACCCCAGTCTGTTTCGGGTTCTGTCCTGCCCGCTTCAACCACAGTAAATAGGCATTTGTTGCTTCACTAGGGTCATAGCTATAGTTAACTTTCGACGCCTGAGCCAGCAAGGTAGGCTGAGCGGAGGGCAGCCCCAGATTAGCCAGGCCATACAAGGCCAGTTTTCTTACGTTCAATTCCGGACTCTTAGCCAGTTTCAGAAACGTAGACTGAGCCGTTTGAATTCGCATTTTTCCAGCGGCTTCGAGTATCGCCAGTTGAGCTGCTCCCTTTGCCCCCGGTAAGGCCGAGACGATTGCTTTCTGAGCGGCGGGTGTATGAATACTCGTTAAGGCTCGGGCAGCGGGATCAGCCAAACGTTCATCGCTTAAGTAAGTCGCTAGTGTGGGCACCGCTTCGTCTTTACCAATCAATTGCAACTGAGTAATGAGGAAAGTTTGTGCATCCGGATCTTTACTGGCTTTCAGGGCTTTCTGATAAGCCTGTGAACTACGTAAGCGATCCGCCGCGTGATTACCCTTGGCTACATAAGCCGAGTAACTCCACAACGCGTATTCCGCTCGGCTGTGATCGCCGGGTTGGTTTAATCCTGCCGCTAATTCTAATATACCTGCTTCACCTGATTTAGTAAGATCGGACAGAGCGGACTGTAGATGTTCAGCGTCCGCTGCGGGAAACTGTTGCAGGGTTGCTTCTACCTTATCACTTTGAGCCCAGACTCCTGAAGGAAGTACCAGACTGAGAATTAACCACGTTTTTTTCATGATTTAGAGCGATTTACGAACGAACATCTAAGAACCCATAACCCAGGGTGCCCGCATAGGCTGATCAACAAGGCGATTGGCTGCTTCATCATCAATAAATTCCTGAAGATCAGGATCAAATTTAAGCGAACGTCCCAATCGCAAAGCCACAATTCCCATGTTAATCAACGTGCAGGAACGATACCCATTCTGTTCATTGAGAGCAAAAGGCTTCCGTTCCCGAACTGATTCCAGAAAGTCAGTAACCTGAATAGCCGGATCAGGAAAAGCGGCTAATTTTTTCTTCAGATCAGGAATATCGGATTTAAATTCCGGGTAAAGCTTCCCTTTGGGTCCCTCGATGTAAGGTACGCCTTCGTCTTTTCCTTCCCCATCCAGAATGATTTTACAACCATCCGCAAAAGTGTATTCAATTCTACGCCAGGTTCCTACGGCTTCGGGATGTTGCTGAGGAGCATCAATTTCGACACTGATCGGACTTTCATCGTCTTTGCCCAGAAAATACTGAATCGGATCCAGGTAATGCTGGCCCATATCCCCCAGTCCTCCCCCATCGTAATCCCAATACCCCCGAAACGTGCCGTGCACGCGATGAGCGTTGTAAGGTTTATAGGGAGCAGGCCCCAGCCAGGTATTATAATCCAGTTCATTAGGAACGGTCTGCTTTTCAAGGTTGGTTTTTCCTACCCAGTAGAATTTCCAGTCAAAGCCCGTATGCTTGCTAACCGTAACTTTCAAAGGCCAGCCTAATAAACCGCTCTCTACCAGTTTTTTAATGGGTCGAACAGTGGTTTTCATCCCGTAGAACGTAGATTCAAATCTAAACCACGTATTCAGGCGGAACATGCGTCCGTATTGCTCTACGGCTTCTTTTACCCGCTTGCCTTCGCCAATGGTTCGGGTCATGGGTTTCTCGCACCAGATATCTTTTCCAGCCCGTGCGGCATCAATGGCCATCAAACCGTGCCAATGCGGGGGCGTAGCAATATGCACGATGTCTACTTCGGGTAACTGGATCAGTTCCCGGTAATCTTTAAACGTTTTTATGTCCGTTCCACCAGCCAGTTGAAGTCCCTGCTTCAGATGGTTTTCATCCACATCGCAAAGAGCGACGACGCGAGTTCCCGCGTAAGGAATGTGTCCTCTGCCCATTCCTCCCAATCCAATAATTCCTTTCGTTAACTGATCACTGGGAGCCAGAAAACCTTTGCCCAAAACATGACGGGGCACAATACTGAACAGCGATAAAGCCGCTGTGGTGGTTTTAATAAAATTTCGACGTGTTTGTAAATTAGCCATAGAGGTTCTGGTTAATTACAGGAAGGTATGAGCCCTCAAGGTAATCATTCCCTTCTCAAACGTTCACTCGCTTTCTATAAAATTTTTTATAAAGTTGTCAGCTTCCGTTCTAGCTCGTTGAGTGCGGGTTGATATTTCTTTTCTACCACTGCTAGTTCTTCCTGACAATACGTGCGTGCCAACTCCCACACCGCCGTAGCAAAGAGCATTTTCTCTTTGTAGTTTTGCTCGTCTGTCATTTTAGGATCGTAGGAAAACGGAACTGTTTTCTTAGCCTGTTGAAATAACTCCATTCGCAAACCGGGACGAATCGACAGAAAATCACGAATGATGTCATACTGTTTTTCGTACCACTGATTTTTCACACGATCCAGTTCATCCTGCAGGGCTTTGCGATCCAGCTGCGGATTTTGTGATACCTTTTTAGGAGCTTCTACGGCATTGAATAAGGGCGGAGAAAGTATAAGCGTATTCAGGTACCCACCAATATTCTGAATCGAAGAGTTTTTCTTTCTGGCCTGCTTCAAAGTGGTCTGAATACAGGTTCTGATATGCTCAATGGATGATTTATTTAACCACTGTAATACCGTCTGATCAGAGACATACTCACTGACCAGGCTGTAAATTTCATCGAAATGAGGCACCTGAGGTACTTCTTCAGCGTACGGAATTTCCACTGACTCTTCTACCTTCACCGGTTTACTGATTTTCAGAAAAGGTTTACCCGGCGACTGGCTCGCGTCATTTTTAGTAATGTTATAAAATCGAATCGCTACTACCGCGTTGGATTTTAACTTGAACGGCAATTCGTAAGGGTAATTCTTCGCCTGAACACCCTCGTATTCGAAGCGAATGTCCGTGTACTTCCGTAAGTCGTCTTTCGCTTTCTCCAGTACCCGATCCCGGAAGTGGCCGTAAAGCTTATACTCTTCTTCCATACCGAGCATGGCTTTGAGTTCCTGCAATTCAATGGTACGTTCGCCTAATTTCTCATATTGTTTGAGTAATTCATAAATCCGAACAGTATAGGGACTGGACAAATCAAGAATATTCGCCATCTCGTATACTAAATACCGTTCTTTCAGTTCAATCAGGAAAGGCTTTAAGTCCGGGTGAAAAGAAACCTTCAAGTACACCCGATCGTCATCAAGGCGTTTTGACTGCACAATTTTCCGGTGAACATCATCAGGTGTTTTTATACCACCGATAATGGGCGTTTCCAGTGTTTCATACACCCCTTCCGTCTTGACTTTGAGTTTAATGATTTTACTCATCAATCCCCTGGCTCCTTCCTTCAGGTCATCGTAGGTTCGTCCATCTTTACGAAGGCCAAAATCCTGGATGATATCCCGAAAAAATATTTTATACTCTTTGAAGTCACTATCTTCCCAATCAATCATGGAAATCATTTTGGCAAACACGCGGGTTTCCCAAATCGTAAATTTGTAATGAGCTTCCACAAGTGCGTTTGATTTACGAATCAGAACGACAGTATTGTTTCGCTTTTTTTTACGAACGTTTTTACGAGCAACAGGCTTTTTTTCCACTCTCAGATCGGTTAAAGAGGACTCACATTCGTGGCTCATCAATCACATTTCAACAACTATCACAGATTCCACGTCGGCAAGGTAATAAACTTGCGTGATTTTTGTGATACTTATTCGTGATTTTTGTGATAGTTGCACGTGCATTTTGTGATAGTTAGACGTGGAATCTGTGATAGTTTATCAAAAATTGAGTTCATAAAACACTGTTAATCAATTAGTTACAAGCTGCTTTTTTGACCGAAATATATATAAATAATAATATAAAAACAGTCAAACAGTAATTGATGATGATTTTTTAGATTTTTTTTTATTTTTAATTCATGCTTTGAGGCCAGTCATTAAGATTGATTTTGAGAAAGGAGAGTTGAATGGAATTGATCTTTTTAGAAAAGAATTAGGCTACGGGCACGTACATTTTGTGATAGTTTGCTTGAAAAAAGAATACTAGTCTGATTATCAGCGTAATTATATACTTATGTACGCTATTTTTTCCGACAAGTGCTCATATAAAGCTTAACTATCACAATTTGTGAGTTCTATTTACGACCATTTCAAACGTGTTTTTTGTGATATAGTGAAGGCATAAGCAAACCTGATAGCATTCATAACTATCACAATTTGTTTGCATAATTAGCTAATAATCAGAAATTTATATACACCTATTCTTTGAAAAATCAATAACAATCTATGAAACTATCACAATTTGTGACAGAGTTCTGAATAAAAAATCACTTGTTCTGCCTTGAAAGGAATATAATGGTTGTTTGTAGCAACTATCACAATTTGTTAGCTGTATGCATTTGATAGACAGATACTTACAAAATGATAATCTGTTTCTTTAATTATTCTTTGCTTGATCTAAAAGGCTCTATAAAGTATCACAATTTGTTTTTTTACAGTATTGATTATCAGTATATTGGATTTATATAATCGGCTGAGATGAGATCATAATAGTAAAGACTTCGTTTAATATTCCTCAAATAGGGTTTGTCACAAATTGTGATAGTTACGGTTTTACAGGCATTAAACTTTAGTGGGTATGTAACCGACTTGTGATAGTTAAATAACAAGAGCGAACAACTCTATTCGCAGTAAACCCCTATTAAATTCTTTTCCAGTTATTTTTTTACGAGTAGATCAGGGAAAAGCAAAATACAATTAGTCACAAATTGTGATAGTTGTTCGCTTCTCCTACTCTACCCTTCGATATCGCTAACGCTTTTATTAAGGGAGCATTTATTCCATAGAAAATGCTTGAGGTAACTTCCTGCATTACTGTGAATGATTGCCAATGACCTTCTCAGAAAATCAAACTCCTTAGCATAATCAATATCCATCGGCTTTTGGAATATTTAAGTATTTAAGTAAGTATTGATCAAATAGAAAGAATTACTTTTATAGCGATTCTTTCTATTTGATAGTCTTCAGCATCAACATTGTGTTTATTGATCAGATAGATTTGTCTGTATTGTTAGTGCTAATGTATTTGTATCTATCCTCATAGTGTTATAGAAGTGCATATTCACTTTTTCACACTTATCAATCAAGTTGTGTATTACTATTTAAGATTAGCAATATTAGTGTTGACTGTTTCATCCGTGTGGTGTCAATAAGGTAAGTCAGAAGTTCACCCGGTAATTCAGACCAATCGTTTTTAGGGAAGTATATCAGTTATGTACGGATACATCCCAATAATAAATGATGCACAGGGACGAATTACTGCGTTTTCTGGACATTCAATCCTGGGGAATTTATAAACAGCAACACGCTTTTATGTACGTAGCTTTCAGAATGTTTGGAAAGGTTTCTCTCTTTATCCGATCGTGTATTATATGAGTGCATTCATTACAGAAGCAATGACGCAAGACTTTAAAATAAGGAAGAGTCTAGTAATAGAAACTTGCATGTTGAAAAGGATCAGCTTGATCTAATGACCGTATGAACACTTCCGAAACCAAAGTGACAGCGTGTCCCTTTGATCAATTAATGTAGGAGCTAAAAAAAGACGAAGTGACAGCGTGTCACTTCGTCTTTGCAAAATCCATACCTAAACAAAGGGACACGCTGTCACTTTGATTGTAACAAATCTTGAAACTTCTGTATGCGTTGTAATAAAGTTTCGCAGGTTTCGATTGTCAAAGGTCCAGAAGCTAAACTCTTGATTTCCAAATGTAATTGTTGACGTTCAGTCATTTCTTCGTCAAAAGGAGAATCGGAAACAGCTTTCTGAACTTCTTCAGGCGTATTAAAAAGTTGCTTAGCTTTTACCTTAGCAATGGCATTAATAGAAGCTTTTGAGAGCTTCTGCTTTCCCGAAAGAATATCACTTTTAAACTCAGAAGTAAGTTTTTCCAGACCGGCTGCATAGTCACCGTCACGCTTAATGGTTCGGCTACTAACTCCGTATTCTTTGCCTAGATTGACCGAAATATTTTCCTGCTCTGAAGAATATTGATTGCCACCGCGGCCATTTTTTTGTTGAAGGTAACGCAGGCCCCGTAAATACGAAGCCTGTTCCGGGGTGAGGTTACGACGGCCTAACTGGTGATCAATCATATAGTCTTTTACTTCCGACATGGAAGCAAAATGGACCAGATTGATTCGGAAATCCAGATGATGGGTCTGTACAATCGAATAACGATTATGGCCATCAATCAAAATGTAAATAGGTAAAGACTGCTCATCAATACCTGCTACGGATGTAGTGGTTTCCCAGATCGTAACCGGATCTTTTACCCCATGCTTCAGAATATTCTGCTCCAGTTGTTGGAGTTCATCAGGGGTAAGCGGGGGAATGAGATCTTTTAATTCCTGAAGAATCGTAATCTGACTTTTAATATGTTCTTCGGAAGACAAAATGGAAGGTTTAAGATTCGTTGTCTTTTCCTTCATCAAATTCATGAAGTCTTTTTTAGCCATATTAAAGTGCGATTAGTTCGGTTGCCAGCTGATTATACTGTTGCCATGAAACCGATTTAGGTGAATACGTAAACAGATCCTCTTTAGCCACCTGGGATTGCTTGATGACCGTCGAAACCTCAATAACTGACGTGTAAATGGGGAAGTTTTTATAATTCTCCCGAATGTGAGACATCATGCTTTTGTGCACACTCTGATTTCTATGAACCATCGTGAATACAATTCCTTTCACCGTTAAAGTAGGGTTAATGTAAGTCCGAATCTCAGCAATGCGGTTGAATAGACTTTCGACTCCGTGATAAGCACTGGCTTCGGGCTGAATGGGAACCAGACAGGAAGTAGAAGCTACTAATGAGCAAGTCGTACAAATCCCGAGGCTAGGAGGGCAGTCTATCAAGATATAATCAAAATCCTCCCGGACTTCTTCCAGTTTTAATGATAATCGGCGATCAGCTCCAATGGCATTGGCTAATTCCGACTCTTTATATGCCATACGTATATCCGAAGGAGTAAGATATAGATTATCCGTGATAGCAATCAAAGGAAGTGGGGAGTTATGCAACAGTGCATCGATGATTTGCTCCTGAGGATCGTGTACTCCGAAACACTGCGAAAGGTTACCTTGCGAATCCATGTCGATAAGCAAAACCCGGTTCCCTAATAAGCTTAACGCTTTTCCCAGATTAATTACCGTTGTCGTTTTTCCGACTCCACCTTTGTGATTAACGATGGATATGACCTGAGCCTTATCAACCTGCTCATCGTTATAGCCATATTTTCGGAGGGCAGTATCTAAAGCCTGTAAGTGCTTGACTGGAATATCATTCTGCTCAGAAAGAGCTTTGTGAAGGGTTTTAGAAGGAATTCCTGCCTCTTTTTCAATCTGAGACAAGTTTAAAGCAGGTTTGGATTTCAAAAACCGAACTGCTTTTTCAGGCGTAATCATAGGCTTTAAGGATAAAATTTTCTCTAAGACAAATATAGAAAGAACTTTTTTTATCCAAAATTTTAGTACATCCTAATTAAGTAAGTTCAATGTGATATAAAACTACAAGAGCATACTAACAAAAAAAGGGCTGAGTAATCAGCCCTTCATACAAAGAAAACAAATGTTAAATACTGACATTCAGCATTCGACTTAAGGCTTGTTCATCCGTTAAATCGAGTCGAAGTGGAGTAAGGGATACCAAGTTGTTTTCAACGGCCCAACGATCTGTCCCTTCTTCGGCTGGCTCGAGTGGCGATACCGTAAACCAGTAATGCTTACGCCCCATAGGATCCACTCCTGGAACCACATGCCCATCATACTGACGCACAGACTGACGAGTCCAGACCAGATCCGTAGGGTTGGGTGGAAAGTTAATGTTAATCAAATTGGAATCTTTATCCTCCAAAGCGACGGCCAGGGCACGTTCTACATAAGGTGCGAGAGCCTCAAAATCAGGATCGGAGTTTCCTACGGGTGTACTAAGGGCAATTCCTTTAAGACCAAATAAGGCTGCCTGCTTTGCAGCCGCAAGGGTTCCCGAATGCCACATGGAGTTACCCAGATTCGGACCCATATTGATACCTGAAAGTACCACATCCACGTCGGCGTACAAATGCGTACCTAAAGCAACGCAATCCGCTGGCGTACCATTGACCCGGTGAGCCGGGATATTTTCACCGAAGGAATTAGTTGATTTTTTTATGGTGAGAGGACGTGAGTGCGTTACGGCATGGCCCATGGAGGACTGCTCTACATCCGGAGCCACTACGTATACATCGCCAAATATTGAGGCAACACGAGCCAGTGCTGCGATTCCCGGACTATAAATTCCATCATCGTTTGTGACTAAAATTCGCATAAGAGTAATGTTTAGTGAGTAATGGATTTTGAAATAAACCCAGCAACAAAACCAGGGCAGGGCAGAAGTGGGCAGATTTGAGGTGTAGCTTCCACTAGTTAGGGGGGGATACGAATATTTCAGAGGAGCAATTTCCGTAATCATTGGGTAGAAGAGATCGGAAGAGCAC